>NZ_VFVB01000007.1:0-325000 GCF_006658535.1 Mesorhizobium sp. B2-4-13 | reverse complement strand
CACGCCGATTATCGCCGCCGGCAATGGCGTCATCGAGAAGGTCGGCTGGGCCGGCGGCTATGGCAAGCAGATCATCATTCGCCATGCCAATGGCTACGAGACTTCGTACAATCACCAGAGTGCCTTTGCCAAAGGTATGGAGCCGGGCATGCATGTGCGTCAGGGCCAGACTATCGGCTATCTCGGCCAGACCGGCCTGGCCACAGGTCCGCACCTGCACTACGAGTTGATCGTCAATGGCACCAAAGTCGATCCGATGCGCGTCCGTCTACCGGTCGGCAAGGTGCTGAAGGGCGACGATCTCGTCGCCTTCAAGCGCGAGCGCGAGCGCATCGACGATCTGCTGAAACAGGAAGATGGCAATTCGCTGAAGGTCGCCAGCGCCAAGATCGAAGGCTGAGACTCAGCCTTCGCCCTGCCGAGGTTCGGCGCGCCGCGACCACGGCAGCGCTTCGCCCGAAATCGTCATCCAGGCAATGACAGCGGAAAGCAGGCATAGCAGCGCCGTCACCAAGGAGACGGCGGAAAAGGCTGCGTCGCTGGCGGCGATCCTCGCCGCATCGAGTGCCGGCGAAAGTCCTGCTGGTGGCGGTTCGCCGAAGCCAGGCACGCCGGGCGCGGCATTTACCTCCAGGGCATTGGCGTAGATCCAGGCAGCGAGCGACCCCATCGCCGCCACCGCGATCAAGCCGCCGATGCGTGAGACGGCGTTGTTGATGCCGGAAGCCGCGCCGGTGTCCTTGTCTTCCACCGCCGTCATGATGGCGGTGGACAATGGCGATACGACCAACGCCATGCCGAGCCCCATCAGCGCCATCAAGGGGAAGATGCCGGTCCAGAAATGGTGAAAGCCGGCATAGGCGAGCAAGGCCAGCCCGGCGAAGGCAACCGCCACGATCAGGCTGCCGCAGGCAATGGGAAAACGGGGCCCGATCCGGTCCGACAGCTTGCCGACGGGCCCCGACAGAAGCGCGATCGCCGCCGACAGCGGCAGGAAGATGAAGCCGACCTCGGCGGTGCTCAGTCCCCAGCCTGCAATCAGCAGCATCGGCAGATAAAAAAGATTGGCTGACAGTGCGAAATAGAGAAAGAACGTCGCGACGTTGGCGCCGGCGAAAGCACCGATGCGAAACAGGCTGAGATCTATCATCGGCTCGCGCTGCCGCCGCTCGAACAGGATGAAGACGACAAGCAGCACGGCGCCGGCGGCAATGCTTGGACCGGCCATGTGGCTCTCGCCGCTGGCGCTCATTGAAGTCAGCCCATAGGCGAGCGCGCCGAAGGCCAGCGTCGCAAGCGCCCCGCCGGCAAGGTCAAGGCTGCGTTTCTCCGTCGGCGCATCGGCCGGAATCTTGGCGAGCAGCAGATAGATCGAGATCAGGCCGAGCGGCAGATTGACGGCAAAGATCGCCCGCCAGATGCCGCCGCCGAAAGCCGAGAGCACCAGGCCGCCGAGCACGGGGCCGAGAGCGGTGGTCAGCGCCGAGGCCGCCGCCCAGATGCCGATCGCCCTGCCGCGTTCCTTCTTCGGATAGGCCTTGGCGATAATGGCGAGACTGCCCGGCACCATGATCGCGGCGCCGATGCCCTGGAGCGCGCGAAATGCGATCAGCACGACAGCGTTCGGCGCCAGCGCACAGGCAAGCGAGGTCACGACGAACAGCGCAATGCCGGCCACGAAAGCATGGCGCAGCCCGAACCGATCGCCTGCGGCACCGCCGGCAAGGATCAGCGCTGAGAGTGTCAGCGCATAGGCATTGGAAATCCACTGCGCCTCGGCAAGGCTGGCGCCGAGGTCGACGCGGATCGCCGGCATGGCTATCGCCAGGATCGATCCGTCGATGAAGCCGAGCGCCGAGGCCAGGATCGCCGCGATCAACACATAACGCCGCTGCGATTGCGGGCAGAACGTGCCGTTCGCGACCGGAGCGGTCAGCGGAACGGCGGCGGCTTGATTGGGCGCATGCATGCCACCCTCATTAGACCGTCGGCGCGGCGGCAACAACCGGCCAGCGGCTTGTTGTCCTTGAAACCAGCCATATTGCCAGGGATTGCATCTGCCCCGATGCAAACCGCGGCAGTCATGCTAATGCATGTCGCGCAAAAGTGACCTCGGCTTTTGCGACAACGACATGCATCAGGCAAGATTTAAAGCGCGTCGCAGGAATCCGTTTCGACGAGACGCGCTTTAGGTTTTCCAGGACCCGCGGGCAGGAGAAATCGATGAAGCGTCCGCTCGAAGCATCGGTTGAGGGGCGCGGCCGTATTGTCGGTATCACCGATGGCGTGTTCGCCATCGCGCTCACCCTGATCGTGCTCGAGATCAGGGTGCCGGCGCATGACGTGATCCACTCCGAACATGATCTGCTCGCCGCCATCGCGGCACTCGCGCCACGCTTCCTCACCTATGCCTTGAGCTTTCTGACCCTGACCATCTTCTGGTTCGGCCAGCAGGCCCAGCATGGTTTGATCGCCAAATCCGACAGACGGCTGGCCACGCTGAACCTCTGCTTTCTCGCCTTCATCGCGCTCTTGCCGTTCTCGACCGACCTTCTGGCCGATTTTCTGGAATTCAGGACCGCTGTGCTGGTTTACTGGCTCAACCTCTTGATGCTCGGCATCACGCTGTTCGTCAGCTGGTGGTATGCGGAGAAGAGCGGCCTTGTCGCGGAGGACGTCGATGCGGAAACGAAACGCACGGTCTACCTGCGCATCGTCAAGGCACAGATCCTGTGGGCCGTCGGCGCCGCACTTTGCCTGATCACCCCGTTGGCGAGCGTCGGCTTCATTCTGGTGGTGCAGTTGATCTACGCGGCAACGCCGAATGTGAAGTGGGTGCGCAGGATCATTGGTTGAGATTTATGTTGAGATTCAGGTCAGGCCGGCATCGCTTGAATATCGACATACCCTACTCGACGAACTCCACCGGCACGCCCGGCGAGACCAGCTTGGCCAGTTCACGCGCGTCCCAATTGGTCAGGCGCACGCAGCCATGGCTCTCGGTCTTGCCTATCTTCGAGGGCTCCGGCGTGCCGTGGATGCCGTAAGTCGGCTTGTCCAGGGCGATCCACACCGATCCGACCGGGCCATTCGGCCCAGGCGGAATGGTCAGGATCTTGTTGTTCTCGCCCTGCTTGAAGTTGATGTTGGGGTTGTAGGTGTAGTTCGGATCGAGCGCGACACGCGACACGGCATGGATGCCGGTCGGGGACGGCGTGTCCGACGAGCCGATGGTGGCGGGGTAGGCCGCGACCAGCTTGCCGGACGCATCATAGGCAAAGACTTCCTTCTTGCCCTTGTCGGCGACGATGCGGGCAACCGGGGTAGAAACCAGTTTGCCGAAATTCGCGACCTTGATGATCGTGCCCGGACGATTGAAGTTGGCGTCCGGATTGAGCGCCTTGAGATAGTTCTCGTCCATGTGGAAGCGCTCGGCCAGCGCCTCGGTGACGGAGGTGAAGCCCATGCGGTCGAGTTGCGCCTTCTGGCTGTAGTCTTCCGGGATCGACGCGACGTAGGGGCCGGCCGCATCCTCCGCGGTGATGGTGTAGTTGGCGAACGCGTCGCCACCGGACTGCGACAATGCGGCCTGGATGCCGACCGAATCGGTCGATTTGAGGCTGCTGCCGTTGATCTGATTGTAGGCCGCCAGCGCCTTGTCGACATTCGAACCGAAGCGCCCGTCGATGACGCCAGGCGAAGCCCCGCCCCGGTCGAGCAGCACCTGCAGTGCCGCGACATCCTGGCGTGCGCCCAGCGAAAGCGACGGATCGACCGACGTCTTGCCGCCAGCCTTTGGCGGCAATGCCGCCTGGTCCGAGGGCGCTGCCTGGTCCGTCGGGTCTGCCGGCCGGACGGGGTCTATCGACGCCTCGTTCAGCGGTTGGCGCTTGATTATACCCGGCTGCGGCGCGTCGGGATAATTGTTGTCGTAACTGCCGTCGTCCTGCGGTGCCGGCGGATAGGCATCGACTGAACCACTTCCGTCAGGATCGTATTCGTCGGCGGGCGGTGGAATGACCCGGCCTTCCTCTTCCAGCTGTCTGCGGCGGAAGCGTGCCATATCCTGGGGGTCGTCGAGATAGTAGCGGTCATCGTCGGCGGGTGCGCGGCCAAGTTCGCGCATCCGGCTCTCTCGGCGCAGCGCCCGCCGGTCGAGCCGTGTCTGTGGCGGCTGGATGGCGATCACCTTGCCGGTGTCCGAATCGACGATGACGCGATTGCCCCTGGCATCGTAATAAATGTCGAGATTGCCGTCCTGCGCGAGCAGAATGCCGCCGCTCCCGGACGTGCGGACAGGCTGGGCGGCACCGTCATGCGTCGGCGCGGCGAACGCATTGGAAAACACCAGTCCCGCGGCAAGCGCCGAAAGGGTGAAGATACTGCGCAGCATCGTGCGAAACTCTCCGGTCCGTATGTGCCGCCGCCCGGCATTGTTCAGTTCGGCGAACCCTTCGCCAGCAAACCAGTTACCCATCATATGGTTCCAACATGAACCGGGCATGAAGATGGCGGTTTTCCGGCGCCTCGAGGAATATTGGCTAGCTTGCGCCAAGCCCCAATTCCTTGCGCGCCTGCTTCGTCAGCTTAAGGGCAACAAGGCGGTGGCTCTCGCGCAGATAGTCCTCCAGCGCACCATCGTCCATGCTCTGGCTTGTCTGACGCTGGATCCACTTCATGCCGCGGGAGGCAAGATAGGGCGCGGGGCGCAGGCCCGGCTGCTCCTTGAGCACGTCATAGGCGATGTCGGAGCATTTGAAGGTGACGAAGAGCTGCCGACCCTGATCCCAGCCACCGATCGCAAACACCTTGGTCCCGACCTTCCAGACATGGGCGCCGCCCCATTGCACCACGTGGTTCGTTGCAGGCAGCGAAGCACAGAAGCCGTTGTAATCGTCCAGCGTCATCAATCCCCCGCCAATTGCATGAAAACGCCGCGCGTCCGGTGGACGCGCGGCGTCTGAGTCAGGCCGCGACCTCGGCCGCGACGATCGCCGGCTTGGAGCGGAAATTCAGCCGGTCGGAACCGGCCGTGACCTTGACCGTCGAGCCGTCCAGTATCTCGCCGAGAAGGATCTTTTCCGCCAGCGGATCCTGCAGTTCCTTCTGCATCACCCGCTTCAGCGGCCGGGCACCATAAGCGGGGTCGTAACCCTTGGCCGCCAGCCACTCGATCGCCTCGGGATCCAGCGACAGCGTGATCTTGCGATCGGTCAGCAGGCTCTCGAGCCGCTTGAGCTGGATCTCAACGATACGGTCCATGTCCTTGCGGCGCAGCCGGTGGAACAGGATCACCTCGTCGACGCGATTGAGGAACTCCGGCCGGAACGATGCCCTGACCACGCCCATCACTTCGTCTCGTACGGCATCGACATCCTGGTCCTCGCCGAGATTGACGAGATATTCGGCTCCCAGGTTCGACGTCATGATGATCAGTGTGTTGCGGAAGTCGACGGTGCGGCCCTGCCCGTCGGTGAGCCGGCCGTCATCGAGCACCTGCAACAGCACGTTGAAGACATCCGGATGCGCCTTTTCGATCTCGTCGAACAGCACGACCTGATAGGGCCGGCGCCGCACCGCTTCGGTCAGCGCACCGCCTTCCTCATAGCCGACATAGCCGGGAGGCGCGCCGATCAGCCGGGCGACGGAGTGCTTCTCCATGTATTCGGACATGTCGATGCGCGCCAGCGCCGTCTCATCGTCGAACAGGAAATTGGCCAAAGCCTTGGTCAGTTCCGTCTTGCCGACGCCGGTAGGCCCGAGGAACATGAACGAGCCGATCGGCCGGTTCGGATCCTGAAGGCCCGCACGGGCACGCCGCACCGCCTTGGAAACGGCCTGCACCGCTTCGCCCTGGCCGACGACACGCTTGCCGATCTCGTCTTCCATGCGCAGCAGCTTGTCACGCTCGCCCTGCAGCATCTTGTCGACCGGAATGCCGGTCCAGCGCGACACGATATGGGCGACGTGGTCGGGCGTGACCACTTCCTCGACCATGCCGGCCTTGCCGTCCTGGGCTTCGGCCTCCTTCAGCTTCTTTTCCAGTTCCGGGATCTTGCCATAGGCAAGCTCGCCGGCGCGCTGGAACTCACCCTTGCGCTGGGCAATGGCAAGGTCGTTGCGCGCTTCGTCGAGCTGCTTCTTCAAGTCGGCCGCTAGCCCGAGCTTCTGCTTCTCGGCCTGCCACTTCGCGGTGATCTCAGTCGATTCCTCTTCCAGGCCGACAAGTTCCTTTTCCAGGCGGGCGAGCCGGTCCTTCGAGGCATCGTCCGTCTCGACCTTCAACGCTTCGCGTTCAATCTTGAGCTGCATGATGCGGCGGTCGATCTCGTCCAGCGCTTCGGGCTTGGAATCGACCTGCATCCTGAGCCGCGAGGCGGCTTCGTCGACGAGGTCGATCGCCTTGTCCGGCAGGAAGCGGTCGGCGATGTAGCGGTTGGACAATGTCGCCGCCGCCACCAGTGCCGAATCGGAGATACGCACCTTGTGGTGCTGCTCGTATTTCTCCTTCAGGCCGCGCAGGATCGAGACCGTGTCCTCCACTGTCGGCTCGTCGACGAAGACGGGCTGGAAACGGCGGGCAAGAGCGGGATCCTTCTCGACATGCTTCCTGTATTCATCGAGCGTGGTGGCGCCGACGCAGTGCAGTTCGCCGCGCGCCAGCGCGGGCTTCAGGAGATTCGACGCATCCATGGCACCATCGGCCTTGCCGGCGCCGACCAGCGTGTGCATCTCATCAATGAACAGGATGATGTTGCCACTGGCCGAAGTGACCTCCGAAAGCACAGCCTTCAGCCGCTCCTCGAATTCGCCGCGATATTTGGCACCGGCAATCAGCGCGCCCATGTCGAGCGCCATCAACTGCTTGTCCTTCAGCGATTCCGGCACGTCGCCATTGACGATGCGCAGCGCCAGCCCTTCGGCGATCGCCGTCTTGCCGACGCCCGGCTCGCCGATCAGCACCGGGTTGTTCTTGGTGCGGCGCGACAGCACCTGGATGGTGCGTCGAATCTCGTCGTCGCGGCCAATCACGGGGTCGAGCTTGCCCGCGCGTGCGTCCGCGGTGAGGTCGCGTGCGTATTTCTTCAGCGCGTCATAGCCCTGTTCGGCACTCGCCGAATCGGCGGTGCGGCCCTTGCGGACGTCGTTGATGACCTGGTTCAGCGCCTGCGCGGTGACACCGGCCTTGGCCAGGATTTCGGCCGTCTTGGCCGATTTCTCCATGGCAAGCGCCTGCAGCAGCCGCTCGACGGTGACAAAGCTGTCGCCGGCCTTCTTGGCCAGTTCTTCGGCGGTCGAGAACACCTTGGCCAGCGGCTGTGCCAGATAGAGCTGGCCATTGCCGCCCTCCACCTTGGGCATCGCCTCGAGCGCCGTCTCGACGCCGAGCTTGACATCGCGGACATTGCCGCCGGCGCGCTCGATCAACGACGCGGCCAAGCCTTCGTCATCGTCGACGAGCACTTTCAGAATGTGTTCGGGGGTGAATTGCTGGTGGTTGCGCGAGAGCGCCATGGTCTGCGCGGACTGGATAAAGCCGCGCACGCGCTCTGAGTATTTCTCAAGGTTCATATTTGTCTCCTTCCATCACCGGCCCGCTTTGCGGCACCGGATCAGATTGCGGTGACGGACCCGCCCATTCGAGCCGGATCCTGTTCAGGCCAGATATGGTGCATGGACCCTTGCCCCTCAAGATGTCGCAATATGGCAGGTGCATAATATTCCACGTCAGCCCAAACGAAAACGGCGGAGATTTCTCTCCGCCGCTCAAGGCCTTGAATGCCGTTCGCTCAGTTGTCGATGTCGGAAACCACGGGTTCGGCACCGCCGCTGTCGACCGGAGCCGCCGCTGTCTCGGCCGCGTCCCCATTTTCGCTGCCGCTCTGGACCTGATCGGCATTGGTGCGCGGACGGCGCGGACGCCGTGGACGGCGGGCAGCACCGCTTTCGCCGGCAGCCTCATTGAGTTCGGCCTGGGCGGCCAGACCTGCCGGTGAAAAATTCTCGAACCGTGGAGCCGGCTCGGCCGCCGCGACGGTCTCGGGCGGCGGAGCGGCCTCTGCCTGGACTTCCGTCTGCCCCGGGGCCTCGTTGCGCTGTTGCTGTCCGCCCTGTTCGGGTGAAGCGTGGTCGCGCTGGCCGTAGCCGCCATTGGGGCGGCGATCGCGATGGCGCCCGCCACCGTTGTCGCGGCCGCCATTGTTGCGACCGTTATTGTCGCGCCCGCTGTTGTCGCGCCCGCTGTTGTCGCGATTGTCGCGACCGTTTTCCCGGTTCAGCGCAACCTCCGCAGGCATGCCCTCGATCACCGGCTGCGGACCTGCGCCATGGTTGATTACGGGAAGCTGTGGATCGGAACCGGCATTGCCGCTGCTATTGCCGGCCCCACTGCCGGCATTGTCGAACTCATCGCGATCGTCATCGCCGTCCTCGTCGAACTCGTCGCGTGCCTGCTGGACGTTCTGGATCGGCATCTGCGCCTGCGCGGCGGCAATGATGCGATTGTAGTGTTCAGCGTGCTGGAGGTAGTTCTCCGCCATCACCCGGTCGCCGGAGCTGTGCGAGTCACGGGCAAGCGTGGCGTATTTTTCGGCAATCTGCTGAGCCGATCCACGGATTTTCACGTCCGGGCCGTTGCTCTCGTAATTGCGCGTAAGCGGATTCGGCCCCTTGCGGTTGTTGTTATTGTTGTTGTTATTGTTATTGCCACCGCCGCCGCCATTGTTGTTGCGACCGCGCATGCGCCTGTTCTGCTGTTGTGGCCTCATTCGACTCTCTTCATCTTGAAATTTTGAAAAACTCCTCACGAACGGAGGCGCTCATGCAGCCAGCCGTTTCGTTTCTTCACCGGCGTTCGCCCGCATCGATTGCGTTGGCGCCACGTGTCATCCTGTTTCCGGTTACATCACTTGCCGGACGATTCCCGCACGAAGCTTGGGCGTCGTTTGCGCAAGAAGGCAGCTATTTCCAAGGAAAAACCGAATCGCTAAGAGCACTGCCTGCTTCGTCTCATCCGGTTAGGCGACCCTAGCCGCATTCCCCGGTATTGCCAAGCGCTTTTTTTGCACTGCGTCAAGACGTTGCCCGTTGAAAAACAAGAACCCTGTCGTTTCCGCCGAGATCGCTAAAAACCTCGCCAGCCGCGTAACCGGCTGCGCGAAATATATCGTTGACGTCGTTGCTTTGCGTGTGGCCGATCTCGACCGCAATCCTGCCTTCGGCTTCCAGAAACCTTGCCGCCTCGGCGGCGATGATCCTGTAGGGGTTCAGCCCATCCACACCGCCATCAAGGGCAAGGCGCGGGTCGAAATCGCGGACTTCGTCCTGCAGATTTCCAATCTCTTGTGTTGGTATATAGGGAGGGTTTGCGGCAATTACATGGTACCGGCCGGAAACTTTTTCAAACCAGTCCGACTGAACCGCCGTGAACCGGCCGCCGAGGCCGAATTGCCCGGCATTGCGGGCCGCCGTGGCCAGAGCGCCGGCGGAGATGTCGACACCGGTGGCGGTCGCGGCCGGCACGACGCTCAGCAACGCCAGGGCGATCGCGCCCGTGCCGGTGCCGAGATCGAGGATGCGGCATGTGCCCTCCCGCGCGGCCATTGCCTTGACGAAGGGCAGCACCGCCTCGACCAGCGTTTCGGTGTCCGGTCGCGGCTCCAGCGTCTCCGGCGACAGCGACAAGCGCAAACCGTAGAACTCGCGATAGCCGAGGATGCGATGCACCGGCTCGCCACGGGCTCGCCGTCTCAGGGCGCCGTCGATCGCGGCGATGGCGTTCCCGTCGATCTTGCACGCGGGGTCGGCGATCGCCTGGGTGCGCGTCGTGCCTGAATAGTGTTCGACGATCAGCCGCGCATCGAGCGCGGGATCATTGATGCCGGCTGCGGCAAGCCGGGTCCGCGCTTCCCGCAGCAGCGGCCCCAGCGCCGCGGGCGGATGGTCAGCCATCGATGCCGATATCGGCCAGCAGCTTCGACTGATGATCGGCGATCAGCGCGTCGACGATTTCGTCGAGTTCACCCATCATCACCCGGTCGAGTTTGTAGAGCGTCAGGTTGATGCGATGGTCGGTGACCCGGCCCTGCGGAAAATTGTAGGTGCGGATGCGCTCGGAGCGGTCGCCGGAACCGACCTGCGACTTGCGCGACTCGGAACGCTCCTCATCCGCCTTGCTGCGCTCCATGTCATAGAGCCGGGCGCGCAGGATCTGCATGGCCTTGGCCCGGTTCTGGTGCTGCGACTTCTCCGCCTGCACCACCATGATGCCGGTCGGCAGATGGGTGATGCGGACCGCGGAATCGGTGGTGTTGACGTGCTGGCCGCCGGAGCCCGAGGCACGCATCGTGTCGATGCGGATGTCCTCGGCCCTGATATCGATGTCGACCTCTTCGGCTTCCGGCAGCACGGCGACTGTGGCGGCTGACGTGTGGATGCGCCCGCTGGCCTCGGTGGCCGGCACGCGCTGGACGCGATGCACCCCGGATTCGAATTTCAGATGGGCGAACACACCTTTACCGGAGATCGTGGCGATGATTTCCTTGAAGCCGCCGGCATCGCCGTCGCTGGCCGATACCGTTTCGAACCGCCAGCCGCGTTCGGCGGCATAGCGCTCATACATGCGAAACAGGTCGCCGGCGAAGAGTGCCGCCTCATCGCCGCCGGTGCCGGCGCGAATTTCAAGAATGGCGTTCTTGTCGTCGGCGGCATCCCTGGGCAGGAGCAGGATCTGGATGTCTTTCTGCAGCGTCTCGATGCGCTCCTCGACGCCGGGCAGATCTGCTTCGGCAAGCGCTCGCATCTCAGCGTCGGTGCCCTTGTCGGCGAGCATCGCTTCGAGGTCGGCCTGCTCGTGCTCGGCAGAGCGCAATTCCCTGACCTTGGCCACCATCTCCTGCAACTCGGCATATTCCGATGCCATCCTCACATAGGCATCCGGCGCCGGCCCGGCCGACATCTGCGCTTCGAGCATCTCGAAACGCTTGACGACTTGATCCATACGATCGCGGGGCAAATTGACCATGATGAGGGTGCTACAACGGGATCGAGCGGTCGTCGGCGAAGGCCTGCAGCAATGCCCGCATCGGCAGCCCTTGCGCCGGCGCCATCAGATTGTCGTCGAAGAAAGCCTTCAGCTCCTCCAGCGGCAGCTCCGTCAGCATGGCCTTGACCGGACCGATCGAGGCCGGCGACATCGAGATCGAGCGGAAACCGAGGCCGATCAGCGCCATCGCCGAGATCGGCTTGCCGGCGAGTTCACCACACAGGGTGACCGGCGTATGATTGCGGGCGCCGGCGTCGGCGATCTGCTTGAGCACGCGCAGGAATGGCGCCGACAACGTATCGAAGCGGTTGGCCAGTTGCGTGTTGCCGCGATCGACCGCCATGACGAACTGGAACAGGTCGTTCGATCCGACCGAGACGAAGTCGACCGCCTTCATCAGTTCGTCGAGCTGGAACAGAAGCGACGGCACTTCCAGCATGGCGCCCAGCTTGAGACTGGTCGGCAGATGATGGGCGAAGCGTGAGAGATGCCGCACCTCGCGGTCGATGATTTCGCGCGCCTGGGCGATTTCGCCGAGCTCGGTTACCATCGGCAGCATCAGCTTGAGCTCGCGCCCGCCGCTGGCCTTGAGCAAGGCGCGGATCTGGGTGCGCAGCAAGCCCGGCCGGTCTAGCGTCAGGCGGATTGCCCGCCAGCCGAGCGCCGGATTCTCTTCCTGGATCGCGCCCTTGAAATAGGGCAGCACCTTGTCGCCACCAATGTCGATGGTGCGGAAGGTGACCGGCTTGCCGCGCGCGGCCTCTAGCACGTCGCGGTAGAGTTTTTCCTGGGCTTCGGCGCGTGGAAAGGTCGACGCGACCATGAACTGCAGTTCCGTGCGGAACAGGCCAATGCCGGCGGCGCCCGCCTCCGCCAACTGCGGTAGGTCGACGGCAAGCCCGGCATTCATCAGCAGGTCGACCTGGACCCCGTCCCGGGTCGTCGACGGCTTCTTGCGCAGTTCGCGGTAGACCTCCTGCCGACGCGCCCGGAACCGCACCTTCTCGGCATAGGCGGCTTCAAGATCGGATTGCGGCCGCAGATGGATCGCGCCTTCCTCGCCGTCGACGATGATGGCATCGCCGTTTTCCGCCATGGAAACGGCGCCTTTCATCTGGCCGGCGACGGGAATGCCCATGGCGCGCGCGACGATGACGACATGGCTGGTCGCCGCGCCATCCTCCAGCACCAGCCCGCGCAGCTTGTCGCGAGGATAGTCGAGCAGTTCGGCAGCGCCCATCGAGCGGGCGACGATGATGGCGTCCTTGGGCAGCGAGGCCGCGACATCCTCGGGTCCACGTCCCATCAGCTGGCGCAACAGCCGGTTGGCAAGATCGTCGAAATCGCTCATCCGCTCGCGCAGATAAGGATCGGTCATGTGCAGCATGCGGGCGCGCATGTCGCTCTGAACTTTTTCGACCGCCGCCTCGGCAGTCAGGCCGTTACGGATCGCCTCTTCCAGCCGCCGTACCCAGCCCCGGTCGTTGGCGAACATGCGGTAGGCTTCCAGCACCTGGCGATGCTCGCCCTCGAAGGCGACATCGCGGCGCTCCAGCATGTCGTCGATGGAAAGCCGCAGAGAACCAAGCGAGGCTTCGAGCCGCCGGACCTCCTCCTCGCTGTCCTCGTTGAACAAATTGGTGACGACGATACGCGGCTCGTGCAGCACGACATGACCGAGCCCGACGCCATCGTTGAAGGACAGGCCGGTGAAGCTGACAGGCCGGCGCAGGTCGAGTTCGAGGCCAGGCCGGGTCAGCCGCGCCAGATCGCCGGTGGCGATCATCTCGGCGATGACCATGGCCGTGGTTTCCAGCGCCTCGACCTCATCGTCGCGGTAGTGGCGCATGGTCTTGTTCTGGACGACCAGGACGCCCAGCGTGCGCCCTGCCCTGAGCACCGGCACGCCGAGGAAGGAATTGTAGATCTCCTCCCCGGTCTCCGGCAGGTAGGCGAAGGCCGGGTGTTCTTGCGCGTTGGACAGGTTGAGCGGCCTGGCACTCGCGGCAATGGTGCCGACCAGGCCTTGCCCTAGCCGCAGCTGAGCCAGATGGACGGCGTTCGGGTTCAGACCTTCGGTGGCGTAGAGCTCCAGCACCGAATCGGCGCGCAGCACGTAGAGCGAGCAGACTTCCGCGACCATGTTGGAGGCGATGTCGCGCACAATCCGGTCGAGCCGCTCCTGCGGCTCCAGCGGCTCCTGCATGAGCTCGCGGAGCCGTTTCAGCAAAACGCGCGGGCCAACGGCCGTGTCACGCATCGCGGCTTCTTCTCCAATAGACTTCTTGCCGGGGCAGTTTCCGCCGCGCCCGGCAAGTGCGCAACAGCTGATTCAGTCCTGCTACTGCTTATCCAGACCGTAGACGGAATGCAAAGTGCGAACCGCAAGTTCCGTATAGGGACCGTCGATCAGTATCGAAATCTTGATCTCGGAGGTGGTGATGGCGCGGATGTTGATCGCCTTGTCGGCCAGCGCCTTGAAGGCGGTGGCGGCGACGCCGGCATGGCTCCGCATGCCGATGCCGATGACCGAAACCTTCGACATGCCAGCTTCCGACTGCACGACATCGTAGCCGATCTCGGCTTTCAGCCGGTCGAGCACGGCCAGCGCCTTGTCGACATCGCCCGACGGCACGGTGAAGGTCATGTCGGTCAGCTTGCCGTCCTCGGAAATGTTCTGGACGATCATGTCGACATTGATGTTGGCCTCGGCCAGCGGTCCGAAAATGCCGGCGGCGACGCCCGGCCGGTCGCCGACGCGGCGCAGCGAAATCTGGGCCTCGTCCTTGGCATAGGCAATTCCGGTGACGACCTGCTGTTCCACGATCTCTTCCTCGTCGCAAATGAGCGTTCCCGGAGGATTGAGCAAATCCCCCATTCCGGGCGCATCGGGATCGTCGAAGGACGACCGCACGAAGGTACGCACCCTGTGCACCATGGCAAGCTCGACCGAACGCACCTGCAGAACCTTGGCGCCGAGCGAGGCCATTTCAAGCATTTCCTCGAACGATATCTTGGCCAGCCGCCGCGCTTTGGGCTCGATGCGCGGGTCGGTGGTGTAGACCCCATCGACGTCGGTGTAGATGTCGCAGCGGTCGGCCTTGACCGCGGCGGCGATCGCCACGGCGCTGGTATCGGAGCCGCCACGTCCGAGTGTCGCGATGCGGTTGTCCGGCCCGATGCCCTGGAAACCGGCGATGACAGCCACCTGGCCTTCGCCGAAGCGCTTGACCAGGAAGGCGCCGTCGATGTCGAGGATGCGCGCCGCGCCATGCGCGTTGTCGGTCTTGATCGGAATCTGCCAGCCCTGCCAGGAGCGCGCATGCACGCCCATGTTCTGCAAGGTGATGGCGAGAAGGCCAGCCGTGACCTGTTCGCCGGAAGCGACGACCGCGTCATATTCGCGTGCATCGTGCATCGGTGAGGCCTCGCGGGTCCAGCCGACCAGCTCGTTGGTCTTGCCGGCCATCGCCGAAACCACCACAGCCACTTCGTGACCGGCGTCGACCTCGCGTTTGACGTGACGTGCCACGTTGCGGATGCGAGCGATGTCGGCGACGGAGGTCCCGCCGAATTTCATCACGATACGCGCCATGGAAGCGAAATGCCTTTGACTGGAGCCGGCCCGCGGCCGAAAATGGAAGAACAGCGTCCGGCTGCCGCCGGCCACTGAATGCGCGGCCTCCATAGCCAAATGAGGAAGGTTTCGCAAGGCTGACGGCGGATTGCGTAACAGCACGACATATTGCCTTCCGGGCCGGCGCCGCTTACCAAATGCTGCCTGCGGGAAATTGCTTTTGGTTCGGCATAACGGATGATTGCTCGGCTTCGGCGCGCCATGCGATTGCAATCGCTCCCGCTTGTTGCGGGCTTTGCGGTGCTGGCACTGATCGTCGGCACCCGTGCGGTGCTCGTCGAGAGCCAAAGGGCCAGTCGTGCCGCCGCACGTGAGACAATCGAGTACCAGGAGCAGCTTTCCGGGCTGCTTTCATTGGCGCAGGAGGCCCAGAGTGGTCAGCGCGGCTACCTGCTGACCGGTGAAAAATCCTATCTGGAGCCTTACCGGAAGGCCGTCGAGGCAATTCCGGGACAAGTGGCGCGGGTCGACAGCGCGACCGCTCCCGACGATCAGATCGCCCAGCAGATCGGCCACATCAAGGACGCGCTTTCGCAACAGCAGGCCGACCTGGCCGAAACCATAGCTCTTTACGAGCGAGGGGATGCGGCAAAGGCCCTGCAACTGGTCCGCAGTGGCCAGGGCAAGGCCGCCATGGACGAGATGCGGGCCAGCATGGACACAATCCGGCGTATCGGCGCCGCCGCGGTGGCCGCGCGCGACGAGCGTACCGACCGGGTCGAGGCCTGGTTGCGGATCGGCTCACTGGCCGCGTTGCTGGCGACTTTCCTGCTTGCCGCCTACACCATACGTCAATCCCGTCGCCGCTTCCACGAGGTGGTCGTCGCCCAGCAAGAGCTGATGCGCAAGAACATCGAACTCGGCAACGAGATCCAGACGCGTGAAAAGGCCGAATCCCAGATACGCCAGATGCAGAAGATGGAGGCTGTCGGACAGCTGACAGGCGGCATCGCCCACGACTTCAACAACATGCTGGCGGTGATCCTCAGCGCCATGAACCTTGCCCAGCGCAAGCTGAAGCGGGGCGAGCATGACATCGAAAAACTCGTCGAGGCCGCGACCGACGCGGCCAGCCGTGCCGCCAACCTGACCTCCCGCCTGCTTGCCTTCTCCCGCCTGCAGCCTCTGGCGCCGCAGGTTGTCGACATCAACGGGCTGTTGACCGGCATGTCCGATCTTCTGCGCCGCACCTTGGGTGAAGGCATCCGCATCGAGACAGTATTAGCGGGCGGCCTGTGGAAAACCCACGCCGATCCCAGCCAGATCGAGAACGCGATCCTCAATCTGGCCGTCAATTCCCGCGACGCCATGGACAATGAGGGCAAGCTGACCATTGAGACTGTCAACAGCCACCTCGACGACGGCTATGCATCGACGCACGCCGAAGTCACGCCTGGCCAATATGTGATGATCGCGGTAACCGACACCGGCGCGGGCATGTCGCCCGAGACCATCGCCAGGGCTTTCGAACCCTTCTTCACGACCAAGCCGGTCAACAAGGGCACGGGACTTGGGCTGAGCCAAGTGTTCGGCTTCGTCAAACAATCGGGCGGCCACGTCAAGATCTACTCCGAGCCCGGCGAAGGCACGACGATCAAGATCTACCTGCCCCGGTTTTTCGGAGCCGAGGAGCCGGCAGCGCCCGTCGGGCGCGACAAGAGCGCCGCCAAGGTCACCGAGACGATCCTCGTCGTCGAGGATGACCCCCGCGTGCGGGCCTCCACGACGGGTGTTATGCGCGAACTCGGCTACATCGTCATCCATGCGGGAAGCGGACCGGAAGCCCTTCAGAAGCTCGCCGCGACACCAGGCATCGCCCTGCTTTTCACCGACATCGTCATGCCGGTGATGAACGGCCGCAAGCTCGCCGAGGAAGCGCTCGCGCGCCAGCCCGAGCTGAGAGTGGTCTTCACCACCGGCTTCACCAGGAATGCCGTGGTCCACAACGGCATGCTCGATCATGACGTGCACTTCCTGGCCAAGCCGTTCACCATCGAGCAGTTGGCGGCCAAGCTGCGTGATGTTCTGGACACGAAATAAGCCGGGCCTTTGATCGCCCAGCCACTTTGTCAGCAGAGGAAAATGTTGCCTTGACATTCGATGCCTCACGCCCGACTTCCTAGCGCATGACCCCGAAATCGACTTCGATTTCGGAAAGGGATCATGCGCAGAATCAAAGTGCTACAGCGTCCTTTGCGCGTCCGAAGGACGCGCGGCGCTGTAGCGTCCGAGGAGACCAACCGATGCCTGAGCCCCGACGATCGACGATCGATGCCGGAGAGGTGGAACGCTTTTCCGCCCTTGCCGCCGAATGGTGGAACCCGAACGGCAAGTTTCGTCCGCTGCACAAATTCAATCCGGTCCGGCTTTCCTATATCCGCGACCAGATCGCGGCGCGCTTCGGCCGCGACCCGCGGGCGGCGCGGCCGTTCGAGGGCCTGCGCATCCTCGACATCGGCTGCGGCGGTGGCCTTTTGTGCGAGCCGATGGCCCGGCTCGGTGCCGAGGTGGTCGGAGCGGACGCGTCCGAAACAAACATCGAAGTGGCGAAACTGCATGCCGCCGAGGGCAATGTCAGCGTCGACTATCGTGCCACGACGGCGGAAGATCTCGCCGAGGCCGGCGAAAAATTCGATGTCGTCCTCAACATGGAAGTGGTCGAACATGTCGCCGATATCGACCTGTTCGTCGCCAAATGCGGCGAGATGGTCAAACCCGGCGGCATCATGTTCGTGGCCACCATCAACCGCACGCTCAAGGCGCTCGGCCTCGCCATCATCGGCGCCGAATATGTGTTGCGCTGGCTGCCGCGCGGCACCCACCAATTCGGCAAGCTGGTGCGCCCCGAAGAGCTGGAAAAGGCGCTACGCGGCGCCGGCCTGACCATCATCGACCGTACCGGCGTCACCTACAATCCGCTTGCCGACCGCTGGGCGCGGTCGAAGGACATGGACGTCAACTACATGGTGCTGGCGGAAAAGGGATCGATCTGACAGCCAATCCTCAGCCAGCCGGGGCCGAAACCCGGCGGTGACGCCGACGGCAGTGCGGCGTGCCTCGAAGCCTTCAGGCTTTCTGGCTCTGCGCCTTGGTGGTGATGAACACGCCCGCGGTGATGATGACGGCGCCGACCCAGGTCAGCAGTTGATAGTGTTCACCAAGGAAGATCGTTCCGGCAAACAGCCCGACCGCTGCCGCGACATAGCCGATCTGGCTGAGATAGACCGGACCGCCAACCGCCTGCAGCCGGAAGAAGAAAGCAAACATCGCCGATGCCGCGGCCATCTGCGCCACGACGATGAGCGGCACGACGCCAAGCTGGACGAAGGCCTTGCCTCCGAGCAAGGTCAGGATACCCACGAGCAGCATCGCCGCGGACGCCAGATGGCTGCCGACCGCGAGTTCGATCGGACCGGTTCCTTCCGGCCAGTCGATGGTGCGGTAGATGTTGCCGGCGGCAAGGCTGACCGGGATCAGCAGCCCCATCATCACCCAGAACAGATCGGCCGGCTGGCCGGCCTCGCCGCGCGTCGCCGCCACCATGACGGCGCCGACGAAGCCGACGGCGATGCCTGATATGCCCAGCATGTTGGGGCGCCGGACGCCGAGCAGGATCGAAAACACCAATGTGATCACCGGCGACAGCGTGAACATGATGCCGGTGTAGCCGGCGCCCAGATGCGGAATGGCCGAAAACATCAGGAGATTGGGGACGGCATAGGACACTGCCGCGGTGACGAAGAAATAGCGCAGTTTGTGCGGGGTGAGCCGGATGCGCTCACCACGCGCCAGGAGCACGCACAAAAGCACGCCGCCAGCGCCGAGCGAGATGACAAAGGCCCAGACCATGGCTGGCACGCCGGCCGCCGTGGCGAGCTTGCCGAAGGGCAGCGTCAGGCCCAGCAGGCCGCCGGTGACAACCAGCAGGCCTAGTGCCGAATCCCAGAGATATTTCATGATGGAATCCTATGGGTGGCACAGCCTCTTGGCCGGCGTTGAATATTGAGATAAGATAATGGAAAGATTCTTAACGTCAAGATATACATTATGGTGAGATAGATGGACCGCGCTGGGAAAGCCATCGAGCAATGGCAGCGGGAACGGCCGGACCTGGATGTATCGCCGATGGCCGTGATCGGGCGTCTGAATGAGGTCTCCTCGCTGATAGCACGCGATCGCCTCGCCCCGCTGTTTGCCCGTTTCGGACTGCAGGCGGGAGAGTTCGATGTATTGGCGACGCTGCGCCGCTCCGGCTCGCCTTACGCGCTGACGCCGACCGCTCTCTATGAAGCGACGATGGTGACATCAGGCGCCATGACCAACCGGCTCGACCGGTTGGAAAAGGCCGGATTGATCCTGCGTGCACCGCACCCCAACGATCGGCGCGGCATCGTCGTGCGGTTGACCGAAAAGGGGCTCGCCTTGATCGACGAGGCCGTTGCGGCCCATGTGGCGAACGAGCATCAGATCCTGTCCGGTCTGACACAGACCGAACGGGAAACGCTTTCGCACCTGCTGGAAAAATTGATCGGCAGCGTGAGCTGATCGCTCAGTTCCGGTCGTCCGGAAACACCGGGATCGGCATGAACTCGACACCGTCCTCGGCCAGGGCCTTGGCCTCCTCCAGCGTCGCCTCGCCATAGATGCCGCGCGCATCGGTTTCGCCGAAATGGATCTTGCGCGCTTCCTCGGCGAACTTGTCGCCGACATAGTCGGCGTTTTCGCGCACCTTCTCGGCCATCGCCTTCAGCTGCGCCAGCGCCTGCTTCTGCGCCTCGCCCATGGCAAGCGCTATGGTTTCCTGCTTGCGGGCCGTGGAAACGGCCGGGGCCATCAGCGCCTTCTCGACCTTGTGCGAGCCGCAACTGGGGCAATCGACAAAACCGCGCTTCTTCTGCGTGTCGAAATCGTCATTGCTGCGAAACCAACCCTCGAACTCATGCTCGTTTTCGCAGATCAGGGAAAAGCGGATCAAGATGCGGCGCCCCTGAGACGCGGCCCCTCGCCGGTATTGATGGTGAAATCCCGCGCATTCCTGAGATTGGGGATCTTCTTGCGCGCGGCAAGCGACTGCGCCGGGTCGATCTCCGCGACAATCACCGCTGGCTCGTCATGCGCGGCTTCGGCGATGATGCGGCCCCACGGATCGACGATCAGCGAATGCCCATAGGTCTCGCGGCCGTCCTCGTGCAGGCCACCTTGCGCGGCGGCGACGACATAGGCGCCGTTCTCAATGGCGCGTGCCCTGAGCAGCACATGCCAATGCGCTTCGCCGGTCTGGCGGGTGAAGGCCGCCGGCACGGTCAGCACCTCGGCGCCGGCCATCGCTTCGGCACGGAACAATTGCGGAAAACGCAGGTCGTAGCAGACGGCAAAGCCTAGTTTCGCATCGTTGATCGGAATAACGACGGCTTCGGTCCCCGGCTCATAGGCGGCGGATTCGCGCCAGCTTTCGCCGTTATCGAGGTCGACGTCGAACATGTGGATCTTGTCGTAGGTGGCGAGCGTCGCGCCATCGGGTCCGAACAGGAGCGCGCGGTTGGCGAGCTTGCCGTCGGCGCGCAGTATTGCGGTCGAGCCAACGTGCAGGAAGATGCCGAGCTCACTGGCGAGCTTCCGCGCGGTTGCGACAACGATGTCCTTGTCCTGCGAGGTGAAGGAGGCGGCACGCGCTTCCTTGTCGCGGATCAGCGCGCCGGTCATCTCCGGCGTCTGGATATAGGTCGCGCCCTGGCCCGCGGCCTCGCGCACCAGCCGCTCCATATCGGCCGCATTGCGCTCGGGGCTCTCGCCTGAACGCATCTGCACTGCCGCCGCCTTGAAAACACCCGCCGTCTTGAAAACACCCATTGTCATACCCCTCAAATCGACGAGCCGTTGGCGAGCAGTTTGTCCAGTCGGCCTTCTGCCTCCAGATCATGGAGGTCGTCGCAGCCACCGACATGTGTGTCGCCTATGAAAATCTGCGGAAAGGTCGTGCGCCCGTGGGCCCGCAACATCATCTCCTGGCGCAGTTCCGGGGAGAAGGAAGCGTCGTGCTCGGTATAGGCGACGCCTTTGCGCTCCAGCAACCGCTTGGCCGCCGTGCAGTAGCCGCACATCATGCGCGTATAGATCGTGACATCGACCATGACGAATTCCGCTTCCGTTGCCGACTTATATAGTCACGGACTCGTCCGCCCGGAAGTCCCCCGGCAACACACGGGCAAAGGTCAGCACGTCGACGGCGGCCGCACCTCCCCTTTTCAGCGCCTTGGTGGCGGCACGCACGGTGGCGCCGGTGGTGTAGACATCGTCGATCAGAAGAACCCTGCGGCCGGCAATCTCGATCTCGGCCTCTGCCGGCACGCGAAAGGCGGCGCGTACGTTTTCCTCGCGCTCCTGCCGCTCCAGTCCGACCTGCTGGCGGGTGAGTTTCACGCGCCGCATGGCGGAGGGCGAGAAAGGCAGCCCGCTGAGCTCGCAAACCGCGCGCGCCAGTTCCGCCGATTGATTGAACCGCCGCCTGAAAAAACGGCGCCAATGCAGCGGCACCGGCACCACCACATCCGCGTCGGCGATGAGCTCGGCGCCCACACGGACCATCCAGCGCGCCATCCAGGGTGCGAGATCCGTGCGGTCCTGGTATTTCAGCCCTTGCACCATCTGGCGGGCAACGCCGGAGTAGACGACTGCGGCCCGTACCCGTTCGAAGGGCGGCGGATCCGCGATCGCCTCCGCCGACAGAAAACCATCGCCCATGTGATGGGTGAACGGCGTGCCCATCACCGGACACCAGGGCCGCTCCAGCAGCCGCAGCTTCGGCCAGCAGTCGCCGCACAACACACCGGGCTGCGAGACCTGCCGGCGGCAGCCGGCGCAGACCGGCGGAAACAGGATGCGCGCCGGCCAGCCCAGAGCCGACCGGGCAGCAGACCCGGCTAGCTTACCGATCTCGACGGACTTGATCTTGGGCATCGGATCGGCCACGTGATTGGTTGCTCGGCACCACCATACCAACCATATCAGGGCGCCGACATACAAGGATCAATCCCTTGCAGCCTATAATGGACACCTCTCTGTGGCTGGCGCACAAGCGGCGCGCGCTCATCCATCCGGTTGACGGCGCCGACTTCCTCATGCGCCGTGCCGCCGAGGATCTCGCCGACCGGCTGGGCGCCGTCGAGCGAAAGTTCGCCAAGGCGGCGGTGCTGTTTTGCCAGACATCGGCCGCGGCCGATGTCCTTGCGCGGAGCGGCAAGGTGGCGGATCTCGCCCGTGTCGAGACGGCCGCGGCTTTCCTGAACGGTGCCGCCGGCCTGATTGCACCGCCGGAGACCGTCCCGTTCGAGCCGCAAAGTCTTGATCTGGTGGTATCGCTTTTGTCGCTGCAGGCGATGAACGACATCCCGGGCATGTTGATCCAGATCCGTCGCGCGCTGCGGCCGGACGGACTTTTCCTCGGCGCCTTCGCAGGCGTCGGCACGCTTGCGGAACTGCGCGAAAGCCTGCTTGCCGCCGAGACAGAGCTCTACGGCGGCGTCAGCCCTCGCGTCATCCCGTTCACCGACGTACGCGATGCCGGTGCGTTGCTGCAGCGCGCCGGTTTCGCGCTGCCGGTCGCCGACGTCGAGACGGTGACGGTGCGCTATGCCAACCTGTTTGCCCTGATGGCGGATCTGCGTGCCATGGGCGAAACCAGCGCGCTGGCCGATCGCAGCCGGCGGCCGGGCACGCGCCAGCTGTTTGCCCGCGCCGCGGAAATCTACGCCGAACGCTTTTCCGACCCCGACGGTCGTATCAGGGCAAGCTTCTCGACGGTCTGGATGTCCGGCTGGGCGCCCGATGCATCGCAGCAAAAGCCGCTGAAACCCGGTTCAGCCAAGGTTTCGCTGAAGACTATACTGGAGGGACCTGATGGGCATTGACCTGTTCGCAGGCACCAGCCTCATTGCGCAAAGGCGTTGGCAAGCCTGCTGGAGTTGTCGCTGAACAGCCAGGTCAGCGAGTTGAAGACCTGGCCGATACCGCCGATGATCGTCAGCGACAGCACGGCGATAATCAGACCATATTCGACGACCGTGGCGCCGTTTTCGTCCTTCAGAAAACGCAGCAGCACTGTTTTCATGACCTCGATCCCCGTTGCGGAAACTTTATCGCGGACCTGTTAAGAAAGGTTAACGGCAAAGGCTTAACAGGCGGTGAAGTCGCCGACCGTCGGAAATGTCCTGGCCTGGTCAGCAGTCGCCACTGCTTTTGCCATCGGAACGGATAATGCAGACGCCTCCCGGATCGGCCTGCAGCACGCTGCGGCGTACCGTATAGGTGCTGCGATGGCTGATCGAACCGGTAGCCGTCATGTCCAGGCCGGGGAAACCGTCTCGGGCCGTTTGCGAACGCGCCTGGTTGTCGAGGAAAGGGGTCGCGATCAACGCCAGCGCCACGGCGGCCGATCCGAACAGCAGCGTGAGGCGCAGGACGCCCATGCCCGCATCAGCGACACGAAAGCCGCGCTCGGGCCGGATCGAATCCCAATCCCTGTCCAGGCTCATTCTATCGCTCCCCAGCGAAATGGCGGCGGCCGCACGAAAAACGGCCATGCATCAATTTTTCATGATGAGATAAATCTTCCATTAACGCTGGCTGATATGGACGGTGGTCCAACCAGATCCTCAAAGGAGATCTATCAGGAAGGGGATCAGTGGCGCATCGGCCGGCGGCATCGGATAGTCGCGCATCTGTTTGGGCCGCACCCATTTCAGCGCCTGCCCTTCCCTCGGCTGGGCGATGCCGCGGAAGCGGCGGCAGACAAAAAGCGGCATCAGCAAGTGGAAGTCGTCATAGGAATGGCTGGCGAAGGTCAACGGCGCCAGGCATGGGATATCGGTCTCGATACCGATCTCCTCCTGCAGTTCACGGATAAGGCATTGTTCCGGCGTCTCGCCGGCCTCGACCTTGCCGCCGGGAAACTCCCACAGGCCTGCGAGTTGCTTGCCTTGCGGCCGCTGCGCCAGCAGCACCCGACCATCGGCATCGACCAGCGCGCAAGCGGCGACCAGGAGCAGGCGCTTGCCGCTGGATTTCACATCATTCATGCCCGACTTCACCCATGAACAGCGGGCCGGCGGTAGTGATAGCGATAGACTTCCTCGAAGCCGAGCGCGCTGTAGAGCGCCAGCGCCGGCGCGTTGCCGGCCTCGACCTGCAGCCAGGCTTCCCGTGCGCCGCGCAGCCTCGCCCATTTCAGCGCCGACAGGATCAGGTTGCGGCCGTGGCCCTTGTTGCGCGCCGCCTTGTCGGTAGCGACCTCGAATAGGCCGGCCAGATCGCCGTCATGCACGCAGATCAGCGTCGCCAGCGGCTCCGTCCCATCCTCGAGTGCGAACAGCCCGGCTTCAGGCTGGATAGCGCCGATGATCTCCGACAGGCCCGGCCGCAGCGACACGTCCGAGCCGCTGACCTTGAGCAATGCGCCGATGAAGCGGCTGATGTCCTTGAGCGGGATCTGGTCCATGGCGGCGTCGAGCTGCGCGTCGGCCAGCGGCAGCCGCATGACCAGCGATTCGTCGAACCGACTCCAGCCCTCCTTGTCGAGATGACTGGCAAGATCGGGACCCGACAATGGCGACATGCGGAACGTCAGAGGCCGGCCGTACGCGTCGAAACGGCGGCTCGCGCGGCCGATGCGGTCGGCGATGTGCTGGATGTCGCCGGGATCGAGCGGATTGACCGAGTTCAGCCGCTTGGCCGGATGACCGGCGGTCAGGCGCACCACCCAGGTGCCGTCATAGTGGACGGCGGCCGCGGGCCAGGCGCGAAAGCCGGCCGCCTCATAGCGGCGCACGGTCGCGAGCATGCTTGCGGGATGACGCGAAACCAAGGCGATCAGCTCCGGTAGTCGCCATTGATGGCGACATATTCCTTGGTGAGATCGCAGGTCCACACTGTCGCCTTGCCGCGGCCGATGCCGATATCGGCGCGGATGCGGATGTCGTCGCGCTTCATATAGGCCGAGGTCTTTTCTTCCGAATAGCTGGGGTCGCGCTCACCCTCATGCGCCAGCCTGTTGTCGCCGAACCAGATCGACAGCCGGTCGCGATCCGCGGGCTCGCCGGCCTTGCCGACGGCCATGACGACGCGGCCCCAATTGGCGTCCTCGCCGGCGACCGCCGTCTTGACCAGCGGCGAATTGGCGATCGACAGCGCGATGCGTTTGGCCGAGCGGGCCGACTTGGCCCCGGTGACGGTGACCTCGACCTGCTTGCGGGCGCCCTCGCCGTCGCGCACCACCTGCAACGCCAGCGACTTCAGCACCTTGCCGAGCGCCCGGCGGAACTGACCAAGGCGGGCGTCCCTGGGATCGGTGATCTCGGGCGCGCCGCGCCTTGCCGCCTTGCCGGTGGCAAACAACAGCAGCGTGTCGCTGGTCGAGGTATCGCTGTCGACGGTGACAGCATTGAACGTCTTGGCCGTCCCGCGCGACAACAGGTCCTGCAGGACAGGAGCCGCGATCGGCGCGTCGGTGGCGATGAAGGACAGCATCGTCGCCATGTCGGGCGCGATCATGCCGGCGCCTTTGGAAATGCCATTGATGGTCACATCGGCGTCGCCGAGCTTGACCGTCGCCGTCGCCACTTTCGGATACGTATCCGTGGTCATGATGGCCTTTGCCGCCTCTGTCCACAGGTCCGGCTTGCCGTCGCTGACCAGCCCGGCGAGCAGATGGCTGAACTTGGCCGTGTCGAGCGGTTCGCCGATGACGCCGGTCGAGGCCAGGAAAACCTCGCCTGCCGTGCAGCCCGCGGCCTTCGCCGCCGCTTCGCCCGTCAGCGCGGTGGATTCGCGACCCTTCTGCCCGGTGAAGGCGTTGGCGTTGCCGGAATTGACGACCAGCACCCGCGCCTTGCCCGAGCCAAGGTTCTGGCGGCAGAAATCAACCGGCGCCGAGGGACATTTCGACCTGGTGAACACGCCGGCGACCGCGGTGCCTGCATCGAACACCATGGCCAGCAGGTCGGTGCGGCCCTTGTACTTTATCCCTGCTTCGGCGGTGGCGATGCGCACCCCTTCGATTTCTGGCATTTTGGGGTATTTCTTCGGCGCAAGCGGGGAAATCGTCGTGGACATTCAGACCTCGGGCGGGAAAATCGCAAGGGAAGGCCGGTTTGCCCGATACGGCGAGCCGGTGCAAGCGCGTTTTCGTCGCTCCCGCGGAGGGCAAACCCGTTCAGGATCAAGCTTGCATTTCAAATCTGTTGGCGTCGCCGGGGTCCGTGGCGCTATGATCTTCCACATTGGCAGGCGGGATCACTTATCGTTGCCAGCGAATTGAAACGAGGACGAAAGGCATGGCCGAGGAGGCGGATACGGCGCGCAGATCGATCGGTGCGCGGCGCAATCCCGACAGCGCGGACGCCATTCTGGAGGCGGCCGAGGCAGTGCTGGTCGAAGGCGGCTATGCCGGCTTCTCGATCGAGGCCGTGGCGCGCCGCGCGCGCGCCGGCAAGCCGACCATCTATCGCTGGTGGCCAAGCAAGGCGGCATTGCTGCTCGAAGTCTATCAGCGCCAGAAACGCGTCGACATCCCAGACAGCGGAAGCTTGGAAGAAGACCTCGTCGGCTTCCTGAAAAACCTGTTCGCGCATTGGCGCGACACGCCTTCGGGCAGCGTGTACAGGTCGCTGATTGCCGAGGCGCAATCGGACGAGACCGCCGGCGCGGCGCTCGCCGGCTATGCCACGGGGCGCCGGACTCACAACAGCCAGATCGTGGACCGCGCCAAGGCAAGGGGTGAAATTGCCGACGATATCGATTCAGAGGTGGTCGCCGATCTGATCGGGTCCTTCGCCTGGAAGCATCTTTTGACCAACCGCCTCGACGTGGATGAAGCCACGATACGAACCGCTGTTGGCTATGTCACGCGAGGCATCGTCACGCCCAGGCGCTAAAAAACGGCAAAAAATAGGCGAGGCGAGCAATCACTCGCCGCGCCTTCGCGATTGCGTCCTACTTGGCGCTTTCCAGCGTGTCGACGGCCTTCTTCAGATTGGCGTCGGGGATCTCGACCTTGGCGCCGCCGCGCAACGACTTGACCAGCGCGAAATACTTGTCGCGGATGACCGCCTGCTTGGCCTGGTCCTTGACGTCGTCGAAGGCCGGCGGCTGCTTGGCGCGCTTGTCCTCGAGCTTGATGACATGCCAGCCGAACTGCGTCTGCACCGGCTCCTTGGTGTATTTGCCGACCTCGAGCGCGAAGGCCGCCTTGTCGAACTCCGGCACCATCTGGCCAGGTCCGAACCAGCCAAGATCGCCGCCATTGGACTTGCCCGAGGGATCGCTGGTGTGCTCGTTGGCGAGCTTCTGGAAATCGCCGCCGCCGTCGAGCTGCTTGATGATCGCCTCGGCCTCTTCCTTCGTCTTCACGAGGATGTGACGGGCATGCACCTCGTTGACCGGCGGCGTGTTGGCGATTTCCTGGTCGTAGCGGGCGCGAACCTCGGCGTCGGTGACCTTGTCGACCACACCCTTCTCGACCATCTCGCCATGCAGCGCGCGCTGCTGCAGGAAAGCCATGCGGCGCTGGAAGTCAGGATCCTTGTCGAGACCGTCGGTGACCGCCTTGGCTGCCATGACGCGGATTTCGATGGCCGCCGAAAGTGCCGCGGCGCGGCGCTGCTCGGGCGGCAACTGCGCGAACTGCTGCGACAGCTCGCCTTCGGCAAGCACCAGATCGGCTTCGGTCAAGGGCTGGCCGTTGACGGTGGCGATCACCGTATTCGGGTCGACCGGCGCCGCGGCCGGGGCAGCCGCATCCGCCGGGGCGGCGGGGGCGGCCGGAGCGGGAGCGGTCTCCTGCGCCGTGACAGGCGACAGGCAAAGAGCCGACAGGCCGAGGGCCAGGCCAAGGCTGGCAAGCGACGCACGGCTGAACAACAAGGACATAAGGATGACTCCGGTCAGGGATTGTAGGGAGGGTGGCTTCCAGATCAGCCAGATTGTGGCGGAATTTGGCGCGACCGGCAGGGCCAGCGCGGCGTTGACATCAGTTGAGCCCCCTCTTATCTGTCCATCGACTTGGCGTCCAGAACCGTTTTCCGGGCGCTTTTTGTGTTTGCCCGTATTCAGGCGGTGCGTTCACGTGGATGTGATGGGGCCGGCCGGCGCCTGTCTCAAGATTGAGAATTCTATCGAAAGGACCATTGGATGGTCAGTCTCGGCGGTCTCGCCCGTAAGGTTTTCGGTTCCTCCAACGACCGTCGGGTCAAATCGACCCGCCCCCGTGTCGAGGCGATCAACGCCATGGAAAACGAGATGCGGGCGCTCTCCGATGCCGAGCTTGCCGGCCGCACGGAAAAATTTCGCCAGGATATCGCCAACGGCGCCAGCCTCGACGATCTGCTGATCCCAGCCTTCGCAACCGCCCGCGAGGCCGCGCGCCGCGTGCTTGGCATGCGCCCCTTCGACGTCCAGCTGATCGGCGGCATGGTGCTGCACAATGGCGGCATCGCCGAGATGCGCACCGGCGAGGGCAAGACCCTGGTCGCGACGCTGCCGGTCTATCTCAACGCGCTCGCCGGCAACGGCGTCCATGTCGTTACCGTCAACGACTACCTCGCCACCCGCGACTCCGAATGGATGGGCCGCGTCTACAAGTTCCTCGGCCTCTCGGTCGGCGTTATCGTCCACGGCCTGTCGGACGAGGAGCGTCGCGTCGCCTACGCCTCCGACGTCACCTACGCCACCAACAATGAGCTCGGCTTCGACTATCTGCGCGACAACATGAAGTACGAGCGCGCCCAGATGGTGCAGCGCGGTCACAATTACGCGATCGTCGACGAGGTCGATTCCATTCTGGTCGACGAAGCGCGCACGCCGCTGATCATTTCCGGTCCGCTCGAGGACCGTTCGGAAATGTACAACACCATCGACACCTTCATCATCCAGCTGCAGCCGCAGGATTATGAGATCGACGAGAAGCAGAAGACCTCGATCTTCACCGAGGAAGGCACCGAGAAGCTGGAGAACATGCTGCGCGATGCCGACCTGCTCAAGGGCGAGTCGCTCTACGACGTCGAGAACGTCGCCATCGTCCACCACGTCAACAACGCGCTGAAGGCGCACCGGCTGTTCCAGCGCGACAAGGACTACATCGTGCGCAACGGCGAGATCGTCATCATCGACGAGTTCACCGGCCGCATGATGCCCGGCCGCCGCTATTCGGAAGGCCTGCACCAGGCGCTGGAAGCCAAGGAGCACGTGGCGATCCAGCCGGAGAACCAGACGCTCGCTTCCGTCACCTTCCAGAACTACTTCCGCCTCTACAAGAAGCTTTCCGGCATGACCGGCACGGCGCTGACCGAAGCCGAGGAATTCGGCAACATCTACGGTCTCGAAGTCACCGAGATCCCGACCAACCTGCCGGTCATCCGCAAGGACGAGGACGACGAGGTCTACCGGACGGTCGAGGAGAAGTACAAGGCGATCGTCAGGGAGATCCGCGAAGCCAGCGCCAAGGGTCAGCCGACACTGGTCGGCACGACCTCAATCGAAAAGTCCGAGCAGTTGGCCGAGCGCCTGCGCAAGGAAGGCTTCACGGATTTCGAGGTTCTCAACGCCCGCCATCACGAGCGGGAAGCGGCAATTGTCGCCCAGGCGGGCAAGCCCGGCGCCATCACCATAGCCACCAACATGGCCGGCCGCGGCACCGACATCAAGCTCGGCGGCAATGCCGAGATGCGCATTGCCGAGGAGCTGGGCGACATGCCGGAAGGCCCCGAACGCGAAGCGCGAGAAAAGGAAATCAATGCCGACGTCGAGCGCCTGAAGGAAAAGGCGCTGGCCGCCGGCGGCCTCTACGTGCTCGCCACCGAGCGCCACGAGTCACGCCGTATCGACAATCAGCTCAGAGGCCGCTCTGGCCGCCAGGGCGACCCCGGCCGATCGAAATTCTTCCTGTCGCTGCAGGACGATCTGATGCGCATCTTCGGCTCCGAGCGCATGGACGGCATGCTGCAGAAGCTCGGCCTCAAGGAAGACGAGGCCATCATCCATCCCTGGATCAACAAGGCGCTGGAAAAGGCGCAGAAGAAGGTCGAGGCGCGCAACTTCGACATCCGCAAGAACCTGTTGAAATATGACGACGTCTCCAACGACCAGCGCAAGGTGGTGTTCGAGCAGCGCATCGAGCTGATGGACGGCGAGGGCCTTTCGGAGACCATCGGCGAGATGCGCGCGGGCGTCATCGACGAGATCGTCGCCAAGGCCATTCCCGAGAACGCCTATGCCGAACAGTGGGACGTCGCCGGCCTGAAGGCCGAGGTCGCCGAATTCCTCAATCTCGACCTGCCGATCGAGGATTGGGTGAAGGAAGAAGGCATCGCCGAGGACGACATTCGCGAGCGCATCTCTCAAGCCGCCGACGCCGCGGCAAAAGAACGCGCCGACCGTTTCGGTCCCGAGGTGATGAACTATGTCGAGCGCTCCGTGGTGCTGCAGACGCTCGACCATCTGTGGCGCGAGCACATCGTCAATCTCGACCATCTGCGTTCGGTCGTCGGCTTCCGCGGCTACGCCCAGCGCGATCCGCTGCAGGAATACAAGAGCGAGGCGTTCGAGCTGTTCCAGGCGATGCTCGGCAATCTGCGCCAGGCCGTCACCGCGCAGCTGATGCGCGTCGAACTGGTCCGCCAGGCCGCCGAAGCGCCGCCGCCTGAAGCGCCCGACATGTTCGGCACGCATATTGACGGCACCACCGGCGAGAATGATTTCGAAGGCGGCGAAACGGCCCTTCTGGTACGCCAGGAAAGCACCGCCATCGTCGCTCCCGAGGACCGCGACCCGAACAACCCCGCAACCTGGGGCAAGGTCGGCCGCAACGAAGCCTGCCCCTGCGGCTCCGGCAAGAAATACAAGCACTGCCACGGGACTTTCGCGTAAAGACCTGCAGGATCGGTGTTCCCCGGACTTCTGATCCGGGGGCGGCTCCCATATTGTCAGATCAGCCCGGAATCGCGCGCCGCGGCGGTTGCCTCGCCGCGCGAAACGGCGTCCAGCTTGCCCAGCACCGCTGAGACATGATGATCGACGGTCTTCGGTGAGATGGTTAGGTGCTCGGCGATTCTCTTATTGGAGAAACCGCGCTCGATCAGGTGCAGAACTTCCATTTGGCGGAGCGTCAGGCCAGCGTGATTGGCGCGTGTGCTCTGCCGCGGTCCCCTGGCGATGTTATGGACGCCATTCTGCCGCATGACGGCGCGGACGTGCTGGGCCACCGGCCGGGCACCGAGCCCCTCGAATATGTCCAGGGCCAGGCGCAGCGCCGGCTCGTCGCCGTACAACAGGGCGAGCGCCCGTTCGAACGGAGCGCCCAGCCGGGCCCACAGCATCGCGGCACCACGCCAGTCGCCGGTGAGCAGCAGGCGATAGGGCTCCGCCATGCCGGTCGTGTCGCCAGGACTGCTTTCAGGTGACAAGAGCAGCCGCCAGACGGCCAACTCGGCGAACATTGCCCTCGTCGGCGACAGGCTTTCGGCCAGGTCGATCAGGCGAAGTGCCTCTTCGGTGTCGCCTTGCCCGAGCCATGCCAGTTCGGCCATCGATGCCGTGTAGGGGACCAGCCGCTGCAGCTCCATTCCCTTGTCTAGGAACCGCTTCATTTCGTCCAGCAAGGGCGCGGCCGGATCGCCTCGTCTTATGCGCAATTTCGCCAGCGCGACCAAGGATGGGTAGCGCACCAGGGCCGTGGTCGCACTATCGTCGATGACGTCGTGAGCCATCGCGGCCGCATCGTCCCAAAGGCCGCGTCGCAAAAGCAATTGCGCCTGCACGCCCCGCATATAGTCGCGCCAGGTCGCGAGATCATTCTCGACGCAATAGGCAATGCCCCGGTCGAGAAAGGATTGCGCCCGGACAAGGTCGAGCTGGTTCATTTCGGCGCAGGCGCAATTGGTGAAGCCGCGTGCGGCGTGCTCCTGGAAATTCTGCCCGAGCGCGATGTCAAGGCTGCGGGCGAGGTGCAGACGGCCCTTGGCCAGGTCAAGCCACTGCTCGGCGGAGCCAAGATTGTTGAGCGCATGACAGACTATCTCCGGCTTGTTCAACCGTTCGGCCAAACCGACTGCCTTGCAGCCGAGCAGCAGCGTCTCGTCGAGCTTCTCGGCGAGCATCGCCAGCTGCGAGAGATTGGAATAGGCCATGGCAAGCTCCGGACTGGCCGGCGCCTGTTCCAGCAATTCCACCGCCTGTGCCCCGAACAGGTCCGCCTGTTCTCGGTCACCCACCAGATAGGCGAAGCGCGACAGGCATCTGAGGCTGTCGCCCTCCCTGAGCGTGTCGCCCAACGCCTGCTGCAACCGCCGCGCCTGGCCCTGCGCCTCGATGGCCATATCGATGCGGCCGATCAGATGGCATTCAAAGGCATAGCCTTCGTAAAGCCTCGCCCGGTCGCCCATAGGCAGGCTGTCGGCGTGCCGCAGGGCGACCTCGTAATAGCCGGCCGCATCGCGATGCGCGCCGACGCGGGAAGCCTCGCGCGCCGCAAGCGGGGCAAGCTCGCGCACCGCTTCCAAATTCTGGGCCTCCACCGCATGGTGGACAAGTCTTGCCGTAGCCACCTCGGCGTTTTCCTGCAGTGCGGAAAGCGCGCGCTGGTTGAATTCGCGCCGATGGCTTGGCGTCAGCGCCATCTCGACGGCGCGACGGGCGATCTCGTGGCGGAAGGCATAGCCATCGCCGAGATCGTCGAGCAGGCCGTTCGAGACACATTCCGCCAGTTGGCCTGCGCTGGCGACACCACAGAGGCCGCGCAGCGCCCAGACATCGGCGCGGCGTGGAAACACCGACACCGCGTCGAGCATAGAGCGCCCGCCCGGCGACAGGCGCTCGGCACGCGCCAGCACAGCGTCGCGGACGCTGGCCGGCGGGATCATCTCGCTTTCGGCAGCCAGCAACTCGGTGACGAAGAAGGCGTTGCCCGCGGTGGCGCGATAGATTGCGCTGCCGTCGCGGTTGGCGGCTTCGGCAAGCGACAACACCGCCGCTTCGCTAAGCAGCGGCACTTCGATACGCTGGACGTTGGCGGCCGGAATTTCACCGAGCACCCGACGCGCGCGCATCTGCCCTTCGCTGCGGTCGGTGCGTGCCGTGAACAGCACCAGCATATGCGTGTTGGCGATGCGTCGGCCCAGGAAACGGACGAAATCCAGGGTCGCGTCGTCGGCCCAGTGCATATCCTCGATGACCAGCAGGCCCGGCCGAGACCTCGCCTCGAAAACCTCGAGAGCGTCTGAAAACAGGGGCAGCCGCTGGCCTTGCCGGTCATCGATCGCCCGGGGCAGTGCCCACTGCGCATCCCGGGCCAGATCGTAGAGCGGTCCCAGCGGATCGGGGATCGACAGATCCTCGCAGGCGCTGCGGAATATGGAAACGTGCTGCCCAACACCGCTTACGAACGCCTCGACGAGTGCCGTCTTGCCGGCGCCGGCCTCGCCCAGCAATGCCGCCACGCGGCCGCGACCGCGCGCCGCCGCCGCGAGCAGTTCCTCCAACTGATCAAGTTGCGCCTGCCGCTCCAGAAGCATCGTTACTGGCCCATGAGTATCGTCGTCTGCCCCATCCCCCAGGATACCCACGCTTCGGTATCCGCAGTGTGGCTCCAAGATCGAACGTCGAAAACATAGGGAATCGTCCCGCGAAATATGGGGAAAGGCTCCGATGCGCGCTTTCGAAGGCCATGGTTTTTCTCCGACCGCGCTCATTTCGAGCGTGAATCAATCGTAAAAGGAAGCCATTCCATGCCTCGCTATCTGATCGAACGGACATTCCCCGACGGACTCAACCTGCCGATGAACGACATCGGCGCAACGGCGCTTGGCGGCATCATCATGCGCAATGCCGAGAAGGGGGTCACCTGGGTGCAGTCCTTCGTCTCGCCCGACAAGAGCAAGAGTTTCTGCATCTACGACGCCCCCTCGCCGGAGGCCATCCGCAGCACGGCGCAGAAGAATTCCCTGCCGGTGGACAAGATCACGGAGGTGAGGGTCCTGGACCCCTACTTTTATCGCTGATCCAATGGAGCAAGGATGGAGCCATGAGCGTGAAATTGTCCTGGGCAATGATAGCGGGCGGTTTTCCCTGTTGTTCCCTCCCGAAACGGCCGCCGGCATGGCGTTCGACCCTGCACCCCACCGGCGCGGTCTCGCATCGCGGATTGTCTCCGCGCTGCTATCGCCATTGCGAGGCCGGCGCGGGCGCCTGCCTCCGCAAGACGATTATTTGAGACGGGACGTCGGTCTGCCGGAGCACGAGATGCGGCGGGACTACTGGGAATATTGGTGGTGGCACCAATGAGACCGCGGTCCGGTTAGACGGGATGGACGAGGATCGAACCCGTCCCGTACTGCCAATCCCATGCCGCGGGCGTCTGCAGCCAGGCCTGGCCTTGCTGGCCGGCCTGGGCGCCTGCCGGATCATCAACAATCAATGGAGAACAAAATGAACGTCAATTTCTGGCGCCTTGCCGCGCTGTTCATCACGTCGATCGCCTCCACCGCCGCATCGGCGGGGAAGGACAATCCGCTTGCCGACGAGGTGCGGGCGGCCAACAGCCGCTTCGCGAACGTCGCGGCGGCCACCGCCGAGGGCTATGCGCCGATTCCTTGCGCCAGTGGCATCACTGGCGGCGCCATGGGCATTCATTACGTCAATGGCGCCTATCTGAAGGACGATGCGATCGACCTCGCCAAGCCGGAGGCCGTGATGTACGAGCCGATGTCCGATGGCACGCTGAAGCTGGTGGCCGTCGAATACATCACCGCGAAGGGTCCGGCCTCGCTCGGAGGCCAGTTGTTCAACTTCAACAGCGCTCCCAACCGCTATGGCCTCGGCCCTTTCTACGAACTTCATGTCTGGGCCTGGAAGCAAAACCCGACCGGCGCCTTCGCCGACATGAACCCGAACGTCTCGTGCGACGCCATGAAAAAGGCCGACTGACGGCACCCGGCCTGCCGGTCCAGTCCCGGCAGGCCTTTCGCGCGCATCGCGAGGAGAAATCATGCCCGAAATCGATGTCGTCCTGGCGAGGCCGCGCACCCGGCCTTCGCGCCTGATGGCCGTTACCGCTTGGCTTGCACACGGATGGCACCTGCGGCATGGCCGGCGTCGCTTGGAGGCCATGCCCGGTTTCATGCTGAAGGACATCGGTATCAGCCGTTGCGCGATCGACCATGTCGCAACGCGCGGAGAGGCGCGCCGCCGGTAGATCCGACTGGGCGACAAACGGCGCCGCGCCTGTGCGGCACCTTCACCGTTCGTCGACCCTCAGCCATTACGCACGCCCTTCCCACCCACGCTTTCTTAAGGTGTCTTCGCTACACCAAAGCCTGAAAAGAGGCGGAAAACGGAGAGAAATCGGGGTGCGCTTTTCCGCGGCCACGACTGCCGGGCGGTTCTTGCCGCAGCGTTTGGCGCTGCGCGTGGAGCCTTTGCTTGGCCGTCTGGACGCCGTGCTGTTCACCGCCGACGAACGCGGCGAGGCCGGCCGCATGTCGGTCATCGCCTTCTCCATCCGCATCGTCAGTGCCGTCATCGCCTTCATCAGCCAGGTGCTGATGGCGCGTTGGATGGGTTCCTTCGAATACGGCATCTTCGTGCTGGTCTGGGTGACGATGGTCATCGTCGGCAACCTCGCCTGCCTCGGCTTCCACACATCGGTCATCCGCTTCATCCCCGAATACCGCGAGCGCGGCCTGATGGATGAATTGCGCGGCATCGTCGTTGCGAGCCGCCTGTTCGTGCTGATCGCCTCGACGGTCATCGCCGGGCTCGGCGCCCTCGGCGTCTGGCTGGCCGCGCCCTGGATCGAAAACTACTACGTGATACCGTTCATCCTCGGCGTCATCTGCCTGCCGATGATCGCGCTGTCGGATTTGCTGCAAGGGCTGGCGCGCGCCAATTCATGGGCGTTGTTCGCGCTGTCGCCGACCTACCTGATCCGGCCGGTGCTGATCCTGCTGTTCATGGCGCTGATGCTTTGGGCGGGCTACGCCGCCGACGCGCGGACGGCGATCTTCGCCTCGATCGCCGCTACCTACGCCACCACGCTGACCCAGCTCATCGGGGTCACCCAGCGCATGGAAAGGCAAATTCCGGCCGGCCCGATGAAAGTGCATTTCGCGCAATGGTTCGTCGTCTCGCTGCCGATCTTCCTGGTCGAGAGCTTCTTCTTCCTGCTCACCAACGCCGATGTGCTGATGGTCGGCGCCTATATGGATCCCAATGACGTCGCCGTCTATTTCGCCACGGTCAAGACGCTGGCGCTGGTGCATTTCGTCTATTTCGCGGTCAAGGCCGGCGTCGCCCAGCGCTACGCGCAGTTCACCCATGGCGAGCCGCAAAAGCTTGCCGCCTTCGCCCGCGAGACGGTATCATGGACCTTCTGGCCCTCGCTGCTGATGGCGTTTCTGGTGCTGGCGCTGGGCGAACCGATGCTGGTGCTGTTCGGCCCCGAATTCACATCGGGCTATCCGCTTCTGTTCCTGCTCGTCTTCGGCGTCGTGGCGCGCGCCGCCGTTGGCCCCTGCGAAAGCCTGCTCACCATGAGCGGCAACCAGAATGTCTGCGCCGCCGTCTATGCCATGACACTGGCCTTCAACATCGGGCTCAATGTGGTGCTGATCCCGCTTTTCGGCCTGTGGGGCGCAGCCATGGCCACCGCCTTTGCCATGATCTTCGAGGCCGGCGCACTGTCCTTCACGGTCTGGCGCAAGCTCGGCATCGTCATGGCGATCTTCGTGCCAGCCAAAGGAGCCGCCTGATGGCCGCCATCCCTCTGCTCGAGGAAACCAGCGGCGGTCCCGCCGGTGCCATGGTGTCCGGCCTTGCCGGGCTGGCGCGCGACGCCGATCCCGCTCATATCGAGATCCTCGCCAACAACCGGCCCGAGCGCAAACTCGCCATCTACCCGGCGTCGGCCGGCTTCGACCTGGTCGAGGAACTGGACTATCTCTGCGCCCGCACGATCGAGCCGAACGTCTTCTTCAACCCGCGTTTCCTGGCGCCGGCCATGCCCCGGCTGGAAGATCGCGAGGTGCGCCTTGCCGTGATCCGCGACGGCGATGAATACCGCAACCGGCTGCGGCTGCTGGTGCCGATCTCGGTGGAACGGCCGGTGGTGCCGCTCGGCGTGCCGGTCATGCGCACCTGGTCGAGCCCATTCGGCCCGCTCGGCACGCCGCTGATCGACCGCGACGATCCGGTCGGCGTGGTCGAGGACTTCTTCTCGATGCTGTCGCGCCCGCATCTCAAGCTGCCGAAAGTTCTGGTCCTGCCCGACATCAGGCTCGACGGTCCGGTGTCGAGCCTGGTCGCCACCGTGGCCGAGACGCGTGGCCTGGCGCTGGTCACCACGGGCCAGACTTCACGCCCCGTGCTGGAGAGCGAACTCGACGGCGACGATTATCTCAAGGCTTCGCTGCGCGCGCACCACTATCGCGAATTCCGCCGCCTGAAGCGGCGCCTCGGCGATCTCGGCAAGCTCGAACATGTCGTGGCACGCGGCCCCGAGGAAATCCGCCACGCCATCGAGCACTTCCTGACGCTGGAGGCGTCCGGCTGGAAAGGCCGCGAGCGCACCGCCATGGCGATCGACCGCTTCCGCGCCGCCTTCGCCCGCGAGGCGGTGCACCGGCTCGCCGAACAGGACATGTGCCGCATCCATTCGCTGACGCTCGACGGCCGCACCATCGCTTGCCTGATCGTCTTCGTCGAGGCTGGCGTCGCCTACACCTGGAAGACGGCCTATGACGAGACGCTGGCCGCCTATTCGCCGGGCACGCTGCTGATGATCGAGGTCACCAGGCAGCATCTCGACGATCCCAACATCATGATGACCGATTCCTGCGCCGTGCCCGACCACCCGGTGATGAGCCGGCTGTGGAGCGAGCGCAAGCCGGTCGGCACATTGGTGATCGGGTTGACAAGGGACGCCGACCGCCTCGCCCGCCAGGCCGCCTCGCAGCTGCATCTCTACCGCGAAACCCGCAACATGGCGCGCCTGCTGCGCAACCGGATGAAGAGTTTGCTCGGGCGGCGCTAGACCTGCGCTGGCGTGGGTGATGCAAAACCGTAGATTGCGACAACTGCCCTGTGGGCCGCGCTGCTGGTCGGCCTTGCAATCCCATTCAGAAATGTCTTCTGGCATGGCGGGCCTAGGACAGTCGAACGGCCGACATGCGTTCCAGCGGCTGTCGTGTCCGGGGACGGCCTCCGCAGGCCGTCCTGATCTCGCAAGTCCGTCATGTTGGTGCAACGTCGACCCTCCCGTTTGACTGAGAGCAGGCGTTCTCGGAAGGAAGTACCTTCGCCAGATAGTCACCGACCAGGGTGGAACTCGCGGCATCGAAAGTGGCGCCGACATAGCCGTCCGGCCGGATGAGCAGGCAGCCGCCCTCGGCCAAGCTGAGCTGATTGGAGGGGTCGCGCAGTTCCGCGCCTTCGCCCACCGTGACCACTCGCAGGCCCGCGCGCGCAGCCACGATCGGCCAGTAGTCAGGGCTCGATAGAAGCAGGGTCCAGTGCGTGCCGGTCATCACGTCGAACAGACGGCGGGGCTGTCCAGCGGCGCCAGTTAGGGTCGCGTCCGGCATGCGCTCACCGGCCCGCGGGCCAATCGTCCGACCACCTCCGTCGTGAGAAAGTGATGAGTGGGGATAGCCGATGTCGAGCTGATGTGTGTCGCGGCCGCGCCGCATGCCGCCTTGTTCGCGCTGACGGTCGAGCAACTGGGTCGAAAGCCCCAGGACATCCGCCGCAACGGCGCGTCGCTCCTCCTCATAGGTGTCTAACAGCGCTTCGGGGGCGCCAGCCAAGACTGCGGCCAATTTCCAACCGAGATTGTAGGCGTCCTGAACGCTGGTGTTGAGGCCCTGTCCGCCCGTTGGCGGATGGATATGCGCGGCGTCCCCGGTTAGCAAAACCCGTCCGACCCGGTAGCGGTCAGCCAGACGCGCGTTCATCGCGTAGGCGGATGCCCAGGCCACCGACTGAACATCGATGTCGCTACGGCCAGTCCGCTCGGCGATCATCCGCGTCAATCCATCCGCGGAAAGGTCAGGCTCGCCGTCCAGCGGGATCGGCGCCTGCACCTGGAACAGGTCCGTGCCCGCGAGCGGGCAGATCATGACGAGCCGCTCCATGTCGCCGTCATTGAATTGGTGCCAGGCAGCGCGGTCGAGTCCGCTCAGATGGGCATCCGCCACGATTGCATGGACACCCAGCGTCTTGCCGGGAAAGGCAATGCCGAGCGCACTGCGGATCGAACTGCGGCCACCGTCAGCACCAACCAGATAGCGCGTATGGACCCGCTCCTCGCCGTCGGGCGACTTGAGGCGGGCGCCGACGCCATCATCGTCCTGCTCGAAGTCGATCAATGCGGTGCCGAACTCGACACGATGGCCCAGCTCCGCGAGGCGCTCGCGCATCACGCCCTCTGTAAGGAACTGCGGGATCATGAGCGCGATGAAATAGGGGACGTCGGGCGAGGGTTCGGGCGCCTCGAAAACTGCCTTTTCGTCATAGCCGCCGTCGTTGCGATACTCCCTCATCGGCGGATAGACACCGCCGGCTGCCATGATGCGGTCGATTATGCCCAGATCCTCGAACACCTCCTGCGTGCGTGGCTGCAAGCCCTTGCCGCGCGAGCCGGCGAAGGGACGTTCCATCTGCTCAACGATGCGGAACAACACGCCTCGCCTCGCCAAGTCGATTGCAAGCGTCAGCCCGGCTGCTCCCGCGCCGCAGATCAGGACGTCAATTTCAGCTCGCTCTTCCATTTTCGGCTCCAATGTGCATAATGCACATATTAAAGGGAGCCAAGCCGGTGTCAATAAAGAAAGTGCATAACGCACATATTAAAGTGTTGTTGCCCGAGCTGCATCGCTCGCTGATTGACATCGTCACCATCATGAACCGACCCGAGCGGGATGTGGAATTGCTCACCAAGGCGGGCCTCACGCTCGAGCGTGCCCTCTTCCCGCTGCTCGTTCTTGTCGAGAGACTTGGCCCGATCGGCGTTGTCGATCTGGCTGGCCGCGTCGGTCGCGATTACACGACCGTCAGTCGACAGGTGTCACGACTGGAGGAGCTGGGACTGGTCACGCGGCGCTTGAGCGCTGCTGACAAGAGAGTTCGCGAGGCCGTTGTCACACCGCAGGGAAAAGCGGCGACGGACGCGCTGGATGCGGCGCGGGAGCAAATAGCCGTTGCGAAATTCGCCGACTGGGACCGCAAGGACTTCGACGATCTAGTCCGCTTGATGCGAATGCTCGTCGATACGATGAAGGATTAGACCATAACCCAACAGCAAGTGTCGCACGTTGCAAGGAACGACCTGCGCCCTCACTCAGTAATATGTGTCTTATACACACGTCTGATGAAAAGTACAGCAGGCGCGACATGTCTGCTTACGCTGCACTTTCTCGACAGAAGCGAGCGGCTGAAACCGGCGCGCGCCTTGTTGTCGCCCACCACAGCGTGCCGAACGGAACGGCGAAGCGCTGGTTGGCGCGTTCGTCCGCCTTCGCCGACGTCGATTGGGGAAGGCCGCGGCCTGGGCAGAAATGGCCGGCCGTTTGCCGCTGCTTTCCGGCGCCGAAGAGGATCTGGTTTGCGAGACCGGATTCTCGGATGTCGAGCTTCTTCTATGCCGCCTTCTCGTTCCGTGGCTAAGTGGCGGCGGCAAGCATGGCCTGAGCGCCTCCCGCGATAACTGCCCCAAAATGGCTAAGCTTTGCTCTGATTTTGAAGGATGGTGCCCCTAGCCGGGATCGAACCAGCACTCCTTGCGGAACTCGATTTTGAGTCGAGCGCGTCTACCAATTCCGCCATAGGGGCTCAGGCCGCGCGGCCTGGATGGGCGCGGACTATACGGTCGGAGGCCTGTTCGTCAACAGGCCAATTTCCAAACCAGCCTCTGCCGCGACCAGACGGCACCTTTCCAATTTGTAAGACCGCAGCCATTGTGCAGCGCGAAAAACCTTTCTAGACAGACGGGCCGTTCCATAGGAGAGCCGATGCTTCGCGGACTGTATGACTGGACCCTGTCGCTGGCGGCGCGCAAATCCGCCGAATGGTGGCTGGCCTTCATCGCTTTCGTCGAGAGCTCGGTGTTCTTCATACCGGCAGACGTTCTGTTCCTGCCCATGGCGCTGGCGCGCCCCGAACGCGCCTATCGCTACGCGCTGACCGCCACCGTTGCGTCCGTGCTGGGCGGCATCGCCGGCTGGCTGATCGGCTACTATGCCTACGACACAATAGCACGGCCGATCCTGGAGCACTTCGGCGGCCTTGCCACGTTCGAGAAGTGGCAGTCTTCCGGCACCGGGCTAATGCTGGTGCTGCTCGTCACATCCGGCGTTGCGCACCTGCCGCCGATCAAGGTGGTCACTATTCTGGCCGGCGCGCTCCACATCAACCTTGTTGTCTTCATCGTCTCGGCCATCATCGCGCGCGGCGCCCGCTTCCTGCTGCTGGCGTGGCTTTTGCGCCGCTATGGCGAGCCAATCCGCGAATTCATCGAAAAGCGCCTGGGCCTGATCGTCGGCGCCGCCGCGGTCGCCCTGATTTTGCTCTATATCCTGATCAAATACGCCCTCTGAGGTTTGATGCTTAAAACCGCGCAACGGTTTTGGCAGCGCGGCGAGCAGACTTTGCGGACGGCGAACACAACGGACGAAAGACGCCATGACAGCGACCATGAATGCCGATACCGGCCACCAGCGGACACGCGCGGCCCTGTTTCTCGCCGTCGCGATGGCCGCGACCGTTGGCTCGGCGCTCGGCTTCCAGCACATTGGCGGCTACATCCCCTGCCACCTCTGCCTGGAACAGCGCACGCCGTATTACATCGGCGTGCCGTTGATGGTGCTGGCGGCGATAGCGTCGATGCTGCGCGCACCCGCATGGCTGACGCGCGGCCTGTTGGCCATTGGCGGCCTCCTGATGCTGTACGGGCTCTATCTCGGCGTCTATCACTCCGGCGTCGAATGGGCCTGGTGGCAGGGTCCTGCCGATTGCACGGCGGGCGCCGGACCGGTCGACACCGGTGGCAAGGGCGTCCTCGACGCGCTCGACAAATTCGTGCCGCCCTCCTGCGACAAGGCCGCCTTGCGCATTCTCGGCCTGTCGCTGGCCGGTTGGAACGCCATCGCCAGCCTGATCCTCGCCGCCGTCGCCTTCCGTGGCGCGCTGGCCCGCGACTGATGTAGCGAACGCGCCGACTTGAGATCCTTCAAAGAATTCGGCAGGCTGGGTCGGATAAAGTGATTTTCGAGAACCGGAGCGGAGCGGCCATCAACTTCGTGAGCCCCGGAAGCGCAGACAATTTGCTCCAGACGGCCAACCTCCCGAATTCTTCGAACGAACTCAAGGCTCCAGTTCGACATCCCAGTAGAGATAATCCATCCAGCTTTCATGCAGATGGTTGGGCGGGAACAGGCGGCCGTTATTGTGCAGATCATGCACCGTCGGCTGAAACGGCTTCTGCAGCGGCCACATCTTGGCGTGAGCCGGCATCATGCCGCCCTTCCTCAGATTGCAGGGCGAACAGGCGGCCACGACATTCTCCCATGTCGTGGCGCCGCCACGGTGACGCGGGATGACATGGTCGAAGGTCAGGTCCTCGGGGGTACCGCAATACTGGCACTGGAAACGGTCGCGCAGGAAGACGTTGAAACGGGTGAAGGCCGGATGCCTGGACGGCTTCACATAGGCCTTCAGGCTAACCACGCTCGGCAGCTTCATCGAGAAGGTCGGCGAGGATACGGCGTGCTCGTATTCGGCCACGATGTTCACCCTGTCGAGGAACACCGCCTTGATGGCGTCCTGCCAGGACCAGAGCGACAAGGGGTAATAGCTGAGCGGACGGTAATCCGCATTCAGCACCAGCGCTGGAAGCCCATCCGGAGATACGGCAACCGTCACCTTGTTGACCTCCTAGTTCTAGAACCGTTCGGCGTGGATACTGTAAGCCTGACATGACAGGGATGTGAAGCGGATTGTCGCTGGCACGAAGCGCCAAAAACACATGATTTTTAGGCTTTCTTGCGGATTCAGGCCGGCGGCGCGGCGTCCCGGCCCCTGGTTTCGCGATAATAGGACCAGAAAAGCCGCGATGCGACACCTCGCCACGGGCTCCATGATTCGGCCAGCGCGATCAGTGTTTTCTCCGCTGGACGAGGGTCGATGCCGAGCGCATGGCCGACAGCGCTCTGCAGGGCGACGTCGCGCGCCGGGAAAATGTCGGGATGCCCGGCCGCAAACAACAGATACACTTCCGCCGTCCACGTACCGATACCGGGCACCGCCGTCATCCTGGCGATCGCCTCCATGGCATCGAGCGAACAGAGGTGATGCAGATCGAGCCCATCGGCCACGGCCTGGGCGACCGCGATCAGGCCGCGCTGCTTGGGCCGCGACAGGCCGGCCTCGCGAAACATGTCCTCGCCGGCGGCAAGGATCGCCCGCGGCGTCAGCGGATCGACGAGTTTCGTCAGCCGGCCGAAGATCGCATCGGCGCTCGCCCGCGACACCTGCTGCGAGACGATGATCGAGGCCAGGCTCCTGAAGCCCGGCTCCGAAAGCCTGAGCGGCACCTCGCCGGCCATGCCGCGCACTTTCCCCAGGCGCGGGTCGATGAGGCAAAGCGCGTCCAGCCCCCGCTCAACGTCGTCCAGTGTCGCGATGCGCTGCATGGTATCCTTGTCCGAAGATGTGCAGCAAGGTAGCAACCGCCAAAACCACAGCACAACCCGATTGCCGCTCGAGACATGACGCTCCTGACATTCCGCTTCGCGCCCAGCCCCAACGGCGAACTGCATCTGGGCCACGCCTATTCGGCGCTGCTCAACCAGAAGCTCGCAAATACCAGTGGCGGCCGCCTGCTGCTGCGCATCGAGGATATCGACACCACGCGCTGCACGCCGGAGTTCGAGGCGGGCATGATCGCCGATCTGAAATGGCTGGGCCTCGACTGGGAAAAGCCCGTGCGCCGCCAGTCCGAGCATTTTGCAGAATATGGAACGGTGCTCGGGCGCCTGATCCGCGAGGAACTCGTCTATCCCGCCTTCATGAGCCGCGGCGAGATACGTGCCTTCATCGCCGACGGCGAAAAGCGCGGGCGCGACTGGCCGCGCGATCCCGACGGTGTGCCGCTCTATCCCCCGGCCGACAAGGCGCTTTCGATGAAGGAACGCAACCGGCGGATTGCCGAGAATGCGCCCTTCGCCTGGCGGCTGGACGTCGGCGCCGCCATGGCGCGTGCCGGCAGGGACCTGGCATGGGCCGAATTCAGCGACGGGACGCTGTCCACGACGCGCTCCGTCGAGGCGCGTCCCCAGGATTGGGGCGACGTTATCGTGGCGCGCCGCGACATCCCGACCAGCTACCACCTCGCCGTAGTCATCGACGATGCCCTGCAAGGCGTCAGCCATGTCGTGCGCGGACAGGACCTGTTTTCCGCGACCGGGGTGCAACGCCTGCTGCAGGAGATTCTGGGATTGCAGCCACCCGCCTATTTCCATCATCGGCTGATCCTCGGGCCGGATGGGCGAAAACTGTCGAAGAGCTTCAGGGATACGGGCCTTGCCGCCTTGCGCGACGCAGGCGCCTCGCCGGAGGAAGTCAGAAGGATGATTGGGCTCTGACAGGAGAAACGCTCTCCGGACACGCCACCCGTTCAACCTCCTTGACGCATGGATCAATCGTTTCGTTTTGCGCGCGGGGTTGAACAGGACTAGAGCATCCTCACGGTCAATTCTCACCAGCGCGGCGATCCCGGAAAATGTCCAGCATCAAGCGGTTCATCCCCGCCACCTTCGTTGTCCTGTGGGCGACCGGCTTCATCGGCGCGCGTTACGCCATGCCATGGGCGGAGCCGTTCACCTTCCTCGCCGCGCGTTTCGTGCTCGCCGCCATCCTGCTGGCCGTGCTGATGCTGGTGCTGGGCTCGAAACGAGCCACCCGCGAGGAGGCTCTGCATGCCACCGGCGCCGGCGTGCTGATGCATGGCATCTATCTCGGCGCCGTCTTCTGGGCCATCCATCGAGGCATGCCGGCCGGTTTTTCGGCCCTGATCGTCGGCCTGCAGCCGCTGATCACCGCGGTGCTTGCCGGCAAGTTTCTGGGCGAGGCCATCCTGCCGCGCCACTGGCTTGGCCTCGCTATCGGGCTGGTCGGCATCGTCATCGTGCTGTGGCCGAAACTCGGGGCGCTCGGTGGCGGCGTGACGGCGGCGACACTGGCCGCCTCGCTGGTCTCGGTGCTCGGCATGAGCGCCGGCACGATCTGGCAAAAGCGTTTTGCGTCCGGAGGCGACCTCGTGGCGGCCACCATGTGGCAATATGTCGGCGGCGCTTCGCTGATGATCCTGGCTTCGCTTGCCTTCGAAACCCAAACCGTCGTCATCAATGGCGAATTGGTCTTCGCCATGGGCTGGCTGCTGCTGGTGCTGTCGCTCGGCGCCATCTTTCTCCTGATGGTGATGATCCGTGACGGCGAGATGTCGAAAGTGGCCTCGTTGTTCTACCTGGTGCCGGCGGTGACGGCCGTCATCGCCTGGGCCTTGTTCAACGAGCAGCTCAATGCGCTGCAGATCGTCGGCATGGCCATCACCACTTTCGGCGTGGGCCTGGCAACCGCCCGAACAGGCAAACTTCAGCCGACCCGGGCACGCGCCTCTAGATAACGGCTGATCGCGGCGTTGAGCTCGCCGCCGAGGATGAAGATCGCCGAGACGATGTAGAGGAAGACCACCGCGATCATGATCGAGGCGAGACCGGCATAGGTCGTCACATAGGACGAGAAATGGTCGAGATAGGTGGCGAACATGGTCGAGCCGATAAGCCATGCGGCCAGTGTGAAGATGATGCCGGGTATCAGCGAGACGAAACGGCGCTTGCCGGCCGGCAGCCAGTAATGGACGGCAAACAGTCCGCCGATGATGACGGTTGAGGCGATGACGTACCGCCACAGCGTGATCGTGCCCGTATAGGGTTTGATCCATTCGAAATGGGCTTCCGCCAGCCGCGCCAGCAGGGGCGCGAACACCAGCAGCACGCTTATCGCCAGGAACCCGGCGGTAGCGATCAGCACGAAGAAGATGCTTTGCACCCGGCGATAGATGATGCCGCGCGTTTCCGTGACCCGATAGGCGCGGTTCAGCGAGGTGCGCAGCGCCTCGATGCCGTTGGAGGCAAAGTAGGCGGCAAGCAGCACGCCATAAGTCAACAGATCACTGCGCCTGACGGTCAGCACGTTCAGCACCTCGTGTGCGATCGGCTTGGCGATCTGGTCCGGCCAGGTGTCGAAGACCAGGTGCACGGCTGTGTCGGCAAAGGCCTGGGCACCAAGGAAGCTGCCCAGCGTCGTGGCGAAGATCAGGAATGGAAACAGCGCCATCAGCGAAGTGATCGCCAGATGGCTGGCCATCGCCCAGCCGTCATCGGTATTGAAGTGGCCGAGCGCGTCGTAGAGCACGCGGCGCAGGGCGACAATGTTCCGCAGCAAGGACGCGCGCTCCCCTCGATTGTCTCGACGCCGCGAATATGGGAAATGAATGCGGCAAATGGCAACCCTTCGTCAAACCCCGAATTCTCCAGCGGCAGAGTTGCGCACCATCATCGTCACCGGTGCATCTTCCGGCATAGGCGCCTATTGCACCCGTGCATTGAAGGCTGAGGGCTGGCGGGTGTTCGCGACGGCGCGCAAGCCGGAGGACATCGCCGCCCTCGAAGTCGACGGCGTCGAGGCTTTTTACCTCGACTATAGCGAACCGGACTCCATAGCCGCTCTGGCGGCGGCGGTGCTCGACCGCACCGGCGGCAGGCTCGACGCGCTGTTCAACAACGGCGCCTACGCGCAGGCAGGCGCCGTCGAGGATCTGCCCGTTGCGGCGCTCAGGGAGCAGTTCGAGGCCAATTTCTTCGGCTGGCACGACCTGACCCGCCGCCTGGTTCCGGTGATGCGACGCCAGGGCCACGGCCGCCTCGTCCATTGCTCGTCGATCCTCGGTCTCGTGCCTGTGCGCTTCCGCGGCGCCTATTCGGCCTCCAAGCATGCCTTGGAGGCCCTGATGCTGTGCCAGCGCCAGGAACTGGCCGGCAGCGGCATCCATGTCTCGCTGATCGAGCCGGGGCCGGTGAAATCGAAGATCGCCAGCAATGGCCTGCCCTGGTTCCTCAGGAATATCGACCATGAGAATTCCGCGCATCGCGCCGACTATGCCGCGCAACTGGAGCGCATGCGCGCCGGCGGCAGCCAATCGGCGCGGAAGCCCGGGCCTGAAGTGGTCCACAAGGTGCTTCGCCATGCACTTCTGTCGCGGCGCCCACGCCCGCACTATGTGGTAACAATGTCGGCCAGGATCGGCGCCATGCTTAAACGCATCCTGCCGGCCTCGATGCTCCACCGCCTGCTCGCCAAGCGCGCCTGAACAAGCAAAGAACTGGAAACGCAAAAATGGCCACTGCCTTCAACATCCTTGCCATTCTGGTCATGGCCGCCGTGGTGGTCGTGCTGATCAGGGGGCTCATCAACATGATGCGCGGCGGCTCCGGTGTGACCTCCAACAAGCTGATGCAGGCCCGCGTCCTGCTGCAGGCCGTGGCGCTGGCGCTGATCCTGCTGGCCGTGTATTTCACCCGCAAGTGAGGCTTTTCGGGAGGCGATGTGGTCAAGCTCAACAAGATCTACACCCGCACCGGCGATGATGGCACTACGGGCCTTGGCACTGGTGAGCGGCGGCTGAAATCCGATCTCAGGGTGGACGCCTACGGCACGGTCGACGAAGCCAATGCCTGCATCGGCATGGCTCGCGTGCATACCGAACAGAGCTACCAGGCGATCGACGCCATGCTCTCGCGCATCCAGAACGATCTCTTCGACCTCGGCGCCGACCTCGCCGTGCCTGATGACGGCAAGCCGCTTGGCTACGAGCCGTTGCGCATCGTTGCCACGCAGACCGACCGTGTCGAGCACGATATCGACGTCCTCAACAAGAAGCTCCAGCCGCTGAAATCCTTCGTGCTGAACGGCGGCACGCCGGCAGCGGCGGCGCTTCATCTCGCCCGCACGGTGGCACGGCGCGCCGAGCGGCTGATGGTCGCCCTGGCTCAGGACCCGGCCGAACACGTCAACCGCGACGGGCTGAAATACATCAACCGCGTCTCGGATTTCCTGTTTGTCGCCGCCCGGGCGGTCAATGACAACGGAAATGCCGACGTGCTATGGGTTCCCGGCAAGAACCGCTGAACGGACCAGAGGCGGGAGGGGCTGGCGACCGATGTTCATCCCGCTTTACGACACCAACAGGCTGCGACACATCAGGCTGCAATATGTGACCATCGGTCTGATTGTCGCCAACGCCGTGATCCATTGCGCCACGGCGCTCGGCGGCGAGAACTTCACCAATGCCGCCGTGCTTGGTCTCGGCTTCATCCCGTCCGTCGTTCACGACACGGCCGAACTCGACCCCCGCTTTGTCATCATCCCCGAGAGCCTGAGCTATCTCACCTATTCCTTCCTGCATGCCGATATTTTCCATCTCGGCGGCAACATGCTGTTCCTTTGGGTTTTCGGCGACAATGTCGAGGACGCGCTCGGCCACATCCGCTACCTGATCTTCTATCTGCTGTGCGCCATCGCCGGAGCCGCCTTCCAGGGGCTGGTCGCCTGGGATTCGCAGGCGCCGCTGATCGGCGCGTCGGGTGCCATCGCCGGCGTGGTCGTCGCCTACCTGATCCTCTATCCCAGGGTGAAGGTGTGGGTGCTTGCCTTCGCCCGCATCCCTTTGCGCATTCCAGCCTTTATTCCGCTCATCCTGTGGGTGCTGTTCCAGATCGTGATGTTCGCGGCCGGCGGCGAGGATCAGATATCCTGGGCCTGCCACATCGGCGGCATCATTGCCGGCGCGGTTCTGGTGCTGGTCCTGCGCAGCCGCGGCGTGCCGCTGTTCGCACCCGCCGACGAGGATGCCGTGGTACCGAGCCCTGAACAGCCGCCGGTGGTCGGCGAACCAGCGGCGCCCCAAACGGCCGCCACCACGACGCGCTGGGGACGTGGAAATCCTTCTGGCCCAAACTGAACCGATTTGAGCGGCTTTCAGCGTATTGACGGCAGGGGTTGCCACAATTACGGAAACGTCTCCGCCGCGGCCCAAGGCGTTTAAGGAGCAGCCAGGGCGGGCAAAGACCAGAATTTCCATCCGGCCAGAATTCCGTCTGGCCGGAATTCAGTCAGGAATGTCGGCTTTCGACAACTCAGAAGGGGCGCAGGCTGCTATAGCGCGCCCAACTAGCGTGAAGAGGTGACAGGCAAATGAAGATCCTTGTGCCCGTGAAGCGGGTTGTGGACGCGAACGTCAAGGTGCGCGTGAAGGCTGATGGTTCGGCGGTGGAACTGGCCAACGTCAAGATGGCGATGAACCCGTTCGACGAGATCGCGGTGGAAGAGGCGATCCGGATCAAGGAAGCCGGCAAGGCCGAAGAGATCATCGTCGTGTCGATCGGTCCGCAGCAGGCGCAGGAAACCTTGCGCACCGCGCTCGCCATGGGCGCCGACCGCGCCATCCTGGTCAAGACCGACGAGCAGACCGAGCCGCTCGGTGTTGCCAAGGTGCTGAAGGGCGTCGTCGAGGCGGAACAGCCAGGCCTTGTCATTCTCGGCAAGCAGGCGATCGACGACGATTCCAACCAGACCGGCCAGATGCTGGCGGCCCTGCTCGGCTGGGCGCAGGGCACCTTCGCCTCCAAGGTCGTGATCGAGGGCGATCATGCCAAGGTGACGCGCGAAGTCGACGGCGGCCTGCAGACGGTGGAGCTGAAGATGCCGGTGATCGTCACCGCCGACCTTCGCCTCAACCAGCCGCGCTATGCCTCCCTGCCCAATATCATGAAGGCCAAGAAGAAGCCGCTCGACGAGAAGAGCCCGGCCGATTACGGCGCCGACGTCAAGCCACGCCTCAAGGTCATCAAGACCGAGGAGCCGAGCGGCCGCAAGGCGGGTGTCAAGGTCAAGAGCGTCGCCGAACTGGTCGACAAGCTCAAGAACGAAGCCGGCGTGCTCTGAGATCGGAAGGAACAGACAACATGGCAATTCTCCTCATCGCTGAACACGACAACGCCACCCTTTCCGACCAGACCGCCAAGGCGCTTTCGGCCGCCCTGCAGATCGGCTCGGACGTTCATGTGCTGGTGGCCGGCAAAGGCGCCAAGGCTGCCGCCGACGCAGCCGCCAAACTGAAGGGCGTGAGCAAGGTGCTGCTCGCCGAAGCCGACGAACTCGCCGAGCGCCTGGCCGAGCCGACGGCGGCACTGGTCGTCTCGCTGGCTGGCGCCTACGACACAGTCATCGCGCCGGCGACGTCGGCCGGCAAGAACATCGCGCCGCGCGTGGCGGCCCTGCTCGATGTCGCGCAGGTCTCCGAGATCATCGAAGTGGTCTCGCCCGATACCTTCAAGCGGCCGATCTATGCCGGCAACGCCATCCAGACGGTGCAGTCGAGCGACGCCAAGAAGGTCATCACCGTGCGCACCGCCTCCTTCCAGGCCGCGCCCGACGGTGGCTCGGCTTCGGTCGAGACGGTCAATGCGGCAGCCAATCCCGGCCTGTCCACCTTCGTCGAGAACAAGCTGTCGGAGACCGACCGTCCGGAGTTGACCTCGGCCAAGATCATCATCTCGGGCGGCCGCGCGCTCGGTTCCTCGGAGAAATTCCAGGAGGTCATCCTGCCGGTCGCCGACAAGCTCGGTGCCGCCGTCGGCGCCTCCCGCGCCGCCGTCGATGCCGGGTACGCGCCGAACGACTGGCAGGTCGGCCAGACCGGCAAGGTCGTCGCCCCCGATCTCTACATCGCGGTCGGCATCTCCGGCGCCATCCAGCACCTTGCCGGCATGAAGGATTCCAAGGTCATCGTCGCCATCAACAAGGACGAGGAAGCGCCGATCTTCCAGGTTGCCGACTACGGCCTCGTCGGCGACCTCTTCGTCATCCTGCCGGAGTTGCAGAAGGCGCTTTGACGCTTCCGCGCAACCGTATTAAATTGCGAAGGGTGGGGTAGACGAAGTCGCCCCACCCTTTTAGTTTGCACCGCACAATAAGCAGGCCACAAAGGCTGAAAGCAATTCCAGCAGCAGTGCGCAGGGGTTTTTGCGCCGGGAATTGCGGGAAAACAAAGAGATGGGGCGGTTCGCGATCCAGCGAAAAACGCTCCGGACGGGATCGGGTAATGAGCAAGATCGAGACGATCGGCATCATTGGTGCGGGCCAGATGGGCGGCGGCATCGCCCACGTCTCCGCGCTTTCGGGCTATAAGGTGCTGATCTACGATATATCGCCCGACCGCATCGAGAAGGGCATTGCCACAATCAGCGGCAACATGGCCCGTCAGGTGGGGTCCGGCAAGCTCGACGAGAAGCTGCGCAATCAGGCCATGGCACGCATCGCGTCGGCACCGACGATGGCCGATCTCGCCGGCGCCGATCTGGTGATCGAAGCGGCGACCGAGGACGAAACCGTCAAGCGCAAGATCTATGCGCAGCTCTGTCCGCAGCTCAATCCCGAAGCGATCCTGGCGACCAACACCTCGTCGATTTCGATCACACGGCTAGCTGCCCAGACCGACCGGCCGGAGCGGTTCATCGGCATACATTTCATGAACCCGGTACCGCTGATGAAGCTGGTCGAACTGGTGCGCGGCATCGCCACCGAGGACCAGACCTTCGAGGCGGCCAAGACCTATGTGAAGCAGCTCGACAAGACGATCACCGTCTCGGAAGATTTCCCGGCCTTCATCGTCAACCGCATCCTTCTGCCGATGATTAACGAAGCGATCTACACGCTCTATGAGGGCGTCGGCTCGGTCGATGCCATCGACACCGCCATGCGGCTCGGCGCCAACCATCCGATGGGACCGCTGCAGCTTGCCGATTTCATCGGCCTGGATACCTGCCTGTCGATCATGCAGGTGCTGCATGACGGCCTGTCGGATTCGAAGTACCGGCCTTGCCCGCTGCTGGTCAAATATGTCGAGGCCGGCTGGCTCGGCCGCAAGACCGGGCGCGGCTTCTACGATTATCGCGGCGAGCATCCCGTTCCGACGCGCTGACGTGATTGCCGCTCACGAGGCCGCGGCGAGTGGCTTGGGCGGTTCTGACCTGTCATCGTCGCTGACCTTGCCGTCCGGCGCCACCGAAACGCATCCCCGGCCGGCGGCCTTGGCTGCATAGCAAGCGGCGTCGGCCCTTGCGATGATCTCGTCGACTTCGCCGCAATTGGCGCAGATCGCCGTCAACCCGATGCTGGCGCCGATCCCGTGCGGCCGGCCATCCCAGGTGAAGTTCAGGCCCGCTATCGCATCGATGATGGAACGCGCCGCGATCCTCGCGCCGGTGATGGAAGCCGATTTCAGGATCACGGCGAATTCGTCGCCACCCAGGCGCGCGACGATGTCTTCAGGACCAAGCACGCCGCGCACGGCATCAGCGACCCGCTTCAGCAGGGCGTCTCCGGCAGCGTGACCTCCCGTGTCGTTGACCAGCTTGAAATGGTCGAGATCGATGAACATGAACTGATGGCGGCCCCCTGTCGTCGTGCCGTCCTTGCGCGCCTGATCGACCATCCCCTCCATGGCGCGGATGAAGCTCGAGCGGTTGGCAAGGCCGGTCAGTGCATCATGCGCGGCGGCATGGGCAAGCTGTCGCTGCAGGGCACGCGCATCGGTGAAGTCCTGGAAGACGATCACCAGACCGCAGAATTCGTTGCGTTCGTTGAGGATCGGCGACACGACCTGGCGGATGCTGCAGCGCGTGTCGTCGCGGCGGATGAGGACCGCGCGGCTGTTCTGGTCGGAGCGCGCCTCTTCGCCTGTCACCGGCCGCGTCATCCCGATCCTGTGGCCCGTCTCCTCGTCGACTGCCCAGTAGACATGGCTCAGCGTCTTGCCCAGCGCATCGTCACTGGAAACGCCGGTCAACTTTTCGGCCACCGGGTTCATGAAAGTGACGCGGTTCGCGGCATCGGTGCAGATGACGGCATCCCCGATCGATTGCAGCGTCACCCTCAGCCGCTCCTTCTCGTCGGCCAGCATCGCCGCCGAGACGATGAGCCGTTCTTCGGCCTGCTTTCGCCGGGTAATGTCCATCAAGCTGCCGATCGCTCTGACCAGGTGTCCGTCCGCATCGCGCTCGATGGCCTTGCCGCGGTCGAGGATCCAGATCCAGCGGCCGTCCTTGTGGCGCATGCGGAACTCGGCTTCGAAAAATTCCGTCTCGCCGGCGAGATGGGCGCGATCGGCCTCCGCGACCGTGGCGCGATCGTCTGGCTGGATCATCGTCAGCCAGCGATCGGGGTCGCCATCGAGCTCGCCATCCCCGTAGCCCAGCATCTTGACCCAGGTGGAGGAATAGGTGGTGCCCCCCTTGCGCATGTCGAAATCCCAGACACCTTGACCGGCGCCGGCCAGCGCGAAGTTCCAGCGCGTTTCGGCCTCTGTGATGCGCGCCTCGGCCTGTTTGCGCGCGTCGATGTCCTCGATCTGCGAGACGAGATAGAGCGGCCGGCCGCTTTTCTCGTCGCGAATAACCGAGCCGGCAAGATGAGCCCAGACGGGTGTGCCGTCCTTCTTGAGATAACGCTTCTCGAAGTGGAAGGCATCGACGGTGCCCGCCTTCAGGCCGGCCATCGTTTCGCTTCCGATCTGCACATCGTCGGGATGCGTGAGCTGGAAGAAGGTCAGCGCCTCGATCTCGTCGCGGCTGTAGCCAAGCATGGCGGCAAAGGCCGGATTGGTCTGGAGAATACGCCCGTCGAGACCGACGATAGCGATGCCGATCGCCGAGTCCTCCATGGCCCGGCGGAACCGCTGCTCGCTGTCCGTGATCTGCCGTCGATCCTCCGAGATTCGACCGATGAACAGATAGGCCGCGAAAAGCGCGCAGACCGTCACCGCGACCGATATTTGGAGGCAAAGTCTGAGGGCTTGCGCGCCAAGGTCCAGCCTTGACAGTACAAGCGAGGCGGCCACTACGGCCAGACCGGCCACAAGCAGCGTGAGAGCTGCATGCTTGTGCCGTCCCGGCCCGATGATACCTCGCAATGTCACGATTCGTGCCACCCCCGTGGGCAATCGCTTTTTCCCGTTAAAACCCTGAAGGATCGATTTTAAGGAAAGGTTGCGCCAAGGGCATAGGCGACATGGAAAACCGGCAAACAATTGCCGGCATGATTAAGGATCGGTATTCACGGGGTGTAGGCGTGGGTATCCTGCTACCAGCGCACGAAAAACCGCCCGCCGAGCGCACCAAGCAAAGCGAGAGCCGCGATGGCGATCGTGTACCAGGTGGCAACGAAAAGCGGCGAATCGTCGAAGCAGTGCGCCGCATAGAAAGTCGCCGCCAGCGCGCCGGCAAGCAGCCCCGCGACCGCGCCGGCAAGCACCGGCCGTGTCGGCGCGCCATAGCGCAGCATCCACAGGAAGATGGCCAGCGGGCCGATGCCGATCAGCGGGATGAAGCCCATGCAGATCATCATGTTCGAGCCGATCATGCGCGTGCTCCACAGGGCCTGCGGCACCACGAAGAGCTCCAGCACCACGGCCACCGCGACCAGCAGCGGCGCCGCGATCATCGCCGCCATAGCCCGGCCTGTCGCCGCGCCCGGCGTCGACAGGGCACGGATCAGGGCAAAGGCGCTGGTGGCGAGCACGATGGTGAAAACGAATTTGGACAGGAAACGCACCGTGTGCGCGGCCACCATGAAATCGGGGCGCGGCCCGATCGTCATCATGAAGACAGCGGCTGCGACCAAGGCGGCCGCACCAGCCGCCAGCCACCAGGCCGAGCGCAATGGCATCGCCTTGCTGCGGGCATCGGCGTCGAGCGCCTTGATGAGATCGTCGGTCTTCATGTCATTCCCGCCCGAACCGCCCCTGCCCGAATCGCCTGGCTATGGCGGTAAGTCCCCGGTGCAGCGACACCCGCACCGCCGTCTCGCTGATGCCGAACTTAGCCGCCGTCTCGCCGATCGAGCGGCCCTCAACGGATACGGCTGAAACCACGGAACGCTGTGCCGGCGGCAGCCCGTCGAGCGCCCGGTTGATGTCGCGCTCGCTGACGGTTTCCGTTTCGGGCTCGGCGAACGTCTCGGCGATGTCGTCGACATCGATCTCGATGCGCCGTCCGCGCCGCCGGAACGCATCGATCAGCTTGAAACGGGCAATCGCATAAACCCAGGGCAGCACCGGCGCGTCCTGGCGCCAGGTGTGCCGTTTCACATGAATGGCCAGCAAGGTTTCCTGCACGACATCCTCGGGATCGACCCCGCCCTGCACGATCTTGCGCCTGACGAAACCGCGGACCAGCGCGGCAATCCGGTGCAGAAAGTCGGCATAGGCCTTTTCATCCCCCGCGATCGCGGCCCGCATCAGCCGGGAAAGCTCGGCCTCGTCCTTGCCGCTCACAAGAGTTCACTCCCCGATCTTCGCGCCTCGGCACTGATTTGTTACGTGGCCGGCGAAATAATGTCCAAGCCAAACTACGGGCAAATCACGAAAGTTTGCGGGATGGCCCGCTAAATTCGCTGACGGGTTCTCTGGTTCCCAGCTCATGCGTGAGGAGCGGCGCGGGACCAACCTTCGATTGACGTAAGGTAAACCCTTCTGTAGCGTCAAAGGATCGGAGGGCGGCCGAAATGGATTTCATTGAACGCTTTTTTGGATTTTCTCCCGACAATGGCTCGGGAACTTTCGAGAGCAGCCTTGTCATTGCGGCCATGGTCCTTGTCGCCGCCGTCTACTTCTACAGAAGACAGGGATCACTGAAGAAATAGCCTCTGGACAACCGGTGGAGACAGGTCCGCCAGGAAAACATTACCGTTGCGTCCTCTCAGCGTGGGAAACACGACATGGCAGGATCTCTGGTCGACCACATCAGAACCGCGGCCTTGCTGTTGTTCGCCGCCGAATTCTGGAAGCGTCTGGCCACCGGGCTGAAGGTGCTGTTTGCCACGATATGCAGGCTGCTTTGCCGGCTGGCCAAGGGCCAGCGGCTGCCCAGCCCAGCGCAGAACGATTGCTGCATCCAGCTGCCGCCCGACATCTACAAGCGCGCCGATCCTCTTCTCTATGCACAGTACTATCTGATGGCGCAGGGGCTCGCGGTCACCTGGGACAACCCCGACATCGACATTTTCGACGGCACCCTGCCGGTCAGCGGCGCGCTTCAGCCAGCACATGCATATCGCGTTCGCGTGCGCGTCTGGAACGGGTCCTATGACGCCCCAGCGGTGGGCGTCGGGGTGGCACTGTCCTACCTGTCATTCGGCGCCCAGACCATTTCCCGTCCGATCGCCAACGTCGCCATAAATCTCGGAGCCAAGGGCACGATCGATTGCCCTGCCTATGCCGAGTTCAGTTGGACCACGCCCGCCACCGGCGGCCACTACTGCCTTCAAGCACAGCTTTCCTGGGGCGATGACGCCAACCCCAGCAACAACCTTGGCCAGAAGAACGTCAACATTGCCGAGATGCGCTCACCGGCGAAGTTCGTCTTCAGCGTGCGCAACGAGGCCTCGGTCGTCCGGCGTTTCCAGATCGAGGCGGACTGCTACGCTCTGCCGAAGCTGCGGCCATGTATCCCGTCACGCGGCCAGGGTCGAGACGAGCGCACGGACACCCCACAGCCGCGGCTCGCCGAAAGCAAGGCGCGCTGGGCCGAGGCCCTCGAGGAACAGGCGTATGGCCGGTTTCCCGTGCCGGACGACTGGTCGGTCAGGATCGTCCCAAGAACGCTTTTGCTGCAGCCGCGCCAGCTGACCGAGATCGCTGTCGAAATCGAACCGAAGGACACCGCGTTCCGCGGCTCAAAGACCTTCAACGTCCACGTCTTCACGATCGGCGAGAGTGGATCGCGCACCATGACCGGCGGCGTGACGCTCACCGCCACGAAAGGCTGAGGCGCTCCGATGGCTTACAAGCACTATACGAGCTGCTTTCTCTATCCGGTCGGTGGCAAGCCCTACAACGAGGACGATCGGCTGGCTTTCCTCGCCGGCCAGGCGCTGCAGATCATCGTGATCACCGGGTTGGCGGCCGCCTTCGGCCTGCTGCTGGGGCCGGTCGGTGCGGCACTTGCCGCGGCAATCGCATTTCTGGCGTCCGCCACCGCGACGATCGACAAGGCCGCCGGGGAATGGCTCAACCACCGCCTGGTCTGCCTCGACAAGGACAATCCGAAATGCGCCGTCGGCATCGTCTCCTACAATCCGTTCCGCAGCGATCTCGGCGCCTTCGACAACGACCAGTATTTCGACGTCATACTGATGCCGCATCCGACGACGGAAATTCTCAACGCCGAGACCAACGAGGCGGCCTTGGCGGCGGCCAATCGCTACAATGCCGACGGCACCGTCGCGGCGGAATTCGCCGCCAGCGTCGCGGCCCATCCGGCCAACGATATTCTCAATGACGGCTTTCAGGGTCATGAGCTGCTGCTGCCACGCGACGACCTGAAGACGGATCTGGGCTACGCACCGGCCGACGATCATGCCCGCTGGGGCCTGCACTGCGAGGCCGAGGGCGACTTCTGGATCAAGATGCGCCAATGGGCGCCGGCCATCGTCATCCTGCTGACGGCGGCCCTGGTCGTCACGGTGGCCGCGGCGGCCGCCGGCGCCAGTGCCGCAGCGGCTGTCGGCTGCGCCATAGGATCGTTCTTCCTGGGTGCGCTGGGCTGCGCCATCGGCTCGTTCCTGGGAGGATTGCTCGGAGCGGCCATTGGCGGCGCCATCGGCGGAGCGGCATCCTATTTCGGCGGGGTCAAGCCGGTCCTGCAGGGATTGTTCAACTGGAACCCCGGCAATGTCGAGGACGCCAATGTCGGCGACAAGGCGCTCGGCCCCATCAGGATGGGCGATCATGTCGCCGTCCTCGGCGAACATGTCTATGACGGCTACCACAAGGGCTGGCACGAGTTTCATCCGCTGATGGCGGTGGTCAAATTCGATGCGGCCGCCAGTGTCGACGCGAAACACTATCTGCAGTGGGATCCGGACTTTGCCGACACGGGCACGGTTCCGCCCAAACCGCCGGGCGAGACCACCGACCTGACCGCGCAGGATATCCGTGACGGGCTTGGCAGCGCGGCGTTCCGGACGCGCTGCGACAATCTGCGCAGGACCTGGTGCGCCATGCTGAACGAAGCGTTCGATCCCGAGACCAAACGAACACAGCAGGGGCTGGACCAGCGGTGGACCATTCATCCGATGGTCGATGGCTGCATCCCGCAGGAGCAGCCACCAGCCCCGCATATCACACGCGAAACCGTGATGATGCCCGTCGTCTTTCAATCTTGACTAGTGCATTCATGAATTGGTACTCGGACGCACCCCAGTGCGGGACAACCCGAGGAGTACCCTTATGAAATCCCCCCTTCTTGCCCTTGCCAGCGTAGCCGCGCTTGCAATCAGCCTCGCCGCTGGTCCGGCGACGGCCGAAGATGCCGGCATCGTCGTCTATAACGCCCAGCATGAAAGCCTGGCGAAGGAATGGGCGGAAGGGTTCACCAAGGAAACGGGGATAAAGGTCACCTTGCGCAACGGCGGTGACAGCGACTTCTCCAACCAGATCGTCGCCGAAGGTGCTGCCTCGCCCGCCGACGTGTTCCTGACGGAAAATTCGCCGGCCATGGTGCTGGTCGAAAATGCCGGCCTGTTCGCGCCAGTCGACGCCGATACGCTGGCTCAAGTCCCGCAGGACTATCAGGCCACCAGCGGCAAATGGGTGGGCGTGGCCGCGCGCAGCACCGTGTTTGCCTATAACACCACCAAGCTCAAGGCAGACCAGCTGCCCAAGTCGATGCTCGATCTCGCCGACCCGAGCTGGAAGGGCCGCTGGGCGGCTTCGCCTTCCGGCGCCGATTTCCAGGCCATCGTGAGCGCTTTGCTGCAGCTCAAGGGCGAGCCCGCCACGGCCGACTGGCTGAAGGCGATGAAGGAGAACTTCACCGCCTACAAGGGCAACAGCACCGTGATGAAGGCGGTCAATGCCGGTGAGATCGAAGGCGGCGTGATCTACCACTACTACTACTTTGGCGATCAGGCCAAGACCGGCGAAAACTCCAAGAACGTCGCGCTGCACTATTTCAAGAACCAGGATCCGGGCGCTTTCGTATCGGTTTCCGGCGGCGGCGTGCTGGCCTCGAGCAAGCATCCCAAGGAAGCCCAGGCCTTCCTGAAATGGGTGACCGGCAAGAACGGCCAGGACGTGCTGAAGAACGGAACCTCCTTCGAATACGCGGTCGGCAAGGGCGCGCAGTCCAATCCGAAGCTGGTGCCACTGGCCGACCTGCAGGCGCCGAAGGTCGATGCCACGACGCTGAACTCCAAGAAGGTCACCGATCTGATGACAGCAGCCGGCTTGCTTTAGTTGCCGTTCTTCCTAATAAGGACGTCAGATCGTGCTCCCGCGGGAATTCACCTTTCGCGGGAGCGTTTTGTTTCGAGATGCATTCGTCCATGACGACACGCTTCGTTCCTGACCGCGACCGTGGTCCCATGATTGCCGCTGCCGCGTCGCAACGGTATGGCGCCTGAACTGATGCAATCCGCGGTCGATCTCGCGCATCCCGGCCTGCCGCCCAAGATGCGTCGACGGGCGCAGCGGCGGGCGGCGCCTTGGCTTGTCGCCGCCGCCATATTTGTCTCCCTGCTGGCGCTGCTGCCGCTCGCTTTCATCATCTGGATCGCGGTGCAGACCGGCTGGGGGACGGTCTCGGCACTGGTCTTTCGGCCGCGTGTCGGCGAACTGCTGGTCAACACCGGCCTGCTCGTCGTGCTGGCGGTGCCGATCGCCATCACCTTGTCGGTGACGCTGGCGTGGCTGACGGAACGCAGCGACCTGCCCGGTGCCCGGCTCTGGTCCTGGCTCTGCGTGGCGCCGCTCGCCATCCCCGCTTTCGTGCACTCCTATGCCTGGATCACCCTGGTGCCCGGGCTGCACGGCCTGTGGGCTGGCGTGCTGGTGTCCGTGATCGCCTATTTCCCTTTCCTCTATCTGCCGGTGTCGGCGGCCCTGCGCCGTCTCGATCCCGCTCTCGAGGACGCGGCCGCGGCACTTGGCCATGGACCCTGGCGCGTGTTCTGGCGCGTCGTGCTGCCGCAGCTCAGGCTCGCAATATGCGGCGGCTCGCTGTTGGTCGGCCTGCATCTGCTGGCCGAATATGGCCTCTATGTCTTCATTCGCTTCGACACCTTCACGACCGCGATCGTCGATCAGTTCCAGTCGACCTTCAACGGTCCGGCCGCCAACATGCTGGCCGGCGTGCTGGTGACCTGCTGCTTCGTGCTGCTCGGCCTCGAAGTGCTGGTCCGCGGCGAGGAACGTTATGCCCGTGTCGGCTCGGGTGCCGCGCGATACCAGCAACGAATGAACCTCGGCCGCGCCACCCTGCCCAGCTTGCTGCTGCTCGCCGTCACCACATTGCTGGCGCTTGGCGTTCCGTTCGTGACCATCGGGCGCTGGCTCGCCGCCGGCGGCGCAGATGTCTGGCGCTTCGACGAGATCGGCCTGGCACTCGGCCAGACGCTGTTCCTGTCGCTCGCTGGCGCCCTGCTTGCCACTGTCGCGGCCATGCCGATGGCCTGGATCTCTATCCGCGCGCCGGGTCCGTTGCAGCGCTTGCTCGAGGGATGCAATTACATCGTCGGCTCGCTGCCGGGCGTCGTCATCGCGCTGGCACTGGTCACCATCACGGTGCGCATCGCACTGCCGCTCTACCAGACCTTGTTCACCATCCTGGTCGCCTATGCACTGATGTTCCTGCCGCGCGCGCTGGTCAGCCTGCGTGCATCGATCGCGCAAGCGCCGGTCGAGCTCGAACGCGCCGCGTCCAGCCTCGGCCGGCGACCGCTCAATGCGCTGTGGTCGACGACGATCCGCCTGTCGGCGCCCGGTGCGGCGGCTGGCATGGCGCTGGTGGCGCTCGGCATCATGAACGAACTGACCGCGACCCAGATGCTGGCGCCGAACGGCACCCGCACACTGGCCATGGCGTTCTGGTCCTACAGCAGCGAGATCGATTACGCCTCGGCGGCTCCTTACGCCTTCATCATGGTGGCGATGTCGCTGCCCCTGACCTGGCTGCTCTACGTCCAGTCGAAGCGGATGGCAGGACGATGAGCTTTCTCGAACTCGGCAATCTGCACAAGCACTACGGCCCGGTCGCCGCACTGGCCGGCGTCAACCTGAACGTCGCCAGCGGCAGCCGCACGGCGATCGTGGGACCTTCCGGCTGCGGCAAGACGACCTTGCTGCGGCTGATCGCCGGCTTCGAGGCGCCTGACCAAGGCCGCATCGTACTCGACGGCCAGGTGCTGGCCAATGGCGGCGCCGCTGTCCCGGCGCATCGCCGCGGCATCGGCGTGGTGGCGCAGGACGGCGCCCTGTTCCCGCACTTGACCATCTCGGACAATATCGGCTTCGGCATGGCACGGGACGACGACAGGCGCGCCGAGCGCATCGTCGAACTTGCCTACATCGTGGGACTCGACAAGGCGATCCTCAAACGCCGCCCGCACGAGCTCTCCGGCGGCCAGCAGCAGCGCGTGGCGCTGGCCCGCGCCATGGCGATGAAGCCGCGGCTGATGCTGCTCGACGAGCCGTTCTCGGCGCTCGACACCGGCCTGCGCGCCTCGATGCGCAAGGCGGTGGCCGAACTTCTGGAGGCGGCCGGCATCACCACCATCCTGGTGACGCACGACCAGGCCGAGGCACTCTCCTTCGCCAGCCAGGTGGCGGTAATGCGCGATGGGAAATTTTCCCAGGTAGGCACGCCGCGCGAGCTCTATCTCAAGCCGAAGGACAGGATGATCGCCGAGTTCCTCGGCGATGCCATCATCCTGCCGGCGAGCATTTCGGGCGGCTTCGCCAATTCGCCGCTGGGCCGCATCGCCGTCGACGCGCCGGACAGCCGCGATGTCGCCCGCATCATGCTGCGGCCGGAGCAGATCGGCCTGAAACGCACCTCGCGCGAGGGCATGTCGGGCACATCGGACATGCCTTTCGGCGAGGTAACGGAATCGGAGTTCGCCGGCTCGACATGCACGATCGCGGTGCGGCTCCTGAACAATTCCGATCCGCCCGACGCTGCGGCCATCGGCGGCACACCGCTGATCCTACGCAAATCCGGCATGGACGCGCCGGCGGTCGGCGAGATCGTGCGGCTGACCGTATCGGGCAAGGCGCACGTCTTCGCTTGAGCCCGACGATTTTAAGCCGCTGAACCCAAGCGAAGTGGCAAGCTTACGCCGTGATGCGTTCGCCGGTTTCGGCTGAATAGATCGGCCATTGCTCGATAAAATCGCAACCGTGCACCACCACGCACGCGTTGGCGCTGTCGATGAGGATGACGGCGTAGGACGGCGGCGCTTGTTCGACGATCTCGCTCGATCGCTCGAGGGCAAGCTCGAAGCGGGCATGCAGGCCGCGCTGCGCCGAGAACGGAATGCCGGCAACGGTGCCGGCAATGTCGCGATGCACATGGCCGAAGAAGATATGGCGGACGTTGCCATGGGCCCGCAACAGGCCGAGCAACCGATCGGGCTGTTGAAGCGCCAGCGGGTCGAGTTGCGGCAGGCCGAGCGCGACCGGCGGATGATGCAGGAATATGTAAGCGGGCCGCCCGCCCGACTGTTCCAGCCGGGCTTCGAGCCAGGCAAGCCGCCTGTCGCACAGTTCGCCCTCGATGCGCCCTTCCGCCAGGCAGTCGAGAAACAACAGCACTTCGTTGCCGGTATCGTGGACCGATTGCACGAAGCCGTTTTCGTCGACCGGAACGTCGGGAAACGCGGCGATGAGATTGGCCCGCCGGTCGTGGTTGCCCGGCAGCAGCCTATACGGCACCGACAGCGTGGTCAGGGCAGCGCGCAAATCGGCATAGCTCCGCGGCGCACCGGTCTCCGTCAGGTCGCCGGTGAAGACGCAAAGCGCGGCGTCGGCGTGATGCGCATTGATGTGCGCGATGCACTGATCCAGCCGCTGGTGCAGGTCGGCCCCAAAGCGGCGCTCACCTTGCCGACCGAGATGCACGTCGGTGACCTGGATGATTTTCATGTACGTCTCTTTGGCGGCGCGCGTGCTGGAAATCAAAGCGCTGGCTCTGGCACCGAAGCCTTGAAGACATCGAGACGGGTGCCTGTCTCCGACGAGAAGAAGTGCATGTCGTCAGGCGAGATCTTCAGGCCGACGGTGCTGCCGGGCTCGGGGTGAACGGGCTCCGAGGTCATCACCGAAAACGGCGCGCCGTCGAGGTCGACATAGATCACCCGCCCCGCGCCCAATTCCTCGACTAGGTCGACAGTGGCATCGAGCGCGCCGGCCGTGCCTGGTGCCACCAGCCGGACCGCTTCCGGCCGGATGCCCATCGCCACTTTCGTGCCGACCGGCAGGCCGGCGCGAGCCATCGCCAGGCGCCGACTGCCGCCGAGCAGCGACAATCCGTCGAGTTCGGCGGTGCCTTCGAGGATGTTCATGGCCGGCGCGCCGACGAAGGTGGCGACGAAGCGGCTGGCCGGGCGGGTGTAGATTTCACCTGGCGTGCCGACCTGTTCGACCCGTCCCCCATTCATCACCACCAGCCGGTCGGCCAATGTCATGGCCTCTACCTGGTCGTGGGTGACGAAGACGGAGGTGGCATTCAGCCGGCGATGCAGCTTGCGGATCTCCGAACGCATCTGCACGCGCAGCTTGGCGTCGAGATTGGACAGAGGCTCGTCGAACAGGAACACCTTCGGCTCGCGGATCATGGCGCGGCCCATGGCGACGCGTTGCCTCTGGCCGCCCGAAAGCGCCATCGGCTTGCGGTCGAGCAGTTGCTCGAGTTCCAGTGTGCGGGCCACCGCCTGGATGCGCTGGTTGCGCTCGGCCGAGGGAACACCGGCGACTTTCAGCGAATAGCCGATGTTCTGGGCCACGCTCATATGCGGATAAAGCGCGTAATTCTGGAACACCATGGCGCAGCCGCGCTCGCGCGGCTCGAGTTTGTTGACCACCGTGCCGTCGATGGCGATCGTGCCGTCGGAAATTTCTTCCAGCCCCGCGATCATCCTGAGCAGCGTGGACTTTCCGCAGCCGGACGGCCCGAGAATGACGACGAATTCGCCCGAGGCAAAGTCGAGATCCACGCCGTGCACGACCTGCGTCTTGGCATAGTTCTTCTTGACGCCGCGTATTGCGATGGAGGCCATTTTTTGTCTCCTTGTTACTTCTCGGTGGCGATCAGGCCGCGCACGAACCAGCGCTGCATCAGCACCACGACGATCATCGGCGGCAGCATAATGATGAGAGTACCGGCCATGGCGATATGCCACTCCGGAGTGCCGCCGACATTGGGGATGAGCTGCTTGAGCTCGGTCACCGCCATCGCATGCGACTGGTCGGTGGTGATGAGCAGCGGCCATAGATACTGGTTCCATGCCCACAGGAACATGATGGTCCCGAGCGCCGCCATGTTGTTGCGCGACAGCGGCAACAGGATATCGATGAAGAAGCGCAGTGGCCCGGCGCCATCCATGCGTGCGGCCTCCGTCAATTCGTCCGGCACGGTCAGGAAGAATTGGCGATAAAGGAACGTCCCGGTCGCCGTGGCGACCAGCGGCAGAATTAGGCCGGGATAGGAGTTGAGCAGCCCAACGCTGAGCTGGACCTGCACGCCCGAAACCGTTTCGATCAGCCAGCTCAGGCCGGTCACGTCCAGGATAGCCTGATACGGCTCGAGCACGTTGGCGACCACTGCGTAGGTCGGCACGATGCGCACTTCAAGCGGCAGCATCAGAGTGATGAAGATCAGCCAGAAGATCAGCGTGCGGCCGGGAAATCGGAAATAGACGATCGCGAAGGCGGTCAGCGCCGAGACGATCACTTTGCCTGCGGCAACGCCGGTCGCAACGATGAAGCTGTTCAGCAGCTTGGGACCAAGGTCGGCCGTCACCCAGGCGGTCTTGATGTTGATCCAGAAATCGCTGCCCGGCAGGAGCGACATCGGCACGTCGTTGACATCCCTGAGATTATGCGAGGCCGCGATCGCCACGATGGCGAACGGCGCCACGCAGAAAACGAAGCCGACGAACAAGATCAGGTGCGTGAAAAAATTGAGGAACGGGGTGCGCTCGACCATATCAGTCTCACCTGTAGTGGACGCGCCGCTCGATGAAGCGGAACTGGAAAATGGTCAGCACGATGATGAGCAGCATCAGGATGATGCTCTGCGCGGCGGCACCGGAGTAATCGAGGCCTTTGAAGCCGTCGGAGTAGATCTTGTAGACCATCAGATTGGTGGCATTCGCCGGCCCACCGGACGTCATGATGTCGACGATGCCGAAGGAATCCTGGAAGCTTTCCGTGATGTTGATGACAAGCAGGAAGAAGATGGTCGGGGTGATCAGCGGAAACTGGATGTCCCAGAAGCGCCTCATGACACCAGAGCCGTCCATCGCAGCGGCTTCGATCAGGGAACGCGGGATCGCCTGGAACGCAGCGAGGAAGAAGATGAAGTTGTAGCCGACATACTTCCAGGAAAAGGCGATGATGATCGAAGCCATGGCGTCGGCGCCGTCCAGGCCGGGATCCCAGAAGCCGGGCCAGACCTGGTTGACGACGGCCATGAAGCCGGCTTCCGGCGCCAGGATGAAGCGGAATGCCAGCGCCAGGGCGGGCGCGGCGATGCCATAGGGCCAGATCAGCACCACGCGATACAGCCATGAGCCGGCTAGCTGGCGGTCGGTGAGCGCGGCGAGCACGAGCGCGACGAACATCGCAAGCCCGGTGCTGATGCCGGCAAAGACAAGGCTGGCGGTGATCGAGTTCCAGTAATCGGCGTTGGCCAGGATCGAGCGGAAATTGTCGAGACCGACCCAGATGTTGCCGCCGCCCCAGGGCTGCTGCAGCGTCAGCGACCAGTATACGGCCTGGCCGGCAGGCCAGTAGAAGAAGGTGAAGATCAGCAGGAGCTGCGGCACCGCGAAAAGAATGCCGACTGTCCAACTGCCGAAAGTGACGCGTTTTTCCATCGGTCCGCCGTTGCCGCAGGGTGGTCAGCTTAAAGCAAGCGAGAGATTAATAACGAAATGCCCGCCCGTCGACCCAGGCATGATCCCGAAAACTGGAAACCGGTCTTCGGGATCATGCTCAAATGGGTCGGCGGGCGGTCTGGGAAATCCCTGGTCAGGGCAGGGTCTTGCCTGGATATGTCTGCTGGAAGCGGTCGAGGATGGCGTCGCCGTTCTTGACCAGCGTATCGAGGCCTTCCTGCACGCTCACCTTGTTGGCGAAGATCGCCTGCATCTGGGTGCCGAACTCGGCGCGGATCTGGGTGAAATTCCCCAGGCGGATGCCGCGGGTGATTTCGGTCGGCTCGGAGGCGGTCAGGCTGGCGATCGCGACTTCGCGGCCCTTGTAAGGCGCCTTGTCGTAAAAGCCCTGGCCCTTCATGTAGTCGAAGCCCGACTTGGTCACCGGGATGTAACCGGTGTTGGTCGACCAGAACAGGGCGGTCTTCGGATCGTGGATGAAGTTGAGGAACGCGGCCGCGCCCTTGTATTCAGCATCCGACTTGCCGGAGAGAACCCACAGCGATGCGCCGCCGACGAGCGAGTTCTTGCGCTCCGTGCCGGCATAGACGGGCAGTTCGGCGACGTCCCAGTTCATGCCTTCCTTCTGCGTACGGCCAACCGTGCCGTGATCGCCGACCGAGGTCAGGATGACCTGGCAGGTGCCGGTGGCAAAGGCCTGGACCATATCCTGGCCGAGATCCTTCGACTTGATCTTGATCAGGCCGGCATCATACCACTTCTTGAGGTCGGTGACGTACTGCACGAACTTGGTCTTGTTGACTTCGAGGCGGGCGTCGAGGCCGTCATAGCCATTGTTCTTGGTAGCGATCGGCTGGTTGTGAATGGCGGAGAACTGCTCCATCAGCTGCCAGCTTTCATTGGCTGAGATGTTGATCGCCATCGGGCATTCATAGCCGGCGTCCTTCATTGCCTTGAGGTCGGCGCCGACGTCTTCCCAGGTCTTCGGCGCTTCGGTCTTGCCGATCTTGGCGAAGGCGTCCTTGTTCCAGTACATCAACGCCGTAGACGAGTTGAACGGGAAGGACAGCATCTCGCCTTTCGAGGTGGCGTAATAGCGGGCGATGCCGGGGAAATAATCGGCGTAGTCGATCTTGTAGCCGTTTTCTTCCATGAGCTTGTCGGCCGGCTTGTAGGCACCCGACAGCATCATGGTGGCGGTGCCGACGTCATAGACCTGAACGACGGTGGGCTGCTTGCCGGCGCGGAAGGCGGCAATGGTGTTCTGCAAGGTGGCGTCGTAATTGCCCTGGCTGGTGCAGACGACTTCATAGTCCTTCTGCGAGGCGTTGAAATTCTTGCACAGCGTGTCCACGACCCGGGCGAGATCGCCCGAAAGACCAAACCAGAAATCGAATTTTGTCGGTTCCGCGAAGGCAGGCATCGCCAGCGCGGAGCTGAGCACGCCAGCGGCAAGGGCAGCAAAGCCCCGCTTGATGATCGTCATGATTTCTTCCCTCTTGAATGACTGTTGACAAGGGTCTTGCGCAAGTCCTTGCCCGCTCTCTTAGAGAAGGTATGTGACAGTTCTGTTGTGGCCTCCCGGGCCTGTGCACAGCTGGTCTTTTCTCCCCTCCGGCGGCTACAGCGGCATGAAAACGTCACACCGGCGCCTTAGGTAGCTAGGGCGACTTCCAAGGACGTAAAGGCCGTCATTGTTATCCGGCTAAAAGGGATGATGAAATGCTGGTGAAGCAGCTGGCGCACGTGCCCATCACCGACAGGCAGGCGATGCGCGAAGGCCCCCGCGACAGCGCCACGCATTTGCGGCATGCAGCCGCCATTCCGGCTCTTGGCCAGATCGAAATCGGCGGCAAGGCGTCGCGCGCGAACGTCGGCGAGGCCTTGAAGGTGGTGGCCTGGAACGTCGAGCGGCTCCGTCATGTCGATGCCATTGCACGAACGCTTGCCGGGCCGGCCCCCGAAATCGTGCTGTTGTCCGAGGTGGACAAGGGCATGGCACGCTCCGGCAACGGCCATCCGCTCAGCGTGCTTGCCGACCGGCTCGGCCATGCCTTCGCCTATGGTGTCGAGTTCGTCGAACTCGCTGGCGGCAACGAGGCCGAGCGCATGGCAACCGGTGAAGCCGCCAACGCGGAAGGCTTTCACGGCAATGCCGTGACCAGTGGCATGCCGCTGCTGCGACCCTTCCTGGTGCGCCTGGACGCCGCCGGCGGCTGGTTTCGGCCGGAGCGCGGCCAACCGCGCATCGGCGGACGCATGGCGATCGGCGGCCAGGTGCGCATCGGCGACCGCAGGATGACGGTCGTCTCGGTGCACCTTGAAAACCGAACCGATCCGGCTGGCAGGGCAGCTCAGACACGCAAACTCCTCGATGCAATCGACAACTATGATCCGCAAGCGCCAGTACTGCTCGGCGGCGATTTCAACACGCTGACGGCAAGCCACGAGGAGCGCCATGACGACCCACGGGCGTGGATGGCTCGGGTCATGGCCGAACCGGACCGGCTGATCCATGCCGAGCGTCACGAGCCGCTGTTCGCGGCCCTTGCCGAGCGCGGCTATGATTGGCAGGCCGCCAACAATTTGGACCTGCCCACCCAGCGTCGGCCCGCCGGCACCCCGGTTGGCCGAATCGACTGGTTCTTCACGCGCGGCCTCGCGGCCAGCGCGCCGGCGGTTCTTCCGGCGGTGTTGCCGGATGGCAGCCCAAGCTCGGATCATGACGCCCTGACAGTGACCGTCCGCCTGAAATAACCGTCGTCTTCAATCGATGCGGCTGACCTGGCCTGTGCTCTTGCGGTCAGCTTGCGCCGCAAAAGCACGCTATGGTTGCAGGCGGCTTTATCGATCCTTCAACAGCCAAGCATTAATCAGTCATATTTCTTTCTTTATTTCCTGCGGGCCAGGGGGAATAAGATGCTGACGGTCTATAACTGCATCGTGAACCAGCACGATCTGAGGCTGGTTGCACTGGCAGCGCTGATTTGTGGAATTTCCTGTTTTTCAGCCGTCAATCTTCTTCATCACATAGGCCGCTCGACGGATCGAAATCGGCTTGCCTGGCTGACGATCGCCTCCACCTCGACCGGTTTCGGCATCTGGGCAACGCACTTCATCGCCATGCTTGCCTTCACGCCGGGAATCCCCAACGCCTATGATCCCGGACTTTCAGTACTCTCGCTCACTGGCGCGGTGGCGGTTACGGCGGCTGGCATGTGGGTCGCCACCTTGCGCGACGAGCTTGACTACCATCTGGTCGGCGGCGCCGTTCTGGGCGGCGGTATTGCGGCCATGCACTACATCGGCATGGCGGCATTCGAGGTCGAGGGCCGGATCGAATGGAACCTGCTCCTCGTCGCCGTCTCCTTGCTGGCCGGCGTGACGCTCGCGGCGCTGGCTTTGCGCGTCGTCCTGCGCGGCTCGTCGCTGCCTGCGACGCTTGCCGGTGCGGTCTTGCTGACGCTGGCAATCTGCGGCCTGCACTTCATCGCCATGGCTGCCGTCTCGATCTTCCCGGATTCCTCGATCGCCATATCCCAACACACCGTCGCACCGACCTCGCAGGCCTTCGCCGCCGCTGCGGCCACTCTGGTGATCCTAGTGCTTTCGGCCACCGCGCTGTGGATCGACCTTCGCTTCCGCCGCCAAAAGCTTGAGGTCGACCGCATGCACGGCTTAGCCAACGCCGCGGTGGAAGGCCTGATCGTCTGCGATGGCAATCGCATCGTCAGTGTCAACGACAGCATGGCCAGGCTGACCGGCATGGTCGCCACGACACTGAACGGAAGGGAACTTGGCGACCTCTTCGATGAGCGCACCGCATCCGACCTGATCAACTTCCAGGGACAGCCGTGGGAGGCGGAACTGAGCAATCGCGACGGGATGAGAATTCCCGTCGAACTGATCGCCAGAAGCATCGACTATTGCGGCAAGCCTCACAATGTCGTCGCTGTCCGCGACATTCGCGAACGCAAGAAGGCGGAACAGGAAATCCTTCGCCTCGCTCATTTCGATCCGCTGACGGGGCTCGCCAACCGCCGTAGCTTTTCCAGCCGGCTTGATACCGAAATCGCCGCCACGAGCCGAGACGCAAAAGCCGGCAAGGGCGCGAGGGGCGGGCATCTTGCGCTTCTGCTGCTCGACCTCGACCGGTTCAAGGAGGTGAACGATCTTTATGGGCATGGCGCCGGCGACGCGATGCTTCAGAAGGTGGCGAACTGTGTCTCCGGCGTTCTTCGCCACGGACAGATGCTGGCGCGCCTGGGCGGCGACGAATTCGCCATCATCGCCCCCAACCTGCCCGACCCGCAGGCGGCGAGCCGGATCGCCGACGCGGTGCTCGCCGCGATGCGCGAGGAGAACCGGCTCTCGGCGGGTGGCGGGCTGGTATCGGGGAGCATCGGCATCGCGCTCTATCCGCTGGACGCGGAAGACCAGGCCAGCCTCATCAGCCATGCGGATACCGCGCTCTATCGCGCCAAGACCGAAGGCAGGGACACCTATCGCTATTTCGAGGCGTCGATGGGCGCCGAGGCTCGCGACAAGCGCGTCATGGAGCACGAACTGCGCCAGGCAGTAGCGCGCGACGAATTCTATCTCGTCTACCAGCCGCAGAAAGAGATCAGCAGCGGCAAAATGGTCGGCTTCGAAGCCTTGATCCGTTGGCGGCATCCCGAACGCGGCGATGTTCCCCCGTCCATATTCATTCCGCTGGCGGAGGACAGCGGCGCCATAGGCCAGATCGGAGATTGGGTGCTGACCGCAGCGTGCCAGGAGGCCGCCAGTTGGGAAAATCCACTGACGGTGGCCGTCAACGTCTCCGCGGTGCAGTTGCACAATCCGAACTTCAGCCGAAAGGTGCACGAGACCTTGCTCAAGTCCGGTCTCGCGGCAGCCAGGCTGGAACTCGAAATCACCGAGACGGCGCTGGTGAAGGACATGCCGCGCGCGCTGGCGAGTTTGCGACAGGTCAAGGCGCTTGGCGTGCGCGTGGCCATGGATGATTTCGGAACCGGCTATTCCTCCCTCTCCAACCTTCGCGCCTTCCCTTTCGACAAGATCAAGATCGACGGTTCCTTCATCAAGTCCGTCGACACCAACGGCCAGGTTGCGGCGATCGTGCGCGCCGTGCTCGGGCTGGGGCGCGGCCTGGGTCTGCCGGTGCTGGCGGAGGGCGTCGAGACGCTCGGCGAGTTGAAGTTCCTCGACGCCGAGGCCTGCGAGATCGGCCAGGGCTATTATCTCGGCAAGCCGGCGCCGATCGAGGCGTTCGGAGACCTGACCGGCCACGGCAAGCGTGTTCGGGCGCGAGGCGCCGACCGCCAGGATGGCAGCCTCGTATTGCTCAAGCCGAGCGTACGCTCGGCCTAGAGCTCTTTGTTTTTACGCAATTCCGGACGGAGAACCGTTACACACTATCCTGGAGGTGCTCTGGCTCACGACCCGAGCGCCGTCTCGACCAGCCGCTTTGCATCGGGGCCCGCCCATTCGGCTGGACCGTTCATGTGGGCGATCAGGCAGCCTTCGCCGTCGATCAGCATGGTGACGGGCAGGCCGAGCGCCAGACCGCGCGTCTTGAGGTCGTTGAACAGTGTCATCGTCGAATCGCGGTAGTAGCCGAGCGTGTGCACACCGGTATCGGCGAGAAACTTCTTCGGTTTCACGTCGTCGCCGGCATCGACGTTGACGGCGACGACCTGAAAGGCGTCGCTGCCTTTCTCCTTTTGCAGCGCATCGAGCGCCGGCATTTCGGCACGGCAGGGCGCGCACCATGTGGCCCAGAGATTGAGCAGCACGGTCTTGCCGGCATGATCGGCGATCGTCATCGGCTTGCCGTCGGGACCGTGGAAGGCGAGGCTCCTCATCGACTGCGGCGGATCGGCCGGCAAAAGTGCCGCGACCTCGCCGGTGGCCGCGGCCGCGACCTTCTTGGCGCGATCGCTCTTGGCGGCGCAGGCGACATCGTCCTTGCTGTCGCCGGCGGCTGCTTGGGGCGCGGCGTTGTTGCCAGACCGGCTCTCGCTGACATATACCGCGACCGCGCCGGCCAGCGCTCCCGCCACCAGGGCGGCGAGGATCAGGCGCCGGGCCGGGAAAAATCTGTTTCCGTCTGCCATATTCTCAAACTGCTCCGAAGCACGGGTTATAGCCATGAGCGACAAGAAGACCAGCAACCAGATGTGGGGCGGACGATTTGCCTCGGGTCCGGCCGCGATCATGGAAGCGATCAACGCGTCGATCTCGTTCGACCGCAAACTCTACGCGCAGGACATAAGAGGCTCGATCGCTCATAGCGAGATGCTGGCGCAAACGGGCATTATTTCGGCGGCCGATCAAGAAAAAATCGCTCACGGTCTGAACACGATCCTGAAAGAGATCGAGGGCGGCAGCTTCGAGTTTTCGACGCGGCTGGAAGACATCCACATGAACATAGAGGCCCGCCTTGCCGATCTCATCGGTCCGGCGGCCGGCCGGCTGCACACCGCCCGTTCGCGCAACGACCAGGTGGCCGTCGATCTGAGGCTCTGGGTCAAGGACGAATGCTTTCGTGTCGCCGAGGCGTTGAAAGGCTTGATCATGGCCCTCCTGGCGCGAGCCGAGGAACATGCGGCGACCATCATGCCGGGCTTTACCCACATGCAGGCGGCGCAGCCGGTGACCTTCGGCCATCACTGCATGGCCTATGTCGAGATGTTCGCTCGCGACCTGTCGCGCGTGCGCGACGCCATTGAGCGCATGGACGAGAGCCCCCTCGGCGCCGCCGCCCTTGCCGGCACCAGCTTTCCCATCGACCGCCACCAGACCGCCAGGGCGCTCGGTTTCCGCGAGCCGATGCGCAATTCGCTGGACAGCGTCTCCGACCGCGATTTCGCGCTGGAATTCCTTGCCATGGCGGCGATCAGCGCCACCCACCTGTCGCGGCTGGCGGAGGAGATCATCATCTGGTCGACGCCGCAATTCGGCTTCATCAGGCTGTCGGATAGCTTCTCCACCGGCTCCTCGATCATGCCGCAGAAGAAGAACCCCGACGCGGCCGAACTGGTTCGCGGCAAGACAGGCCGCGTCAACGGCCATCTGGTCGGCCTGCTGACGGTGATGAAGGGCATGCCTTTGACCTACGGCAAGGACATGCAGGAAGACAAGGAATCGGTGTTCGACGCGGCCGAGACGCTCGACCTGATGCTGGCCGCGATGACCGGCATGGTTGCGGACATGACGGTCAATGCCGCCGCGATGAAGAAGGCCGCCGGCTCCGGCCACGCCACCGCCACCGACCTCGCCGACTGGCTGGTGCGTACCTTGGGCCTGCCGTTCCGCGAGGCGCATCATGTCACCGGCCGCGCGGTGGCGCTGGCCGAACACAGGAAGGTCAGCCTGGAAAAGCTTTCGCTGGAGGATCTGCAGTCGATCAACCCAGGCATCACTTCCGACATATTCTCGGTGCTGGCGGTGCAGAACTCGGTCAAGAGTCGCACCAGCTTCGGCGGCACCGCGCCATCGGAAGTGAGAAAGCAGATCCGCTATTGGAAAAAGCGTCTCGCCAAGGCGTAATGCCGGATATCGCGATCAGCAATATCCGGGGTGCAATGCACCGAGAACTCGGCTAAAAGCAGCGGCGGACAGAGAGTTTCGGACGGATGGATCGATGACCGGAAGCAGGATTTTGGTGACGCTGACGCTGCTTGCGGCGCTTGCCTTCGTGACCGCCTGCGGCCGCAAGGCGGGCCTGGACACGCCCTATGAGGCGGCTGTCCAGGCACGCAAGGATGCCGAGAAGGCCCACCAGTCCGTGCCGCCGGAACCGGAAAAACCGGTCGTGGACAAGAAGTTCATTCTCGACCCGCTGATCTAGCTTCGATGAAGGCGGGATTGGTCTTTCCAAACCCGATCGCATCGTGCCTCAACTTCCGGAACCACACTCGTGAACCATTTCGACTACCGCGACGGCGTGCTGCATGCCGAGGACGTGGCGATCCCTGATATCGCCGCACAGGTCGGCACGCCGTTCTATTGCTATTCGACGGCGACCCTGACCAGGCACTACCGTGTCTTCGTCCAGGCCTTTGCCGGGCTCGACACACTGGTCTGCTACGCGATGAAGGCCAATTCCAACCAGGCGGTGCTGCGGACCTTGGCCAAGCTCGGCGCCGGCGCCGACGTCGTCTCGGAAGGCGAATTGCGCCGGGCTCTCGCCGCAGGAGTCCCGGCCGGCAAGATCCTGTTCTCGGGCGTCGGCAAGACCGCCCGCGAAATGGACTTTGCGCTCCAAGCCGGCATTCTCTGCTTCAACGTCGAATCCGAGCCGGAACTCGAGCTGTTGTCGGCACGTGCCGTGGCGCTCGGCAAGGTGGCGCCTATCTCGCTGCGCATCAATCCCGATGTCGACGCCAAGACCCACAAGAAAATCTCAACCGGCAAGGCTGAAAACAAGTTCGGCATTCCCTGGCAGCGGGCGCGCCAGGTCTATGCCCGCGCGGCAACGCTTCCGGGCATTAAGGTCACCGGCATCGATACCCATATCGGCAGCCAGATCACCGAGTTGCAGCCCTTCGACGACGCCTTCGCCCTGCTGGTCGACCTGGTCGGAGCGCTGCGCGGCGACGGCCACGCCATCGAGCATGTCGATCTCGGCGGCGGTCTCGGCATTCCCTACCGCGTCGACAACAACCCGCCCCCCTTGCCCGACGCCTATGCCCAGGTCGTCCGCAAGCATGTCACCAAATTGGGTCTGAAGGTGATGTTCGAGCCGGGCCGGCTGATCGTTGGCAATGCCGGCATCCTGGTCTCGGAAGTGATTTTCGTGAAGGAAGGCGACGCCAAGAATTTCCTCGTCGTCGACGCTGCCATGAATGACCTGATCCGGCCGACGCTCTATGATGCCTTCCACGAGATCAGGCCGGTCGTGCAGCCGCCGGCCGACGCGCCGCGCATGATGGTCGACGTGGTCGGCCAAGTCTGCGAAACCGGCGATTATCTCGGCCTCGACCGCGACCTGCCCCGGCTGATGGCGGGCGATCTCGTCGCCGTTTCCACCGCCGGTGCCTATGGCGCGGTCCAGGCCGGCACCTACAACACCCGCCTGCTGGTGCCGGAGGTGCTGGTCGACGGCGACCGTTTCCATGTCGTGCGTCCGCGCCCGACCTATGACGAACTGATCGGGCTGGATTCGGTGCCGGACTGGCTTGCGTAAGCCGCCCTGCCGCGACGCTATAACCGGTTCTGCGCTATAACCGGTTCTGGATGAGTGCCCTTGCGTCGGCGATCCTGTCCTCGTCGCGGCGGTAGAAGGTCCATTGCCTGATGCGCTTGGTTCTGAGCAGGCCGGCCTGGACGAGCACGCGCATATGCTCGGAAAGCGTCGCCTGAGTGATGCCGAGCTTCTCGGCGATCAGCAGCGCGCAGACGCCGTCCTCGACCAGATCGCCATCCGCCTGTGCCCGGAAATGCGCACGTGGATTCTTGAGCCAGTCGAGAATCTGCAGTCTGCGCTCGTTGGCGATCGCCTTGAAGACATCAACCTCTTGCATTTAGCCATTTTGCCAAGTTACTAATTAGTGTCAATCCCAAGGAGATTTTGATGTCGCAGGGCAACGTCGTCACACGCGAACGCATCGCCGCGATGGAACCGCGCATCCGCCCCCATATCAGGCACACACCGGTTCTGCGCGTCGACATGGCCGACTTCGATCGGGGGCCATTGGCGATCGACCTCAAGCTCGAATGCCTGCAGCATTCCGGCTCGTTCAAAGCCCGCGGCGCCTTCACCAACCTCCTGGAGCGGCCGGTTCCCGAGGCCGGCGTCGTCGCCGCATCGGGCGGCAATCATGGCGCTGCCGTCGCCTACGCCGCCATGCGGCTTGGCCACAGAGCAACCATCTTCGTTCCCGAAGTGAGCCCGCAGGCCAAGCTGGACCGCATCCGGGCCTATGGCGCCGACCTCGTTGTCGGCGGCGCCCGCTATGCCGAAGCGCTGGCCGCCAGCGAACGGTTCGCCGCGGAAACCGGCGCCTTGCAGATCCACGCCTTCAACCAGGAGGAGACGCTGGTCGGCCAAGGCACTCTCGGGCTCGAAATCGAACGCGATCTGCCTGAGATCGACACGCTGCTGGTCGCCGTCGGTGGTGGCGGCCTGATCGGCGGCATCGCCGCCTGGTATGCCGGCCGCATCCGCATCGTCGCCGTAGAGCCCGAGGGTGCGCCGACGCTTCATCGCGCCTTCGAGGCCGGCCATCCGGTGGACGCGCCGGCGGAAGGCATCGCCGCCGATTCGCTGGCGCCGAAGCGGGTCGGCGAGATGATGTTCCCGATCGCCGAAGCCTTCGTCGAACGCTCCATCCTGGTCAGCGACGACGACATCATCGCCGCCCAGAAGGCGCTCTGGAACCGCGTGCGCATCATCTCGGAGCCGGGTGGTGCCGCCGCCTTTGCCGCGATCCTGTCCGGCCGCTACGCGCCGACACCGGGCGAACGGGTCGCCGTGCTGGTCTGTGGGGCCAACGCAAACCCCGCCAATTTCTGATTGCAACCATTTCGGCAGGCTTCACGTTTTCTCAAACTGCCTCGCCTTTGCCGTGTTTACTGGTATTCTTCGAGTCGTGAGGCTTGGGCTATCCCGTCCGCCTCGCCGCATGATCCCAAAAGTGGAATCCAAGTTTCGGAACAGATCATGCCCAAAGAGATAGAGCCCATTGCGGTCCTTCAGGACGGAACAGGGCTCCAGGAAGGGCCGATGACCGAACGACCCACCTTCAGCAGCAATCGCGGCCTGGCCGGACGCCTGGCCTTGAGCCGGCTGGCGACGCGGGTCTCGATGGCGATCGAGCGTGGCTGGCCGCTGCTGCTTCCGCTCATTATCGTCGTCGGCCTGTTTCTCAGCGTCTCCTGGTTCGGTATTTTTCCCCGGCTGCCGGACGTGGTGCGCATCGGCCTTATCGCCATGTTTTGCCTGGCAGGTCTGGCGGCGCTTTATCCGCTGCGCTTTTTCCGCATGCCTGGCGCGGCCGAGATCGATCGCCGCATCGAAGCCGCCAACAGACTGCTGCACAGCCCGGTGCAGGTGCAGAGCGACCGGCCCAGCGGCCAGGAAAGCAGTTTCTCGCAGGCGCTCTGGCGCGAGCACCAGAAGCGAATGGCTGGAAAGCTCGACAATCTCGGCGCCGATCTGCCGCGCACGCGCGTGCCGGAGCGCGACCCGTGGGGATTGCGCGCCGTGGCGGCGCTCCTGCTGGTCACTGCCTTTGCCTTCTCCTTCGGGCCGACCGGCGGCCGGCTGACAGATGGGTTCAGCGCACATGGCACGCTCGACGCCGTACCGCCGCGCATCGACGCATGGGTGACGCCGCCGGCCTATACCGGCAAGCCGCCGATCTTCCTGACTGCCGACGCCAACCAGGCGACGCCGACTTTTCATGTCCCCGAGGGAAGCGACGTCTCCCTGCGCGTTACCGGAGGCTCGGGCGAGGAAACGCTTGCCTATGCCGACAAGGACGGCAATGCGCGCGCCATCGACCCCGCAAGCCCGCAAGCCGCCGCCAAGCCGGCAGCAAGCCCGGCGGTGTCGTCCGCCTCGCCTTCGAAGGTGCGCCAGTTCGCCAGCAAGCTGACCGGCGACGGGACGCTGACGCTGAAATCGGGGGAGGATCAGCTTGGCCGCTGGGCTTTCGCCGTCATCCCGGACAAGCCGCCGCAGATCCGCTTCGTCGGCGAGCCCAAGCGCGCCGCCAACGGCGCCTTCGAGCTCAACTATCAGATCGATGACGATTACGGCGCCGCCACCGCCAAGGCGGTCTTCGCGCTGGCCGACCCGCAGCCGCCGGGTGCGCATCCGCTCTATGGTCCGCCCGAAATGCCGCTGACACTGCCGCGCCGCGGCGGCAAGTTGAATGCCGCCAAGACCACGAAAGACCTGACCGAGCATGTCTGGGCCGGCAGCAGCATCAAGCTGACGCTGGTCGCCACCGACGACGCCGGCCACACCGCCTCAAGCGAAACCAAGACGCTCGCGATGCCCGAGCGGCCGTTCACCAACCCGCTGGCACGCGCGGTGATCGAACAGCGCCGCCTGCTTGCGCTCGACGCCAATGCCAAGCCGCGCGTGCTCGACCTGATGGAGGCCATCACGCTGCGGCCTGAAGACACGTTCGATACCATGTCCCACTACCTCGCCATCATGAGCGCAATGAGCCGGCTGAAGCTGGCGGTGAACGACGATCAATTGCGCAGCGAGGTTGCCTACCTCTGGGAGATCGCGCTTGGTATCGAGGAGGGCAACCTCTCGGCGGCCGAAAAGCGGCTGCGCCAGGCCCAGCAGGCACTGCAGGACGCCATCAAGAATGGCGCCAGCGATGCCGAGATCGAGAAGGCGATGAAGGAACTGCGCGAGGCGATGAACCAGTTCCTGCAGGAGTTCGCCGAACGCGCCAAGCAGAACCCGAACGCGCCGCAGATGCAGCAGAACGGCCAGGAGCTGCGCCAGAGCGACATCGACCGCATGATGGACCAGATCGAAAATCTGGCGAAGTCCGGCGATCGCGACAAGGCCCAGCAATTGCTGTCTCAGTTGCAGGACATGATGAACAACCTCCAGGCCGGCCGCCAGCAGCAGGGGGGCGAGCAGGACAGCCAGATGCGTCAGCAGATGGACAAGCTTGGCGAGATCCTGCGGCGGCAGCAGGAGATGATGAACGACACCTTCCGCATGGATCAGATGCAGCGCGGCGAGCGCCAGCGCGGCCGCAACCGCGACGAGCAGCTTGGCCAGAACGATGAGCAAGGTCAATCTGGCGAAAACGGCAAGCCCGGCGAGAATGGCGAGCCAAAGCCTATGACGCCGCAGGAATTCGCCGATGCGCTGAAGCAGCTGCAGGAGGGCCAGGGCCAGCTGAAGAGCGATCTGGAGCAGCTGAAGAAAGGCCTCGAGGGCATGGGCATGGAGCCCAATGAAGGATTTGGCGAGGCCGGCAAGTCCATGGGCAGCGCCGAGCAGGCGCTTGGCGAGGGCCAGGGCGACGAGGCCGTCGGCCACCAGGGCCGGGCGCTTGAGGCGCTGCGCAAGGGCGCCAAGGACATGATGAAACAGATGCAGGCCATGCAGGGCGATCAGGGCGGCAGCCAGGAAGGCGGCCGCCAGCAGGATGCCGACCGCGACCCGCTCGGCCGGCCGCGCGCCAGCCAGGGTCCCGATTTTGGCGATTCGGTGAAAGTGCCCGACGAGATCGACGTCCAGCGCGCGCGCCAGATCCTGGAAGCGATTCGCAAGCGGCTCGGCAATGCGCTCAGCCCCGACATCGAGCGCAGCTATCTGGAACGGCTGCTGGAGCTGAAATAGGAAGCGGCGAGAGGGATCAGCTTGATTTCCATGGAGCCGTCTACCTGTTGACGAACGCCTCGCGGATTGCCTCCTGCATGCCGTCGATTGCTTCGCCTGACGCATTCGGGTTGCGATGCATCACCACATTGGAGGAATCGATGTCGCCGAACCCGTCCGCGGACGTCAGCTCTCGGCAGTCCGCCGGAATGTTGCTGCGTGAGATCGGCGCGATCGCCAACCCTGAGGTGACGGCAAGCTTCAGGCCGCCATTGGTATCGCTTGTATAGGCGACGCGGTATGCAAGGCCGCGCTGCTCCAGCGATTTGATGGCGAAGTCCTTACACCAGCCGGCGCGGTTGTAGAGCGCGATCGGCACCGGGCGCTCCTCATGCATGTGATGCAGGTTCGACGTCACCCAGACCGTCGGATCATGCATCAGCACTTCGCCGCCGGAAGGATCCTGCCATTCGAACACCACGCATAAATCCAGCTCGCCGGCGGCGAGCGCCGCGATCTGCGCCTCCGAATGCGCGTAGCGTACGGTGACCTCGACCTTGGTGTGACGCTTCGAAAATGCGCCGAGCGCGCGCGACAGGATGGCGTGGCCATATTCCTCCGGAATGCCGATGCGAACCGGCCCACCGAGCGGCGCCGCCGCCATCGACGCCGCCGTTTCATCGAGCAGCGAAACGATACGGCGGGCATTGACGATGAGTTCGCCGCCACGCCGCGTCAGCGCGACGCCGCGTGAACCTCGCTCGAACAGGCTGTCGCCGACCAGCTCTTCGAGCTTCTTCATCTGCATCGACACGGCCGATTGCGTGCGGCCGGCCTGCTCGGCGGCCCTGGTGAAATTGCCGGCCTCGGCTATGGCGACAAAGGTACGCAGGAGATCACTATCGAGGGTTGGCCGCATGGCATCCATCATAAGCAGATTTGATCGCTGGCATCATTCCAATTCGTTTGCAACATGTCAAACGCCGAACGATAATCGCCTCACCCATTGGATATGCAGTCGCGAAATCGGCTGCGGACCAATCAAGAGTCCTCACTCGTGCCCGCTACCCGAAAACGGTGGCGGGTTCTTTTTGATCTGGTGAGCGTCGCCGGATCGGATGCGCGGGAGCCTGAACGGATGCAGAATAGGATGGTGCGCGGCATCCTGAGCCTGTGCCTGGGCGTGCTGGTCTTCTCGCTGCAGGATCCGCTCGTCAAAGCCGTGTCGAGCGGCTACCCTGTGACCGAGGTGATGGCGATCCGCTCGATCGTAGCCTTGCCGATTCTGATCGTTCTGGTTCACGCCGATGTCGGGCTGCGGGCAATCCTGTCGAAACGGTTCGGCCTGCTGACGATACGCGCCTTCATCCAGTTCACCTCCTACACGGTCTATTACCTGGCCATCGCCGCCCTCCCGCTGGCCGACGCCGTGGCGCTCTATTTCATGGCGCCGCTCTGCATCATGGCGCTGGCCGGCCCCTATCTCGGCGAGCGCGTTTCCTGGCGGACGCTGTCGACCGTGCTGATCGGGATGCTTGGCGTGCTGGTGATGCTGCGCCCCGGCGCCGGGCTGTTCGACTGGGCGGCCTTGCTGTCGCTGGGCTCGGCCGTGCTCTACGCCTTCTCGCAGCTGATGGCTCGCAAGATCGGCGATACCGAATCGTCCACTGTCATGGCCTTCTACCAGAACGGCGCCTATCTTACCGGCGCGGCCGTCGTCGCCGGCACGTTTCACATTGCGGGCATAACCCACGCCGTCCACCCGAGCCTCGAATTCCTGGTGCGACCATGGATCTGGCCGACGCTGCCGGATTTTCTCAAGATGGCCGCCTGCGGTTTCGTCGCCTCGGCCGGCATGATCCTGCTCTCGCAAGGCTACCGGCTGGCGCCGGCCAACCGCGTCGCCACCTTCGAATATACCGGCATCCTGTGGTCGCCGCTGTGGGGTTTCCTGTTCTTCGCCGAGGTGCCCAGGTCAGCGACGGTGATCGGCGCGGCGCTCATCATCGGCGCCGGCCTGCTGGCACTCAACACCGAGCGCCGCGCCAGCCCGGCACCGGCGCTTGTCGCGAGGGATCCAGCCTGATCAGGCGAAGCAGATCAGCGCCCGTTCGACGCGAGAGCGAATCTCGGCGAGCGTGAAGGGCTTTTGCACGACATCGAGGATGATGCCGTTCAATTCATCGGCGCGCTCGCGCTGGTCGGCATAGCCGGTCATCAGCATGATCTTCATCGCGGGAAAAAGCGCGGCTGCCGCAACCGCCATCTCGATGCCGTCCATCTCGGGCATGCGTATGTCGGAGACGACGAGATCGTACCCGCCTTTTGCGGCGCGGATCAGCGAAAGCCCCTGCGCGCCATCGGCGGCGATATCGATTGCGTGCCCGGCGCGTTCGAGCGCGCGGGCTGCGAGGGTGCGGACGGACTCATCGTCCTCGACGATCAAAAGCTTTGCCATGGCCGGCATATTTGGCGGCGAAACGTTGACTTTTCCTGAAAACCCCGGAGCTCGCCCAGACTAATTTTCCTGACACCGTTAAGGCCTTTTTCAGGATTCACCGGTGCGGGGCGCTCGCCTTACACATCGCCTTTCACCACACCCACGAACGGCAATTCACGGAAGGCATGCGCCACATCCATGCCATAGCCGACGACGAAATAATCGGGGCAGTCGAAGCCGACATAATCGGCATTCAGCGCGGTCTGGCGGCGCATGCGCTTGTCGAGCAGCACGGCGATGGAACAGCTTTTCGCGCCACGCGACAGCATCAGGTCGCGCGTGAAGCTCAGCGTCTTGCCCGATTCCAGAATGTCGTCGATCAACAGCACGTCGCGGCCGGCGACCTCGTTGTCGATGTCGCGCAGCACCCTCACCTCGCCGCTGGTTGTGCCGGCGCCATAACTGGAGATGAAGATGAACTCGACTTCCGGCGACAGGCCGACATCATGCATGGCGCGGATGAGGTCGGCGGCGAAGATGAACGAGCCTTTCAGCACCGAAATCACCAGGAGATCGTGATAGTCGTGCCCGGCAATCTCCTTGGCGAGTTCGAGATTGCGCCGCGCGATCGCCGATGCCGAAAACAGCACTTCGATGTCCTTGCCGCGCACGTTTGGCATTTCTCGCCCTCCAGTTTTTTTCCGAAACGCCTTCACACCGAGCGTGTGTTGAGAGTCAGATCAGACCGAGCCGAAAGCAGTGGTTTCCGAGAACCGGAGCGGAGCGTACGTGAGCACCGGAAGCGCAGGGAACCATCGTTTGCAGGCCGGCTTCACCTGAATATCGACACACGCTATTCGGCGAAGGTGACCAAAACGGTCCTTACCCCGTTCTTAGGCACGTCGAGCCGGCTGGCAAAGCCGAATCTTTCGCCCGATGCCAGCGAATGGCCAGATGTCCCCAGCGTATAGCGGGTTGTGCGGCCGTCATTGCCCGTCACCCGGATTTCGAGTGGCGGCATTGTCGCGGGCCTCGTCCCGTCATTGGCGGCCTCGCCGTCGACGAACAGCACCGGATTGGCGCCGGAGGCATCGATGCGTGACGTCACGCCTGAAATAGTCAGCGCCGACGCTTGCGCGCCGGGCAGGAACGGTGCCTGGCGCACCAGCGCATGGCCGCCCGAGACCCAGAAGGCGGCAAGGGCGGCGCCGATGCCGGCGATCCAGAAGATCGGACCGCCGCGCGAGGCCGGCGGCCGTTCCGCTGGCATTTCCGGCTTGCGCAGCATGTCCATGCCTTCGATGGCCGGGGGGACAATCGCACGCGGCAGCGGCGTCACATTTCCGACTGGTGGGGCCGGCCGCGGCAACACCATATAATCCGCATCGATGATATCAGCCGCCGGGGCGCGCAAGATCCGGTCCGCTGCGGCAATTGCCGCGGGATCGGTCATGATTTCGCCGGAAACCGGGCGCGCGGTTCGTTCGTCAGCCATCATGGCCCCAGTATTGCGCGTGTTCGCTTTTCGTTTCTTTTGCGTAAACACAAATGGTTAACCCTTCCCCACCGGAGCCCTCTTGAAGAGCCTAAACGAGCCAGGAATTAACCGCCGGTTAACCATGCCGGCCGATGGTCTTTTCACAAAACAGGCCGGTTCGCCGCGGCCAGGAAATTCAGGTCGTCGAAATTGATTCGCTTCGAAAATGTCGGCCTCCGCTATGGCATGGGTCCGGAAATCCTCCGCGACATCTCCCTGCACATACCGGAGCGCTCCTTCCAGTTCCTGAGCGGGCCTTCGGGTGCCGGCAAGACGACATTGCTGCGCCTTTTGTTCATGTCGCTGAAACCGACGCGTGGACTGATCACCATCTTCGGCAAGGACCGCTCGCGCATCTCGCGCACCGAACTGCCGCATCTGCGCCGCCGCATCGGCGTGGTGTTTCAGGACTTTCGCCTGCTCGACCACATGACCACCTATGAGAATGTCGCGCTGCCGCTGCGCGTGCGCGGGCGCGAGGAAGCGAGCTACCGCACCGATGTCACCGAGTTGTTGAAATGGGTGGGGCTGGGCGAGCGCATGCATGTGCTGCCGCCGGTCCTGTCCGGAGGCGAGAAGCAGCGCGCCGCGATCGCGCGCGCCCTGATCGAGCAGCCGGAGATCCTGCTCGCCGACGAGCCGACCGGCAATGTCGATCCGCCGCTGGCGCGGCGGCTGCTGCGGCTGTTCATCGAGCTCAACCGGCTTGGCACCGCCGTTGTGATCGCCACGCATGACCTTGGCCTGATGGAGCAGGTTGACGCGCGCCGCATGATCCTGGCCGGCGGAAGGCTTGATATCTATGACTGAGACCGAGCTATCGGCCGACCATTTCGAGGAGCAGGATGCCGAGGCGGTGGAGGCGAGGCCGCGCGCACAACGCAAGATGGCGCCGATCGTGCCGGCGCAGAACATTGCCGGCCGCGCGCTGGTGCTGGTCATCGCCATCATGACTTTCCTGTCCTGCCTGACTTTCGGCGCGGTGACACTGGTGCGCGACACAGCCTCGGTTTGGGAAAACCAGATCTCGCGCGAGGCGACGATCCAGATCAAGCCGGCCGACGGCCTCGACATGGAGGCGGCGCTTACCCAGGCCTCACGGATCGCCGGCGAATTCCCTGGCGTGAAGTCGACCCGGATCATCGACCGCGAAGCGACCGCAAGGCTGCTGGAGCCCTGGCTGGGTTCGGGCCTCAACATCGACGACCTGCCGGTGCCGCGCCTGATCATCGTCACCATCGACGAGAGCAGCCCGCCTGACTTCGCCGCCATGCGCGCCGCGATCACGCCGAAACTGCCGAGTGCATCGCTCGACGACCACCGCACCTGGGTCGACCGGCTGGTGGCCATGGCCCGCACCACGGTGACCATAGGCGTTGCCGTTCTGGCCTTGATGCTGTCGGCGACAGTACTGACCGTGGTGTTCGCGACCCGTGGGGCCATGGACGGCAACGGCCACATCATCGAGGTGCTGCATTTCGTCGGCGCCGAGGCGCGCTTCATCGCACGCGAATTCCGCCGGCATTTTCTGGTCACCGGCATGAAGGGCGCGGCCGCCGGCGGAGCGGCGGCGGTGCTCGTCTTCATCGTGTTCTCTTGGTGGTCGTCACGCAACATGGCAACGCCGCAGGCCGATCAGGCGACCGCTTTGTTCGGTAACTTCGCCATCGGCTCGGCGGGTTACGCAGGTGTCGTCCTGATGGTGCTGGTGATTGGCGCGCTGACGGCGGCAACCTCGCACGTCACCGTCGTTGCCTATCTCAGCGACATCGACGTTCGCCAACCCGATGCATGAAAGGACCTCGTCTTGGCTTGGACGGAAACAGGGCGATCACGGAGAAAGAATTCGCGTAACGCAAAGTGCGTCTTTTACCTATCAAAGGCCGCATTTGAGGATTAACTATATGACCATGGACGTGCGGGATTCGACCGGGACGGCTGGACAGTTGCCAGTGGTGGTTGACCGTTGGCGCGGCCGTGGCAGGGTTAGCCATCTAAGGACCGCCCTGCGCTTCTCCGCTCTCTCCCTACTTGTGCTTGCAACAGTGTTCGCTGGCGGCTTTGGCTGGTTCGCCAGCAAGGTTAGTCATCTGACCACGCCCGCCAACCCGGCCAAGGCCGACGCCATCATTGTGCTGACCGGCGGCCAGTCGCGCCTCGACGCCGCGATGGAGCTGCTTGCATCCGGCAAGGGCGAGCGGCTCTTGATCAGCGGCGTGCACCCCTCGGCCAGCCGGCGCCAGCTTCAGGCGGCCACCGGCGGCGACAAGAAACTGTTTTCCTGCTGCGTCGACATCGATCGCGCCGCGCTCGACACGATCGGCAATGCCGAGGAAAGCGCCAAATGGGTGGAAACCCATGCCTATGGCACGGTGATCCTGGTCACCAACAATTATCACATGCCGCGCAGCCTTTTGGAGATGGGCCGGCTGCTGCATGGCGCCAAGCTCGAACCCTACCCCGTGGTCAATTCCAACCTGGATAATGGAAGTTGGCTGACCAAGCCGCGGGCGGTGCGCGTGCTGTTCACCGAATACACCAAGTACCTGCTGGCGCTGGCTCGCGGGTTTATCCCGGTGAAGCCGACGCCCGAGGGAATCGCGCTGGCCGAGACCGCCGCCGGCGGCTGAGCCGCGTCATTGCTTGGCGACAGCCCCTGAAGCGCCCTTGAGGCGCGCGATCTCTTGTTCAAGGTCTTGGATGCGCCGGTCGCGCTCGCCAAGCGCGGCTGCCACATCAGCCGCCTCGAAGCGCTGCGGTATATGTTGCGGGCAATTGGCATCCCATGCCGAGACGGTGAACAGGATGATCTGCTCGGGACGCGCCTTGTAGTCCGACGGCATCAGCCTCGCCGTCAACTCGGCATCGTCCTCGACAACGCGCGCCGTACCCCAGATCTTGATGCGCTGGCGCATCATGTAGTCGATCAGGAACAGGAAGGCCCTCGGATTGTCGGCCAGATTGCCCTGCGTGATGAATTGCCTGTTGCCGGAAAAATCCGCGAAGCCGATCGTCTTCTCGTCGAGCACCTTGAGAAAGCCGGCAGGGCCGCCGCGGTGCTGGATGTAGGGCTGGCCATCGCCATTGGCCGTCGACAGGAAGATGCTGGTCTGCATTTCGATGAATGCGGCGAGGTCCAGTGTGATCGCCGACTGCCAGCCGCCGCGCTCCTCGACGCGGGCGTAGGACTGGCGCGAGCCCTTGCGCGCCTGGATGGCCTTGACCGTCGGCGTGAAGGCGACATCGCTGGTAAAAGCGTGTGCGTTCATCGAAACCTCCTTGGCTGAATGCTTCTAAAGACCGAGCTCCGACAGCGTCGGATGGTCGTCCGGCCGCCGGCCGAGCGGCCAGTGATATTTGCGCTCGGCTTCGGAGATCGGCAGGTCGTTGATGCTGGCGATGCGCAGCCGCATCAGCCCGTGCTCGTCGAACTCCCAGTTCTCGTTACCGTAGCTGCGGAACCATGAGCCGCTGTCGTCGCGCCATTCATAGGCGAAGCGCACGGCGATGCGGTTGCCGTGGAAGGCCCAGACCTCCTTGATCAGCCGGTAGTCGAGTTCGCGGCTCCATTTGCGCGTCAGGAACGCCTGGATGGCATCGCGGCCTTGCAGGAACTCGGCGCGGTTGCGCCAACGGCTGTCCGCCGTATAGGCGAGCGCCACCCGCGCCGGATCGCGCGAGTTCCAGGCATCCTCGGCCATGCGCGCTTTCTGGGCTGACGTCTCGGCGGTGAAGGGCGGAAGCGGCGGGCGGCTCTCAGACATGGGATTTCCTCTGCGGCATGAGGTGGGGACCGGCGGGCACCGCCGCTCCTATCCGGATTCAGGCAGCATTGCGGGCGGAAACAACCGGAAAATCGATCTCGGTCTGGGCAACCTCATTGATATAGTTGGTCCAGACGTTCAGGGCGACATGCTGGACAATCTCGATGATCTCTCCGTCGTCATAGCCCGCGAGCCTGGCAGCAGCGATGTCCTCCTGGGCGACATGTCCGCGGCTTTGCGCAACCCCGGCGGCAAAACGCACCGCCGCGGCTGCCTTGGGGTCCATGGAGCCGCCATGGCGATTGGCCATCATCTCGGCATCGTCGAGGCTTGCGAGCGTCTTGCCGAGATAGGTGTGCGCGCACAGGCAGTAGTTGCAGCCATTGATCTCGGCGATCGCCAGCGCGATGCGTTCGCGCGTCGGTGCCGGAAGCCGGCCCTTGGCGAGCGCTCCCATCATGCCGAGATAGCCTTCCAGCGCCGCCGGACTGTTGGCGACCATCCGAAACAGGTTCGGCACGACACCAAGCTGTTTTTCCACCGCTTGCAGCATAGGCTGCGCGGCGGCGGGAGCGGCGGCGGTGGACGAAGGCGTAGCGATGCGGGGCATAGGGATTTCCTGGTTGAGGTGTGCCCCACCATATGCAGCCTTCCATGTTGCGGATGTAGATGTCATATTTGCAATCAACCCTTCCATTTTCTGGAAAAAGTGATGGATCGTCTCGAAGCCATGTCTCTTTTCGTCGCGGCGGCGGAAGGCGGCAGCCTTTCCGCCGCCGCGCGCCATTCGGACGTTCCGCTGGCAACAGTCAGCCGCAAGGTCTCCGAACTGGAGCGGCACCTGAAAACACGCCTGTTGAACCGCTCGACGCGGCGGCTGACACTGACCGACGCTGGCCATGCCTATCTCGCTGCCTGCCGCCGCATCCTCGACGAGGTCGGCGACGCCGAACGCACCGCCGGCGGCGAATACAGCGCCCCGACAGGGGAATTGATCATCACCGCGCCGATCGTCTTCGGCCGTCTTCACGTGCTGCCGGTCGTCAACGACTTCCTCGCCGCCTATCCCCTGGTGGATATCCGCCTGACGCTCGGCGACAGGATAAGCCAGTTGGCCGAGGATAATATCGACCTCGCCGTCCGTATCGGCAGGCTGCCGGATTCGCGCATGGTCGCCATCAGGGTCGGTTCGATCGGTCATGTTGTCTGCGCGAGCCCTGCCTATCTGGCCGGACGCGGCATTCCAGAAACTCCGGGAGATCTCGAGGCGCACAGCTGCATTACCTTCGAGGGCCTTGGCTCGCTCGCCACCTGGACCTTCACCGTGGACAAGGCTGATTTTGTCGTGCCGGTCCGATCAAGGCTCCGGGTCAACACCGCCGAGGCGGCGATTGATGCGGCGATCGCCGGTGTCGGAGCGACGCGGGTGCTTTCCTACCAGATCGTCGTCGCCGTACGCTCGGGAACACTGCGCCCCGTACTCAGGGATTTCGAACCCGAGCCTTGGCCGGTAAACCTGGTGCATGCGGGCCAGGGCCGGCTGCCAGTGAAACTGCGCGCCTTCCTCGACTTCGCCGCCCCCCGCCTGAGGGAACGCCTGGCGCAGGCGACCTGGTAGGACGGGCAGTATCGCACCGTTTCCTTTTTCTCCGCGCTTGGTGTAACCAACGCACACTTCCTCACCGGACCTCCCCCATGCTCTATGTCAGATCGCTGGCGTTCAATTTCGTCTTCTACGTCAATCTGATCGTCCAGATGATCCTCTGGACCCCGTACTATTTCCTGTCGCCCCGCCACCGCGCCTGGTTCGTGCCGAAATTCTGGTCGCGCACCTCGATGTGGCTCTATGACAAGATCGCCGGCACCAAAAACGACATCACCGGGCGGGAAAACCTGCCCGAGGGTTCCTTCATCCTGGCGCCCAAGCACCAGTCTTTCTGGGACGCCATCGCCTTCTTCCCCTTCCTCCAGGACCCGCTCTACATCCTCAAGCGCGAGCTGACCTGGATCCCCTTCTTCGGCTGGTACATCTTGAAGATGCGGATGATCCCGGTGCATCGCGGCAGCCGCTCCAAGGCCTTGAAGGCGGTGGTCGCGGCGACCAAGGAAGAAATGGCGCGCAACCCGCGCCAGCTGATCATCTATCCCGAGGGCACGCGCCGGGCGCCGGGCGACGAGCCGGCCTACAAATACGGCATCGTCGAAATCTATTCGCAGCTCGGCGTTCCCGTCGTGCCGGTCGCCCATGTCGCTGGCCTCTATTGGCCGCGCCGCAAGTTCCTGCGCTATCCCGGCACCGTCAAGGCGCGCTTCCTGCCGCCTATACCGCCTGGCCTGGGCAAGGACGAGTTCATGGCGCGGCTGATCGGTGAGACCGAAGCTGCCTGCGACCAGCTTCTCCTCGAGGCATCTCGCGCATCCAACCCGCCGGCCCTGCCGCCAACGGCGGTGAAACGGCTTCGGGAGCTCGGCGCGAAGGCCTGAAGCCTCCTGACCACGGGCCGTCAGCCGTACACCGCCAGCACCGTGGTCAGCACCAGCGTCGCAGCCTCAGGCGCTGGCCTTGTCGAGTTCGGCCATATCGTCCGCGGACAGCTTCAGCGACGCCGCGCGGATCAGGCTGTCCATCTGCTCAGGCTTGGTCGCACTGGCGATCGGCGCGGTGACGCCGGGCCGCGCGATAACCCAAGCAAGCGCCACTTCCGCCTGTTTGGCCGAATGCCTCGCCGACACCGCGTCCAGCGCCGCCAGGATGCGCATGCCACGCGCATTGAGGTAGTCTTTCACCCCGCCGCCGCGCTCGCTTTGGCCGAGATCGGCCTCGCTGCGGTACTTGCCGCTGAGAAAGCCCTTGGCCAGGCTGAAATAGGTGATGACGCCGATATCCTCCGCCACGCAGAGATCGCGCAGCGGGCCATCGAAGGAGGAGCGGTCATAGAGATTGTATTCCGGCTGCAGCACCTCGTAGCGCGGCAGGCCGCGCAGGCTTGCCACGTCAAGTGCCGCGCGCAACTGGCCGGCGTCGAGGTTGGAACAGCCGGCATAGCGAATCTTGCCCTTGGCGAGCAGTTTCTCATAGGCGCCGAGGGTTTCCTCATAGGGCGTGGTCGGATCCGGCCAGTGCGACAGGTAAAGGTCGATGAATTCGGTCTGCAGCCGCTTCAGCGATGCATCGACAGCCTTTTCGATATAGGCGGCCGACAGGTCCTTGTGGCCCTGCCCCATGTCCGAGCCGACCTTGGTGACCACCACGACCTTGTCGCGATTGCCACGATCCTTCATCCATTTGCCGATGATGGTTTCCGATTCACCGCCCTTGTTACCGGGAACCCAGCGCGAATAGGCGTCGGCCGTGTCGATGGCATTGAGGCCGGCTCCGACAAAGCGATCGAGCAGATCGAAAGAAGTCTTCTCGTCGGCGGTCCAGCCGAAGACATTGCCACCCAGAACCAGCGGCGCGATGGAAAGGTCGGTGCGACCGAGACGGCGTTTCTGCAAGACGGATCTCCGTGGTGATTGGGACCGGGCGGATGCCGCCCGCTGGCTGGGTTCGGAGCCTAACCTAGGTCTTGCCGCATCGAGGTCAAAGGCCTGGCCACCCTTTTCCGCGGAGCCAGCGCTTCACAAAGTCGCTATCCGGTGCGCCACATCCTCCAGCCAGTGGTCGCGAATCTCGAGCGCTTCCAGATGCTTCAGCGTGCTCAGCACATAATCCTCGTTGTCGCCGGATCGGCCGATCGCGCCGCGCACCACGGCCGCCGCCTCCGCCGCGTCAAGCGCGCCCGCATATTGCTCATGCTTGCGGTCGACGATGTAGGCCACGGCTTCCACCGTGCCACCGCCGTCGAGGCGAACCTTGAGCGTCCGCTCGAGATAGACGCTGGTGACGAGTTCGCGCTCGCGCAGATAGGCAATGACCTCGTCGCGCAATTCGCCAGGGACGCGGTACGCAAGGCCGACGCAGGAGCCGCCATGGTCGAGGCCAAGCACCAGTCCGGGCCGCTGGCGCGTGCCGCGATGCACGAAGGAATAGACGCAGAGCGAGCGGCGATAGCCATGCAGGCGGGCGCGTCGTGTCTCGACATGAGCGAAACCCGGTCGCCAGATCAGCGAACCGTAGCCGAACACCCAAAAATCGCCCATATCACCGCGCCTGATTGCAAAAAGAATGGCAGCACCGCACCGGTAACCGGTGTTTTTTCCATCCGTCTCTGTCTACCTAGTGTTCGGAACTTGAGAATCCGTCCACACCATCCATGCGTTAATGAGAGCCAAAGCATGACGTCAAGTGACGAACGCCAACCGGGTAACCGTCGCCGTCTGTGGTGGCTTGCCGCGTTCATCCTCGTGCTGTTCGCCATTTACAGCGCCGGCTGGTTCTATCTGGCCAACAGGGTCCGGTCCGAGGCCGACAAGGCGGTTGCCACGCTCAACAAGAGCGGCATCGAGGCCGGTTGCGCCAACCTCCAGGTCGGTGGCTATCCACTGAGCTTTGCCGTCTCTTGCGACAACCTCGCCTACGAGGACGACGCCAAGAGCATTGCTGCCTCGGCCGGCTCCTTCAACGCCGTCGCCCAGATCGTCCAGCCCTTGTCGCCTGTTGCCAATCTACGCGGTCCACTCCGGACCTCCGTCCCCGGCATGATGCCGCTCTGGATCGACTGGGACAATCTGCAGGCCAACGTCAAATTGTGGTACCCGCTGCCCCGGCGTGTAGCGCTGCAGGCCGAGGGCCTGTCGGGCCAGACCGACCCGGCCGACGACACCGATCCGGTGCAACTGTTCAGTGCCGGCAAGGCGTCAGGCCAATTGCAGCCCAACAACGGCGATCTCGACTATGTCGGCAGCTTTGGCGATCTCGAGATCGATGCCGACGCGATCGGCGGGCGGGTGTTGCCGGCGCTCGATGCCAGCGGCGACGTGACACTGAAGAACGGCGTGGCGCTGATCGGCACGCAGGTGAAAAGCCTGCGCGGCCAGCGGATCGAAATCCGCAACCTCGATCTGTCGTCCGGCACGGCGCGGGTCACCGTTTCCGGGCCGCTGTCGGTCGATGCCGAGGGTCTCGTCGACGCCGACCTGATGATCAGGATCAAGGATCCCAAGGCGGTGGCATCTATTCTTGCCGGCGCCATACCCGAGCAGAAGAATGCGATCGAGCAGGGTTTTGGCGCCCTGGCGCTGCTTGGCAGCGAACCGTCGATGCCGCTGAAAGTGGTCAAGGGCAAGGCTTCCCTCGGCTTCATTCCGCTGGGCAAGATCAAACCGGTCAACTAACGGATGGCGGGGCCGGCAAAGCTGCTGAGCGTCGGCGCACTGACGCTTGACACCATTCTTCGTGTCGAATCGCTGCCCAGGCATCAGGGAAAATTCATCGCCTCGGACGGCATCCAGATCGCCTCGGGCATGGCCACGAGCGCGGCCTGCGCCGCGCATCGCCTGGGTGCCGAGGTGTCGCTATGGGCGAGCGCCGGCGACGATCCGGTCGGCGATCTGCTGATTGCCGGGATAGAGGCCGAGGGCGTCGATTGCAGCCATGTACGCCGCGTCAGCGGCGCCCGCTCGGCACTGGCCTCGATCCTGGTCGATGCGCATGGCGAGCGGATCATCGTGCCTTTCTACGACGCGCGCGCGCAGGCCGATCCCGAGGTTTTGCCGTTCACCGACATAACGGCATTCGACACCGTACTGGCCGACGTGCGCTGGCCGGGCGCCGCGGCGCTTGCCCTTAAGACGGCGCGGGCCGCCGGCCGCCCAGCCATACTCGATGCCGATACCGCGCCCCTGGCGGTGCTGGAACGATTATTGCCGCTGGCCTCGCACATCGTCGCCTCGGAGCCGGCGGTCCGCATCATATGCGGCCACGCGCTGGATCTGGAGACCGCCTGCATCGATTTGGCGTCCCGCACCGATGCGTTCGTCGCGGTCACCGGCGGCGCGGCGGGTACCTGGTGGTTCGACCGAAGCGCCGGATCATCCCGCCATGTCGAGGCACCGAGGATCAAGGCGGTCGACACGCTGGCCGCCGGCGATGTCTTTCATGGCGCCTTTGCCGTCGGGCTGGCGGAAGCCATGGCGGTCGAGCACGCACTGCGCTTTGCCAGCGCGGCCGCCGCGCTCAAGTGCCTGCGCTTCGGCGGCCGGCTGGGCGCGCCGGATCGGGCGGAGACGCTCGCCATGATGGCAACGGCCTGGCCGGTTGAAATCACCTAGCTCTTTGCCGGATGCTCGACCGCCTGGCGGCCAAAATCGGGCGCGTCGATATCCTGGCCCGCCTCGATGATCGAGCGGCGCACGGCGCGGGTGCGGGTGAACAGGTCGAAGAGCTTGTCGCCGTCGCCCCAGCGGATGGCGCGCTGCAGGAACGCCAGGTCTTCCGAGAACCGCGCCAACATTTCCAGGATGGCATCCTTGTTGTGCAGGCACACGTCCCGCCACATGGTCGGATCGGAGGCAGCCAGACGCGTGAAATCGCGAAAACCGGAGGCGGAATATTTGATCACTTCCGTCTTGGTCACCGATTCCAGATCGTCGGCGGTGCCGACGATGTTGTAGGCGATGATGTGCGGCAGATGCGAGACGATGGCCAGCGTCATGTCGTGATGCTGCGGGTCCATAGTGTCGATGTTGGCGCCGCAGCGGCGCCAGAATTCCGACAGCCGTTCCAGCGCTTCCGGATCGGTGCGCGGCACCGGCGTGAAGATGCACCAGCGGTTGTCGAACAGGTCGGCAAACCCGGCATCCGGGCCGGATTTTTCGGTGCCCGCCAGCGGATGGCCAGGAATGAAATGGACGCCTTCAGGCACATGCGGCTGCATCTGCGCGATGACCGAGGCCTTTGTCGAGCCGACATCGGTGAGGATCGCCCCCTTTTTCAGCGCCGGCGCGATTTCCTCCGCTACAGCGCCGGATGAGCCGACCGGCACGGAGACAATGACCAGATCGGCATCGCGCACCGCGTCCCCGGCATCGGTGGTGTAGGAATCGCCAAGGCCCAGTTCCTCGGCTCGCTTGAGCGTTGCCGCACTGCGCGTCGAGATGGCGACATGGCGAGCCAAGCCCTCGCGTCGGATGACGCGGGCCAGAGACGAGCCGATCAGGCCGATACCGACCAGCGCGATCTTTTCGAACATCGGTGATGCCATGGTGTTCCAGCTCTTTAGACGTTCTAGCTTTTCAGGAATGTCGTGAGCGCGGCGACAACGCCGCGATTGGCCTCTTCAGTGCCGACGGTCATGCGAAGCGCGTTGGGAAAGCCGTAACCTGAAACGCGCCGCAGAATATAGCCGCGCGCGCTCAGATAATCGTCAGCCGCCGCCGCGGAATGCTTCTGATCGTCGGGAAAATGAATGAGCAGGAAATTGCCGACGCTCGGCGTCACGCGCAGCCCAAGTCTGGTCATTTCGCCGCTCAGCCAGGTAAGCCAGGTCTCGTTATGCGCCACGCTACGCTCGACATGGGCACGGTCGCGGATCGCGGCGATGCCGGCCTCGATCGCTGTCGCATTGACGTTGAAGGGGCCGCGTACACGATTGATGGCGTCGACGATATGCAGGGGACCATACATCCAGCCGATGCGCGCGCCGCCGAGCCCGATCTTGGAGAAGGTGCGGGTCATCACCACGTTCTCGGCGCTGCCGGCCAGCTCGATGCCGGCTTCGTAATCGTTGCGGCGGACATATTCGGCGTAGGCCGCGTCGAGCACCAGAAGCACGTTTCCCGGCAGTCCGGCATGAAGGCGGCGCACCTCCTGGAACGGCACATAGGTGCCGGTCGGGTTGTTGGGATTGGCCAGGAACACGATTTTCGTGCGCGGCGTCACAGCCGCCAGCATCGCATCGATGTCGGCGCGCTCGTCGGTCTCCTTTACAGTCACCGGACCTGCACCCGCCGACTGGATGTAGATCTTGTAGACCATGAAGGCGTGGGCGGTGATGATGGCCTCGTCGCCCGGCGCGAGATAGGTCTGCGCCAGCAGGCCGAGGATCTCATCGGACCCATTGGAACAGATGATGTTCTGCGCATTTAGGCCATGCACCTCGGCGATCGCCTCCCGCAGACGCCGGGCAGTGCCATCGGGATAGATGTCGAGTTTGGCGGCGACTTCGCGCGCGGCCTCGATCGCCCTCGGCGACGGACCAAGCGGGTTCTCGTTCGACGACAGTTTGTAGACCTTGGCGACACCGGCCGGCGCCGTGCTCTTGCCTGGCACATAGGCGTCGATGTCCATGATACCCGCGCGCGGGGTTGGACGTGCCTGATTCGATGTCTGGTTCATTTTTGCAAAATCCGTCGAAAGTGCCTCCTGTTGGAGGCCGCAGCGGAAATACAAGCCATGGCCGATAATGTCGAGTGGTGGCAGAAGGAGCCCAGATGCCGGGTAGTGTCTCGGTTTGACTGGGCGTCTACTCCTGCCTCAACCACCAGTCTGACGCCCAAAATCCTAAGCCGAGCACAATCAACGTAACCGGCCAATAAGCGATCGCCCAGGTAAAGCCGATGATCGCCGCCCATAGGAAGCCCCCTCCATGGCGTTCTCCCATGAAAACTTGAAGGATAAGCACTCCCGCGAGTAACAGGCCGACCCATCCAAGAATGAGAAGTTTAACCTTCAGGACGCGTTCCCCCTTGCCTTCCGCGAGGTATAGGCGGTTTCGCCTGTGCGTCAAATCACCAACGACGTTCTCAATTTCAAACTGAGACACTCCCAGACGCCAGCATTGACGGCAGGGCGGGCGAGTTCTAGAAGGGCAGCGACAGTTCCGTGGTGATTTGGCCGGTCGGCTTGCAGCCACGTTAAACAACTTGCTAAAGGGCCGTTTGCATCCTGTGACCGGCTTTGCAACGGCAATGCCGGTTTTTTGTTGTCCGCGGCCTATGCGTGGATCAAGGTGTGAGATGGATGTTATGGCCGCTCCGCGCGCTGGAAAAACCAACAACGAGGCCGACAACCCGTCGAGCCCGCTGTTGCGCTTCGGCCCAGACAAGCCGCTCAAGCTCGACGCCGGCACGCTGCTGTCACCGTTCCAGATCGCCTACCAGACCTATGGCACGCTCAACGACGCCCGCTCCAACGCCATCCTCGTCTGCCACGCGCTGACCGGCGACCAGCATGTCGCCAGCACCAACCCGGTGACCGGCAAGCCGGGCTGGTGGGAGGTGCTGATCGGCCCGGGCAAGATCATCGACACCAACCGCTTCTTCGTCATCTGCTCCAACGTCATCGGCGGCTGCCTCGGCTCCACCGGCCCGGCCTCGACCAATCCCGCGACCGGCAAGCCCTACGGGCTCGACCTGCCTGTTATCACCATCCGCGACATGGTGCGCGCGCAGCAGATGCTGATCGACCATTTCGGCATCGAGAAACTGTTTTGCGTGCTCGGCGGCTCGATGGGCGGCATGCAGGTGCTGGAATGGGCGTCGAGCTATCCCGAGCGCGTCTTCTCGGCGCTGCCGATCGCCACGGGGGCGCGTCATTCCTCGCAGAACATCGCCTTCCACGAGGTCGGCCGGCAGGCCGTCATGGCCGACCCGGACTGGCATGGCGGCAAATATTTCGAACACGGCAAGCGCCCGGAGAAAGGGCTGGCGGTGGCGCGCATGGCCGCCCATATCACCTATCTGTCGGAAGCCGCCCTGCACCGCAAATTCGGCCGCAATTTGCAGGACCGCGAAGCGCTGACCTTCGGCTTCGATGCCGACTTCCAGATCGAGAGCTATCTGCGCCACCAGGGCATGACCTTCGTCGACCGCTTCGATGCCAACTCTTATCTCTACATGACGCGGTCGATGGATTATTTCGACCTCGCCGCCGACCATGGCGGCCGGCTGGCCGACGCCTTCGCCGGCACGAAAACGCGCTTTTGCCTGGTGTCCTTCACATCGGACTGGCTGTTCCCGACAGAAGAGAGCCGCTCCATCGTCCACGCACTCAACGCCGCCGGCGCCTCGGTATCCTTCGTCGAGATCGAGACCGATCGCGGCCACGACGCCTTCCTGCTCGACGAGCCGGAACTGTTTGCCGCCATCAACGGCTTCATCGGCTCGGCCGCGCGCGCCAGGGGGCTCAGCGCATGACCCCGAAAAGTTGCAGACGTTTCGGATCAAGCTCGTGCGCCAAACAGAACGGCGAAGCCATGACCCCGAAAAGTTGCAGACGTTTCGGACCAAGGCCATGCGCCGTCCACGAGGCGAAGCCATGAGCGTCAACCGCAGCCAACGCGTCGACCTCGAGGTCGTCGCCAACCTCATCCCGCCGCAATCGCGTGTGCTCGACGTCGGCTCGGGCGACGGCTCATTGCTCGAATTGCTGCAGGACACCAAGCAGGTCGACGGTCGCGGACTCGAGCTGTCGCAGCGTGGCGTCAACGAATGCGTGGCGCGCGGTCTCAGTGTCATCCAGGGCGACGCCGACACCGATCTCGAATTCTATCCCGACAAGGGCTTTGACTTCGTTGTCCTGTCGCAGACCCTGCAGGCCACCCGCAACCCGAAGCTGGTGCTCGACGAGCTGCTCAGGATCGGCAACCGGGCGATCGTGTCTTTCCCCAATTTCGGTCACTGGCGGGTGCGCCTGTCGCTGTTCGTCAAGGGCCGCATGCCTGTGACCAGCGACCTGCCCTATTCCTGGTACGACACGCCCAACATCCACTTCTGCACGATCCGAGACTTCGTCAATTTGTGCGAAGAGCTTGGCGCGACAGTGGAGAAGGCGACCGCGCTCGACGCCAACGGCCAGAAGATCGGCCTGTCGATGCCATGGTGGTTCTGGAATTTCTTTGGCCAACAAGCAGTGTTCCTGCTGAAGCGATAATGAAATGGGCGCCGCCCGCAGGCGCAACTGCCAATCCTTGAGGGTGGCCGCGCGTCTTTCAGCGGGTGCGAAAGTGTTGCAGTTGAAGCGCCATGAGCTGGAATTTATCATGCCTGGTCGGTCGAACGACGGCACGACGGGGTGACATGGCAGGTTGTTTTTTGTAGCGTCGCACCGAATCCGATGAGGCCCATCCAGGGGGAAGTCCGATCCATTTAGCCATCCCGATGATCAAAGGACCTGGCGCGAAGGGTGTTTACGCGCTGGAGGCGACCGACGTGATATGATCGGGAAGACCGAACAGGCGCCCCTCGTCACGGTGATCACGCCCACTCACAACCGGCGCGAAACAGTGCTCCGCGCCGTCGAAAGCGTGCTTTCCCAGAGCATGCCGCGATTTGAACATATCGTCGTCGACGATGGTTCGACGGACAGGACCGAGGCGGCGCTCGCCCGCATCCATGACCCCCGGCTGATCTATGTCGGCGCGAAGTGGCGCGGCGCCAATGCCGCCAGGAATGCCGGCATCGAGCTAGCCCGGGCGCCCGTGGTGACTTTTCTTGATTCGGACGATCTCTTCCTGCCGCACCGGCTCGAACGGACGCTGGCATGGTTCGACGACAATCCAGCGCTCGAAGTCCTGCTCTCCTCATATGTCTCGGTGAAGGGTGGCCGCGGCACCGCCTGCGTTAACCGCGGCGCTTTCCTGAACCCGCCAATGCTGGAGCGGGCGGTGGTCGCGCAGACGGCCTTCATAGCCGGATCGGCTATAACAGCCAGACGCGAGGCTTTGCTGGCCATCGGCGGCTATGACAGCGACATTCCCCGGATGCAGGACCGCGAGCTTCTGCTGCGCTTCGCACAGCGCTTCGGCGCGCAATTATCGGAAGATATCGACTGGACGAAGCACAATTCGCAGAATTCGATTTCAGGCCGCAGGGACGGCTATGTCGAAGCCTACGCGATCCTGATGAGTAAGCATCCGCACATCGCTCGCTCCTACCCCCATGTCCCTCCCTTTATGATCACGCGGCAGATCATCGCCGATATTCTCCGGGGGCGAATACCACAGGCATTTGCAGGATACATGGCCAACCGCTCGTCTGATGCGCTTGGTTATTCATTGCCGGAACTGATCAACGGTTATCTCCACGGCCGCCGCTGGCGGCGCGACCTCTACGACGAAGTTCGTGGCAAGTTTGGAATTCCACCGGCCTGACCGGCGACAGCTCAGCGATCGAGCACGGCGCGTTGCAGGGCGCATTCCTTCTCGTCCGGCAGCGAGATGCCGACCGCCAGGGCCTTGGCGGCCAGGCAACGGGCCGCAACGGGGGAAAAACTGCTACTTCCTGTGGTGGAGGCTTGCCGCGGCTGGCGGCGGCTCGATGGCACCCGCCCTGACGTGGGCAGGTTTCAGCGCGGGCGCGTCGGAATCCTTAACGATCGTCAGGGAACGCGGGAAGAACTGATTGTTGTGCTGGCCGCGCCCGATGTTGATGATCGCGGTGCCGGGCAGGCGCTTCTCCAGCAGCGACAGCACGCGCCGCAGCGAGGGTCCGTCGAACGCATCCATGGCTTCGTCGATGATCACCCATTTTGGCTGTCGCAAGGCGAGCCTGGCCACGCCAAGCAATCGCTGTTCGTCATCGCCCAACTCATGGTCCCAGCGTCCGACGCGGTCGAGCGACGACGACAGCCGTCCAAGACCGACCTCGGCAAGCACCGCTGAAATGTCGGCGTCGTTCGCCGGCGCATGCCCGTTCGGGTGATTGAGGACCTCGCGCAGCGTGCCGGCTGGCAAATAGGGCACACGCGGCACGAAGATGATGGTTTCACCCGCCGGCAGGCCGATCCGCCCGCTGCCCCACGGCCACAGCCCGGCAATGGCGCGGAAGAACAGCGTCTTGCCGGCGCCCGGTTCACCGGTGATCATGACGCGCTCGCCGGCATGGATTTCGACATGCTGGTCGGCGAGCTTGGTGCATCCGTCCGGCGATGCCACCTGAAGCTTCTCGAACGTCAGGTTGCCATTGGCGTTGTCGGCGAATTCGATGCGCTTCTCCTTGTCGTGCAGCACATCGGTTTCATCGAGCGCGATGCGGAAGTCGGCGACACGCATCAGCGTGGCGCGCCAGTCGGCAATGCTGCCGATGTTGTTGATGAACCAACGCAGGGAGGAGTGGACCTGGTTGAAGGCCCCGACCGCCATCATCAGCCCGCCAAAGCTGATATCCCCCGAGAAATAGACCGGCGAGGCGACCAGGATCGGCGCCACGACCGTGATCCAGCCATAGGTATCGGTTACCCAGGATAGATTGATCTGGGCGGTGTAGATGCGCCGCATGGCGCCCAGCACCGTGCCGAGGTCGAGTTGCAGCCGTCGCTTGGCGTCATCCTCCCCACGGTACAGCGCGATGGCATCGACATTCTCGTTGACGCGCACCATCGAGGAGCGCAGCTCCGCTTCGCGCGTATAGCGGTCGCTGTTGAGGCTGATGAGCGGCCGCCCGACCAGCCAGCTCAGCCACGAGGCGGTACCGGCATAGAGGAACGCGGCCCAAACCATGTAGCCCGGTATCGCCAGCGACCAGCCGTTGACGTGGAAGACGAAGCCCGAAGACAGTTCCCACAGCACACCGACAAAGGACACGAGCAGGATGAACGACTGCAGCAGGCCGACACCAAGATCGGTCGACAGGTCCGAGAGATGCGCGGCATCCTGTTGCATGCGCTGGTCGGGATTGACGCCGATGGCGCCGGCATTGGCCAGCCGGAAGGCGCGCGCCGGCCGCATCCATTGGTCGATCAGGTCCAGCGTCAGCGCCTCGCGCAACTTCAGCCGGATCATCTGGTTGAGCCAGGTCTGGCCGATATTGAGCACCAGCAGTCCGCCGGCGATCATGGCAAAGACCATCAGCTGATGCAGGAAGGCCGCCATGTCGCGGCGCGCGAGGGCATCGTAGAAGGGCTGGTTCCAGCGGTTGAGCAAGACCTGGCCGATCGACGTCGCGATAATGACGCCCATGATGCCGAGCGACGTCCACAGCAACCACTTGCGAACCGGCGATCCGATCAGCGCCCGCTTGATCGTCGCCACCTGATCGCGCAGGCTGCTGGCGACGGCGACCGGCTGAATGGTGGCCTGATTGTCCAATTGATCAGCCATGGCCGAGGTCCTTGCGTTCAGTAGCGAAGCTGAAACCGGATGAAGGGAGCCGACGGCGGCAGCCCCTCAACCACTCCGCGAGCCCAGCACGACAGATAGGTCGGAAAGACGCGGCGCGATGCAAGTTTCCATCGCGATCACGAAGGTGTCACTTGCCGGGGCGATGCCACACCCCTTGCCTCGGCCCGCCGGCCGAGCCGTGTCGCGCCATGCGGCGACAGCACCGGCACGAAGACGCGGCGGGACGCACGCTGGGCCACCGGCACGCCTTGATAGAGCCGTTTCTGCGCTTCGACGACAATGACGCCGGAAAAGATCGGCCACAGCCTCCGGCCGGCGCGCTCCAGCACATTGTGGAAGCGCATCATGAAACGCCGCCGCGATGGCGGGAAGAACAGCGCATCCGACCAGGCGGCGGGCGTGAAATTCGCCTCACGCAGCAATTCGGTGAGCTGCCCGCGTGAGAAGGGCCGCCCATTGCCGAACGGCGTATGTTCGAAGCGCGCCCAGACACCGCGCCGGTTTGGCACGACGATGACGACGCGCCCGGCCGGCGACAGCACCCGCCAGATCTCGTTCAGCGTTTCACGCGGGTTTTCGACGTGTTCGAGCGAATGGACGAGCAGCATGCGGTCGATGCAGGAATCGACCAGCGGCAGTTCCTCGTCGAACACCAGGGCCGTCGCCGTTGGCCCGGCCGCCGGCCAGACCACGGCGCCCTGGGTCGCTGGCATGAAGGCGAAGACCCGCTCGGCGTCGGTGCCGAAGCGTTCCAGCCAGGGCAAGGTATAGCCCAGGCCGACCAGCCGCTCATTGGGCACCGCGGCCCATATCGACGACAGCGCCATGGTGATCGAGCGCTCGGCGAACCGGCCGAGCGTTGTCGAATAGAAGGAACGAAGGTCGACGATGTCGGAATGCATGTCAGGGATGTAGCCGTGATGTCAGCCGGATTCAACAAAAGGCCAAAGCGGCCGGCACGGCGGATGTCAATTTGACATCCCACGATAACATTCGCTTTGCTTGTCATCCGGGATGACATTCGCTTTCTCATCCGGGATGACATTCACGCAGCGGCGCCCTATGTCTGCGGCGGCAAATGGAGAAATGCGATGCCGGTCGAAATCGAACAGTTCATGTGCCGCACCGACAATTTCGGCGTGCTGGTGCATGACCCCGAAAGCGGCCAGACCGCGATTATCGACGCGCCCGAGGAAGCGCCGATCCTGGCCGCGATCAAGCGCACCGGCTGGACGCCGACGATGATCCTGACGACGCATCATCATATGGATCACGTCGAGGCCAATCTGGCGCTCAAGGAGCGCTTCAAGCTGCGCATCGTCGGCCCGGAGGCGGAAAAGGCCAAGATCCCCGGCATCGATGAAACCGTCGAAGAAGGCTCCGTCCTGCATCTCGGCCATGAGCGCATCGAAGTGATCGCCACGCCCGGGCATACCGCTGGCCATGTCTCCTACCATCTGCCGTTATCGAAAGTGGCGTTCACCGCGGATACGCTGTTTGCGCTGGGTTGTGGGCGGCTGTTCGAATGCAAGCCGCCGGTGATGTACGAATCGCTGAAGAAGCTCGCGGCTCTTCCCGCCGAGACGACAATCTATTGCGGCCACGAATACACGCTCGCCAATGCCCGTTTTGCACTGAGCGTCGACCCCACCAATTCGGCGTTGAAGGAGCGCGCTGCGCGGATCGAGGCGCTGCGGGTCGACAACAAGCCGACGCTGCCGACGACGATCGGCGAGGAACTGTCGACCAATCCCTTCCTGCGCTGGCACGATCCGGCAATCCGCAAGCATCTTGGCATGGAAAAGGCTGGGGATGCCGAGGTCTTCGCCGAGATCCGCAAGCGCAAGGACAATTTCTGATGCCAGCTTTCTGCCGATGACCAGTTCCGCGGAAATCATAGCAACACTCGCCCTGAACCCGCATCCGGAAGGCGGCTGGTACGCGGAAACCTTTCGCGACGAAGCCGGCGGTGCGCGCGGCCATTCGACCGCCATCTATTTCCTGCTGGAACAGCATCAGGTTTCGGCCTGGCATCGGGTCAGGGACGCCGCCGAGCTTTGGCACTTTTATGCCGGCGCGCCTCTGGCGCTGTCGATGTGGGAAGAAAGCGGCGCCATTATCGAGCAGGTGCTCGGCATCGAGTTCGCGGCGGGTGAACGGCCGCAGATCGCCGTGCCGGCGGGCTGGTGGCAATCGGCGCGCACACTGGGCGAATGGACGCTGGTCGGCTGCACGGTGGCGCCGGGTTTTGATTTCGCCGCCTTCGAACTGGCCGAGCCGGGCTGGCAGCCGAAGCCGATTTAGCCCAGCAGGAATCCCAGCGTGATCGCCAGTTGGGCGGCATAGTACAGAACCCACACGGTGAAACGCATCCAGGCGCGATGCGGCGAGACGGCCGACACTAAGAATTTCTCCATGGCGAGCAGCCCGTCCGATGCCATGAACAGCACGGCGCCACCGATCACCCAGACATTGCTTGTCGTTAGCGCCGACATGCCCATCGTCAGGATCGTCACGACATAGACGGCAATCGGTACACGCAAGCCGGGACCAACGCGGCGCCAAAGCGCCGCCAGCATGACGATCGCGAACACCGCCATGGCCAGCGCGATCGCACCGCGCCTGGGCTCGGCGCCAAGCAACTCCAATCCGGCACCGCTGCGCAGCAACAACGCGACATAGACGATGTGGGCGACGAGAAAACTGGCCAGCCCACCCAGAAAGGCTTTTTCGCCGTCGCGTGACAAGAAGGCATCGCCAATGGCGCTCAGCGCAAGGGCGGCGACCAGCAGCAGCGGCCCGCCTTGTATTGCGGCAAGTACGGCGAGCATCGCGACGGCAAGTGTCTTTGCCGCCGAGCGGGCCAGCGTCGGCGGCGTGCCAAGCGTGAAGCCATAGATCACCGCCGCCACCAGCGAAAAGATCAGCGTCGCATTGGCGTTGCCGTCGATGCCCCCGGCAAACGGCATCGTCATACCCTGGCTCCGCCTTCGGATGCCCTGGCTCCGCCTTCGGATGTCCGGGCTCCGCTCTCCGTAGCCGGCTTGCGCAGGAACAGCGATTTTGCCGCTAGCGCCGCGCCGCCGGTGATGAGCACACAGGCGGCCAGAATGCGCAGCGACGGTTCGGCGACGCCGGCCGCGATCAGCACCAGCGTCGACAGCAGCGGCGCCGCGTAGCTCGCGGCACCCAGCACCTGGATGTTGCCGCGCTTGACACCGATGTCCCAGGCATAGAAGGCCGCGCCCACCGGCATCAGGCCGAGCCCGAGCACGGCCAGCCACTGGCCGGCGCCGTCAGGCAGAACCGTTTGTTCCAGCGCCAGGTGGCAGACGAGCGACAGCACGGCGGTTGCCGCGCAGAACCAGGTGACGATGCTGGTCGGCACCGACGGGAAACGTCGAGACAGCAAGGAATAGGACGACCATAGCAGGGCACAGACGGCGGCCATGGCGTAACCGAAGGCGTAGCGCGCATCGAAAGCCAGGCCGCCGCCCTTGGTGACGATCAGAACGGTGCCGGCAAGGCCGAGCAGCGCGCCGACGACATGGTTCCAGGCCAGCTTCTCGCCCGGCATCAGCGCCGAGCCCAGCACGATCAGCAGCGGCCAGAGATACGCAATCAGGCTCGCCTCGACCGCCGGCGCGTTGCGCAGCGCGGTGAAGTAGAAGAAGTGGTAGCCGAACAGGCCGGCAATGCCGATCACCCAGACCTGAGGAGGGGTCTTTTGACTCCTGTCGGTGGCCGGCATGAACAGTCGTGCGACAAGCCCTACGCCTGTGCCGATCGAGAAAGTGATCGCCGACAACAGGAATGGCGGCACCTTGCCGGACGCATCCGTCAGCAACGCCAGCAATGCCCACATGGCGACCGCCGAAAAGCCGATCAGTGTTGCGCGCCCCATTTTGTCTCCAGTGGCGCGCCCGTTCTGTCCCCGGTGGCGTGCCTTATTGTACCGCTTCGAACCGTCTGGCGCTGATGGTCAAGGTGCCGATCTGCGTTCCGACCGTGGCGTGGATCGGCGCATATACGCCGGTTTGGCCGAGCGGTGCAAACGTCACCATCATGCGGCTTTTGTTCTTGAGATAATTGAGCGCCTTGCGGCCCTTGCGATAGCCCGCCACCGGCTCGAAACCCATCTGGCAGGTGACGGTGTCGCCCTTGTAGCCCGGCACCGAGATCGTTCCTTTCGAGGCGTAGGTCAGCGTCAGGTCGGCGCGCATCTCACCATCGTAGAACTTGACCTTGCGGCCACAGACCTGGTCGAGGCTGTCGGCATGGATGACGGTCGCCGCCATCGGATCGAGCACCGATGCCAGGTCGCCGGCGCCGAGCGGCACCCAGGCCTTGGGATCGCGCTTGCCCGGAGCGGGGATCACCCGCGTCGAGGTCACGTTGCCATTGCTAAAGCGAATGTCGATCGAAGACGCCTTCTTGCCGGAAGTGTAGTCGGCCCGAAACGCCTGCGGCACCATTTTCTGGCCCGAAATCGTGCCTTTTGACGAGATCGTGCCCCGCGTGTCGTCGAACAGCTTGGCCAGACCCGCCGCCGAGACACTGCCTTCGATCGCGTAGGCACCGTTCTCATAATGGCTGGAAAAGGTCGATCTGGCGATCGAGAGACCAAGGAACGACACCGTGTATTCGCCCTTGAACGACTGCGGCGAGGCAGCGGACGCAGCGGTCGGCAAGGCGATGACAAGCGCGGCAACAAGCGCGTGAGACGAACGAGGCATGGCGGGATCGGATCCTTGGTTTTCGGCCGGAGGCGGGCGACTCCGGTCTGGCGTGTCCCTATGAGACCGCTTATACGGTGAAATCCGGCCTTAATATGAAAAGCCGGGCGCTTCCCTGCGGAAGCCGGAGCTTGACGACCCGGTGAAATGCAACTATGGAACGCCAACTTTTCCATAAGGCCGCCTGACCAGAACCGCGCGCCACCCGGCGCGGGTACAAAGGTTTGGCAGGCCCCGAGAGAACTGAAGGTTAGAACCATGTCCCGCACCTGCGAACTCACTGCCAAGGCAGTCCAGACCGGCAACAATGTGAGCCACGCCAACAACAAGACCAAGCGTCGCTTCCTGCCGAACCTCGTCAATGTGACGCTCATTTCGGAAGCGCTGAACCAGAATGTACGCCTGCGCATCTCGGCCAACGCGCTGCGTTCGGTCGAACATCGCGGCGGCCTCGACGCCTTCCTGGCCAAGGCCGACGTCAAGGAACTGTCGCAGCGCGCGCGTCTCTTGAAGAAGCAGATCGCCAAGAAGCTTGCCGAGCAGGTTGCTGCGTAACATCCAGATAAAGGCGGGGGACGACCGCCTGGCCAACCTCCTTGCTGGCCGCTGAGCATCGGATAGATCCGCAAGGTTCGACACTCCGATGCTCAAGTACCGAAGCGAGCGCTGCCTCGGCATGATGCTCCGCTGGTTCCATTACCCAGGATAAAAAAATGTCTTCTTTTTCGCGGTACCTGCCTTTCGTGGCTGCCATGGCGCTTGTCGTCGTGGCATCGAACGTCCTCGTGCAGTTTCCCATGCAAGGCCACATCGGTGGCCTGTCGCTCGCCGATGTTTTGACTTGGGGCGCTTTCACCTATCCCTTCTCTTTCCTGGTCACGGACCTCGCCAACCGCCGTTACGGGCCTGCCGTGGCGCGCCGGATCGTCTTTGTCGGCTTCATGACGGCGGTGGTCTGCTCGATCCTCGTCCCGCCCTTCCTGTTCCGCCATGGCCTGATCGAATTCGAGACATCAGCCGACCGGCTGGTGCGCATCGCGGCGGCTTCCGGAGCGGCGTTCCTGTCCGCGCAATTGCTCGATGTGACCGCGTTCAACCGTTTGCGCCGGCAGAGCTGGTGGCGGGCGCCGATCGTCGGCACGCTGGTCGGATCGGTGTTCGACACCCTCGTGTTCTTCGGCGTCGCCTTTTCAGCCGCCTTTGCCTTCGTCGGCCCAAGCGACGGTTTTGCGCTGGAGAGCGCCCCATTGATGGGCGTGTTTCATGTCGACGCCATGCGCTGGGTGTCCTGGGCGCTCGGCGACCTCAGCGTGAAACTGATCATCGCTGTCGTGGCTCTGATCCCTTACCGGCTGCTCGCCGCCCGCTGGAGCCAGCCGGCCGTTGCCGCGGCCTAGCCGTGATTCCCTGGATCCAGCTGGACTCCGCGAAAACGCCTGATGGCCGGCAGGAACTGCGGCTGAAACAGCGCGGTTCTGAATTCTCGATCATGCTTGGTACCAACGAGCTGATGAACAGCCGGCTGAGCGGCTCCGAGGAAGCGCTGGCAACACTGTCCTGCCAGCGGATTGCGGGTCATCGTCGGCCGAGAATCCTGATCGGCGGGCTCGGCATGGGTTTTACGCTGCGCGCTGCCCTCGCCGAATTGGGCGACAATGCCGAGATCGTCGTCGCGGAGCTGGTGCCGGCTGTCGTCGCCTGGGCGCGCGGCCCGATGGCCGAGATTTTTGCCGGCTCGCTCGATGATCCCCGCGTCACCATCCACGAAACCGATGTCGGTCAGCTCGTACGGTCCGCACCCATTGCCTGGGACGCGATCCTGCTCGACGTCGACAATGGCCCCGAAGGCATCGTCCACAAGGGCAATGACGCGCTCTACAGCGTGGCTGGCCTCGCCGCCGCACGCACCGCCCTAAGACCGGGTGGAGTCCTGGCCGTATGGTCGCAAGGGCCGGATGCCGGCTTCACGCGGCGGTTGAAACAGGCAGATTTCGCTGTCGAGGAAGTCAACACGCGCGCCAACGGCAAACGCGGTGCGCGCCATGTCATCTGGATCGCCACCAACAGCTCGCGGTCCTGACCAGAGCCGTCAGCAGCAGTGTTTGGATCTATCTGGACTTCTGGAGCCCCGCGCAACCCTTGGCTTGTCAGGGCAGGATTCTCGGAAATGGCCGACGCATAAAAACATCGCCAATGAGCGTCGCGAAGGGGCTGCCCCTCAATCCTGGTGCAGAATGAATTCCAGATAGAGATTGCGCTGCAGGATCGAGTGGTTGTCGTCGGAGATCAGCGACACCATCAACGCGCCGTCATCCCGGCTCCAGACATCGAGCCCTTCCATATTGTCGATCTGGTAGCCCATGTCGGCTTGCAGCAGCACCGGCCCGTCGGCGACCGCGCCCTTCTCGACGCTCTCTCCATAAATGCGCCGCAGCCGCATCTTGAGGCCCCCCGCCATCGTGAAACTGCGCTCCAGCAGCAAGAGGTCGCCATCCGGCAGGAAGGCGCCGTCGGTGATGTCGAAATCGTCGTTGCGCTTGACAGTGAAGACGCCCCTATGCGGGCCTTCGATAATGGCGGCGTAGATGTTGCCTGATTTGTCGAGGCTCTTCTCCGAGACCACGACTAGGCCGCCTTCATGCTGGCCATTGGCATTTGAATGGGTGACTGTCTCGAAGCCGCGGTTCTGCCGCAACTCCCACGCCGGCACCAGGAAATCCAGCTGCCTGAATGGCGCCTTCATGTTGTCCGGGTCGATCCTGAACTGGGAGACGCGGTGGTTGCGCTCGAAACCGACGGTGGCAATGCCGTCCTTGACCGCGAGGCCTTCGGCGTCGACTTCCCATTTTTCGTCGATCGGCTGCCCGCCCTGGTCGGCCATCTGCTGCATGCGAAAATTCTGGATGCCCACGGGGCGCCTGTCGGCATCGCGGGCCACAGTGCCGAAGAACCAGTAACCGGTATCGGCAACACCGATGAAATCGCTGCCGGCTTTCAGAAACCGAAAGGCCGACAACGCGCCGAAATCGCGCGATGGCGAGGTCATTTCCAGCCCACCGACGAATTCGAGCGGACCGAATTGCTTGTCGGCGCGGCCAATGTGGAATTCGGTGATCGGGCGTGCCGAGACGGCGACAGGTTCGACTGGAGCCGAGCCGGCCGAACCTGCCGGAGCCACACCGGCGAGCAGGACGATGGCGGCGAAAAGCGGTTGCCTAAACCCGCCTCGCGAAAAGATCATCCGGCGCGCCGCATGCCGCCGCGACGCGTATCCTTCGCGCTTTCCTCGGCAAACAGCGAAGCCAGTTGCTCGGTCATGGCGCCGGCCAGTTCCTCGGCATCGACGATGGTGACGGCGCGCCTGTAGTAGCGCGTGACGTCATGGCCTATGCCGATGGCCAGCAGCTCGACCGGTGAGCGCGTCTCGATCAATTCGATGACGGCGCGCAGATGCCGCTCGAGATAATTGCCCGGATTGACCGACAGCGTGGAATCGTCGACCGGCGCGCCGTCCGAGATCATCATCAGGATCTTGCGCTGTTCGGGCCGGGCAATCAGCCGGTTGTGCGCCCACAGCAGCGCCTCGCCGTCGATATTCTCCTTGAGCAAGCCTTCGCGCATCATCAGGCCAAGGTTGCGGCGTGCCCGCCGCCATGGATGATCGGCGGATTTGTAGATGATATGACGCAGATCGTTGAGGCGGCCGGGGTTCGGCGGCTTGCCGTCCTTCAGCCACTTCTCGCGCGCCTGTCCGCCCTTCCAGGCCCGCGTGGTGAAGCCGAGGATCTCGACCGAGACGCCGCAGCGCTCCAGTGTGCGCGCCAGAATGTCGGCACAGGTGGCGGCGACCGTGATCGGCCGGCCACGCATCGAGCCGGAATTGTCGAGCACCAGCGTCACCACCGTGTCGCGGAACTTGGTGTCGCGCTCCTGCTTGAACGACAACGGCTGCATCGGATCGATGACGACGCGCACCAGCCGCGCCGGGTCGAGATAGCCCTCTTCCAGGTCGAAATCCCAGGACCGGTTCTGCTGCGCCATCAGCCGGCGCTGCAGCCGGTTGGCGAGCCGTCCGACCACGCCCGACAGATTGGCAAGTTGCTTGTCGAGGAAAGCGCGCAGCCGGTCGAGTTCTTCCTCTTCGCAGAGCTCCTCCGCGCCGACCGTCTCGTCGAAAGCTGACGTGTAAACCTTGTAGTCGATTTCCTTCGGCAGATTGGTAAAGGGATTGTCGTTGCGCCTAGCCTCGCCGGGCGTCTCGGCATCGGCATCGTCATCATCGGACAGATCGTCGGCGGTGGCATCGGAGGCTTCGGTCTCGGCCGCCTGCTCGTCGTCGGCCGATGCCTCGGCGTCCTCGGACTGGGACTGCTCGGAGCCGGAAGCGTCTTCGCCGCCCTCCTCGCTCTGTTCCTCGCCTTGCGGCTGGTTGTCGTCATTGTCCTCGGAATCTTCGGTTTCCTGGTCGTCCCCGAGTTCCTCGGCCATTTCCATGGAGGCAAGCATCTCGCGCACGACGCGGGCGAAGGCCTGCTGGTCCTCGAGCTTTTCCGACAGGCCGTCGAGGTCGGCCTTGGCCTTCTCCTCGACCCAGGGCCGCCAGAGTTCGACCAGCCGCTCGCCGCTCTTCGGCACCGGCCGGCCGGTCAGCTTTTCGCGCACCATCAGCGCCAGCGCCTCCTCGATGGGCGCGTCGGCCTTGTCCTTGACGTCGACGAGGTTGGCCTTGGTGTATTTGTCCTCCAGCATCGAGCCGATATTGTCGGCGACGCCCTGCATGGCGCGGCTGCCGATCGCCTCCACGCGGGCCTGTTCGACCGCGTCGTAGATGGCACGGGCGGCCTTGCCTTCCGGCGCCAGTCTGCTGTGGATGCGCACATCATGGCAGGCGCGCTTCAACGCCATGGAATCGCCGAGCCCGCGGGTAATCGCGATGTCGGACTTCGATGCCTTCTTGGGCAGTTCGGGCAGCCGCGCACGGCTGCCCGCCAGCGCCGGCCTGTCCTTGGCGAAGCCGACTTCCATTTCCTTGTCGCCGGCAATGGCGCGCATGCAGACGGTGACGGCGCGCTTGAAGCTGTCGGCTTCAGACCCCGTCTTGGACTTGTTGCGCGTATTGTCGCCCGGACCCGCCATCGAGGCTCTGCTTAGCCCAGCACCACATTGGCCGCGCTCTCGGGCAGATCCTGGCCGAAGGCGCGCTGGTAGAACTCGGCAACCACCGAACGCTCCAGCTCGTCGCACTTGTTGAGGAAGGTCAGCCGGAACGCCATGCCGACATCGCCGAAGATCTCGGCATTCTCGGCCCAGGTGATGACGGTACGCGGGCTCATCACCGTCGACAGGTCGCCATTGATGAAGGCCGAGCGCGTCATGTCGGCGACGCGCACCATCTTGTTGACGATGTCCTTGCCCTTGGTGTCGCGATAATGCTTGGCCTTGGCCAGCACGATGTTCACTTCATTGTCGTGCGGCAGATAGTTCAACGTGGTAACGATCGACCAGCGGTCCATCTGCGCCTGGTTGATCTGCTGGGTGCCGTGATAAAGGCCGGTGGTGTCGCCCAGACCAACCGTATTTGCGGTCGAAAACAGCCGGAACGCCGGATGCGGGCGGATGACCCGGCTCTGGTCGAGCAGCGTCAGGCGGCCGGACGATTCCAGCACGCGCTGGATGACGAACATCACGTCCGGACGGCCGGCGTCATACTCGTCGAAGCAAAGCGCGACATTGTGCTGGTAGGCCCAGGGCAGGATGCCGTCGCGAAATTCGGTGATCTGTAGGCCGTCCTTGACCACGATCGCGTCCTTGCCGACGAGATCGATACGGCTGACATGGCTGTCGAGATTGACACGCACGCAAGGCCAGTTGAGGCGGGCGGCGACCTGTTCGATATGGGTCGACTTGCCGGTGCCGTGATAGCCCGACACCATGACGCGGCGGTTGTAGGCAAAGCCGGCGAGGATCGCCAAGGTCGTCGCCTTGTCGAACAGATAGTCGGGATCGACATCGGGCACATGCTCGCTGGTGACCGAGTACGCTGGCACCACCATCTTGGACTCGAAGCCGAATTTCTCCTTCACCGACACCGTCGCGTCGGGCAGGTTGGCGATGTCGCGATCGACCTTGTTCATATCTCTCAACGTCTCCACGGGCGAAACGTCGCGTTTCGCCGGCAATCCATTTTGTTCGGGGGCGGTCTTAGAGCCTTTTCCAACCTTATGAAAGTTGGAAAACGACACGAACCATAGGGTCGCTCAGCACAGGCCCGCCTGTTTGAGCACGCGATAGGCCTGAAGCACATCGCGGAACCGGTCTTCCGAACCTCTGTCGCCGCCATTCGCATCCGGATGGTGACGCTTCACCAGTTCCTTATAGCGCGCCTTGATGTCCTTGCCAGTCGCCTTTGTATCAAGGCCAAGCGTTTCCAGCGCCTTGGCCTCAAGCGGCTTGGCCTTGCGCTCGCGCGCCTCGCGCGGATCCTTCGGTCCCTTGAACAGGTCGAACGGGTCGCGCATGCGGTTGTAATAGCCTGCGCGGCCGGAGCGCATCTGCGCCATGTCGGGCGAGGAACGCGTCGAGGCGCCGTTGACGCCCATCTTCCAGGTCGGCCGGTGGCCGGTCATCGCTTCCTTCTGGAAGCGCGCCACCTCGGTGTCCGGCACGCCGGAGAAGTAGTTGAAGCCCTTGTTGTACTCACGCACATGGTCGAAGCAGAAGCGGAAATACTCGCCCTCCTTCATGCGGCCGACCGGCGCGCGATGCGTGCCCGCCTCCTTGCAGCCATCCCACTGGCAGATCGGCGCGTGCGCCTTCACCTCCGCGTCCTTGTCGGGGCGGACGCGAATCTTCTCGAAATATTTGGGATACGGCTTCATCTCACCCATTTATGGGGCGTTCGCAGATGCGAAACAAGAATTGACATTTTCGCGATGATCGCCCTAACCGCTGAATCGCGGCTTAAAGCAGGCGGATGACCGATTTTGTTGCGCGCCAACGGCCCGGCGAAACCTATTTCGGGTTTTCACGGCGGCGCGCCAACCATATGTGGTGAAGGGAGAAGACGATGTCCATACAGGCGACCATGGAAGACAAGCTCAACAAGGCATTTTCGCCCGAGCGGCTGGTCATCCTCAACGAAAGCCATCTCCACGCCGGCCATCATCATGTGGAATCCGGTCACCACGCTGAGTTCGATGGTACCGGCGAGACACATTTCCGTGTCCGCATCGTCTCGGCGAATTTCGTTGGCATGAGCCGCGTTGAGCGCCACCGCGCCGTCAACGAACTGCTGGCCGACGAGTTGAAGGCGGGCGTTCACGCGCTGGCTATCGAGCCCGCGGCGCCTGGCGAACAGACCCGCTGGTAAGCCAAGTCTCCGAGCTGGCTCTGTAGCTCGTCTCGCGCTGCTCAGATTATCGCTTCGATCAGGAATGGCCCGCGCCGCGACAAGGCAGCATCGAGCAGCGCGTCGAACCGCTCGCAGGTGTCGGCACGCGCCGCCTCCACGCCCATGCCTTTGGCCAGCGACACCCAGTCCAGCGCCGGATGGTCGAGGTCGAGCATGCGCCTCGCATTTTCGCCGATCGCGTTCACCCCGACATTGCGCATCTCGCCATGCAGGATCGCATAGGTGCGGTTGGAAAAGACGATCGTCACCACGTCGAGCTTTTCCCGCGCCTGCGTCCACAGGCCCTGCACCGTGTACATGCCGCTACCGTCGGCCTCCAGATTGATCACCTTGCGGCCGGGACAGGCGATCGCCGCGCCTGTCGCCAGCGGAATGCCGCCGCCGATCGACCCGCCCGTGCCCATCATGTAGTCGTGCGGCGCCGCAAAGGCCGACAGCGCGAAGAAACGTCGCGCCGAGGTGACGGCCTCGTCGCAGACGATCGCGTCGCCCGGCAGCTTTTTGGCCACCGAGAGTGCAATGGCATCTTCCGTCAAGCTGCCGGTTGGCGTTGCTTCCTCGGGAAAGGCGCTTGCAACCAACGCCGGCTGCGATTGCCTGACGCCCAGTTCGTCGCCAAGCGCCTCCAGTGCCGCATGCAGATCCTGACCATGGGCGGCGAGCGTCAGCACCTGGCAATCGTCACGAACAAGCCTTCCCGGTTTTCCCGGATAGGCGAAGAAGGCGACCGGCTCCTTGCCGCCGACCAGCACAAGGACATCGATATCCCTGAGCGCTGCCGTCGCCGCGTCGACCGGATAGGGAATGCGCGTCGGCGCGACACGCCCGCGCCCGCGCTGCATACGCGCAATCAAAACCTCGCTGAACAGCCTGACATCGCAGGCCGCTGAAATCTGGCCGGCGATCTCGAGGGCATCGGCCCGCGCCGCCCGCCCCCGAACGATCATGCCGACGCGCCCGGGAGCGGCACGGATCGCGGTAGCCACCGCTCGCACGGCGTCGATGTCGACGGCTGGCGGCGGTGCGAGTTCCACCTTGCCGGGCGGCGAAACCGGGTCGGCGTCGCCCCAGGCCGCGTCCGCCGGCAGGATCAGCGTCGTGACACCCGGCGGTGTCAGCGAGGCGCGAAAGGCCGCCTCCGTGGCCGGTTGGACATCGGCGGGCCCTCCGATGCGGCGCACCCACTTCGACATCGGCGCCGCCAGCCCCTCGATATCGCTGGTGAGCGGCGCGTCGAGCGGCAGATGGTAGGAGGCATGGTCCCCGACGATGTTGATCATCGGGCTGAAGGCGCGCCTTGCATTGTGCATGTTGGCCAGCCCATTGGCGAGGCCCGGGCCGGTGTGCAGCAGCGTCGCGGCGGGACGATCGGTCATGCGCGCATAGCCGTCGGCCGCACCCGTCACCACCCCCTCGAACAGGCCGAGCACGCAGCGCATCGACGGCTTGCGGTCGAGGGCCGCGACAAAATGCATTTCGGATGTGCCGGGATTGGCGAAGCAGACGTTCACGTCATTGGCCAACAGCACGTCGCACAGAACATCGGCGCCATTCATGCGAATTTTCTCCCATTCACGAAGAGCAATTGCACCCGCGGATATCGGCACGGCAATATCCCGCCGCCGTTTTTGGCATGATCCAGCCACGGAATGGGCGAGCGACGGTCGGCAGGATCAGGCGACCGTCGATTTCAGGAACGCTGGCGCGGCGGCGTTCGGTGCATTGCCGTCATCTCCGCCGAAATCGCGGTTGATGGACGGCCATTCGGGCCGGAGCGACGGAACAAACAATGCCTTCCCGCAGTTGAATATGCGAGCCCCATCAGAATGGCTCCGAAGGCAACGATCATGCGTGAGAACCAATCCGACGTCTTCCATCTCTTTTCGGAAATTTATGCGAACGCCGCCCAGGAAGAGATAAGTCTCCAGCAATATCTGCTCGCCTGCCGCGAGGACAAATCGATGTATGCCTCGGCGCCGGAACGAATGGTCGAGGCGATCGGCGAGCCAAACCTGGTCGACACCAGCAAGGACGAGCGGCTAGGCCGTATTTTCTCGAACCGGACCGTCAAGATATATCCCTCCTTCTCCGACTTTTACGGGATGGAAGATACGATCGAGCGCATCGCCGGGTATTTCCGCTATGCCTCCCAGGGCCTCGAGGAACGCAAGCAGATCCTCTACCTCCTGGGTCCGGTCGGGGGCGGCAAATCCTCCTTGGCCGAACGGTTGAAGAAATTGATGGAGGAGCGCCCGATCTACACGCTCAAGGTCGGCAACCAGATCAGTCCGGTTTTCGAATCGCCGCTTGGCCTGTTCCATCCCGATCGCATGAGCGATCTCCTGGAGGACAAATACGGGATAGCCCGGCGCCGCCTGAACGGACTTATCTCACCATGGGCGGCCAAGCGCCTCGACGAACTGTCCGGCGACATTTCCAAATTCAGCGTGGTCAAACTGATGCCGTCGCGGCTGCGCCAGATCGGCATCGCCAAGACCGAGCCTGGCGACGAGAACAACCAGGACGTCTCGGCCCTGGTTGGCAAGGTCGACATCAGGCAATTGGAAAATTTCAGCCAGTCCGACCCTGACGCCTATTCCTACAGCGGCGGGCTGAACCGAACGACGCAAGGCCTGCTCGAATTCGTCGAGATGTTCAAGGCGCCCATCAAGGTGCTGCATCCATTGCTGACGGCGACCCAGGAAGGCAGTTACAACGGCACCGAGAATTTTGGTGCCTTTCCCTACCAAGGCATCATCGTTGCCCATTCCAACGAATCCGAGTGGCAACAGTTCAAGAACAACAAGAACAATGAGGCGTTTCTCGATCGCATCCTCGTGGTCAAGGTGCCGTATTGCCTGCGCATCACCGAAGAGAGGCAGATCTACGAGAAGCTGCTGCGCGAGAGTGAATTGGCCGCCAGCCCTTGCGCGCCCGAGGTGTTGGATATCCTCAGCCGGTTCAGCGTCTCGACACGCCTTGCCGAGCACGACAATTCGCCGCTGCACACCAAAATGCGCGCCTATGATGGTGAGAACCTCAAGGAAGTCGACCCGAGGGCGAAGTCAGTCCAGGAATATCGCGACGCCGCCGGCGTCGACGAAGGCATGACCGGCGTCAGCACGCGCTTCGCCTTCAAGATCCTGTCGCAGACGTTCAACTACGATACCAACGAGGTCGCGGCGGACCCCGTGCATCTTATGTACATCCTGGAAGAGGCGATCAAACGGGAGCAGTTTCCGAAGGAGACGGAAGCCGCCTATCTCGAATTCATCAAGTCGGAACTGGCCGCCCGTTACGCCGAGTTCATCGGCCACGAGATCCAGAAGGCCTATCTGGAATCCTATAGCGAATATGGCCAGAACCTGTTCGACCGCTACATCGCCTATGCCGATGCCTGGATCGAGGACCAGGACTACAAGGACCCCGACACCGGCCAGATCCTCAACCGTGAGGTGTTGGACAACGAACTGTCGCAGGTCGAAAAGCCGGCAGGCATCGCCAATCCGAAGGACTTCCGCAACGAGGTGGTGAAGTTCACGCTGCGTGCCCGGGCGCGCAACCATGGCCGCAACCCTTCATGGACGAGCTACGAGAAACTGCGCGAGGTCATCGAAAAGCGCATGTTCGGCCAGGTCGAGGACCTGCTGCCGGTGATCAGCTTCGGCTCCAAGCAGGATAGCGTCACCGAAAAGCGACACAATGAATTCGTCCAGCGGATGGTGGAGCGCGGCTATACGGAACGGCAGGTGCGCCGGCTGGTCGATTGGTACATGCGGGTGAACAAGGCGGGCTGAGAGCAGTCCGAATGGTTGCATGCCGATCTTTATCGACCGCCGCCTGAATCCGAAGGACAAAAGCCTTGGCAACCGCCAGCGCTTTCTCAGGCGTGCCCGCGAGGAGCTCAAGCGCAGCATTCGCGACCAGATCCGCGCCGGGCGGATCGCCGACGTGGACGCGGAGCATGTCGTGCCGATGCCCGAAAGAGGCACTGGCGAGCCGACCTTCAACGACGCCAGGGACACCGGCCGGCGCCGGCACATCCTGCCGGGCAACAGGCAATTCTCCCAAGGCGACCTGATCCCCAAGCCCGGCCAGGGCGGAGGCATGGGCGGTTCGTCACCGGGAAAAACCGCGTCCGAGGACGACTTCCGTTTCGTGCTTTCGCGCGAGGAGGTGCTGGATCTCTTTTTCGAGGATCTCGAACTGCCCGACCTGGTCAAGCTCAACCTCAAGCAGATCCTTGCCTTCAAGCCGCGCCGGGCGGGTTTCGCCGCCACCGGTTCGCCAACCAACATCAATGTCGGCCGCACGATGCGCAACAGCCACGGCCGCCGCATTGCGCTCAGGCGCCCCAAGCAAGCGGCGGTCGACGCGATCATGCAGGAACTCGCCTTGCTGGAGGCCGCACCGCCTGATGCTCAAACGCGCGAGCGCGTCGTGGCGCTCAAAGAAGAGATCGAGCGGCTGGAGCGCCGGCGCCGGCGGATTGCCTTCGTCGACCCGGTCGACATCCGGTTCAACCGCTTCGACCAGCGCCCGGTGCCGAATGCGAAAGCGGTCATGTTCTGCCTGATGGATGTGTCGGGCTCGATGGGCGAGCGCGAGAAGGACCTGGCCAAGCGCTTCTTCGTGCTGCTGCACCTGTTCCTGAAGCGACGTTATGAACGCACCGAAATCGTCTTCATCCGCCACACGCACGAGGCGCAGGAGGTGGATGAGGAAACCTTCTTCTACTGCACGCAAAGCGGTGGCACCGTCGTTTCCACCGCGCTCGAGGAGATGCATCGCGTCATCGAGCAGCGTTACCCCGCGAGCGAGTGGAACATCTACGCCGCCCAGGCCTCGGACGGCGACAATTTCGCCACCGATTCCGAGCGCTGCATTGCCCTGCTGAACGGCAAGCTCATGCGCCTGTGCCAGTATTTCGCCTACGTCGAGATCATCGACGAACGCGAGAGTCACATCTTCGGCGCGACTGAAAACGGGACGTCGCTCTGGCGAGCCTACAGCGCCATCGAATCGAACTGGCCGAACTTCCAGATGAGCCGCATAGCCACGGCCGCCGATATCTATCCTGTCTTTCGTCAGCTCTTCGCCAAACAGCCCGCGCTCAGGAAGAGCGCCTGAGGGGAAACCATGGCCAGGACAGCCAGCAAACCGGGTTTGCTCTTTTCCGGATCCGACTGGGACTTCCAGAAATTGTCGCACGCCTACGAGGCGATCGCGGCAATCGCTATCGAGGAACTCAAGCTGGACACCTACCCGGTGCAGATGGAAATCATTTCCTCGCAACAGATGCTCGACGCCTATTCATCGGTCGGCATGCCGCTGATGTACCGTCATTGGTCGTTCGGCAAGCATTTCCTGTACCAGGATTTTCTCTACCGCAAGGGTGGACGGGGCCTGGCTTACGAACTGGTCATCAACTCCAATCCCTGCATCGTCTATCTGATGGAGGAAAACACCATGGCCTTGCAGGCCCTGGTGACGGCGCATGCCGCGCTCGGACACAATCATTTCTTCAAGAACAATCATCTGTTCCGGCAGTGGACCGACGCCGGGGGAATTCTGAGCTATCTGGAGTTCGCCAAGGGCTACATTGCCCGATGCGAGGAGCGGCACGGACTGTCGGCCGTGGAAAGCATTCTCGACTGCGCCCACGCGCTGATGGAACAAGGCGTATTCCGATACCACAGGCCGCCAAAGCTGTCGTCGGAGCGGCAGCGTGAAGGGCTGCGCGAGCGCCTGGAATATGAAGAACGCTCCTACAACGACTTGTGGCGCACGCTGCCTCCCTCGCAGGACAGCAGCAAGACCGGGAAGAAGGATGAAGGCTTGGCGGAGCGGAAGAAATCGCTCAACCTGCCCGAGGAAAATCTGCTCTATTTCCTCGAGAAGAACAGCCTTGTCCTGGAGCCCTGGCAGCGCGAGATCATCCGCATCGTGCGTATCGTCGCGCAGTATTTCTATCCGCAGCGGCAAACGCAGGTGATGAACGAAGGCTGCGCCACCTTCGTGCACTACACCCTCATGAACGCATTGTTCGACCGCGGCCAGATCAGCGAGGGCGCCATGCTCGAGGTCCTGCGCAACCATTCCAATGTGATCTTCCAGCCGGCCTTCGACGACCCCCGGTTCTCCGGTATCAACCCATACGCGCTCGGCCTCGACATGATGCAGGACATACAACGCATTTCGACCGCGCCGACGGCGGAGGACCGCGACTGGTTTCCCGACATCGCGGGCCGCGGTGACTGGCGCGATGTGCTCCTGGACGCCTGGGCCAACCACCGCGACGAATCCTTCATCCGCCAGCACCTCAGCCCAGCCCTGATACGGAAATGGCGGATGTTTGTCCTCGCCGATCAGGCCGACGACGCCCATTACGAGGTGGCCTCGATCCACAATGAGCGCGGCTACCAAAAGATACGTGCCGCGCTGGCCCAGAGCTACGACATCGGCGCGAGCCGGCCGGATATCCAGGTGGTGGATGTCGATTTGCTCGGTAACCGGCATTTGCGGCTGCAGCATAAGGTGAAGGAGGGCGTACTGCTCGACAGTGGCAGCCGCGACGCGACCCTGCGCCATGTCCGAAGCCTCTGGGGTTATGAGGTCAGCCTCGCTTCGGTCGACGCCGAAACCGGTGCGACGCTCAGCGAACGGTCAAGCAATGACTGTTGAATTTCCGCCCGGCCGCATCGGCGGGTGCCAGGCACAACGAGTGGAACACGCCACGGACAGCCGGTGCGCTCAACCGACCGTCGATTTCAGGAACGCCAGCGCAGCAGCGGTCAGCGCGTCGCCGTCCTCGCCGAAATCGCGGTTGATCGACATGTGCGTATAGGCACTGCCGTCGAACAGCGTCACCTCGGTGCCGCTGGCGCGCAGGCGCTGGGCAAAGGCCGTGGACTGCTCGCCGCGACCGTCGGCGCGGGAATACGCGATGAAGGTCGGCGGATGCTTGCGGCCGTCGACATAGCTCGCCGGTGACAGTGCCGCCCACTGCGAAGGATCGGAAAAGACACGCGAATAGGCCCTTACCATGCCGCCACTTCCGGCAAGGGCGGCGAGATCGTAGGCCCTTGTATCGTCGAGAAGCAGGCCAGCGACGCCGGGCAATCCGCCGCGCATGCCGGTCAGGGCAACCAGATGGCAGCCGGCCGAATGCCCCATGCCGACGATGCGGTCGGGATCGCCGCCATGTTGGGCGACGTTGGTCCTGACATAGGCATAGGCCCTCTCCACGTCGCCCGCCTGGATGGCGACATCAGCCTGCGGCAGCATGCGATAGTCGATGGAGACGAAGCAGAAGCCGTTGGCAAGCAGGAAGGCCGGCTTGGCGTTCACCTGGCTGCGTTTGCCGGTCCGCCAGGCGCCGCCATGGACGAAGAAGACCACCGGCAGGTCTTTCGCGCCATCGGGCGCGTAGATATCGAGCTTGGCCGGACCGTAGTCGACAGTTTCGGCGGATGGCGTATCTCGCGCCGCTCTCGTGCCGGTTGGCAACAAGGCAGCCACCGAGGCCAGGAGCAAGGTTCGCCGATTGATCGTCATCGGCGAAGAATGCATCCCGGCGGGCGGGAGTTCCAGCGAAGGATTGGCAAGGCGACGGCTCGATGGCAATTCCAGGAAAAGTGCGCAGCGGTTTCCCGTCTGGAACTGCGTAAGAACAAAGAGTTAGAGCGGCTCGGAGATCCTATCAAACACTGAAACGCTTTAACTGTCGCCGGCCGGCCGGATCCTGACCCTGGCAATCCGGTTCTTGTCGCGTTTCATGACGACGAAGCGCTTGCCGTGGAAGGTAAAAGCCTGCTTCTCCTCGGGGATCGATTGCGCCTCGTGGATGACGAGGCCGGCGATGGTCGTCGCCTCTTCGTCCGGCAGGTTCCAGTCGAGCGCCCGGTTGAGGTCGCGGATCGGCACCGTGCCTTCGACGACGACGGAGCCGTCCGCCTCCTGCTTGACGCCCTGGATGTCGACATCGTGCTCGTCGGCGATCTCGCCGACAATCTCCTCGATAATGTCCTCCAGCGTCACCAGCCCTTCGACCTCACCATATTCATCGACGACCACGGCAAAATGCGTCTTGCGGCGCAGGAAGGCGTTGAGCTGTTCCTGCAAAGTCGTGGTGTCGGGCACGAACCACGGTTTTGACGCGATCTTCATCACGTCGATCCGCGAGAAATCATTGCCGACTTCGTTCAGCGCGCGCAGCAGATCCTTGGCGTGCAGCACGCCGACGATGTTGTCGAGTGAACCTTTCCAAAGCGGCATGCGGGTGTGCGGGCTCTGCAGGATCTCGCGCACCACCGCTTCCGGCGCATTGTCGGCATTGACCGAGCGCATATTCGTGCGGTGGACCATGACGTCGGAAACTTCGAGCTCTTCGAGGTCGAACAGGCCGCCGACGCGGTCGCGATCCTCACGCACCACCTGGCCGTCGCGGCGAAAATCGTCGACCGCGCCGCGCAACTCGTCCTGGCTCGACCGCTGCGGCTCGATGCGCGACAGTTCATAGCCGAACATGGCAAGCAGGCGGGTGCGCACGGCAACGACCAGGATGACGAGGATGGCAAGAACGGCGAAGACGACCCAGCCAGTGTCCATCTCAGCCGGCTTTCCCGTTGCCTGGATGGTTTTCCCTGAGGAACGCCAGCACTTCCGAGGCCGGCACATCCTTGGCGATGAAGGCCTCGCCGATGCCGCGCGTCAGAATGAAGGTCAGCGCGCCGCGCGACACTTTCTTGTCCTGCGTGATGAATGAAAGCAGCGCATCCGCATCGGGCAAGTCGCCCGGAATGTCGGCCATCCGCCACGGCAGCCCGACGGCACGCAGATGCGCCTCGACGCGGGCCGCGTCGTCGGGGCTGGCGAGATTGAGCCGAGAGGAGAACCGGTACGCCAGCGCCATGCCGATGGCGACCCCCTCGCCGTGGACGAGGCGCGTCCCGTCATACTGCGTGGCGGCTTCGAGCGCGTGCCCGAACGTATGGCCGAGGTTGAGCAGAGCGCGGTCGCCGGTCTCGAACTCGTCGCGGGCAACGACATCGGCCTTGGCACGGCAGGCTTCGGCAATGGCCTCGACCCGCTCCGGTCCGCCGGCGAACACCTTTTCCCAATTCGTTTCCAGCCAGGCGAAGAAATCCGGCCGGTCGATCAGCCCGTATTTGGCAAGCTCGGCATAGCCGGCGCGAAATTCGCGGATCGGCAGCGTGTCGAGCACTTCGGTATCGGCCAGCACCAGCTTGGGCTGGAGGAAGACGCCGACGAGGTTCTTGCCGCGCGGGCTGTTGATGCCGGTCTTGCCGCCGACCGAGGAATCGACCTGCGCCAGAAGCGATGTCGGAACCTGCACGAAATTCATGCCACGCCGCACGATCCCGGCGGCAAAACCGGTGAGATCGCCGATGACGCCGCCGCCAAGCGCGATGACGACGTCGCCGCGCTCCAGCCTGGCGGCCAGGACGCCGTCGACAACCGCCTCGAGATGGGCAAAGCTCTTGGTTTTTTCGCCGGGCGGCATCGTGATGATCGCGGGCTGGATGCCACTCTTCTCGAGCCCCGCCCTCAGCGTATCGAGATGCGCGGCGGCGACGTTCTCGTCGGTCACCACAGCGGCGCGCGTGCCCGGCAGCCGGCGCGAAATCTCAACGCCGGCGCGCGACAGCAGGCCGGAGCCGATCAATATGTCGTAGGCGCGGTCGCCCAGACCAACTGTGACTGTGACTGGCTGATCCGCGCTCATGATTCGACCTCGCCCGTCGCGGCTATCGCATCGATGCCGAAATGCCGGCAGAGCGCCTCGATTACCTCGGCCGCGATGACCTCCTTGCGATCGTCGCGGGTCGGCACGGTGACGTCAGAGGTCGCATAGACCGGATAGCGTTCCGCCATCAGCCGCTCCAGCACGGCGCGGGGATCGGCGCTTTTCAAGAGCGGCCGGTTCTGCTTTTTGGAAACGCGGTCCATCAGAAGGTCGAGCTCGGCCTTCAGCCAAACCGAGACACCGTGCGCGGCGACGGCCTCGCGCGTCTGCGCATTCATGAAGGCACCGCCGCCGGTCGACAGAACCTGCGGGCCGTTTTCCAGCACGCGCAGGATGACACGCTGTTCCAGGGCCCTGAACTCGGTTTCGCCATAGCGCTCGAACAGCTCCGGAACCGTCATCCGCGACACGCTTTCGATCTCCTGGTCGCTGTCGATGAAGGGCAGCGAAAGCATGGTCGCCACCTTGCGGCCGATCGCCGTCTTGCCGGCGCCCATCAGCCCGACAAAGACGATGGACCGGCTGCCCAGCCGGCCAAGCAGCGCGGCATGGGTCTCGCCTGGGGGATTTGCCTGTAGCGCGTTCATCGGCTGTTTCTTTGGGCCTCTTTGCCGGCGTATCGACATGAAAAGCCGGTTTGCGTCAAGCGTGCCGAGTGCCATGGGCCGATATGGACAGAGCGACGCTTGCATCGGAAGTTGCTAACAGGGGTCCGCTTCTTCCTTGAATTGGCCGGATAGGCGTCCCATAAGGGCACAGGGTTTGGAAACGCAGAACAAGAAGACGGGCGAGAACTGAATGCCGACACTGTTTCGCTTTGTCGTGACCCTCGCGATTCTGGCCGGCATTGCCTACGGTACGATGTTCGCGCTGGTGATGTTCGTCGAGCCGAAAAAAGCCGAGATGAGCGTGCGTATTCCGCCGGAAAAGCTCAATCCGAAGAAAAACTGAACCCCAAGAAGACCGACTCGGAACCGCCTCAAGGACATGAACAGCGCCGCTCGCATCGAGGCCTTCCTGGAAATGATGAGCGCCGAGCGGGGAGCGGCGGAGAACACGCTTTCCTCCTATCGCCGCGATCTCGAGGATGCTTCCGGCGGGATCGATGGCGGACTTGCCCGCGCCGGCGCCGCCGACATCAGGGCCTATCTCGACGATATCGCCGCGCGCGGCTTCGCGCCGACCTCGCAGGCGCGCAAACTGTCGGCGATCCGCCAGTTCTTCAAGTTCCTCTACGCCGAGGGCCTGCGCGCGGATGACCCCACCGGCACGCTGGACAGCCCGAAAAAAGGCCGTCCGCTGCCCAAGACGATGAGCGAGGCCGAAACCGGCCGGCTGATCGATCGCGCCGCGCAGGAAGCCGGCGATGCCGGGCTCGGTCACGCCGACAGGCTGGCGGCCTTGCGCCTGCATGCGCTGGTCGAAGTGCTCTACGCCACCGGACTGCGCGTTTCCGAGCTGGTCGGCCTGCCGGTGACGGTGGCGCAGCGCGACGATCGTTTCTTCATGGTACGCGGCAAGGGCGACAAGGAACGCATGGTGCCGCTGTCGGCCAAGGCGCGTGCGGCGATGCGGAGCTGGCTTGACGCCCGGGCCAAGCTGCCCGCTTTCGCCAACAGCCCGTTCCTGTTTCCGGCGGCATCCGACAGCGGCTATCTCTCGCGCCAGGTCTTTGCCCGTGACCTGAAAGGATTGGCCGCGCGCGCCGGCATCGCCTCGGCCAAGATCTCGCCGCACGTGCTGCGCCATGCTTTCGCCAGCCATCTCCTGCAGAACGGCGCCGACCTGAGAGCCGTTCAGCAACTGCTTGGCCATGCCGACATATCGACGACACAGATTTACACCCATGTGCTGGAAGAGCGGCTGGTGCGGCTGGTCAACGATCATCATCCGCTTGCCGACTAGGCCTCATATCGCTATGTGAGGACGACATTTCACCGCCCGGAGCCTTGGTTTCAACGGTTCCGCGGTCATTGCCTTCCGACGTATCGGTCCGCCCACGCATGTACAATTACCTCGATTTCGAAAAGCCGGTGCAGGATCTTGAGCTCAAGATCCTCGAGCTCAAGAAGCTTGCCGAGAACGGCGAGGCGGTCGATGTCGCCGATGAGATCACCAGGCTCGAGAAGCGCTCGCGCGACGCGCTGCGCGAACTCTACAAGGCGCTGACGCCGTGGCAGAAGGTGCAGGTGGCGCGCCACTCCGACCGGCCGCACTGCATCGACTACATCAAGGGCCTGTTCAGCGACTTCACGGCACTCGCCGGCGACCGCAATTTCGGCGAGGACCAGGCGATCGTCGGCGGCTTTGCCCGTTTCCGCGGCGAGCCCATCGCGATTCTCGGCCAGGAAAAGGGTTCGGACACGGCGAGTCGCCTGAAGCACAATTTCGGTTCGGTGCGCCCCGAAGGCTATCGCAAGGCGGTGCGGCTGATGGAACTGGCCGACCGTTTCAAGATCCCGCTTTTGACACTGGTCGACACGGCCGGCGCCTATCCCGGCGTTGGCGCCGAGGAGCGCGGCCAGGCCGAAGCCATTGCCCGATCGACCTCGGCCTGCCTTGGCCTGAAAGTACCGTCCATCTCGGTGGTCATCGGCGAAGGCGGTTCGGGCGGCGCCATCGCGATTGCCACCGCCAACCGCGTCTACATGCTCGAACACGCCATCTATTCGGTGATTTCGCCCGAGGGTGCCGCCTCCATCCTGTGGCGCGACACGACGCGCTCCAAGGACGCGGCGACCAACATGAAGATCACCGCGCAGGATCTTTTGGAACTGAAGGTCATCGACGCCATCATCCCCGAGCCGATGGGCGGCGCCCAGCGCGCGCCCGAAACGGTGATTGCCGCGACCGGCGATCTCATCGCCAAGACGATGAAGGAATTCGCCGGCGCCAACATCGATTTCCGCGAACAGCGCCGCGAGAAATACCTGGCGATGGGCCGCAGCCTCTGACGCCGCTTGGGCGGCGGAACAGGGCTGACGGAAGCTGTCTGTCCACCCCAAATGTGGCGGCGATGAGCAGTTTCGCCACAAAAATGCCGCCCCATTCGGTTCAATGAAATCACCGCGGGAGATTGGCCGAGCCTTGCGGTAAGGAATTTTCAAGGTTAACGGGCTTAGGGTCCGTCAGTGTTCAGCACGCGGGTGTGGCCGTTTCGAAGCCATTGGCCCGAAAGAAAAGACATAGCCTTATCCATGTTTGCCAAGCTTGCTCGTACTGGAGTTCTTGCCGCCTCGATTGCCGTCGCGGGCTGTAACGATTCGTCGATGAAGGACTTTGCCCCGGAAGCCAACAAGCCGCTGCCCGACAAGATCCTTGCCGATATGAGAGCCAAGGGCATGGTCCGCACCTCTTCGGTAATGGCGCGCATCTTCAAGGAAGAAGGCAAGCTCGAGATCTGGAAGGCCAAGACCAACGGTCGCTACGACATGGTGGCGAGCTACGACATCTGCAAATGGTCGGGCAAGCTCGGGCCGAAATACACCGAAGGCGACCGCCAGGCGCCGGAAGGTTTTTACACGGTTCGCCCGTCGCAGATGAATCCGCGCTCGAATTACCATCTGTCGTTCAACATCGGCTTTCCCAACGCCTATGATCGTGCCAATGGCCGCACCGGCCAGAACCTGATGGTCCATGGCGCCTGCTCTTCATCGGGCTGCTATTCGATGACCGACGCCCAGATCGAGCAGATCTACGCCTTCGGCCGCGACGCCTTCCAGGGTGGCCAGACCGAGTTCCAGATCCAGGCTTTTCCGTTCCGCATGACCGCCGCCAACATGGCGCGCTACCGCAACGACCCGAATTACGAATTCTGGAAGATGCTCAAGGTCGGCTACGACAATTTCGAGGTCACCAAGGTGCCACCGAAAGTCGACGTCTGCGAGAAGCGCTACGTCTTCAACCAGGTCGCTCCCGATGGGCAGACCTTCAATCCGACCGGCCCCTGCCCGGCGACCACGCAGCCGGATTCGCTTAAGAGCGCCTATAACGCCTATCAAAGCACCTATGACGCGGCCTTCAATAGCGCGCTCAAGGCCAGCGTGCCGCCACCCAAGCCGACGATTGCCGGCATCAAGGAAGCCAGCATCGTCTCCGACTGGTCCAAGCGCCGGGCGCGTGGCGAGCGCGTGCCGATCGATCCGCCGTCGCTCAACACCGACGGTTCGGTCACCGAGACGGCGCGCATGGGCCGCATCGATTCGCCCGCCGGTCGCAAGATGGCCGCGCTCGAGGCCGAAAAGGCCGCCAAGGAGAAGGCCGAGCGAGAGCGGGTGGCGGCCATAGAAGCGGCAAAAGCGGCGAAGGAGGCCGCCAAGGCGCAAGCGTTGGCCGAAAAGGAAGCTGCCAAGGCGCAAGCCTTGGCTGCGAAGGAAGCAGCCAAGGCCGCCAAGGAAGCTCCGGTTGCCACCGCGACCATCGCGGCTCCGGCGGAGGCCGCGCCGGCAGCCGAGACGCAGGCTGCGAGCGCCGATGAAAGCCGGGTTACGAAGCTGAAGAACAAGCTGCTCGGCATGTTCGGCGGCTGAGGTTTTCACCTTGGCCGAACTGATAGCTATCTACGACCTCAAGGGGCTGAACTGCCCTTTGCCAGTCCTCAAGGCGAAAAAGCGCCTGGCCGGGATGCAGCCCGGCAGCAGGCTCTGGCTCGAAACCACCGACCCTCTGGCTGTTATCGATATTCCTGCCTTCTGCGCCGACAGCGGACATCAATTGATCGAGACGGCGGCGATGTCCGGTGGCCATCGCTTTCTGGTCGAACGCGGCGAATACCAATCGTAGGAGGCTAACGTCCGGCGATCGCCAGCGGATTGTTTTCCAGCGCCGCGCGGTCGGGCGTGTCGACCGACGGCCGGTTGGTGAAGGCGGCGAACAGCCGGCGCACATAGTCTTCCGGCATGTCGAGCGTAATCAGCACCAGCCGCGTGCCGCGCTGGCTGTCCGGCCAGGACGGCAATCGCACCGGCGGATGCAGGATCTTCTGGACACCATGCACGACCAAGGGCCGCGACGGATCCTCCTGCAATTCGATGACGCCCTTCATCCGTAGCAGATGCTCGCCATGTGTGGAACGCAGGAGATCGAGGAACATCTCGATGGCTGAAAACGGCACCGGCCCGTCATGCACCAGCGAATGGGTTTTTACGCGCTGATCGTGGCGATGGGCATGGTCATGCCCTTCATGGTCATGGTCATGCCCTTCATGGTCATGGTCATGGTGGTGGTGATCATGCGCGGCTTCTTCGCCGAGCCAGCGCCGCACGTCGGCGGACTTGGTCGCGGGATTGTAGAGACCGCAGTCGAACAATGCGGCCACCCCGGTTTTCGTCTCCCCGGCATCGAGCAGTCGCGCCCCGGGATTGATCTGCCGCAAGCGCGCCCTTAGCATGGCGAGGTCGCCGTGATCGGTGGCCAGATCGGCCTTGGAGAGCACGATGCGGTCGGCCACGGCGACCTGCTTGACCGCCTCGGCATGCGCATCGAGCGTAGCATTGCCGTTGACCGCATCCACCAGGGTGATGACGCCGTCGAGCCGAAAGGCCTGGACCAGCGCCGGATGGGCCATGATCGACTGCAGCACCGGCGCCGGGTCGGCCAATCCCGTGGTCTCGACGATGACGCGGCCAAGCCGGGCGATACGGCCGGTCTGCAGCCGGTCGACCAGGTCGGCCAGCGTGTCGACAAGTTCGCCGCGCACCGTGCAGCACAGACAGCCGTCGGAAAGCTGGATGATGCCGTCGGAGGCCTGCTCGACCAGCAGGTGGTCGATCGCCACGTCACCGAACTCGTTGATGATGACCGCGGTGTCGACGAGCGCCGGATCCTTCAGGAGCCGGTTGAGCAATGTCGTCTTGCCGGCGCCGAGAAAGCCGGTTAGCACCGAGACTGGGATCGGGAAACCGCTCATCTGGTTCTGCCTTCTAATTTGGGCATGATCTCTCGCGAAAGCCGGATTTCACTTTTTGGATCGTGCTCTAATTCGCGACCTTGGCCGGCTGGTCGCCTTGGGCGGCGGCACCCACGACTTTCGGGCCCGTGCCGGCGGGTACCGGCTTGTCGGGCCGCCAGGTCGGGATTGGCACGTCGGCATATTCCTGCGCGCCCTCGTCAAGGATCGCCTTCGGCGCCGGACCCGTGGCGCCGCCAAGGCCGACGGCAACCAGTGTCGGCACATGGTCGAGCTTCTCCCGATAGGGCGATTTAGGCTGGTCCTTGGCGGCGGCCGGCGGCGGCGCCTCGGACTGCTCCGCCTTCCTCTTCTTCTTGCAGACTTCGTCATGCATGTCGTTGGGCGAGATCAGATCACCGTAGGGAGCGAGCGTGGTGACGGTGGTGGACCCGGCGGCAGGTGCGTCAAAGCCCTGATCGAGCAATTTGGCCGCGGCTTCGGCGCGGCTGACCGCCGACTTCTCGCCAAGCACGACCGCCACCAGCGTACGTCCGTTGCGGGTCGCCGACCCGATCATGTTGAAGCCCGACGGGCAGACAAAGCCGGTCTTCATGCCGTCGGCGCCGGGATACCGGCCGATCAGGAGATTGTAGTTCGGAATGGCCCTATTGCCGACCGCGAGCCCCTCGATCGAGAACCACGGCGCATATTGCGGGAACTCGCGGCGGATCGCCATCACCAGGATCGAAAGGTCGCGTGCCGTCGTGTACTGGTCGGGCGAGTAAAGGCCGTTCGGGTTGACGAAATGGGTGCCGTTCATGCCGAGCCTGGCCGCCTCGGCATTCATCCTTTCAGCGAAGGCGGCCTGCGAGCCGCCGACATTCTCGCCGACCGCCATGGCGATGTCGTTGGCCGACTTGACCAGCATCATCTTCAGCGCATTGTCGAGCCGCATCACCGAGCCGGGCTTGAAACCCATCTTGCTTGGCGGTTCGCCGGCGGAATGTTTGGTCACTTTGATCGGCGAATCGAGCTGGACTTCTCCGGCCGCGATCGCCCGGAAGGTCACATAGGCGGTCATCAGCTTGCTGAGCGAGGCCGGATACCAGCGCTTGAACGCATCCTGGTGCTGCAGGATCTGGCCGCTCTTCAGGTCGAAGACCACCACCGGATTGGCCAGCGCTGGCCCAGCCAGGACGGACAGCATGATTGCGCCAGCCGGGAATAGTTTGAGGAAATGCCTGTACCGCATGATCGAATCCGAAATCGCCTCTTGCCCTGATTGCCCCTGGCTCCGTAAGATTTCATTACGTGACCGCCAGCATAAGGATCCGACCCTCAAAAACCGGACCGCATTATTGCGGTGCTATTTACCCTATGTGACGCCAACATGGCAAAGCGCCTGACAATCACAATTGCAAGGCACCCCGGGCCCAATTGCAAACCACCAGGCTGAAGCCGGCTGCACCAACAACGAAATGGAACCATCATGCCAATCCTCAACCGCGCCGCCGAAATGCAGGACGAAGTCGCCGGCTGGCGACGGCATTTGCACCAGACGCCAGAACTGAACTTCGATGTCTTCAAGACGGCGGCCTTCGTCACCGAAAAGCTGAAAGAGTTCGGCTGCGACGATGTGGTGACCGGCCTCGGCAAGACGGGCGTCGTCGGCATCATTCGCGGCCGTCAGGGGGAAGGTCGCACAATCGGGTTGCGCGCCGACATGGATGCACTGCCGCTCAAGGAGATCACCGGCAAGCCCTACGCGTCGACCGTTCCGGGCAAGATGCATGCCTGCGGCCATGACGGCCACACCGCGATGCTGCTCGGCGCGGCGAAATATCTCGCCGAGACGCGCAATTTCACGGGCTCCGTGGCGGTGATTTTCCAGCCGGCGGAAGAAGGCGGCGGCGGCGGCAACGAGATGGTCAAGGACGGCATGATGGAGCGTTTCGACATCGCTAAAGTGTTCGGCATGCACAACATGCCCGGCCTGCCGGTCGGCCAGTTCGCCATCCGTCCGGGCCCGATCATGGCGGCGACGGCCGAATTCACCATCACCGTGAAAGGCCGGGGCGGCCATGCGGCGATGCCGCACGGCACCATCGATCCGATCGTCATCACCAGCCAGTTGGTCGGCGCCTTGCAGACGATCGCCTCGCGCAGCACCGATCCGGTCGAGGCCGTGGTGGTGTCGGTGACCAAGTTCCACGCCGGCGACGCCTACAACATCATCCCGGAATCGGCCGAGATCGCCGGCACCGTGCGCACGCTGAAGAAGGAAGTGGCCAGGAAATCGGAAGAGCGGATCCGCGCCATCTGCGCGGGACTTGCCACCGCCTATGGCGCGACGATCGAGGTCGACTACGACGCGAACTACCCGGTGACGTTCAATCATGCGGATGAGACGGTCTTCGCCAGCGATGTGGCCGCCGACGTGGCGGGCGATGCCCAGGTGCACCGCGAGATCCAGCCGGTGATGGGCGGCGAGGATTTCTCCTACATGCTGGAAGCCCGGCCTGGAGCCTTCATCTTCATCGGCAATGGCGAGACCGCCGGTCTCCACAATCCGGCCTACGACTTCAACGACGAAGCCATCCCGCACGGCATGAGCTATTGGGTGAAACTGGCGGAGACGGCGCTAGCCGCCTGAGGCCGGTCTTATAAAGCGCCGGCCGAATTGCGTTCGGCCGGCCCTCTTGGCGAAACGATCCGAAGCGGCTATGTGTCGGGCCGCGTGGTCCCGTAGCTCAGTAGGATAGAGCGGCAGATTCCTAATCTGTAGGTCACAGGTTCGATTCCTGTCGGGATCACCATGCTTTCAATTTTACGATGGCTACGTGCAGTAAGCTGCCCGGTTGGCGACCCGCTTTCTACACGTCACTTGCCGACATAGGCGGCCAATTCATCGGGCGTCCCCATCGGGAATGCCTGCTTGAGGTAGTCGAGGAACGCGGACACCCGAGCGCTTAGCAGCCGCCTGGACGGGTAGAGCGCCCACAAGGTGATGTCGCCTCCCTCGACATCACCCCAATGTATCAGCGAGCCGTCGGCTATGTCGTGGCTGACAAGCGACACGGGGAGGCGGCCCGCACCGACCCCCGCTCGCACCGCACCCCGGACCATGATCAGCGATGACAGGGTCAGGACTGGCTGGATCGCGATAGTTGCCCGGCCAGTGGGCGTCTTCACGGCCCAGATCGGTCGATCGCCGGCCGTGCGCACGACCGCGGGAGCGGGGTGGTGCCCGGGCGGCCGCGCGAGGTCAGGGCTTGCCACGACCACCAGCCGATCGCGCAGGAAGACTCGTCCGACGAGGCTGTCATCCGGATCGGGATTGACCCTGATCACCAGATCAAATCCCTCCTCGATCATGTCGACGGAGCGGTCTTCCGTCGACACATCGAGCCTCACTTCCGGATACTTCAGCGCGAACCCGGCGGCGATCTTTCCCATCGCGGTCTGCGAAAAAACCAGTGGCGCGCTGATCCGCAACCTGCCTCGCGGCCTTTCACCTCCCGAGGAGATCGCTGCGGCTGTCTCGTCGAGTTCGGTAAGCAGCCGGCCCGCACGTTCGTACAGCGCGCGTCCTTCCTCCGTCAGCTTGAGCATGCGTGCGCCGCGTTCGAACAGGCGCAGACCAAGGCTGGCCTCAAGCTCCGCGACCCGACGCGACAGCGTCGCCTTAGGGCGAGCGGCAGCGCGGGCGGCACGCCCGAAGCCGCCGTGGCGCGCCACGATGACGAAATCAGCGAGAGCAACCAGATCCATGTGTTCCACCAGTGATACGCTGCGTTCAAATATCACAGCTATTGGCCCATGTGTGAACCACTCATATTGGGGTCGTCAAGCAACCCAACTCGGAGAAACAATCATGACTATCCTCGTTACCGGCGCCACTGGCCGTGTCGGCCGCCAAGTCGTCCAGCAGCTCGTCAAGCGCGGCGCCGATGTGCGCGTCCTCGTTCGCGACATCTCGAAGGCTGACTTTCCGGCCGTTGTAGAGGTCGTGCAAGGCGAACTGCTCGATATCGACTCGCTGCGCAAAGCGTTTGCCGGCGTCAACACACTGTTCCTGCTCAACGCGGTGTCGGGGGACGAATTCACCCAGGCGCTCATCACCCTGAACATTGCCCGCGAGTCGGGCGTCGAGCGGGTTGTCTACCTGTCGGTGATCCACAGCGATCGTTTCGTCAACGTGCCGCATTTCGCCGTGAAGTCCGGCGCGGAGCGGATGATCGAACAGATGGGCTTCAGCGCCACTATCCTGCGCCCGGCCTACTTCATCGACAATGAACTCATGATCAAGGATGTCATCTTCAACCATGGGATCTATCCGATGCCGATCGGAGCCAAGGGCATCGCCATGGTCGACGCCCGCGACATTGCCGAGGTCGCAGCCGTCGAGCTGGTCCGTCGTGACCAGGCCCCGGGCAAGCTGCCGATCGAAATCATCAATCTGGTCGGCCCCGATACGCTGACTGGCTCGGATGTAGCGGCGATCTGGTCGGATGTCCTGGGCCGCCCGATTGCCTATGGCGGCGATGATCCTACCGGGTTCGAGCAGAATCTGGCGAACATCATGCCCAAGTGGATGGCCTATGAAATGCGCCTGATGGCCGAGCGCTATGTCGCCGACGGCATGCTTCCTGGGGCCGGCGACGTCGAGCGTTTGACAGGGATCCTGGGCCGCCCGCTGCACTCCTATCGCAACTTCGCGACTGAGCTTGCAGCATCGGTCTGAGGCCAACCGCATTCGCGCTCAGCCTCAAGCAGCTGGTAGTTCTATGGCTGGAATCAATCCCTACTTGGGCTTGTCGCTCGGCGTCCATTTGAAGTGGTCGCCGTCTTTCTCGATCTGCCCAATACCGGGGAACGGAAAGTGCGGTGCGAAGATCATCTCGTGGTCCTTGGCCAGCGTGGCCAAGGTCTTGGCCCTGTTCTGCTCACCTTCCGGCTTGTCGCCGTCGAAGGCCACGGCCCAGTCCGGCTTGGCGAGCGAGATGATTGAGCTGTGCACCGTGTCGCCAATATCGAACAGCCGTTCTTTTCCGGACTTTATCTGATAGCCGACATGACCGGGTGTGTGTCCCTTGAGCGCTACCGAGGTGATGCCAGGCGCGACCTGGGCGCCGGCCTTGAACGGTTTCACATGGTCGGCGATGACCTTGACGATATCGGCCGCATCCTTGTTGGACTTGGCAAAATCCCACTCCACGTCAGACATCCTTATCGTGGCGTTGGGAAAAGCCAGTTTGTCGTCCTTGACCAGCCCTCCAATGTGGTCGGGATGAGAATGGGTGATCAATATCTCGCTGACGTCAGCGGGTTTGATGCCGGCCTTGGCTAGGCTGTCCTGCAGCGCGCCGCCGACACCCGTGTCGATCAACACGACACTGGTCTTCGATTTGACCAGTAGGGCGTCAACGCTCAGCGTGATGGTATCGGTCGGCGCTCCCGCCGCCTTGAGCAGCTCGCCGACTTCCGCGGGGCTGTGATCGAGGCCGAAGGTCTTGCCGTCGTTGGGCTTGACGAACTGGGCGTCGTGCAGGGCGACGATGTCGAGTGTGCCAAGTTTGAATGACTTGGCATCCGGCTGCTGCGCCGGCATCTGCGCCATTGCCAGCCCCTGATGAAGCAGCATCAAGGTCGTTGTGGCCAACAGCCTGGTGGAATTGAACCTTGTCATGCGGGTATCCTCTGGCCGCGGAGGCGCGATCGGTCGGAAGACAGCTGGTGCGGCGGACAATTCCGGGGTCGGGCCGAATTCCGGGGTCGGGCCGATCGCAAATGCGCTAGGGATATAGCTCTCGGGCGCGGTCCGGCAATGGCGACCCGTTGCCGATAGCCGCTTCCTGGGACGGCTCGGCAAGCTGGGCATGGCGCATAGCCCAGAGGGCCCTGTTCGTCCTCAAAAGCATCCCGAGCACCGAAGAATAGGCCGCGCCTCAGTGTCGGCTTACTTCGCCGGGACCATCGGCGACGCCCACGCGATGACGGTAGACCATTTCCCAGCCCTTCCAGCCCGTGAACAGAAGAATGAGAACCACGATCAGCGAGAGGACCAGGCCGGTGGGTACCACCGCCGTCTCGCCATGGGCATAGCGAGAGTACCAGTTGTAGAGTTCGATCAGGACGACGAGCACATTGCCGCCGGCGTGGAGCCACGCGTCACGTAAATTGCGGATTTGAACATCGCCAAGGACATCGGTCAGCCCGGCAAGAGCTGCCAAGGCGGCCATTATCAGGCCCGCCCCAAGCAGCCAGAGACTGGCGGTCACCCATCCCGGATTGCCTGTTCGCCAGAAGATCAGGTCGCAAACGAAGGTGGCGACGAAGAAAGCGATCGGGAAGGGGATCAGCATGGGATGGATCGGGTGGCCGCCAATGCTTGCCGTGCTTTGCGGGTTGCGGGGCATGGTAATGCCTCCAAAGGCAGTCGCGCGCGACTGCGGTGCATCTCTGAAAGACAGTGTGAAATAAAACGCCGGCTGCAGCTGAATGTTCCACGACCCGAAGCGGCAGAGCTCCGAAGCGGAGAGGCGCGCGGGAACAAACCGGTCAGGTGGCGGAGCTGGTTGAGTAGAGTGGTGGGGCGGATAGCTTGCCGCAATAGGCGCAAAGCAATCCGTGCTTACCCGCCATGGCGAATCATGGCGGGCTTGCTTCGGCTGTGATCGGGCCGGCTCAGCCGACCCGCACGACAAAATGCTTGGTCACCGGCTCGATGATCTTCCAGGTGCCCTTGAAATCGGCTTCCACCACGAAGGCGTCGCCGGGGCCGACCTCGACCGGCGTGCCGCCGTCAGGCGTGATGATGATGCGGCCGGCGATCATGTGCACGAACTCATAATCGGTATAGGTCGCATGATAGGTGCCGGGCGACGCCCGCCAGGTTCCCGATATCACCTTGCCATCCGAAGTCGTGTGCTGGACGGCGGTCTGCATGGTCGGTTGGCCCTCGACCGCGATCCAGCCAGGCAGATCGCCGGCTTCCGCGTGCTCGACCGCGCCAAATTTCAGGATGGTCTTGTTCGTCATGCCGGGCTCCGTTTGCTTCATGTGTCCTGCGGGTCGGATAGCCGATGCACATGACGGGAGCAATGCCGTGCCATGCGAAACAGGCGCGGCCGCGCATTCGGGCTGACCGGCGCGGACCTGGAGTGGTTATGGCTTGTGCCGTGCCGAGACCAGCTCTGCCTTGCGTTGCGCAGTCTCCAGCCCGAGGCCGATGAAGGCGCGCGCGTGCTTGGCGAGCGCCATGTTGTCGGTCCACAGATTGCGCCAGATCGCCGTCTTCTTCGACAGGTTCTCGTCGACAATCTCCGAGGAGAAGGATTCGAAGCTGAGATCGTCGGCATAGCCGATTGCGGTCAGCGCATCGAAAATCCCCGCGAAATCGATGTTGCCGGTGCCGAGGAAGCCGCGATGGCTTTCGCCGATATGGACATAGCCGATCTTGGCCGCGGCGTGGCGGATGGCGAGCCCGACATCGGCTTCCTCGATGTTCATGTGGAACGTGTCGAGATGCAGGAAGATGTTGTCCGACCCCGTGTCCTCGATGAAGGCCAACCCTTGCGCGGCGGTGTTGAGCAGGTTGCTTTCGAAGCGGTTGACGATTTCGAGGTTGAGCGTGACGCCGGCTGCCTTCGCCGTCTCGGCGACCTTTGCCAGCGTTGCCGCGCTGCGGTTCCATTGATCGCGTGTCGGTGCCTCGATCTGCAGGCCATGGCTGGTCGAAAGAATGCCGGCGACCTTGCTGCCGCCAAGGTCGCGCGTCAGCGCGACGGTGTCGCTGAGGATCTCGACGCCGCGCGCGGCGATCGCCTTGTCGGCGCTCGAAATATCGCCGTCACCAGGCAATCCGATGCTGATCGCGACGCCGAGACCAAGATCGGCGATGCGTTTGGCAAGCCCGTCAATATCGACATTGGCGGGGTCGAGATAGGAGAATTCGATCAGGTCGAAACCGGCCTCCCTGGTATTGGCCAGCGTGCGTTCGAGTTCGCCCTGCGCCGAGCTTGCCGACCAGACGAAGGAATGGATTCCGATGCGCGACATGATCGTCTCCGGTTAAAGCAATTCTCCGTCCGGAATTGCGTAAAACAAAGAGTTAAGCGGCGAGGAGAATGGTGCGGCCAGATCGCGCCGGCCGCACCGGCCTTGGGAGGCTTAGCGGGCCGCGGTCCAGCCCTTGTAGTCCTTCAGGTTCTCGGCCGTGATCAGCTTCGGGTCGAGCAGTACGGTGGCCTCGGCCGGCTTCTTGCCGGCGAGCAGGTCGGCCGCCATGGTGAGCGACTGGCCGGCCATCACATAGGGATCCTGCGAGGCCGAGGCCTTGATCATCGATTTGCCGGAAGAAAGTTCCTTCTCGATATCCGGCGCGCCGTCGACCGCGGTGAAGATGAACTCCGAACGGTTGAGCTGCTTGGCGGCGAGCTCCGCGCCGATCGCCGTCGGATCGTTGATGGCGAACACCGCGTCGATCTTGTCGAAACGGGTGAGCAGCGACTGGAACACTTTCAAGCCGCCATCGCGGGAGCCTTCGGCGTTCTGGTCGTCGGACAGGATCTTGATGTCGGGATGCTGGGCAAGCACGTTCTTGCAGCCTTTCACCCGTTCCAGGATCGACGACGACGCCGGCCCGTTGAGGATGACGTAGTCGCCCTTGCCGCCGGTGTGATCGACCAGGTATTGGCAGGCTTCCTCGCCGGCCTTGACGTTGTTGGTCATCACCGTGACGTCGGCACCGGGCGCCGAAACGTCGAAGGCCGCGACGATGATGCCGGCTGCCTGCGCCTTCTTCACCGCCGGAGCGATCGCCTTGGCGTCGACCGCGTTCAGCATGATCACGTCAACGCCGGCGGCGATGAAGGAATCGACCTGCGAGACCTGCTTGTTGAGGTCGTAGTCGGCCGATACCGACGTCACCTCGACCTTCGGATTGATCTTCCTGGCCGCGTCCTCGATGCCCTTGATGGTGGCGACGAAGAAGGGGTTGCCGAGCAGGCCGACCGAGATGCCGACCTTGTTGAGGTCCTTGGCCGATGCCGGCGCGATGGCGACGGCCGCAAGGGCGGCGCCGCAGAGCAGTTTGGCGATGGTCTTCATTACGCTTACTTCCTCCTGATGCCCCGCGCCTCTCACGGTGCGTTACACAAGCCGGTCGTTGATGCCGGCGACTAGGTCACTCACGTTCTTGCCCCTGCCTGGAGCCGGTAGCGGTCGAGGGCGACCGCCACGATGATGACCAATCCCTTGATGATGTACTGCCAGATGTCAGAGACACCGGCCAAGATGAGGCCGTTGGAGAGCACCGCGATGATCAGGCCGCCGATCAGCGTGCCCCAGATCGAGCCGACGCCGCCGACGAAACTGGTGCCGCCGAGAATGACGGCGGCGATGGCGTCGAGTTCGTAGCTTTGCCCGAGCTGCAGGCCGTTGGCGGCGTAGAGCCTTGCCGCCGACATGGCGCCGCCAAGGCCGGCCAGCAGGCCGGAAACGCCATAGACGAAGAGCAGCACCAGCGGCACCTTGATGCCGGTCAGTCGAGCTGCCTCGGCATTGCCGCCGACGGCATAAATCCAGGTGCCGAGCACCGTGCGCTTCAGCACCAGCCAGGACAGCACCACCACCGACAGGGCGATGACGACGAGCCAGGGAATGCCGAGTACCGAGCCGTTGCCGATGAAGTCGAACGGCAGGTCGGAGTTGAACACCGTCGTGTCCTGCCCGAGCAGGCGGGCAATGCCGCGCACGGCTGTCAGCGAACCCAGCGTGACGATGAACGGCGGCAGCCTGATATAGGCGATGAGCAGCCCGTTGATGAGCCCGAAGCCGAGCCCCGCCAGAATGGCCGCCGGCACGCCGAGCAGGCCCCAGTCCGGCACCAGCGACACCAGCACCGCCACCATCGCGGCCGCCGCGAGGATAGAGCCGACCGACAGGTCGATGCCGCCGGTCAGGATGACGAATGTCATGCCGGCGGCAAGCACGATGTTGATCGACGATTGCTGCGTGACGATGAGCAGGTTGGTGCCGGTGAGGAAGCGCGGGTTGATGAACTGGAAGCCGGCCGCCAGCAGCACCAGCACGGGCAGCATGCCAAGGGCGGCAAATGTGGTGCGCAGCCGCCGGCTCCTGACCGCCGCCTGATCCACACTCTTCGTCGCGGTCGTCCTGTCTGTCATCGCTGAGACGCTCCCGTCGCAAGTTCCATGATCGCTTCCTGACGAAGCGGCTCGCCTCCGGATGCCGTCACCTCGCCTGATATGGCGCCGTCGCGCATCACCAGCACGCGGTCGGCGACGCCGATCACCTCGGGCAATTCGCTTGATATCATCAGGATGGCGATGCCCCGGTTGGCGAGATTGTCGATCAGCCGATAGATTTCCGATTTGGCCCCGACATCGACGCCGCGGGTCGGCTCGTCGAGGATGACGACCTTCGGCTCGGTCTCCAGAAGGCGCGCGAGCAGCACTTTCTGCTGGTTGCCGCCCGACAGCGAGCCGGCATTGGCCTGCGCCGAGTTGGTGCGGATCGACAGGTCGGCAATGGCCTTTGCCGCACGCCTGTCGGCGGCCGTGAAATCGCGAAGGCCGCCGGCCCGCGCGTCCCTGACAAGTACGCCCATGCTGATGTTGTCCGAAATGGACATATCGAGGAACAGGCCGAGTTCCTTGCGGTCCTCGGTGAGGTAGGCGATGCCGGCATCGAGCGCCTCGCGCGGCGAGCCGATGGTTATGGGCTTGCCGTCGAGCTCCATCGTGCCAGCGCTGCGTTTGTCGGCGCCGAAGATCAGCCGGGCAAGCTCCGTGCGGCCCGAGCCGACGAGGCCCGCCAATGCCAGCACCTCGCCGTGATGGAGATCGAACGAACAGTTCTTCAGCAGGTGCGCGTCGGACATGCCGCGCACCGAGAGCGCGATGGCGCGTTTTCCGTCTGGAGGGCGATGATCCTTCTTGTAGAAGGCGGAGAGATCGCGGCCGACCATCATCGACACCAGGCGCGAGGCGTTGAGGTCGGCGCGCTCGAGCGTACCGACATAGCCGCTGTCGCGCAGCACGCTGACGCGGTCGGCAAGTTGGTAGACTTCCTCCATGCGGTGGCTGATGTAGATGATGGCGATGCCTTGCGCCTTCAGCGTCGCGATCACCTCGAACAGGCGGTCGGTCTCGCGCGAGGTGAGCGATGTGGTCGGCTCGTCCATGACGATGATGCGCGCATTGGTCGACAGCGCCCGTGCGATCTCGACCAGCTGGCGCTCGCCGAGCGACAGGCCTGAGACCAGTGCCCGCGCCGAGAAGGAGACACCGAGCCGATCGACGATCTCTGCGGCGCGCCGGTTGCACTGGTCGCGGTCGACGATGCCGAAACGGCGCGGCTCGTTGCCGAGGAAGATGTTCTGCGCCACGGTCAGATTGGGCGCCAACGACAGTTCCTGATAGATCACCGCGATGCCGGCAGCACGCGCCTTGATCGGATCGCCCGTCGCGGCGGGCGCACCATCGATCAGGATCTCGCCGCCGGGATCCGGCCGATAGGCGCCGGACAGCACCTTCATCAGCGTCGACTTGCCGGCGCCGTTCTCGCCCATCAGCGCATGCAGCTCGCCGGCGTGGACGCTGAGCGAGACGTCCTGCAGGGCACGGATCGCGCCGAAGGTCTTCGAGATGTGGCGCATCTCCAGCACCGGCTGGCGCGCCGCTAGCGTCCGCACCGCCGCGCTCATCGTGCACCACCCGCCGCCTTGGCGGCGGCACCATGCCGGGCAATGAGATCGCGCCAAGCGTCGCGATAGCCGGCAAGCCCGCCGAATCGTGTCGCCCGCACCGGCTCCGGCAGCTCGGCGGCGAAGTCGCGCCCCACGCTCTCGAAGGCGAGCGCGGCGGCACCCGTGGCGCTGCCTTCGAGCGAAGCACCTTGCAGGAAACCCTGGCCGGGACGCAGCTGCGCCAGCAACCCGGCGAGCAAGCCGCCAGTGTTCAGCCCGCCATCGACGATGACGGTATTGTCGGAATGGATGAGGTCGAGGCAGAGATCGATCATTAGCGCCACATAGAGCAGCGCCACGGCAGCGCGTTCACCAGCATCGGGCATGCGCCCGGCCAACCGGCCCGGGCGATCCGGCATCGGCCCGCCCGCCGCGAAGCTCGGCAGCGCCATGAGGCCGGCATCGATCGCCTGTTGGATCGAGCGATGCGGGATCGCGCCTTGCCAGTCGCAGCTTATGACGGCGAATTCGCGCCCGCCCATGAAGCGGATGGTCGGCACTGGATCACCGTCGACATCGACATTGACCAGCATGTCGCGCTCACGGTCGAGCGCTTCGAGCGGACAGTCGGGGTTGAGCACGACGACCCAGGTGCCGGTCGACACGACAGTCAGCGGGCCGAGCTCCTGGCGACGATAGGCATGCAGCGCCGCATTGGAGTCGTGAACGCCGTTGTGGATGGCGACCGGGCGCCCGGCACCACCGAAGCGCTGCTCGCCGATGACGGCGCCGGCACGTTCGAAAGCCGGCATCTGGCCACGCCAGCCCTCGGCGTCGACCAGCGAGGAGAAATCACGTTTGCGCGGGGCCCACAAATGCGAATGGCAGCCGAGATAGGAGACCTCGCAGACCGGCCGGCCGCCAAGGCGCCAGCTCCAGTATTGGGGATAGCCGAGGATCCATTTCGCCGCCGCGAACGCGTCGGGATCGACTTCCTGCAGCCATAGCATGTGACGGCCATAGTTGAAGCCGAGCGGCAGGCGGGGAGAGAACGTCTCGCCGAAATCCGGGATGCGGCGGTCGATCCGCGCGGCAATTTCGGCCGGTGGCTCCTGTTCGTAGTCGAGGATCGGATGGGTCAGCGCCTTGTCGTCGACAAGAGCGAAGGTACAGCCATGGCCCGACACCATCACCCCTTCGACACCATGGTTTTCGACCGCGTCGGCGACGGCACCGAACGCCCAGTTATGGAGGGCGGCCTCGTCGAGCACGCTGAAGCCGCCTTGGCGCGCCCATTTCGGTTGCGTCCGGCGCTCGTCGAGAATGCGTCCGTCCTGGCCGAAGACGAACAGCTTCGAATTGGTCTTGCCGAAGTCGAGCACCGCCACGTTCACGCGAGGGCTCCCGAGGTTGAAGCGATCCGCACCATGACGCCGGCATCCTCCAGCATGCGCGCATCGGCATCGGAGAGCCCGTCATCGGTCACCAGCGTGCCGATGCGCGACAGCGGCAGCGCGACGTTGCGCGCGTGGATCGACAGCTTGCGGCTGTCGGCCAGCACCACGATCTGGTCGGCGCACAGGCTGAGCTCGACGATGGACCGCACCAGCAGCGGATGCGATTCCAGCAGCCCTTCCTGGTTGAGCCCCTGTGTGCCGAGAAAGAATTTCGAGGCATAGAAGGACGTCGCCTGGGTCGGCGAATGGATGATGCCGGGTTCACGGTGCAGGTCGCCGCCGGCAACCGTCAGGCTGCAATGGCCATGGTCGCTGAGATAGGCCGCGAGCGGCATCGAATTGGTGTAGAGCCGGATGTTGCGGTCGGCGAGCTTGACGCCGAGATGGAAGCAGGTCGAGCCGCCATGGACGATGACCGCGTCGCCATCGCGCACCATGGTCGCGGCGACCGCCGCGATCTGCCGTTTGGCTTCGACGGCAAGGTCGCGGTTCTCGTCATAGGGCCGGGCATAGGCGACGCCCGCATGCGAGGCGCCATCGAGCGCCGAAATGCCGCCATAGACCTTGCGGGCCTCACCGGCCTCGTCGATCCGGTCGATATCGCGCCTGACCGTCGCCGCCGAAACGCCGAGCCGCTCCTGCAACTCGCGCACGGAGGCAAACGGGCGATCCCGCAGCAATTCGACGATCTGACGCTGGCGGCCGAGGTCGCTCAACCTTTCCTCCCTGACGCCATTTCTATGGCAATTGGTGCAACTTACTCAACATTAGTTGGATTGCAAGCTGCTTTTGACGATAGTAGATCACTATTGACGCAGATCACTCACATCTGCGATACCAACGCCAACACCGGTCCCGACGACGGGATTTTGTGCAAGCGTTGGAGAAAAGGGCCATGGCAACCCAAGCTGATGCACAGGAACTGGCCGCCTTGCGGGCGCTTTCGGCCAGCATCGGGCTGAACCCGCATATGACGCAGGCGGCGGGCGGAAACACCTCGCTGAAGGCCGGCGACACGCTGTGGATCAAGGCTTCGGGCACCTGGCTGAAGGACGCGCTCAGCGACGACATCATGGTGCCGGTGGCGATGGCGCCGCTGCTGGAGGCCGTCGACCGGCGCGACCCGGTCGCCGACAAGCCACAGGCTTTCGCCATCGAAGACCTCAATCCGCGTGGCCTGCGTCCGTCGATCGAGACCACGGTGCATGCCTTGATGCCGCAACGCGTGGTTCTGCACGTCCACTGCGTCGACACGATTTCGCTGGCCGTGCAAGCCGATGGCGAGGCCGAGGTCGCCAAGCGGCTGGGCGGCATCGAATGGGCCTGGGTGCCCTATTTCCGGCCGGGCCTGCCGCTCGCCCGTGGCATTGCCGAGAGATTACGACCCGGCGTCGACGTACTGATCCTTGGCAATCACGGACTGGTGGTCGCCGCGGAAACCGTCCCCGACGCACAGGCCTTGCTGCACCGCGTCCGGTCGCTGCTGGCGCGGCCGGCGCGCGCGACCGCCGCACCCGACATCGCCGCCCTGACGACGCTAGCCGGCGACTACCGGTTACCGGCGGATATCGAAGCGCATGCTGTCGCGATCGATGCGGAAAGCCTGCACATGGCCGAGGCCGGCAGCCTCTATCCGGACCATGTCATCTTCCTTGGCCAGGGCTCGGTCTTGGCGAGGCCGGGCGAGGACGTGGCCGGCGTCGTCGCGCGGCTCGGCGCGGCGCCACCGGCGATCCTGTTTCCCGGCGCCGGCGTGCTGATGCGCGGCGACGCCAGCGCCGGTGCCGACGCCATGCAGCGTTGCCTGGCCGACGTGACCGCGCGCGTCGATGGCAAGGCGCGGCTGAACTATCTCACGGCCGCCGAGAATGACGAACTGGTCAACTGGGACGCCGAGCAGTATCGCCAGAAGCTCAACGCCGCCGGCACGGCCTGACAAGGAACGGACGACATGACGCCACTTGTCGTCGGCATCGACATCGGCACCTCCGGCGCCCGCGCGGTCGCCATGCGCCGGGATTTTTTCATTGCCGCCCAATCCGCCGTGCCTCTCGACAGGTTCGGCCCGAACCCCCGCGATCCCCGGACATGGTGGCAAGCGGTCCAGGCGGCGCTGGCCGGGCTGCTTTCAAGCATAGACCGTGCCACGGTCCGCGCCATCGCCGTCGACGGCACATCGGGCACGCTGCTGCCGGTCGACACTGATGGGCGGCCCCTGGCCGAGCCGCTGATGTACAACGACAAGGTCGATGACGGAGACATCCTGGCCATCGTCGCCCGCGAGGCGCCGGAAACGAGCGCCGCCCACGGGCCGACTTCAGGCCTCGCCAAGGCGCTCCGATTCCAGCGTCTGCCCGGCATGGCGGCCGTGCTGCACCAGGCCGACTGGATCGCCGGCAACCTGTCCGGACGCTTCGACGTCAGCGACGAGAACAATGCGCTCAAGACCGGCTATGACGTCGAGGCTCGCCGCTGGCCGGATTGGATCGCGGCCACCGGCATGCGCATGAATTTACTGCCTGATGTCGTCGAGCCGGGCGAGGTCAGCGGCACGCTTACCACGGCCGCCGCCGCGCTTTTCGGCCTGCCGCGCGATGTGGTTGTGGTTGCCGGCACCACGGACGGCTGCGCCTCATTCCTGGCGACGGGCGCTGCGGCAGCCGGCGACGGCGTCACCGCATTGGGTTCCTCGCTGACCATCAAGATCCTGTCCGACCGGCCGATCTCGGCGCCGCGCTTCGGCATCTACAGCCATCGTCTTGGCGACACCTGGCTGGCCGGCGGCGCATCGAATTCCGGTGGCAAGGTGCTGGCGCGGCATTTTCCGCTCGCGCGGATCATCGAGCTCAGCACCATGATCGACCCCGCGACCGAGACCGGCCTCGACTACTATCCGCTTGGGACGACTGGCGAACGGTTCCCCATCGCCGATCCGGCGCTCCCCCCGCGCCTCGTCCCGCGCCCGGCGGATGATGCCGACTATCTCAAGGCGATGTTCGAAGGCATGGCCGCGATCGAAGCGCTCGGCTATCGCCGGCTTGGCGAGCTCGGCGCGCCGGCGCTGACTTCGGTCCGCAGCGTCGGCGGCGGCGCGGCAAATCCGGCGTGGAGCGCGATCCGGCAGCGTAAGCTCGGCGTTGCGTTCTTGCCGGCTTTGTCGGACGAGGCCGCTGCCGGAGCGGCGCGGCTGGCGTTGAAGGGTGCGAACGAGGTGGGGCTGCTATGAGCGGGAAACTGGCTGAACGCCTCGACGGCATCGGACCGCTGGAGGAGCGCTACCAGGTCTTCCTGGTCGACCAGTTCGGCGTGCTGCATGACGGCTCGGCCCCCTATCCCGGCGCGGTGGTGGCCTTGGCGGCACTGAAGCGCGCCGGAAAGACCGTGGTGCTGGTCTCCAACTCCGGCAGGCGCGCCAAGCCCAACGAAGACCGTTTGCTGAGGCTCGGCTTCGAGCCCGGAAGCTGGGATCATTTCGTTTCCTCCGGCGAGGTGGCGTGGCGATCCTTCCACGAAATGGCGGCGACCGGAGCGTTGCGGCCCGGCACGAACTGCCTGTTGATCAGCCGCGATAATGACCGCACAGCGATCGAGGGCCTGCCTTTTGTATTGACCGGAACCGGCGATACCGCCAACCTGGTACTGATCGCGGCCAGCGAGGGCGACCGCTACGACCTCGAGCATTATCGCCGCTTGCTGGCCCCGGCGGCGGCGCGAAAAGTGCCATGCTTCTGCACCAATCCCGACAAGATCATGCTGACGGCGGTCGGGCCCCGCTTCGGCGCCGGCGAGATCGCCGATCTTTACGAGAGCCTGGGCGGCAGCGTCACCCGCATCGGCAAGCCCGGCCCGGCGATCTTCGAAGCGGCGCTCGCGCTCGCCGGCGAACCAAAGCGCGGCAGCGTGGTCTGCGTCGGCGACAGCGTCGAACACGATATTGCAGGCGGCAATGGCGTCGGCATCGCGACGGCACTGGTGATGGGTGGGATATTGGCCGACACGCCTGACCTCGCCGCTGTCTTCGATGAGCATAAGGCCTGGCCGGACTATACGATGGGGTCCTTCAGCTTTCGCTGACCGCCGCCAGAATCCGCCTTGCACTCTCCTCGTCGGTGATCAGGATTGTGGGCGCAATCAGGTTCATTGCGCCGAGCAGGGCGTCGGTCTTCTCCGCGCCGCCGGAGGTCAGAATGCGGATTGGCGCCTTGCGTAGCCGGTCGACATCCACCGACATCACATGGTTGTTGACGGGATGATCGACCAGATCGCCATTGCGGTCGTAGAAGTGGAACAGGAGGTCCCCGACGGCGCCGCGCGCCAGCAGCGCCTCCCGGTCCGCTTCCCTGAGGAAGCCGCCGCGCGAGAAGGTGGTGGCCGAAGCGATCCCGCCGACACTCAGCAGAACGGCGTCGAGCGCGTCGGCCATTTCAAAAACCTCCTGCAGGCCGCAGCGTTCGATCAGCGCGATCTTGGTCTCGACGCTGTCGACGACGGCTGGCGTCGGCATCAGATAGCCGTCGCCCTGGAAGATCTGGGCGAAGCGCCAGGCGAACTCGGCCGGGTTGACCCGGCGCGCGACGCCGACGCCGCCAAGCAGCGAAATCACCTTGAAATCGGTCAGCGATTTGGCGCTGATGAACGGCAAGGTGTGGAACAGCGTATTGCCCCAGCCGACACCGACCTGCATGCCGGATTTCATAGCGTCGGACAGGAACATGCCGGTCTTGGCGGCTATTGCCGGGATCGGATCGGCACTGGCCGCCGTCAGCGGCGCCACCAGCGCCTGCTGGAGGCCGAAGGTCTTTTCCAGCGCGCGCTCCAGCCGCACGATCTCTAGAAGCTCGCTCTCGATGGTGATCTTGACCTCGTTGCGCGACCGCGCCTCCGCCAGCATGCGCACGATGGTGACGCGGCCGACGCCGAGCACATCGGCGATCTCGTTCTGCGTCATCTGCTCGACGAAATACATCCAGGCGGCGCGGATCCTGAGGCGGTCCGTGCGGCTCTCGCTGACGATCTGCTCGGTCGCTTCCGCTCCTGCCCGCCTTTCGTCGGTCCGCCTTTCCTCGGGCCGTCTTTCCACGATTTGTCGTCCCCTGGCCAATCATCCCTCCCCCGCGGCGGACGAGTGCGCCGTCGCCGATTCTGCATGCTGGTCTAGTATCGCCTATTGATCTACCAATCGATAGGAACAATGTAGAGTCGGTGGTGCCCGTCGCAGGTGGCGCCGCACGGCACATTCGAGGCTAACCGCGATGCTCCGACAAATCTCCGAAGATGTCCGCGTCAACCTCAAGGACCGGCTGCGGGAAGTCCGCGACATCATCCGCCAGAGCCGCCATGACGGCGCCAGCGAGGCCAGCCTGCTGCGCGAAGCAACCAGCCATCTGCCGCCATTTCCGGGCAAAGGCATCGAAGGCCTGCTCAGCCATGCCGCGAGTGCCGTCGACGAAGCGCTGTCGATCGCCGAATCCTTCGTCCCGCACGAGCGCCCGATAAGAGTGGACGGAACGACCGTAAAAGGCCTCGCCACCTATTTCCCGGCCGGTGACGAAGACCAGCAATTGAGCGCCGAGCGCCTGTTCCGGCGCGACATGTACTATCTGACCAAGGCAGTGCTTGCCGGGCTGAAGATCGACCACGCCCGTATCCATGAAGCCGGTTTCGCCGCCGTCCACGCGGCCATGCGCAAGCGCCATGGCGAATTGTTGGCTGCGCTGGCCGCGCCGGGTGCCGGACTGCAGGCCATCGCGGCCATCTGCGCGGCACTGCTGGTCGAGTTGCTCAACCAGCGTCCGGTCCGCTTTGGCGAAGCCGCGCCGGAAACGAGCGCTGCCGGCGGCCAGGCGCTCGACGTAAGCTGCCTGGCGCCGGTCGTCCTGGCCTGCGGCCTGGCGACCACCGGTCGTGACGGCGCGCCGGAGCCCGACATGCTGGAAATCGCGATTCTGGCGGCCGACATACGCCATGAGCGCATTGCCCAAGCCTGCGCCAAGGCGAGCCCGGTCGATGAATTGGCACCTGTGTTCGCCACCTTGCTTGCGCATCTGCCGTAAGCTCCAGCGGCGATTGCGGGAACTACTCCCCGGCTGCCATCGCCGTGATCGTCTTCTTGGCGCGCTGGATCGAGGCCGGGCTCATCGACAGCTCGGTCAGGCCCATCTCCAGGAAGGCCGGAATGAGATCCGGCCGGCCCGCCGCTTCGCCGCACATGCCGACCATGATGCCGGCGGCGACGCCGGCCTTGGCCGTCAGCCCGATCGCCGACATGACCGCCGGATTGGTGACGTCGTTGAGCTTCGCAACGGTCGGGTTGAGCCGATCGGCCGCCATGATGTACTGGGTCAGGTCGTTGGTGCCGATCGAGAAGAAAGCTACTTCCTTGGCCAGTGCCGGGGCGATCAGCACGGCGGCCGGGGTTTCGATCATCACGCCGAGATCGAACGTTGCATGCGGCACGCCTTCGGCCTTGAGTTCGGCGGCGCATTCGGCGACAAGAACGCGCGTCTGCCGCACCTCGCCAAGATCGGAGACCATCGGCAGCATCACCTTGATGTTGCCGTGCACGGCGGCCCTCAGCAGCGCCCTGAGCTGGCGCTTGAAGATATCGGGCCGGTCGAGGCACATGCGGATGCCGCGCCAACCGAGGAAGGGGTTCTCCTCGTCGGGGAACTCGATGCCGGCAATCGGCTTGTCGCCGCCGATGTCGAGCGTGCGCACGATGACCGGATAGGGTGCGAAGGCCTTGGCCAGCGCCGCATAGGTCTCGGCCTGCATGTCCTCCGACGGAAGGTGCATATGGCGCATGAACAGGAGCTCGGTGCGGAACAGGCCGACACCCATGGCGCCGGCCTCTTGCGCTGCCTCGATCTCTTCCAGCGAGCCGATATTGGCCGCGACCTCGATGACCCTGCCGTCCGCCAGCTTCGGCGTCACCGTCTTGAAAGCCGCCAGGCCGGCACGCTCCTTCGCCGCCGCTTCGACACGACCGGCGAAATCGGCGCGCGTCGCCGCGTCGGGGTCGATGAACACCTGGCCGCTGTTGCCGTCGAGCGCCACCTCTTGCGCCGTGCGCAAGAGGTGGATCCGGTCGCCAAGGCCGAGCACCGCCGGAATGCCATGCGAGCGGGCGATGATGGCGATGTGCGAGGTGGCGCCGCCATGGCCGCACACCACGCCGCCGATGCGTTTCAGCGGCGCCCGCGCCAGATCCCAGGCGCCGATATCGTCGGCGATCAGGATCGCACCTTGCGGGATGTTTTCGAGACTGACGTCGTCCTGGCCAAGCAGCACCAGGCTGATCTGCCGTCCGACCGCATGGACATCGTCCGCCCGCGCATTGAGATAATGATCGTCGACGGCGCTGAAATCGGCGGCGATGGTGGAGGCGGCGGTGATCGTGGCCGAGACCGCGTCATTGCCGCCCCTGATTGCCTTCTCGGCCTCGCCGGTCAGGCTGTCGTCGGCGGCGATATCCCTCAGCGCCGCGACGATGCCCCGGTCACCGGCCGACAGACTATCCTGCGCCAAGGCCCGGTCCATGCGTGCCTGGACGGCGGCGACGGCGGTGCGAAACCTGTCGATCTCGCCGGCGATCTCATCGGCCCGCAGCATGCGGCCCTGCCCGGCGATGTCAGGCGGGAAATGTGCAAAAGCCGGCCCGATGGCGACGCCCTCGCTTGCGGCGACACCGCGCAAACCACTGCTTGCTTCGCCTGATGCAGCCGGCGCGGACCGTGGCGCTGGCGCGAGTGCCGCTTCCTTGCCCTGGTCATTGGCTGGAGCGTGGGTGTCTTCGTCGTCGAGACCCGCCTTGGGGTTCTCGAGATAGCCGATCAGCGCCTCGATCGCCTCGATGGCGTCGGCGCCGTTCGCCCGCACGGTGACTTCCTGGTTTTCCTTGACCGCCAGCAGCATCAGCTTGACCGAGCTCTTGGCACTGACCGCCTTGCCGTCCTTGACCAGTTCGACGTCGGATTCGAAAGCCTTGGCGAGCTTGACGAAGCGCGTGGCGGGACGGGCGTGCAAACCTTCATGCACTCTGACGATGGTCGAGCGTTCCATGGCAAATACTCTGCTTTTTTGGGCGCCAAAGCCAGACTGGCTGGGCGCGAATGCTTTCAGGCGGCGATGGTGATGATCGCGCCTGTCTTCAGCGCAGCCACGAGGGCTTGCGTATCGACCTGCGATGCGCAGATCTCGCCCGGCCTTTCGGCCTCGCTGGCGCCGTTGAACGAGATGACGACGTGGCCCATCTCGAGCACCTTGCTCCAGGCGCTGGAGCCGACGGCGGTTATGACAGCCGAAACCGGGCCAAGGGTGATCGACGCGCCCTTTTCAGGCGCGCCGTCGCTAGGTCCGATCTCGGCCTTGTGGAGCACCGAGACCTCGGCAAGCTCCGGTGGCGAGCCATCCGCGAACAGGATGACCACGCCGCCCTCGGCGAGGTCCGCCACTTCGGGTCCTATTGCCGTGACCCGTGTCTTGAGAAGAACCGACATATGGCGAACCTCGTTATTTCTGCTGTTTAGAACACGATCAGGGAGACGACCCAGGCGATCAGCACCGAGACCGGACCCATGATCTGGCGGCTGATGAGCACCGCCGGCACGCCGATTTCGATGGTTTTCGGCTTGGCTTCACCCAGTGCGAGGCCGACGGGAACGAAGTCGCAGCCCACCTGGGTGTTGTAGGCAAACAGAGCCGGCAGCGCCATCGCCGGAGAGATCGTGCCGTTGGCAATCTGCGGGCCGATGATGGCGACGCCGATAACCTGCGCGATAACAGCGCCTGGCCCCAGGATGGGCGACAGGAACGGCAGGCCGCAAATAGCCGAGATGATCAGCAGGCCGACGATATTGTTGGCCAGCGGACCCATCGGCTGCGCCAGCACGTCACCGACGCCGGTATACAGGATCAGACCGATGAGCATGGTCACGAAGGCCATGAACGGCAGCACGTTGCGGATGACCTGGTCGATGGTGCGGCGGCCGGCATTGAAGAAGATGCCGACGACACGACCCATGACGCGGCCGATCGTGCTGATGAAACCGATCAGGCCACCCTCGCTGGGCAGCGCCGTCGGCGTCGCTGTGTTGTTGGTCGAACCCATCGATGCTGCTCCCCCTGCAGTCGTGACCGCCTCGGACCCGTCCGCCATTGTGACGTCGGCCGGCTTGACGCCCGAAACATAGATATCCTCGGTGATGAACTGGGCGAGCGGCCCGGACTGTCCGACCGGCGTCAGGTTGACGGTCGGGATACGCTTGCGCGGATAGACGCCGCATCGTGCGGTGCCGCCGCAGTCGACGACGACAACCGCCATTTCGCTTTCGATCGGCGGCGCCTTGAAGCCGTCGACGGCTTCAGCGCCGGTCATATCGGCGATGAGCTGCGCCACCGGATGAATGCCACCACCGGTGACGGAAACAACCTTGCTGCGCTGTTCGGTCGGCTCGATCACAAGCGGACCGCCCCACCCTGTTTTGCCCCGGGTGATCCGTACGGCTTTGTATGTCTTGGCCATGATGTCCTCCCCGCCCTTACAGCTCGACGCCCTGGCGGCGTGCCATGATGGCGGTGATGCGCTCGGTCAGCATGCCCTTGAGCAGGATGACGACGAGGCCGACGATGGCGTACCAGATGGCAACCTTGACATGGTAGCCGGCGGCGATGACGCCGCGCTTCTCGAGATCGAGCAAGGCCACGAGCATGCCTCCCCAGACGAAATATTCGCCAGGGTTGATGTGCGGAAAGAGGCCGAGCGGCGGATGCACGTAGGACACGGCCGCGTCATAGAAGGCCGGCTTGTGCTTTTCTTCCAGGAACGAGCCGAAGGTGTAAGCCATCGGGTTGGTGAGGAAGAAAACCGCCAGCAGCGGCAGCACGGTGTAGCGGGTCAGCGCGATGCGGCCAGCGCCACGCGCCAGACCGTGGACCCGCTCTTCGCCGACCAGTTCGGTGACGGCGTAAAAGGCGGTCATCAGCACCACAAGCGTCGGGATGATGCCGGTGACAAAGCCGGCGAAAACCTCGCCGCCCTTCTGGAAAATGCCGATGAAGTACTTGCCGATGGCAGTCAGCCAGCCAAGCTGCTCTTCCTGCTGCACGTTTTTCAGCTGCTCCTTCAGCTGATCGGCGGTGACCGGCCCGCTGTCGGTCTGCGCCTGCGCCAGGACCACGAGATGATCGGAAGCATGCTCGACGGCGAGCTTGCCATGCAATGCAGCATCCGAGACCATGGCACCCGCGACATGCAAATTGTGCACGGCCATGTCGGCATGCTGCGCCAACAACGAAAATACAGACATTTCTCCTCCTTATGCCGGCCCGCCGGTTGATCCCAGTCGGCGCACGGCCTCCTCTATGCCCTTGCTACATTCAAGCCGGCCAAACCCGGCTTCTTCCCCGGCTCCGACCGTGCTTTGTCGATCTGTTCGATCGCTCGCTTCACGGCCTCGGCCACACCGGGTTCCCCCTCCCCCATGATCGCAGGGTTGGACCGGAGTCGATCGAGGGGAACGCCCTCGAATTCTTCATGTCGCTTGAATTTGGTGAACACGGAACGGCCGCTCATCACCATCATTCGGCGCACGATCAAGTCGGGCGTAACCACGACCAGCGCGATCGTTCCCTTGGCAAATCGGCCGCGAAAATTGCCGGCTCCGACGAAGCCGTCCTTGTACTGGTCGGTGACGCCCCGGAAGACATCCGAATAGTGCCGCATCTGCAGCCAGACGCCGAGCGACTGCAACGCCCACACAATAACCAGCAGAAGCAGTCCCCACTGCCAAATCGCCATTCGGTTCTCCTCCCGAAGCCTCAGTCGAGGCGCACCTTGGACCGGCGCACGACAACAGCAAAGTGAGAACATTTGTTTCCGCGAATGTCAATATGTATGATATTGACCTCAACCACGGTCATCCACAGGGCCGCCGCGCGATTACGGCGGGGGCACGACTGTGCTAACCTGTGGGGAAACGGGATACAGGAAATGGAACTGCCCTTCAGGGATGAACTGGCCCTCATGCCCGACCTGCGCCACCGGCTGCGGCAGTTGCGCTGGTTCCGCGCCACCTTCCGCGGCAGCGCCAAGGTGGTCTCGGACACATTCGGCGTACGCTTCGAAATCGACGAGGCGAAGCTGACCCGGGCTTTTCTCGACTGGGTCGAGGTCATGGAAGCGCAGAAGCGCTTTGCCGCGATCGACCGCGCCGATTTCATCGTCTTTGCCGCCGGCCTCGTGCTGCGCGAACTGATAAAACAGGCGCCGGCAAGGGAAATCTCCGGCCTCACCCAGCTCATCGAAACGGATCAGAATGCCGGCACGCTGGACATCATCCGTTTCTGGCCGGAAGGCTTTCTCTACACCAACTACTGTGTCTCGGTGATTTCGGCGATCTACGAGCAGGAGTTTGGCTCGGCGCCCAGTATCGACAAATGCGCCGACGACCTGCGCACCTGGTGGTCCTATCGCGAGAACGTCACCGAAATGCCGGCCTATGCCGTGGCTTTCCTCGACCGCTTCCTGGGGGCGGAACCGAACTGGATCACGCCCGATCGCGCACAGTCGCGGCAGGCCATGCAGCGGGCGCTGGGGTCCTCCCGCGCCAGCGACGTCTTGCGCCAGCTTTGAATTGGCCTCTATTACCCCCTATCCACGAGGCCGAGCGCGCCCGCTATTGAACATTTGACTTTTTGTCGATAGCGATGTGCGAATTCTGACAGAGGCCGGGAGAAACGCGTGGCGCCCTCAAGACTGATCATTTTCGATTGCGACGGCGTTCTCGTCGACAGCGAGCCACTGGCCGCCAAGGCCTATGAACGTGTCTACGATAAGCATGGCATGCCGGGCGTTCACGGCGGCATCATCGCCCAGTGCGTCGGCATGAAACAGGCCGACATCATCGTCAGGATCAAGGAGTTGACCGGCCATCAGTTTCCCGCGTCGGCCGACGGCGATATCTGGGCCGAGACCAAGGTGCTTTTCACCGAAGAGTTGAAGCCAACGCCTGGAATAGGCTCGTTTCTGGAAACGCTTGCCGGCGACCGCTGCGTTGCCTCCTCGTCCTCCATCGAGCGTATAAACCACAGCCTGGCGGTGACCGGATTGGCACGCTTCTTCGGCGATGCGATCTACAGTTCCTCGATGGTCAAGAACGGCAAGCCAGCGCCGGACATCTTCCTTTTCGCGGCTGCCAGGATGGGCGCCAAACCAGCCGACTGCATCGTCATCGAGGATTCGCCTTTCGGCATCCAGGGCGCGGTCGCCGCCGGCATGACGGCGATCGGCTATACCGGCGGCGGTCATACTTATGCCGAGCATGCCGCACGGCTGACGGCGGCCGGTGCCGATCTCGTCTGCGCCGACTGGCATGAAGTTAGCCGGCAATTGGCTGGACTTGGTGTGCCAGCCTAAGTGGCAGAGACTAAAGAGGATGGTTTGGCGGCCATTCGCTGCGTGGAATCTCGGAGCCGACACGGAAGCCGAACGACAGGACCCTGGTCGCATCGGTATCCACCTCGCATCGGAAGCTCAGTTGGTACCATGTGGTTGTCGTGCTGAAGGCCGCTTCGGGGCGGTCGAGAACATTGCCGGCTTTCAGCGGAATTGTCGGCAGCCATTTGGGAGAATAGTCGGCACCTTGCAACTCCTGGTCCAGCACGTTGGCGCAAAGGGTCGCAACGCGCTGACTGCGAGGTACGCCGCTCATGGAACTCGTGGCCAACGCGTCGCCGGTAGCGCCCTGCGAGTAGAGCTTCCGAACCCCCGGAAGACCGGAATACATCGGTGATCCAGCACCTGCGTCGTTCGTGGAATTTGAGGCGGTGGCTTTTCCGGCCCGGGACTTCAGGGCCTTTTCGGACTTGAACTTCATCGTCTTGACGACTTTGGCCTTGGGCTTTTCGGCCGCGGCCCCGGTCTTGGCGTCGCTCTCGGCTGGCGACGGCTTTGGCTCTACGGCTGCTTGCTGATCGGCGGCTTTTGGCGCAGCCTGCTGTTGATCAGCGTCCTCCGTGACCTGCTTTTCCTCGCTCGGCGTGGGCTTGGCTGCAGTCGGCTCGGTTGGCGGATTCTCATCGGCTTTGCTCGCATCCGGCCGCTGCTCCGCGTTTGCCGTCGCTGCAGGCTTGTTCTCGGCGGACTTGGGCACGACCGGAGGCTTCGAGGCGTCATCCTTTGCAGGCGACGGCGCATTGTCCTTGGCCGCCCCCCCATCCAGGGATTTCTTCGGTCCGGTATCTTTGTCGCCATACTGAAAAACGCGCTTCAAAGCGGTGTCATCAGGTTGTTTGCGCGGCTGTTCGGGTGGCTTTTCAACCTTCTGCTCTGGGGGCTTCTCAGCTTTCGGTTCCGGCGGTTTCTCGGCTTTGAGCGGCTGCGGTTTTGGCTTGTCGGGCGGAGGCACGAGCGCGACGCTTATCGGTTGCTCCTGCTGGGGCTCTTGTGAGGCTTTTGACAGGCCATAGATGAAGAACGATGCGACAAGCGCATGCAGGACCAGCGATGCGGCCAAGGCCCACAGCAGATTCCGGCGCCATTCGCGTGTCTCATCCTTCATCTCTTCCGATGTGGAATGAAATAGCGGCGGCTTCAAGCATAAGCACCGGATTGACGCCATTTAGCCGCTGACAGCTTGGTGATCTGGAGGATGCTGCGCAGGAGATCGGCTAGCTTTGCCGCCAGCGTGGGATTCCGTCCAGAAATCCGTCGTCCAGCCGCGTTTCCCCAAACCAGTTCAGCCGGTTGATGCTGACGAAACCCGCATCGATCGCGGCGTTTTCATCCCCCGGTTCGCTTGCATGGGCTCGGCCACGCGGCACCATAATGATCGTGCGATCCCCGGCGCTTTCCACCACCTCGGCCGTGCGGCCGATCTTGTCGCGGCCGATGCGCGGCTGGCGGATTTCGGCCGGCAGCGCGATCGGCAGGTTGACGCTCAGCCAATGGCCCTCTGTCGCCCAATCGGCGCGCGATTGCCAGAGCGAGGCGATCAGCTTGCCAAGCCATTCGTCGTCGGCAGCGCCGAAGTCAGGATTTTTCACGCGCGAAAAGCCGATCGCCGGTACGCTCCAGAAAGTCGCTTCGCGGGCAATACCCAGCGTGCCGGAATAGGCGATATCCTCGGCGACGTTGCGGCCGTCATTGATGCCCGACAATACGAGGTCAGGCTTCGGTTCATCGGCGAATAGCCAAGTCATGGCGCTCACCACGCAATCGGCGGGCGTGCCCGAGCACGCATACCAGTTCGGCTTGACGCGCCGCATCGTCAGCGGCCCGGCGATGGTCAGCGACGAGCCGGCGGCGGTGCGCTTGCCGTCCGGCGCGACCACCCAGACATCGTCGTTCAACCCGAGGGCGGCATTGACGAGACGGGCAAGACCCGGCGCTTCGATGCCGTCATCGTTGCAGATCAGGATTCTCATGATGCGCTTCCTTGCCCCACCGTGATGCGTTGACCCGTATGGCATTGCGTGAGCAAGGACGGAATATGGCTTTTCAACTTGCCAAGAAGATCGGGGGCGCAGGAATGGCCCAGCGCCGTGGGGCGTCCCGCCTTCTCCCAGACGCCGACATTGCCCGACAGTGTCGGGTGGGTGGGCATGCGTATCCAGTCCGCCCGGCCGGCCTTGTGCATGAGATCGCCCGGAGAGCCCAAAGGCAGATGCCCGGTGAGCAGCACCGGAAACCCGGCATCGTCGGCGCGAGGCAAAAGGCGCGACGACGGGCCAGCCTCGCCCATGCCGTCATTGGCCAGCAGGGGCAGCGAAGGCAGCGGGTCGGCATCGCTCCAGTCGGCCGCGCTTCGCAGGCGGGCAAGCAAAAGCTCGGAAATGCCCGGCAACAGGGACGCGGTCGCGCCGATCTGCGCTTCCAGCGACGAACGCATGCCGGCATGGACGGCGAACGACCCCGGCAAGGCCGCGATCAGTTCCAGCGATCGGCCAGACAACGGCGTCGGCAAGAGGCATCCCTGCGGATGCCGCGCCACCCATTCGGAAATTTCTTGCGCCCGGGCAGCCCCCGGCACGGGATCCGCCCCGTAGGAGGCATCGAAGACCAGGAGATCGCAATGCGGGATCGTGTCCATGACAAACACATTGCTGTCAGGCACCACATCGGCCGAATAGGCGACGCGGCTTGTCCCGTCGTCGACGGCGAACCAGACCCCGCCGACGACATGACCGGACCGCCCGGTCCTGACCGTGAAATTGCCGCTTGTCAGTGTGTCGCCCGGTTCGAAGAGTTCGATGCGGTTTTCAGGCAAGGGAAATCGCCTGAAATCCTCCGGCTCGGCATAGGCGGCGAGCGTGGCCGGCGCCTCGGTGCGGGTCTCCGCCGTCATGAAGATCGGGCCGCTATAGCCCCGCGACAACAGCCAGCTCAGCGCGCCGACATGATCCTCATGGGCATGCGAAACGAAAACAGCATCGATGTCGTCGCTCGACCCGTTGAGCGCTGGGTAGTATTCCACCCCGGAAGCGCCGACCTTGATGCCGACATCGAGCAGGATGCGATCGTCGCCGCTGTTGACGGCGAGGCTGGTGCGGCCCTTTTCTCCGAAGCCGCCGGCAAGGTCCAGCATCATCACGAGGCCGTCCCCGCCGCCGGGATCAGCCAGCCGGATTTTATGCGCAGGCGCGCTTGCGCCCCGTTCTCCAGCGCAACCGGGTCGGGCTGCTCGAAATGCAAGGTGAGGTCGGGACCAGCGGTCGGCGCGAATTCAATCCGCGCCGCGCCGCCGTGGTAGATTGCCCGCTTTACGAGACCGTCGAAGCCCGAGGCATCGGCCGAAAGCTCGATATCGGCGGAGCGGCAGCAGATCTTGGCGCCGGCGCGTGGCCGCTCGCCAGGCCGGCAACGGACCACCAGCTCGGTTCCGAGAACCCGGACCTTGCAATGGCCGTTTTCCTCGCTGGCCAACACGTCCGCCGGAAGCAGAATGCCTTGCGAAATGAAGGAGGCGACCATTTCATTTGCCGGCTCATGATAAAGTTCACGCGGAGTGGCGAGCTGCGCCAGGCGTCCATGGTCCATCACAGCGATGCGGTCGGCCAGCGCCATCGCCTCGGCCTGGTCATGGGTGATGTAGACGATGGTCGTGCCCGTGCGCTTGTGGAAGGCGGCGAACTCGTCCTCCATCGAGGCTCTGAGATGGACGTCGAGATTGGCGAGCGGCTCGTCGAACAGCACCAGCGAGGGTGTCGCCACCAGGCAACGCGCCAAGGCCACGCGCTGGCGCTGGCCGCCGGAAAGATTGGCGGGCCGGCGCTCGCCCAGGCCCTGCAGATTGACAAGGGCGAGCGCATCTTCCACTTTTTGGCGTGCAAGCGCCTTGTCGAGCTTGGCCACCTTCAGCGAATAGCCGATATTCTCGGCGACGCTCATATGCGGCCACAGTGCGTAATTCTGGAAGACGATGCCGACGCGCCGCTTTTCCGGAGCGACGCTGCCGCCGCTGTTCGACACGACATCGCTGCCGATGCGGATTTCGCCCGAGGTCACCTTTTCGAAACCGGCGACCAGCCGCAGCAATGTCGTCTTGCCACAGCCGGAGGGGCCGAGCACCGCCAGAAACTCGCCGTCAGCGACGTCGATCGAGACATCCTTCACGGCGTCGAAATCGGCGAAGCTCTTGGTCACATGGTCCAGGGTCAATCGCGCCATGGCAGAACTCCGCTCGGAAGATGAGGGGCAAGCAGGTTGGTCACCAGCATCAGCACGAAGGTGACCGCGACCGTGATGACCGACATCGCCGCCGCGTAGTTGGAATCGCCGCCCTGCTCGAAGGAAAACATGACAACGCCGATGGTCTCCGAGCCCGACGACCACAGCAGCGCCGAGACGGTGAGCTCGCTGAGGGCCGTCATGAAGATCAGCAGGCCGCCGGCGATCGCCGCCGGCGCGACCAGCGGAAAGACGATGGTGCGCATGCGCGTGAACAGGCCGGCGCCCGCCACCTGTGCGGCTTCTTCGAGTGCTCGATCGATCTGGTGATAGCCGCTGACGGTCGGCCGCAAGGCCAGCACCAGGAAGCGGGCGAGATAGGCATAGAGGATGATCCACACGGTGTTGTAGAGCTGGACGCCGGTCAGCGGGATGGGGCGCAGGAACAAGAGCAGCGAGGCGATCGCCAGCACCACGCCGGGCAAGGCATACGGCAGTTCGACTGAAAGATTGAGCAGCCGCACCCAGCGCTGCTTGCCCCAAGCGATGAGATAGCCGATCGGCACGGCGACGAGGACCGCGAAGAAGGCGGCAGCGATCGACAGCCAGAAACTGTTGAAGAAGGCGCGGCTGGCGGCATCATGCTCGAACAGCACGAAACGGTAATTGTCGAGCGTCGCCGTCTTGGCGGTGAGCGCGATGCCGTAGCCCGGCACCAGCGAGGTCAGCACCAGCCCGAACAGCGGCAGGACCAGCACCAGCACGATGAGCAGCCACATGCCGGCCTGGACGACCGGCCGCCAGCGGCCCAGTTCATAAGGTTCGGCCGGCAGCGATGTCGAGGAGATGCGGTAGTCGCGGCGGCGGCTCATCACCTCCTGGGCAAGGATGCCGGCCATGGCGATGATGCCGATCAGCACCGACAGGAACGCGGTCTCGCCGAGTACCGCCGGGCCCCCGCCGGCCAGCTTCTGATAGATGAGCGTCGGCAGCACCAGATAATTGGCGGGGATGCCGAGAAAGGCCGGAATGCCGAAATTGCCGACGCAGGAGACGAAGGCAAGCGCGGCCGCCGCCATGATCGACGGCGTCATCAAGGGCAGCACGATGGTGATCAGTACGGTGAACCAATTCGCACCGCCGGCGCGCGCCGCCTCGACCAGTTCGCGCGGCAGCTTGCGCAGGCCTGCACGCACCAGCAGGAAGACCAGCGGCCCGTATTGGACGCCAAGCAGCAGGATGATGCCCGAGGTCGAGTAGAGCGGGTTTTTCGTGCCGAGCGGCGGCGCCGCTCCGAAAAGCTTGAGGAATGGGCTGGCAGGGCCGAACAGTTGCAGCCAGGCCAGCGCCGTCACCTGCGGCGCGATCATCAGCGGCATGACGTAGCAGAGCACCAGGGCGCTTCGGCCGCGTATGTCGGTCAGCGAGACAAGCACGGCCACCAGCGTTCCCGACAGCACCGCCAGAAGAGTGCCGCCGATGCCGACGACCAGCGTATGCCATGTCGCGATCCAGGTTGCCGGGCTTCTCAGCCCGGCCTCCACGGCCACCGTCGACAAGACACCGCCGGGTGCCACGATCTCCTTGACGAGGCGCAGCATGGGCAGCAGCGAAAGCAGGACGATGACGACGGCCACCACCGCCGTCAGGACCATTTCCTGGCCCCGGCTCTCCCTGATACGTGTCGGCATGATTGCCTTTCCTGGGATCGGTCAGCGGGGCGGCCGGGCTCACCGGAACTGACGAGATGCCGTCGAGACGGCATCTCGCGGGGATCGACGGCTCAGCCGCCGAACAGGTCCTGGAACTTCGCCTTGTCGGCGTCGGTCTCGGCGACGATCGCCTTGGTGTCGAACGGCATCACCTTGACCTTGACGCCTTCCGGCAGCCAGTCGGGACGACCGACCGAGGCGCGTGCCGGCAGGTAACCCATCGACAGCGCCAGCTTCTGGCCTTCATCGGACAGAATGAAGTCGACGAATTTTTTCGCACCGTCGACGTTCTTGGCGGTCTTCATGATGGCCACCGGTTCGGTCACAGCGGGCACGCCCTCCGAGGGGAACACGAATTCGACGGGCGAACCCTTCTTCTTGGCGTTCATCGCCATGAAATCGACGAGGATGCCATAGGGCTTCTCGCCCGACGCCACCGACTTCAGCACCGCGCCATTGCCGCGCACGCTGACGGTGTTGTTGGTCTTCAGCTTCTGGAAGAAATCCCAGCCATAATTGCTGTCGCCGGCGAAGCCCGAAAGCAGGTAGGCGGCGGCACCGGAATAGAGCGGGCTCGGCATGACCAGGCCATCGGCATAGGCCGGCTTGGCGAGGTCAGCCCAATGCTGCGGCTTTTCGGCGGCAGCGGTGTTGTAGACGATGCCGGTAGTGATCAGCTTGCTGCCGAAATAAGTCTTGTCGGCGTCATAGGCATCCGCCTCGATGCCGTCGAGCTTGGCCTCGGGATAGGCCAGCAGCCGGTCGTCCTTCTTCAGCAGTTCCATCGACACCGCGTCGGCGATCAGCAGCACGTCGGGCTGCGGGCTGCCTGCGGCGAACTCGGCCGCCATCTTGGTCAGGATGTCGCTGGTTCCGGAGCGATAGATGGTGACGTCGATGCCGGGCTGTGCCTTCTTGAAGGCATCCACGGTCTTGGCTGCGTCTGCCTCGGGCTGGGATGTGTAGAGCGTCAGTGTTTCGGCATTTGCCACGCCGGCAAACAAAGTTGCCGCGAGCGCCAGCTGGCTGGCCAGCAGCTGGATGAATAGCGTCTTCATGAGACCTCCTGTCTTGTCTGTGCATGACCGGTCTGGCCCCTGGCCAGCACCCCGTCTCTTCCTCCCTGCACGGCGCATATGACTGGTGGATGACACAGCGCGTGAAACCAACAAAATATGTTCATATGTATGATGTCAATTACAAATGATCACAGCTGTGCGATAATCGGCCTGCCGCGAACCCGGCATCCGATTGACATAAGAGCGGCCTTTTCCCGGATGAGGACAACGCCGTCGGCCATGACGCATGAGGGACGACAATCCATGCCCACGCAAAAGCCCGCACCGGCTCGCCTGCCGATGGTCTCGTCGGACCTCAGCGTCAAGACGGCATGGCTCTATTATGTCGAGGGTTTCACGCAGGAGCAGATTGCCGAAAAGCTCGATGTCTCCAGGGTGAAGGTCATGCGTACGCTGGCCGCCTGTACCGCCGAGGGCATCGTCGTTACCATGATCAACGCGCCGACAGCCGAACAGGTGGCGCTTGAGCGGGAACTGGAAAAACGCTGGGGCCTCAACGCCGCCGTCGTCATCCCGACACCTTCGGTTCACGACCATCTGGAGAAGGCCATCGGCCACGCCGTGGCGGCCTATCTCGGCGAGCAGATGCAGGATGGCATGACGCTGGCGATCGGCGGTGGCGCCACACTGCACGCCAGCCTGGGTTTCCTCGCCCGCCGGCACTTGAAGCGCGCCTCGGTGGTGGCGCTTGTCGGCAGCCTGCCGCATTCGCAATGGATCAACCCGTCGATCGTGGCCGCCAAGGTCGCCGATGTGTTCGAGGTGGACAGCTATCAGATCACGGCGCCGGTGATGGTGGACGACCCCTCGCTGCGCGATCTCCTGTGGGCGCAGCCGACGCTGCAGGATGTGCGCCGGCGCGCCGCGGCGGCCGACATCGCATTGCTCACCGTCGGCGACATATCGCCCGATGCCACCATCTTTCGGCATGACATCGTGCCTTCATCGCTGATTACACCCTTGAAGGCAAAAGGCGCGGTCGCCAACATGCTATGCTATTTCGTCGATGCCGCCGGCAGGCTCGTCGATCACGAAGTCAACCGGCGCGTCATGGCGATCGACCTCGATGTTGTCGCCCATGTGCCGAATGTCGTGCTGGCCGCCGGCGGAAAGCGCAAGGTGGCGGCAATCCTCGCCGCGCTCAAGGCTGTCGACACCAATGTGCTGATCACCGACAGCGACACCGCTATAGCGCTTCTGGCCAAGGCCGGCTGAGATGCCTGGGTTTAAATCAACCCGCGCTCGCGCAAAAAATCCTCGACGCCGACATGGGTCATGGATTCGAATTCGGCGATCGCTTCGGCCACGCGTCTGCGCTGCCCCGCCAGCAGCGTGAACACCTGCTTCATCTCGCCCGAAACGCCAAAACGGCTCCAGCGCTCGGCGATATGCGCGGGCAGGCCGATATCACTGCAGAACGCATCGAGGCTGTCATAGCCGAGGCTGACGACAAGCTGCCTTGTCTCTTCGGCCGACATGCGTGGCTCGAAAGCATGATCGTGCAGGCGCTGCGCCACCAGCTTGATGTCGGAAGGCGACGCGCCCATCACCCTGCCGAACAAGGTTTTGACGTCAGACGGGTCGAATGCAGGCATGTTGGCCTCCCTTGGTCGCGATCACCAGGGAACATGGGTCAAGGTTCGGTGCCTGACAAGTCGTTTCATCATAAGCCGGCGCATCATTGGCGCCGGCTTACCGCAGGAGACTAGACCAGCATGCCCATCGGATTCTCGATCAGCTTCTTGAAGGCGACCAGCAGTTCGGCCCCCAGCGCGCCATCAACCGCACGATGGTCGGTTGACAGCGTCACCGACATCACGGTGGCTATTCTGATCTCACCGTTCCTGACCACCGCCCGCTCCTCGCCGGCGCCGACCGCCAGGATCGTCGCATGCGGCGGGTTGATGACGGCGGCAAAGTCCTTGATGCCGAACATGCCGAGATTGGAGACGGCGGTCGTGCCGCCTTGATATTCTTCCGGCTTCAGCTTGCGGCTGCGGGCGCGGCTGGCCAGGTCCTTCATCTCGTTGGAGATGACCGACAGCGTCTTTTCGTCGGCATGCCGGATGATCGGCGTGATCAGGCCACCGGGGATCGAAACGGCGACGCCGACATCGGCATGCCTGTGCTTGACCATGGCGCTCTCGGTCCATGAGGCATTGGCATCCGGCACCGCCTTCAGCGCCATCGCCATCGCCTTGATGACCATATCGTTGACCGACAGCTTGTAGGCGGGCGCCTCGCCCCTGTCGGTCTTTTTCACCGGTGCCGCGGCATTGAGCTGAGTGCGTAAAGCCAGCAGCGCGTCGAGTTCACAGTCGAGCGTCAGATAGAAATGCGGGATGGTGGTTTTTGCTTCGACCAGGCGCCGCGCGATGGTCTTGCGCATATTGTCGTGCGGGACGAGGTCATAAGAGCCTTCCTCAAACAGTTTCAGCACGTCCCCTTCTCCCTTGAGGGGAGGGTGGCCGGCCGAAGGCCGGTCGGGTGGGGTCGCTTCGACGGGGCTCGGCGCAAAAGCGGTGCCTCCTGAGGCGACCCCCTCCGTCCGCTTCGCGGACACCTCCCTCTCGGGGAGGGAGGAGAGTACCGCATCGATATCCGCCTTTACGACGCGGCCATGTGGGCCTGTCCCTGATATGCCGGAGAGATTCAGTCCTGCTTCACGAGCCAATCGACGCGCCAAGGGTGTAGCGCGGGTTTTCCCCTCCCCCTCGAGGGGAGGGTGGCCGGCCAAGGGCCGGTCGGGTGGGGTCGGTTCGACCGGACTCAGCGCGAGGGCGGTACCTTCTGAGGCAACCCCCTCTGTCGACTTCGTCGACATCTCCCCCTCAAGGGGTGAGATTGGCGCCTTGTCCCCATAAGCCTCGCCGTCAGCATAAATCCAAGCCACTGCAGATCCGACCGCAATATCGACTCCTTCCTTGCCGGTCACGTCGCGCAACACACCGCTGGCCGGAGCGTCGATCTCCATCGCAGCCTTGTCGGTCTCGATTTCGAACAGCACGTCGCCCTTCTTGACCGTGGCGCCTTCCTCGGCGAACCAGCGCGAAATCTGTCCGGTCGCCATATCCATGTCGACCTTGGGAAGAATCACTTCGGTCGGCATGGATCAGCGAACCCCTTTGACGAGGTCGCGCGCGGCGGTGACGATATCGGGAACCTGCGGCACCGTGGCTTTTTCCAGCTCCGGATTGTAGGGGATCGGCGTTTCCGCACCGCCCAGCCGCACGATCGGCGCATCGAGATAGTCGAACGCTTCGCTCTCGGCGATCATGGCGCTGACCTCGGCGCCGATGCCCAGCGTCTTGACCGCTTCATAGACGCACATCAGCCGCGAGGTCTTCTTGACGCTGTCGATGACCGTCTGCTTGTCCATCGGCCGGATGGTCCGGAGATCCACGACTTCGACGTCGATGCCTTCGGCCTCAAGTGCGGCGGCGGCGTCGAGCGCCTTCTGCACCATGATCGAGGTGGCGACGATGGTGAGGTCACGGCCCTCGCGGCGGATATCTGCCTTGCCGATCGGCACGGTGTAATAGCCTTCAGGCACCGGGCCCTTCATCTTGTAGAGCAGCTTGTGCTCGAAGATCATCACCGGATCGGGATCGGCGACCGCAGCCAGAAGCATGCCCTTGGCATCATGGGGCGTCGCCGGCTGGATAACCTTCAGGCCCGGCACGTGGCCAAGCCAGGCTTCCAGGCTCTGGCTGTGCTGCGCGGCCGCCCCCGTTCCGGAGCCGGCGGGAAAGCGCATCACGACGGGCACCGAAACCTCGCCGCCCAGCATGAAACGCATCTTGGCAGCCTGGTTGACGATCTGCTCCATTGCCAGCGTGGCGAAATCGGAGAACTGGAATTCGAAGATCGGCCGCATGCCGGTCAGCGCGGCGCCGACAGCGACCCCCGCGCCCCCCAGTTCCGAGATCGGCGTGTCCAGCACCCGGTCCGCGCCGTAACGATCGACGAGGTCGCCGGTCACCTGGAAGGCGCCGCCATAGACGCCGATGTCCTCGCCCATCAGGAAGACGCGCTCGTCCATGTCCATGGCGATCGCCATGGCTTCCTGGATCGCCTGGGCGTAGCTCAGTTCACGCACCATCGCGTCCATCACGCCTGCTCCGTATACACGTAATTGCCGGTCTCGCTGACATTAGGCGACGGGCTCCCCTTGGCGAACTCGATGCCGTCGGCGATCTCCCGCGCCACCACCTCGCGGATGGCTTCGATGCCCTTGTCGTCGATGAATCCGAATTCCCGCAATTCGTTCTCGAACAGCGTGATCGGATCGCGGTTCGACATCCAGTCCTCTATTTCTTCCTTGGTCCGGTAGCGATTGCGGTCGCTCTTGGAATGGCCGCGATGGCGATAGGTCTTGGACTCGATCAGCGTTGGCCCCTCGCCCGCCCGCGCCCGCTCGACCGCCTTGTACGAAGCCTCGGCGACCTCGGAGAAGATGTTGCCGTTGACGATGACGCCCGGCATCGAATAGGCGGCGGCGCGGTCGGCGATGTTCTTGACCGCAGTGGACCGGGCAGTCGACGTCGACATGCCGTAGCCATTGTTCTCGCACACGAAAATGACCGGCAGCTTCCAGACCGCCGCCATGTTGAGCGCCTCGTGGAAGGCGCCTTCATTGTTGGCCCCGTCGCCGAAGAAGGAAACCACGACCTTGCCGGTCTTCATCATCTTGGAGGAGAGCGCCGCGCCGACGGCAATCGGAATGCCGCCGCCAACAATGCCATTGGCGCCGAGATTGCCCTTGGCGACATCGGCAATGTGCATCGAACCGCCGCGGCCCTTGCAATAGCCGGTGGTCTTGCCAAAGAATTCCGCGAACATGCGCTTCACCTCGGCGCCCTTGGCGATGCAGTGGCCGTGGCCGCGATGGGTCGAGGTGATCTGGTCGTCCTCGCCAAGCGGCATGCAGATGCCCATGGCGCTCGCCTCCTGGCCGATCGACAGATGCATGGTGCCGTGGATGAGGCCGCGCGTGTAGCTTTCTTCCGCGCCCTCCTCGAAGCGGCGGATCAGGTACATCTTGTAGAGCACCTGCTTCAGCTGCTCGGCGCTGTACTGGCGATAGACGAAGGGCAGGTTGGCGCGGCTGTCCGCGACGGCTTTGCTGGCTCCGGCCATGGTTACGCCTCCACGGTTCCGTAGACGAGCTTGTCCTGACGGGCGCGCAGTTCGGCGATCTTGGAGCCCGCCGCCGGGGCGGCATTGGCGTAGGTGATGAGCTCACCCTTCTTGATCGGCGCCGTAACCGACCCGCCCTGCAGCAGGCCGCAGGGAATGGCCCTCGCGGCATGCGCTTCCGGTGCAGTCATGATCCAGGCGCGGTAGCAATATTCGCCGATCGCATCGAGCTTCTCGCCGGGCTGCATGTCCTTCTTGGCCACGGCGGCCACTTCAGCTACCGGCTTGGCCAGCGGCACCATGTCGGCCTTGCCGTAGAGCACGACGCGGGCGCAGGTCAGCGGCACTTCGAGCGAGGTCAGGTGATAGGGACGATGGAACGTGAAGTACGGGCCCTTGCCCATCTTCAAATCTTCCATGCGCTCCGAAATGCGCGGATGCGACATGTCGGCGACGACGAAGACACCGGGTGCGACACCCTTGCCGATCGAATAGTCGACGACACCGACCCTCGACAGCACGCCGCCATCCTTCTGCGGCACCAGCACCTTGTTCAATTCGCCGAGCGTCGCGGCCGGGCCATGCATGCCGGCCTTGTCGGGCACCAGCCCGGTGGCGTTGGCGATCGCCGCCATCTCGACCATGGTCTTGGAGCCGTCGACGAACTCCACCAGCATGCGCACATTCATGTGCCGGCGCCTGGCCTCCTCCTCATAGGCGGGCGGCGTGGCGTCGATGTTGAGCGGGTTGTTCTTGCCCTTGCCGGCGGCGACGATCGGGTGGCCCATGGCCGAAACGAATTCGATCAGCTCCATGCAGGAGGAGGGTTCGTCGCCGGCGCCCAGCGAATAGGTGACGCCGAGCCGATCGGCTTCGCTCTTGAGATAGGCGCCGATGGTGACGTCGGCCTCGACATTCATCATCACCAGATGCTTGCCATGCTCCATGGCGCGCAAGCCGATTTCGGCGCCGACGGCGGGAACGCCGGTGGCATCGATGACGACGTCGATAAGATCGTTGTTGATGACCAGGCTGGCGTCGTTGGTCACCGCCACCTTGCCGGCTTCCATGGCGGCCGTCATCGCCGAGGCGTTCGATACCTCGCGCGCATGGCCGGTTTCCTGGAAGGCGATATCCACCGCCTTGCTGGCGGCGGGCAGGTTCAGCTCGGAGATCGCGCCGATCTCTATGCCCGACATATGGGCGACGCGGGTGACGATGTCGGTTCCCATTTCGCCCGAGCCGATCAGCCCGATGCGGATCGGCTTGCCCGATTTGCCGCGTTCCTCGAGATCGCGGGCAAGGCCCGTCAACGAAACATTGGACGCCATACCGCTCATTCCTCCCATAATGCAGGCTTGTTCAATTGCCTGACGGGTATTGAACATCTGTATTTCTGTCAAGACTAATGTCCAAATCTGCGTGCTTTTGCAACACTTACACAACTGGACAAAAGGCCGTTGCGGAGCCGGCAAATCGCGACTTTCCGCGTTGCCGTCGCGAGACAAGCACGCCAGCGGCGGCTCGACGCGCGGCGCACAGGACACTTGTTAGGGGCTCTCACCCTGCGTAAAAGCGTTAGCAGTGAACATCCGTCGGTTAGGGGCTTTTCCGATGAACGTCCAACAACGGGTTAGACCTGTGCCACCGCCGGGCGATGGACCGGCCCATGCGATTGCCGGCATCTTCGCCGCGGAATTGAAGGTGCCGGCCGTCGGCTTCGACGACAATTTCTTCGATCTCGGCGGCGATTCGCTGATGGCGGAGACTCTGGTGCTTGCCGTGCAGAAGCGGTTCGGCGTGAGATTGCAGACTTCCGTCCTGCTCGAAGCGCAGACACCGCGGGAATTCGGCCGGTTGATCGCATCGCTGGTGCCGGAGCATCCGGCCCGTGAGCTGATCGTGCCGGTGTCCGGCAGCGTCGGCCAGGAGCCGATCGCGATGATCCACGGCATCACCGGCTCGGCCTTGTTCGCCAATCGCTTCAGCAGGCGTCTGAAAGAGAAATACGCGATCATGGCGGTGCGCGGCATGGGCACGGAACTCGGCGAGACGCCCTATTCCACCATGGCCGAAATTGGCACCAACTATTTTGAAGCCTTCACCTCGGTAACAGGCAGGCACCCCGAAGTCATCGGCGGCATATGCGTGGGTGGCCTGCTCGCGATCGAGGTCGGCCGGCTGAGCCATGAGGCGACGGGCAAGCGGCCGGCGATCGTGCTCATCGATCCGCCGTCGCCAGGTTCGGCCTGGCTGAAGCCGATGCCCGACGATCGCCTCACGGAGAGGAGGAGGCGCGATATCGTGCGCAAGGTGGTCTACTGGCGCCTGTTGCGAGACACGCTGAAGGCGGTCGGTCTCGGACAGACACGCCTGGGGCGCCATCTGCGCAAGAAGGCATACAAGAGCGCGCTGCTGCAGGCCGCAGCCGGTTTTGTGCCCTCGTCCTACCCCTGCGACATCCTCATCCTCGCCAGTTCCGAATGGGGAGCCACTACCGTGAAGGACTACAAGGGCTGGGCGTCTAACGAGGCCAGCGTGAAAACGGTCGTCATGCCGGGTACGCACAACAAATTCCGCAAGGCCAACATGGACGCGATCGACGCGGAGATCTTGACGTTCCTCTCCGCCCGAAGCGAGGCCCCACGCGAAAACCCGCATCGTCAATGAGTTTTGGTCGGCAGATACTGGAGGCCTTCGCTGCCCATGGCGACAAGGTCGCGATGGTCAGCGGCCGTTCTGATATCACCTATTCCCAGGCCCTGACGCAGAGCGGACATCTTGCAGCCAATTTCGGCGCATCGGGCATCCGACCGGGCGACCGCGTCGGCCTCGCCATGCTCGACAACATCGACGTGATCCTTTCGATCCTCGCCTGTTGGAAAATCGGCGCGACCCCTGTTGTCGTCGACTTTCGAACGCCCAGGAGTCAGCGAGCCAGGCAGGCCCGCGACTTCGGTCTGAGCATCGTTTTTGAAAGCCGCGCCATGCCGGGCGATGAGGTCTATCCGAACGCCCTTTTCGACGCTGGCTGGAAATCGGCTTCGGCGCCGGGATCCGACGTCGGCCCCCCGGCGAGCGATGCCGTCCCGGCCTTTTTGATCTTTTCGTCCGGCACGACGGGCGATCCAAAGGCCTACACCCAGTCGCATGAGGCACTCGCCAGGCGCATCGCGGCGCGCCGGGGCGTGGTGGAGGGAACCGCCAAACGATTCCTGACGCCGATGGCCCTGTCATACTCGGCAATGCGTCACCAGGTCTTCGGCTATCTGCTTTACGGGGGAATCGTTCGGTTCTTTCCTCCCTTGTTCACCCCCTCGGAGCTCATCGAGGCGCTGCTCTCGTTCCAGGCAAGCGGCACGGCGCTGGCGCCATCAGTCATTGCCCGGATGGTCAAGGAGGTGGGCGAACGCGCAACCCACCTGCTTCCCCAACTTTCCGTTCTCTACAGCGTAGGCGGACCGGCCAGAGGCGAAGACAAGATCGCTGCCTACCGCTATCTCTCCTCTGGATACCGGATAAGCTACTCATCGAGCCTTACCGGCATCATATCCTCGCTATGGGGTGAGGATATTCTGGCAAAGCCCGAAAGCGCCGGCCGTCCGGTCGCCGGCGCACAGGTCGAAATCCTCGGTGCCGATGGCCGCGTGTTGCCGCAAGGTGAGCGCGGGCTGATCAAGGCATGGACGCCGACCATGGCATCCGCGGTCCTGATGCCCGGCAACCGCCTGTTCGTCGATCCGCAGATCATGAGCTCCGACTGGGGCATCCCCGGTGATATCGGATTTCTGCACGCCGACGGATTTATCACGATCGTCGATCGGGAGGCCGATATGATCGTTCGCGGCGGCGTCAGTGTCGCGCCGCAGGAGCTTGAAAAACTGATCCGCACCCATGCCAAGGTGCAGGACGTCGCCGTGGCCGGCTTTCCAGATGAGACCATGGGGCAGGAAATCGCCGCCTTCATCGTCTCCGACCGCGGAACCGTCGAGGAATTCCAGGCTTTCATGCGCACCAACATCGCGCCCGACCGGCGGCCGCGCGAGATCAGGCTGGTCGCCTCGTTGCCTTACAGCGGCAACGGCAAGCTGCTACGCCGCCAACTGGTCGAAACGCTGGCGCCGCATAAGGGTTCTTAGAAAATTCCGACGATGCCTGTGAGCCACGGAGTCGGCCAGGGCTGGGATGCCAGCATGTCGAAGACCGAATAGACGAAGGCCGTCGCGGCGGCAGCGATCACCAGGGATGACCGCCTCGACTTCGTCCCAAGCACCATGATGCTGCCGGCAACGAAGATGAAGGTCGCTGCCAGGTGACCGACCAACAGGATGAGAAAGGCGAGGGCCAGGCAAAGGCCGATGATCGCGAGATTGCCTTTCATGGTGGGTTCCGAAACCGGAGACCATTCGCCTGGTATCGCGGCAGGCGCGGATAGGACAGGCGTGGCCCGCCTGCGCCATCGCAGCGACGCCTGCACTGTGGTCACCAGCGAAAACACCATCAGGAATCCAGCCGTGATGACCGGGAAAATGGCGGCCTCGAAGGGAAAGCCGGTCACAGCCGTCACCAACGCCGCGAACGCCAGCAATGTCATGGTGGCACCTGCGACAATGTCGGGCAGCGCGGGGGGCAGCGGCCCGCCGGGATTTCTGGCCCTGATCCACGACAGCGTCTGCCTGACGAGACCGACCACGGCCAGTCCAAGCAGGATGAGCACCAGCGGCTGGGCAAGCCACGACCAGCCGGAAATCTGATAGGCGAGAAAGAAATAGTTCTCGAGGCTCGGGCCGATCACGAATCCCAATGAAAAGGCCGAGCGCGGCCAGTTGAGTTCCTTCATCGCCATGCCAACGGCGCCGACGCCGATGACCAGCGCGAAATCGAAGGCGCTCATATTGGTCTGGTATGCACCAACCACGATGAAGGTGACCACCAGCGGCACCAGTATGGCGGCCGGAACCTGCGCGACGCGCGCCAGAGGCCGGGTCAGCACAAGGCAGGTCACCGCGCCTACAATATTTGCCACGGCGATGCTGAACACCATCGACATGGTGAGCGCGGCATTCTTGCCCAGCATGTCGGGGCCGGGAACGAGCCCATGGACGACAAAGGCGCCGAGCAGGATGCTCATCGAGGCCGAACCCGGCACGCCGAAGGCGATGGTCGGGATGAGCGAGCCACCTTCCTTGGCATTGTTGGCGCTCTCGGGCGCGATGACGCCCCTGACATTGCCTTCGCCGAATTTCGGTCCCGAGCCAGGCCGCCGTGACGCATGGCCATAGGCGATCCAGTCCAGCACCGCGATGCCGACACCGGGAACTGCGCCCAGCAGCGAACCGATGCTGCTGCATCGCAGCACCAGCGGCCACTCCCGCAGCGTGTCCCTGATGCCTTGCCACATGCCCGCATAGGTCGGTCGCTCCGCATTGCCCTGGATGGAACCTCGCAACAGGAGCGAAGCCAGCTCCGGTAGGCCGAACAGGCCGAGAAACACCAGGGCCACCGGCAGACCGTCCCAGAGATAGATTTCACCAAAGGTCCACCGATCGATGCCGGCGATCTTATCGATGCCGACAAACGAGGCGAGCATGCCGAACATGGCCGCGGCCAGCCCCTTCAGCGGCTGGCTCCCGGCCAGCATCGCGACGATGGAGAGCCCGAAGGCGCAGATGGCGAAGAAGTCCGGCGTCTTTAGATAGAGGACAAGCGGTCGCATGATAGGAATAGCCGCGGCAAGCACCAGAGCGCCAAACACGCCGCCAATCATCGACGCCGAATAGGAGGCGCCGAAGGCGCGCGCGGCTTCGCCTTTCTTGGCCATGGCATGGCCGTCGAGCACCGTCGCCGCCGCTCCGACCGAGCCCGGAACCCCAAACAGGATGGCCGGGATCGTATCGGAGGTGGTATTGACCGATCCCATACCGAGCAGGAGCGCGAAGGCGGCATAGGCGTCCATGTTGTAGGTCATCGGGATGAGCAGGGCCATCGCGAACAGCCCGCCAATGCCCGGGACAACGCCGACGACGAGGCCGACGAAAACGCCGGTCACCAGCATCAGCATGCGAAACGGCTGGGCCATCTCGACGACGGCGGTGAGGATCAGATCCACCGTTGAGCCTCGCCGGGAATCTACTTCACCAGATTTCTGGCGGTCTCGAACACATCCGGATCCACCTTCAACTGCTCCGAGACAAGCCGGCTTATGTCTTCGCCGCTGGTGGCGTTGACGGTCATTTCGCTAAGCTTGCCGATGTCGGCCAGGAACGCCTTATCCCTGACCATCTCCATATATCCCTTGCGCAGCGTTTCGACCGTCTCCTTGGGCGTGCCCGGCGGGACAACCAACGGATGATGGAACTGCAAAGCCGTCTCGATCAGCGCGGCCGCTTCCCGGACCTTCGGGTCGTCGATCCTAGCAGTGAACTTCTCCTGGCCTGCAACGATGCCCTGGCCGAAGGTACCAATGAGGTTGAGCGCGTCGCGGTTTTCGGAGATGTTGTAACTGGAGACTCCGCACATTCCGGCGATCTCGCCTCGCTGCATCGCCAGTTCGATATCGGCTGTGCCTTCAAAGCCGGTGACGACCTTGAACTTTGCCTTCAAGCCGTTCTTGACCAGCGCCGCGAAAATATAGGTCACGCTGCTCTTGCCGGTCGCCCCAATCAGGAAATCGGACTGCAGGAACTTGTCCATCGTGTCGACGCCGGAACTCTTGGCCGTCAGGCAATAGGCCGGCTCGTTGACGAGCGAGCCAATCCATTGCAGGGCAAGCGGATCGAAATTGGCGTTCTGGGGATCGAGCACCGGCGCATATGACATGGCTTCGCTGACGGAAGCGATGACGCTGCCGTCGGCCGGCTCGCTGCCCAACACCATCTTGGTGAGCTTCAGGCTGCCGCCCCCGGGCACATTCTGGACGACTATATCCGGATTGCCGGGAAGGAACCGGCCGAAGTGGCGAGCGATCAGCCGCGATGTCTGGTCATAGCCCCCGCCGGGGCCATAGCCGACCTTGATCGTGATTGTCTTGAATTCGACCGCTTGCGCCCGGGCGCCCGTGGCAAAGACAATGCTGGCGGCAACGAAGGGAATGGCGCGCAATGCGCGGAAGATCGCAACCAACATATCAACCCCGTGCAGAACCCGGATGGCGTTTTAGCCCTACAATGTCGCGATTGATAGCGCCCGCGACCAGATCAGGCTGAAATACAGCATGCGTGTACGACAAGCCGGTGGTCGCAAAAATTCGCGGTTCAAGGCCGGGGTTGTGGGAAGATGAGCTTCGGCTTATGGGAGCATGCATCCGATTTGGAGCAATGGCGAAGTTTGTAATGAGCTGGAAGCCGGCCAAGGGCCTTGTTGATCTGCTGAACCACAACTGGCCTGTCAGAAAGGCCAAGGCTTTTCGCAACGCCTTGATTGAGCGTGATTTTCGCGGGCGCGGCGTTCCCGAAGGCCTGAAATTCACCGAGGAGCTGCTGCAAACCGGTTCCCGGCGCTTCTGCTTTGTCATAGCCTTCAACACGCCCTGGGTCATCGATGCGCTCACCCGAGCCTGGCAATTGTATTCCTCTGGGATGACGCTGGTGGTCATCGACAATTCATCCGATCGATCGGCAAGGGTGCGTATCGCGGACATCTGCCGGGCGCGAAAAACCGCTTATTTCGGTTTGCCTCGGAACCGGGAAAGCCATCCCAACCGGTCGCACGGGATATCCATGAACTGGATCTTCCACAACATCGTTCGGCCTTTGCGGCCGGAGCTTTTCGGATTTCTGGATCACGACTGCTTTCCGACCGTCCCCGTGGACATCGCCGCGACGATGGAGGGAAAAATCGTCCACGGCTCAAAGCGCCCAGCGCAAGCGGACCCCGAGGCCTGGTTCATGTGGGCTGGGTTCTGCTTCTTCCGCTTCAGCGCCGTGCAAGGACTGGACCTGGACTTCACACCGCGTTTTGTCAGCGGAATGGACACCGGCGGCGGAAACTGGAGCCTGCTGTATCGCGGACTTGGCGAGAACGATGTTTCCGATGCGCAAAAGACGGCAGCCGATCTCGATGTTGATGGGATGGAAGCGGACCATCGGATGCTGGGCGGCGCCTTTTTCCACGTCGGCGGCGCCTCGCACAGAAAATTGGTCATGACCCCACAGTATCGGCGGCTGATCTCCGATTATGTATGGGAGACCCATCTTGGCGGCGGCGAAAGCCGCCTCGTCAAGGATCCTTGACCGGCTCGGGCCGGCCCGTCTCAAAATCGTGGAAATGGACGACCACTCCATCCGCATCGATGAAGATGACGGCATAGGCGGGCGGCTCGTGGCCCAGCCGCCAGCTGTCCGAAAAATCGAGGGCGCTCTGATGATTGGTGCTGCGCAGCGTGCTGACCGGTATGCCGCGCCAGCTGCCGGCGATCAGCCTGTGGACATGGCCGGCAAAGATGTGGCCGACATTGCCGTGGCGCCGGAGAATGTCATGGAAGGCATCGGCGTCGGCGAGCCTGACCTCGTCGAGCACCGGCATGTGAATGCGGAACGGCGGGTGGTGCATGAAGAGGAAGACCGGCCTGTCGCGCGCTTCGTGCAGCTTCTCGTCCAGCCAGTCGAGACGGGCCGCGCACAGCCTGCCCTCGACATGTCCGCTGTCCAGCGTGTCGAGCAGGATCAGGCGGCCATCGCCGCCATCGAAAACGCTCTGGACAAACCCGCGCTCGGCCGGCGCTTCCGGGAACATTTCGAGAAAAAGCGCCCTGTCGTCGTGGTTGCCGAGCATCAGCCGGCAAGGCGGCACGAACCGCGCCAGCGCCCCTCGCAACGCCGCATAGGCCGCGCGCTCGCCATCATTGCTCAGGTCGCCTGATATCACCACCAGGTCGGCATCGGCATGGTTCCTGCCGATATCCGCCAGGCAGGCTTCCAGCCGCGCGAGCGGATCGGAACCGTAGAGAAGGCCACCCGGCGCCATCAGATGCGGATCGGAGAGCTGGATTATTTTCATTGGTCGCGCACTGCCTTCCTGCCGGCGCCCTGGCGTTGGCCTGAAGGCGGCATGTTTCGACCAATTTACTGTGCCGTCCAGCCGCCATCCATCGGTAACGTCGTGCCGGTGATCTGCCTGGCCGCATCCGAGCACAGGAACAATGCCAGTGCCGCAAGCTCTTCGACAGTAACGAATTCCTTGGTCGGCTGCGCCGCCAGCAGCACGTCGTGCTTGACCTGTTCCTCGGTCATGCCGCGCGCCTTCATCGTGTCGGGGATCTGCTTTTCGACCAGCGGCGTCCAGACATAGCCGGGCGCGATCGCGTTCACGGTGATGCCGTCCTGCGCGACTTCCAGCGCCACCGTCTTGGTCAGGCCTGATATGCCGTGCTTGGCCGAGACATAGGCCGACTTGAACGGCGAGGCGACCAGCGCGTGCGCGGAAGCCGTGTTGATGATGCGGCCCCATTTGCGTGCCTTCATGCCGGGCACCACCGCCTTGATGGCGTAGAAGGCGGCCAAAAGGTTGATGCGGATGATGGCTTCCCATTTGTCGTCGGGAAACTCCTCGATCGGCGCCACATGCTGGATGCCCGCATTGTTGACCAGTATGTCGAGGCTGCCGAGCGCCTCTTCCGCGTCATGGATCATGGCGGTGACCGCGGCGCCATCCATCATGTTGGCATCGGAATAGCGGCACTTGACGCCGAAATCCTTCTCGATGCCGGCGCGCTCCCGCTCGATGGCGGCAGCATCGCCAAGACCGTTGATGGTGACGTTGGCGCCCTCGGCGGCAAAGGCGCGGGCGATTGCCAGGCCGATACCGCTGGTCGAGCCGGTGACGAGGGCATTCTTCGAAGACAGGGAACCCATGGGAAATCTCGCGCGAGGTGGGAGGGAACATGACGATATAATTGTGCGTCGCAGCATGACAATGGCAGAGCCATGTGTCGATGCGATTACAGCCAGACGACAACGCCTGCTTGTCCTCGCCCGGTTCGGAAACCATGGTCGTTAGGCTGACACGGCACTGTCATGGTGCCGTGCAACATAACCGTTGCGCATTCGCGCGGTCCTTCCTGAATGAATTCGTCCGACAGAACCTTGGGGCACCAGCATGGAAATCGCCGATGTCGTGAAGCGCGCCTATGCGATGCCGCTCACCAATCCCTCATTCCCGCCGGGTCCCTATCGCTTCTTCGACCGCGAATACATCATCATCACCTATCGCACGACACGCGAGGCGCTCGAGGCCGTCGTGCCGGCGCCGCTGGAAATCGACGAGCCGCTGGTCAAGTACGAATTCATCCGCATGCCGGACTCCACCGGCTTCGGCGACTACACCGAGACCGGTCAGGTCATCCCGGTGCGCTACAAGGGCCAGCATGGCGGCTACGTCCATTCGATGTATCTCGACGATGACGCGCCGATTGCCGGCGGTCGCGAGCTGTGGGGGTTTCCAAAGAAGCTCGCCAATCCCAAGATCGTCCATGAAGGCGAGGTGATCGTCGGCACGCTGCACTATGGCAGCGTTCTGTGCGCCACCGGCACGATGGGCTACAAGCATCGTGAGGCTGATCATGACCAGGTGCTCGCCTCGCTCGCCGCCCCCAATTTCCTGATCAAGATCATCCCCCATGTCGACGGCACGCCGCGCATCTGCGAGCTGGTCCGCTACTACCTCACCGATATCACGCTGAAGGAAGCATGGACGGCGCCCGCCGCGCTCGATCTGCGGCCCCATGTCATGGCCGACGTGGCGAAGCTGCCCGTGCTCGACATCGTGTCGGCGGTTCACTTCAAGGCCGATCTGACGCTCGGCCTGGGCGAAGTCGTGCATGATTACCTCGCTGACCACAGCCGATCCGCTGCCAGCGCAACCCAGCTGGAGAAAGTCAGTGCTTGATCGTAACCGCAACAAGGCAGCCGCCGCCACCATCGAGGAAATCACGGCGCAGTATGACCGTATCGCGCTGGTCTTTCAGGGCGGCGGCGCGCTCGGCGCCTATCAGGCAGGGGTCTATCAGGCGCTGGCCGATGCCGGCTGCGAGCCGACCTGGCTATCCGGCGTCTCCATCGGCGCCATCAATGCCGCGATCATCGCAGGCAACGAGCCGAGCCGCCGGCTGCAGCGGCTGGAACAGTTCTGGCAGACGATTTCCGGCCGCAAGATCTGGTCCTATACGCCCGAAGGCGACATCTACCGCGATATTCGCAACCAGACCTCATCGTTGATGACGATGACGATGGGCCAGCCCGGCTTCTTCAAGCCGCGCAATCCCAATCCCTGGTTCCAGCTGTCGGGCGCCGAAGGCGCCACCAGCTTCTACGACACCGCCGAATTGAAGGACACGCTGGAGAGCCTGATCGACTTCGACGTGCTGAATGACGGCAAGAAGCGGCTGAGCGTCGGCGCGGTCAATGTCAGGACCGGTAACTTCGTCTATTTCGACACCGAGAAGGTGCGTATCGAGCCGGAGCATATCATGGCCAGCGGTGCGCTGCCGCCGGCCTTTCCTTCGATCCGCATCGAGGGCGAGTACTATTGGGATGGTGGCATCGTCTCCAACACGCCGCTGCAATACCTGCTCGACCAGGAAGAGGACCGTTCCTCGCTGGTCTTCCAGGTCGATCTGTTCAGCGCCCGCGGCGTGCTGCCGCGCGGCATGGCCGACGTGCTGTCGCGCCACAAGGACATCATGTATTCGAGCCGCACGCGGCAGAACACCGACAATTTCGAGCGCATCCATGCGCTGAAGATGAAGCTGCTCGATGCGCTGAAGCGCGTGCCGTCGGAGCAGCTAAGGGAAGGCGAGCAGGAGTTGATCGCCGACTATTCCAACGCCGGCGTCGTCAACATCGTCCACCTGATCTACCAGCACAAAGGCTATGAGGGCCACGCCAAGGACTATGAGTTTTCGGGCACCTCGATGCGCGAGCATTGGGAGATGGGCCTCGAGGACACCGAGCGCACGCTGCGTCACAAGAAATGGCTGATGCTGCCGACCAATGCCGACGGCGTCACCATCCACGACCTGCATCGCGAAGATCCGACCTGAGCGACCCAAGAGCGGTTCTCCGTTTCCTCGGAACGCAGAGCCGCTCTAGCTGTCTATTTTTGGCTCAGAACCTAAGATTGGCGCCGGCTCTCAGCAGGAGCCAGTAGAACAGGCCGGTCGCGCCCCCCGCGATCAACAGCGCCAGTTCGAATCCGCCCGGCGTTTGCGTAAGCGGCAGCCCGGCGGTGTTCATGCCGAACATGCCGACAATCAGCGAGCCCGGCAGAAGCAGCGCGCTCATTACAGCCAGCGCCTTAAGGCTGCGGTTGGATTCGTCCGCGAGCTCGGCGGCGACCTCCTCCTGCAACAGCCGTGCACGGTCGTTGACCATGACGACTTCGCGGTCGAGCCTTTCCAGCCGCGTGGTAAGCCGGCGCAGTATCTCGTGCGCCCCCGCCGACAGCTTCCAGTCCGAGCGGTCCTCGTCCTGGAAAAGTGCCGCCAGCGCCGAGATCGGGCGGTGCAGGGAGACCGCCAGACGGCGAACATCTTTCAGCCGCCGCCTTTCGTCGGCAAGCCGCTCGGTCACCAAATGATCTTCCACTTCGTCGAGCCGCTTGGTGGCGGCAGCGAGCCGCAGGCTGGTGCTGCTGCAGAACGCCAGCACGATCGCCTCGAAAAGTTCGAAGGCGGTGGCGGGCCGCAGCCCCGCGGCCAGCGCCTCGTGCACCTCCTCGACCGCTGCCAGCGAATGGCGGCGGCCGGTCACCAGCAGCCGCTCCGAGACCGCGAAGCGCAATCTCCCGATGGTGGTCGACTGACGCGCGATTTCGCTGTGCAGGTCGGCGGAAATGCCATGGACGACACCATCCTCATGCGCCAGCGCGGGGCTGTCCTCATGGCCTTCGAGGATTGCATGGGCAGAGGCCGGCAAGGCGCAGGCGTGGCTGACCCAGGAATGGGCGCGCTGGTCGACGAGATCGACATGCAGCCAGACCCAGCCTTCCGGCATCGCCAGTGCCGCGTCGATATCGCGCGGAGCAAGCGCCACTGGGGTTTTGCCTGGCAAGCCGTGATAGGCCCAGACCAGGCCAGGCGCCGGATGCTGGTCGTCGACGGCAAGCAGGGCCAGATGCGATGCGTCGTTCATGACTGCCGCCCGAAATCGTCGCGAAACTGTCGCCGGAAAACGAGACGGCGCCAATGTGGCGCCGTCGGTAGTGTTGTCGCTTCGCCCGCTCAGAACACCTGGCGGAAGATGATGAACAGCACGAAGGCCAGCGTGATCGAGCACGGCAGGGTCAGCACCCAGGCGAGCAGCAGGTTGCGCACCGTCGACCATTGCAGGCCCGAGCCGTTGGCCGCCATGGTTCCGGCGACGCCGGACGACAGCACATGGGTCGTCGACACCGGCAGACCCAGGCGGTCGGCCATGCCGATGGTGACCATCGCCACGAGTTCGGCGGCAGCGCCCTGGCCATAGGTCAGGTGGCTCTTGCCGATCTTCTCGCCGACCGTGACGACGATGCGTTTCCAGCCGACCATGGTGCCCAGGCCAAGCGCCAGGGCCACCGCGACCTTCACCCAGATCGGGATGAACTTCGTCGCGTTGTCGACGGCCTTGTGATAGTCGGTGACCGCCTTGAGATCGGCGGCCTCCATCGGCAGCAGCTGCTTCTTGTCGATCAGTTTCAGCGCCTCGCCGATCAGATAGATGTCGTTGCGGGCGTTGCTGACCAGATCGGTCGGCACGGTGTCGACCGAAGCGTAAGGCTGCAGCTCGGCCGTCGTGTTGTGGATGTAGCTCTGCAGAGCGACGGTCGTCTTGTCGCTCCAGCTCCGGGTGCGCACGGCATCCTGCACGGCAGCCTTGGCATCCTTCGCATCGGCGACGGTGACACCGGGCTTCACATATTTGCCCAGCGCGGTCTCCACGCTGACCGAGGCCGACTTGTAGGCTTCGAGATAGTTGATGTCGGGCGTGCGGTTGAGCGCGTAGGCCGTCGGCACCACGCCGATCAGGATCAGCATGATCAGGCCCATGCCCTTCTGGCCGTCATTGGAGCCATGCGCAAAGCTGACGCCGGTGCAGGTGAAGATCAGCAGCGCGCGGATCCACCAGGGCGGCGGCGCATTGCCTTTCGGCGCCTCGTAGAGCGCCGGATTGCGGACGAGAAGCTTCATCGCGTAGAGCAGGATCGCCGCGGCGAAGAAGCCGATGATCGGCGACACCAGCAGGGTCACGCCGACATTGGTCGCCTGCGACCAGTCGACGCCGCTGGTAGCGCTGCCGGCAGGTGCCATGAACTGGTTGGCGAGGCCGACACCGATGATCGAACCGACCATGGTGTGCGAGCTCGACGCCGGCAGGCCGAGGAACCAGGTGCCGAGGTTCCACAGGATGGCGGCTACGAGCAGTGCGAACACCATGGCAAAGCCGGAGGAAGAACCGACCTGCAGGATCAGCTCGACCGGCAGCAGCGACAGGATGCCGAAGGCGACCGCGCCGCTGGAAGTGAGAACCCCGAGGAAATTGAAGGCGCCCGACCACATGACGGCGAACTCCGCCGGCAGCGAGCGTGTGTAGATGACGGTCGCCACCGCATTGGCGGTGTCATGGAACCCGTTGACGAATTCGAAGCCGAGCGCGATCAGCAAGGCGATGCCGAGCAGGATCCACGGCACCGTCTTGGCCACCGCCAGGTCCTGGCTAAGCGCGTAGCCGACATAGACCACGCCGACCAGCACCAGCACACCGAAGACCGGCAGGAACCACTTCGCGCCACCCGAACTATCCAGCGGATGATCCGGCCTTGGAATGCCCGCCTCACTAGAAACTATGTCCACCATGTCCCACTCCTATTGCATTGCAGCAAAGAACTGGAAAAGACGCTATGTCCGGACGATGAACCCTGTGTGACGCCGGGAGAGGCTTGGCCTTACGCGCGGTCGCCTTCAGGCGGGACCGGAGCGTGTCTTCAGGATCGCCGAGAACAGCGGATCGAAGGCGCGGCTGATCGGCGCCGCTGCGGCTCCCAACGCAATCGACCAGGGATCGGTGGTGCCGAGCTGCAGGCGCGGCAAGGTCCGGCCTGGCCGGTCGGCGATCGACGAAAGCAGCGGATGCATGGCCTCGACGAGCCGGCGCGCCAGCGCTTCCGGCGCGCCGCTGGTCAGGATGACTGTCTGCGGGTCGAAGATGGTTTCGATGAGATGCACGCTCCATCGCAGATCATGGGCCGCGCCCTCGATCCAGCGCATGATCTTCACATCACCCGCCGCGGCCAGCGCGCCGATCTTTCCGTAGAGGTCCTCGTCGGCGGGATCGAGGCCAAGATGCTGGTAAAGCGAGGCGAGCGACGCGCGATGTTCGAGCGGTGTCGAGCCGGGACCGGCCGGCGACAGCAAGGCCATGCCGATTTCGCCGGCATTGCCATGGCCGCCGCTGTACAGTTCGCCGTTGAGGATCAGTCCGGCGCCAATGCCATAGCCGACATAAAGACACACTGCGTGGTCGACGCCGTGCGCGGCGCCGACGATGCGCTCGGCCGTCGCACAGGCGGCGGCATCGTTCTGCAGGCCGACATTCAGTCCCGTGCCCTTGGCCAGCATGTCCAGCAGCGGAAACTTCTGCCAGGCCGGCATCATCCATTTGTCATCCGAATTCTTCAGGCCAAACGGTCCGGGCATGGCGACACCCAGGCCGACGAGGCGTTTTTCCGACTGCAACGAGATACCGGCCAGTTCGCGCCGGACGCCATCGATCAGGCCGAGGATCACCTCGACGCCTCTGGACGGCTCATCGAAAGGCAGGTTCGCCTCGGCCCGCGCCAGCACGCTGCCCATCAGGTCGACCGCGACCGCACGCGTCAGGTGACGGTCGATCTGAAGGCCGATGGCGAAAGCGCCTTCCGGCACCAGCCTGTAGGGGGTCGACGGTTGCCCCCTGCCCTTGCGCACCGCATCGAGCGCAACGACCAGGCCGTCGCGTTCCAGGTCCTCGATGATGTTGGAAACCGCCTGCTTGGTAAGCTGCGTCGCCCGCGCCAAATCGGCCCGCGACAGCGCGCCATTGAGACGCAACGCCTCGACCATGACACGGCGGTTATGCGCGCTCGTGCCTTCCTGGTTGGTGCCGCTCTTGGCACGAATCGGGCTGATGTCGTCCACCGGCGTTTCCCCACTTGACACCATTAGAATATTGATCGACTAATTAAGTCAAGCGAGTTGACTTAATGTGAACCGAGCACCGCAAAACAAGATGGCCAAGGCTTCTGCTGCCGCCACTGGTCAGCCGGCACCATCAGGTCACGCGACATGGACCCGGGAAGACGATGCCAAACGTCTGGCAGCGCCGGCCCGTCAATGCTGCAATGGGAGAAGAAAATGCTTAAGACGATCACCAAGACACTGGTCGGCGCTGTTTTTGCCGGAGGACTGTTCGTCCCCCACGCTTTCGCCGAGACGACGCTCAACGCGCTTTTCATGGCGCAGGCCGCCTACAGCGAGGCCGACGTGCGTGCGATGACGGACGCCTTCACCAAGGCCAATCCGGACGTCAAGGTCAATCTCGAATTCGTCCCCTATGAGGGCCTGCACGACAAGACCGTGCTCGCCCAAGGGTCGGGCGGAGGCTATGACGTCGTCCTCTTCGACGTCATCTGGCCGGCCGAATACGCCACCAACAAGGTGCTGGTCGATGTGTCTTCCAAGATCACCGACGACATGAAAAAGGGCGTGTTGCCCGGCGCCTGGACCACGGTGCAGTATGAGGGCAAGTCCTATGGCATGCCGTGGATTCTCGACACCAAATACCTGTTTTACAACAAGGATATCCTGGAAAAGGCCGGCATCAAGGCCCCGCCGAAGACCTGGGAAGAACTCGGCGCACAAGCCAAGATCATCCAGGACAAGGGCCTGCTGAAGACGCCGATCGCGTGGAGCTGGTCGCAGGCGGAAGCAGCCATCTGCGACTACACCACGCTGGTCAGCGCCTATGGCGGCGACTTCCTCAAGGACGGCAAGCCGGACTTCCAGAATGGCGGCGGCCTGCTGGCCCTGAAATACATGGTCGACAGCTACAAGTCGGGTCTCACCAATCCCAATTCCAAGGAATTCCTCGAAGAGGACGTGCGCAAGGTTTTCGAAAACGGCGATGCCGCCTTCGCGCTGAACTGGACCTACATGTACAACATGGCCAACGACCCGAAGGACTCGAAGGTGGCCGGCAAGGTCGGCGTCGTGCCGGCGCCAGGCGTTGCCGGCACCAGTGGGGTATCGGCCGTCAACGGTTCGATGGGTCTCGGCGTCACTGCGGTCTCGAAGCATCCCGACGAAGCCTGGAAGTACATCACCTTCATGACCTCGCAGGCGACGCAGAACCAGTACGCCAAGCTCTCGCTGCCGATCTGGGCCTCGTCCTATGACGACCCTACGGTCACCAAGGGCCAGGAAGAACTGATCGCCGCCGCCAAGCTCGGCCTGGCCGCCATGTATCCGCGTCCGACCACGCCGAAATACCAGGAACTGTCGACCGCGCTGCAGCAGGCAATCCAGGAATCGCTGCTCGGGACGTCTTCGCCGGAAGACGCCCTGAAGACCGCCGCGCAGAACAGCGGCCTCTGAGACAAGCCAGTCGTTCGATACGGGCGGCACTACAGCGTTGCGTCCCTTATGACGCGCAAAAAAACCTGTAGCACTTTCTATCTTGCGCATGATTCTTTCCGGAAATCGGTCTCCGATTTCCGGGGTCATGCGCGATTGCGGCCCGTACTATGTTCAGATCACAGATGAGAGAAGAGAGGCTGCTCTGATGTCGAGCACCTGGATGACGACCCGCGCATGGCTCTTGATGCTGCCTTTGCTCGTGGTCATGGTCGCCGTCATCGGCTGGCCGCTGGTCGATACGGTCGGGCTCTCCTTCACCGATGCCAAGCTGGTCGGCACGGCTGGCAATTTTGTCGGCTTCGACAATTATTCCAACATGCTGTCGAGCACCAACTTCTCGCGCACACTGATCACCACGACCCTGTTCGCGATTATTTCGGTTGCCGCCGAAATGGTGATCGGCGTCCTCGCCGCCCTGCTGCTCAACCAGGACTTTCGCGGCCGCGCAATCCTGCGCGCCCTGATGATCCTGCCCTGGGCATTGCCTACGGTGGTCAACGCCACGCTGTGGCGGCTGATCTACAATCCCGAATATGGCGCGCTGAATGCCGCCTTGACGCAGTTGCACCTCATCGACGCCTATCGGTCCTGGCTCGGCGAGCCGGGAACGGCGCTGGCTGCCCTCATCGTTGCGGACTGCTGGAAGAACTTTCCGCTGGTGGCGCTGATCGCGCTCGCCGCCCTCCAAGCGGTGCCGCGTGACATCACCGCCGCCTCGCTGGTTGATGGAGCAGGACCGTTCAACCGTTTCCGCTTCGTCATCCTGCCCTATCTTGCCGGCCCGCTGATGGTGGCGCTGGTGCTGCGCACCATCGAGGCCTTCAAGGTCTTCGATATCATTTGGGTGATGACACGCGGCGGTCCGGCAAACACCACGCGAACACTCTCGATCCTCGTCTACCAGGAAGCGTTCTCCTTCCAGCGCGCCGGTTCGGGCGCGTCGCTGGCGCTGATCGTGACCTTGCTCGTCACGCTGCTCGCCGTCGCCTACGCCGCCCTGGTGCGAAAGACCGCCGGGAGCGCCGCCTGATGGAGCGCAAGAGCCTCGCCTTCACCGTCTTCATTTACGTCTGCGCGCTGCTGCTTGCCGCCATCATCCTGGCGCCTATCGCCTGGCTGTTCATCATGAGCATTTCGCCGGCCGCCGATCTTGCGGCCAAGCCGCTGCGCTGGTGGCCGCAGGCAGCCGACTTCTCCCGCTACCGGCAATTGCTGTCGACGGCCGAAAACAGCGCCGGCGCCGCCTTCACCTCGTCGCTGCGCAACAGTCTTGAGATCGCCGCCATGGCGACGCTGGCGGCACTCGCCTTGGCCATCCCCGCCGGCTGGGCGGTTTCGCGCACACCCGCGATCGGCTGGTCGCTGTCGATGGTCATCGCCACCTACATGCTGCCGCCGGTGGCGCTCGCCGTGCCGCTCTATATGGGCCTGTCGCATCTTGGCCTGCTCAACAATGTCTTCGGCCTGGCGCTGGTGTATCTCACCATACTGGCGCCCTTCACCACCTGGCTGATGAAATCCGGCTTCGATTCCATCCCGCGCGAGATCGAGGCGGCGGCGATGATCGACGGCGCCGGCCTGTTCCAGACACTGCGCATCATCACACTGCCGCTGGCCGCGCCCGTGATGGCGACATCGGCACTATTCGCCGTGCTGCTGGCCTGGGACGAATTCTTCTACGCGCTGCTGTTTACCTCCGACCAGCGCGCCAAGACGCTCACCGTCGCCATCGCCGATTTGGCCGGCGGCCGTGTTTCCGACTACGGATTGATTGCAACGGCTGGCGTGCTGGCCGCCTTGCCGCCGGTGCTGATCGGCCTCGTCATGCAGCGGGCGCTGATCTCGGGCCTGACCAGCGGCGGTGTGAAAGGATGAACATGACTGCAGATAAAGAACGGCCGGCCGGACTGACCGCCATCGACCGCGAAATGGCGCGCCAGCACGCCGATGCGCGTGCTTCGTTCGAGAACAACGCTGCCATGGCGGCAGACGTCGCCGCTTCGATCAGGAAGAGCGGCCGCCTGCTTCTGCTTGGCATGGGCGGCTCGCACGCGGTCGGCCGTGCCGTCGAGCCGCTCTATCGTGCACTCGGCATCGATGCGCTGGCGCTGCCACTGTCCGAGCAGCTCGGCCAACCATTGCCGCTGGCGGACCGGACGGTGCTTGTGACTTCGCAATCCGGCGAGAGCGCCGAAGTCGTCAGATGGTTTGCGCAGGCCGGCGGCAGCTCGGACGTTTTCGGCCTGACGCTCGAAGGCGGTTCTTTTCTTGCCCGCACCGCGCCTTGCCTTGTCGGCGCCGGCGGCACGGAGCTGGCCTTCGCCGCGACCCGCAGCCTGACCGTGACCCTGGCCCTGCACCTGGCCATCCTCGCGGCTCTGGGCGAGGATCCGGCTCCTGCCTTTGCCATGCTCGAAGCTCCGCAGCATTGCGATATCGCCCAAGCACTCGCCGCGCTTGGCAAGGTGGATACGATCGTCACCTCCGGCCGCCGCCTGCAGGGCGTGGCCGAAGCCCTGGCGCTTGGCTTGACCGAACTGTCGCGGCTGCCCTGCTTTTCGCTCGAGGGCGGCCAGTTGCGGCACGGGCCGATGGAGATGCTCGGCCCTCAGATCGGCGTCATCCTGTTTCGCGGTGCCGACCCGACTTCGGAGCTGGTAACCGCGATGGCACTTTCGGTGGTCGAAACCGGCGCGCCGCTGGTCATCTTCGACGCGTCCGGACAAACGCCGGTCGCCGGGGCCGTCACGCTCTCGTTCAAACCAGCCTCGGGGATGGCCGCTATCCTCGCAATGCTGCCGGTGGCACAGCGCCTGATGATCGCCTTCGCGGACGGTCGCGTCGACAATGCGGGCACGCCGGTGCGCACCACCAAGATCACCAGGAGCGAGTGATGCGCCCGCTGGCGGTGATCGGCAACGTCAATGTCGACCTGATCGTCGGCCCGGTCGCGCCATGGCCGAAGGCGGGAACCGAGACCGTCGTCGACCATGACGAATTGCGCGTCGGCGGCCAGGCCGGCAACACCGGGCTCGCCTGGCAAGCGCTGGGCGTCGACTTTGCGATTGCCGCCAATGTCGGTGACGACCAGTTCGGCCGCTGGCTTGGTGAGGCTTTTGGCGTCCGCGCCGAGAAATGGGCTATCCGTCCCGAAGGCACGACATTGTCGGTCGGGATGACCCACCCCGATGGCGAACGGACCTTCTTCACCACACGCGGGCACTTGCCACGCTTCGGCCTCGCCGATGTCTTGTCGGTTCTCGACGGCCCCGCACTCTCCGGTGGCTACGCCCTGCTCTGCGGCTCCTTCCTGACCGAAGACCTCACGCGCGACTACAATGCTTTTTTCGACTGGGCCGACAGCCACGGCGTTGCCGTGGCACTCGATACAGGCTGGCCGATCGATGGCTGGACCGCGGCCAATTGCGCCGCGACGAGGACGTGGCTGTCGCGCTGCGCGCTGGCGCTGTTCAACGAGGTTGAGACGGTGACCCTGGCGGGGCTGCCAAGTCCGGCGGAAGCGGCGCGTGAAATTCGATCCAGCATGAGGCAAGGCGCGACCTTCGTCGTCAAGCGCGGGCCACGTGGCGCCATCGCCATCGGCCCGGACGGCACTCTCGTCGAAGAAGCCGCGCCCGACGTCAGGGTGGTCGACACGATCGGTGCCGGCGACGTCTTCAATGCCGCCTTCCTGGCCGCATTGGCACAGGAACGGCCGCTGTCCGCTTGCCTCCGCGCCGCTACGCACGTCGCCTCGCGCGCCATTTCCACCTTGCCCCGCAACTATGGCGGGCCGATGCAGTTTGAGGGTCCCATGCATGAGCGCGCTTGAAATCCGCGGCATCCGCAAGAGCTACGGCAGCGTCGAGACGCTGAAAGGCATCGACATCGCGCTGCAGAGCGGTGAATTCCTGGTGCTGCTCGGCTCGTCGGGCTGCGGAAAATCGACGCTTCTCAACATCATCGCCGGCCTTGCCGAGGCGACCAGCGGCGACGTCCTGATCGGTGGCCACTCGATCCTCGGCGTCCACCCCAAGAACCGAGATATCGCCATGGTCTTCCAGTCCTACGCGCTCTATCCGAACCTGACCGTGCGCCGCAACATCGGCTTCGGACTGGAGATGCGCGGCGTCGCGGCCGACGAGCGCGACAGGGCGGTGAACGAAGCGGCAAGGCTGCTGCAGATCCAGGCTCTGCTCGACCGCAAGCCGAGTCAGCTTTCCGGCGGCCAGCGCCAGCGCGTCGCCATCGGCCGGGCCCTGGTGCGCAAGCCACAGGTCTTCCTGTTCGACGAGCCGCTGTCCAATCTCGACGCCAAACTGCGCCTGGAAATGCGCACCGAATTGAAACGCCTGCACCAGATGCTGCGGACGACCGTCGTCTACGTCACCCATGACCAGATCGAGGCGATGACGCTGGCCAGCCGCATCGCCGTCATGCGCGACGGCAGGATCGAGCAGCTCGGCACTCCCGAGGAGATCTATAACGACCCGGCGACACTCTACGTCGCCGGCTTTGTCGGCGCGCCGTCGATGAACATGCTGCAGGCCACCGTCACCGACGGCAAGCTGGCCATTGCCGGATCCGATGTATGGATCCCCGTGCCGGCACGCTATGCGAATGCGGCACGTGAGGGTGCACAAATGGTTGTCGGCATCAGGCCGGAAGCGCTGCGTGCGGCGACCGGAGCCGCCGCGGAGCTGTCACTGCCCGTGGAGATCGAGGTCGTCGAACTGACCGGCCCCGAGCTGGTCACCACGGCGCGGATCGGCACGCAACGGCTGACGGCCAGCTTGCCGCCGCGCGCCCAATTCGCCAAGGGCGAACAGCGCAACCTCGCCTTCGACGAGGCCGCGCTTCGCTTGTTCGATCCTTCGACGGGCAAGGCCCTGTAAGCGCCGTCGATTGAACGATCGCGGCAGCGTCGTCCTCCTCGCGCGCAGGCAAGCCTATTTGGCGATATCGAGAAGTGACGACACCAGCAGGTCCCGTTCGTCCTTTGACAGCACGTCGGAATCGAACAGGTTCATGCTGCGCAGCCCTTCGATGGCGAGATAGCAGACCAGAAGCGATTTGAGGTCCGGCGCCTCGCCCTTCAACCGCTCGAAAAGCTGCCGCTTGAATGTCTTGATCGGCATCATGAAATCGGGATCCTCGGCGATCGCCGAGAATATCCAGGATGCCGACGGCTGCTTCTCCTCGCAATCCTCGGCTGACAGCCTGATATAGACGGCGAGGGGATTTTTGCCCTTGTCGTTGCTGTTGGCGGATTCCAGCGCTTGCTCGAAATCGCGCAGATAGCCTTCGACCAGGCCTTGCATCAATTTCGCCTTGGTGGGGAAGTTGTAGAGCAGCCCGCCCTTCGACACGCCGGCGCGGTTGGCGACGGCATCGAGCGACAGGCTACCGGGCCCGGATTCCCGGGCAACATCAGCCGCCGCGGCGAGAATCTTCTCGCGCGAGTTCGGTCGTTGGGCTCTCATGGCGCCTCCCATCGCAAGCTTAGGCCCAATTGACAAGACCGTCCAGACGGTACAGTAAGACCGCCACTATTTGAAATCGGGACCCGCAGTCGATATGTGTCCCGATGTCCGCGCTTCGCGCCGGATTTTCGACTGAGGGGACTTCCTTGTTCAAGCGCATACTCCGTGTCTTTATCGTTATTGTGGTCCTTGCCGTGCTCGTCATCGTGGTCGGCGGGATAGTCGGTTTCAACTTCCTGCGCGACAACGGCATCAAGCAGTATTTCGCCACCATGAAGCCGCCGGCGGCGACCGTGTCGACAACCATCGCCAAGCCGTCGAACTGGACACCGGGCGTCGAGGCGATCGGTACGGTGCGGGCCGTGCGCGGTGTCGACCTGACGGTCGAGACCGCCGGCATCGTCAAGGAAATCCCCTTCCATGCCAACCAGAAGGTGGCGGCCAACGCAGTGCTGCTGCAACTCGACGACGCCGTCGAGCGCGCTGATCTCGATGCGCAGAAGGCGCAGGCGGCACTCGATCAGACCACGCTGACCCGCGCCGTCGAACTGACAAGGCGTGGTGTTGGCTCCGACTCGACGCTGGACACGGCGCGTGCGGCGGCCTCCGCTTCGGCGTCCCAGGTCACCAGGCTGCAGGCCGTGCTCGACCAGAAGCAGCTTACCGCACCTTTCGCCGGCACGGTCGGCATTCCGAGGATCGACCTCGGCCAGTATCTGGCACCCGGCACCGCGGTGGTGACGCTGCAGGACCTCGACACGATGCGGGTCGACTTCTCGGTTCCCGAACAGCAGCTGCCGCTGCTCAAGATTGGCCAGACGGTCCGCCTGGGCCTTGGCGGCAGCGACGACATGCCCTTTGCCGGCGCCATTCGCGGCATCGACCCCAAGATCGACCCCTCCAGCCGGCTGGTGAACATCCGGGCGGAAGTTGCCAATCCCGAAGGCAAATTGACCCCAGGTCAGTTCGTGCAGGTGCGTGTCGAACTGCCCGAGGAGCAGAACGTGCTGTCACTGCCGCAGACGGCACTGACCACCAGCCTCTATGGCGACTACATATTCGTGGTGCAGCCGGCGAAGCCCGCCGGGGCAGCCCCGGCGCAGCCAGCCAAGCCGGACGAAAAGCCGGCGGCGGCCACCGACAAGCCCGCGGATGCCAAGCCTGCGGATGCCAAGGCGGCAGACGCCAAGCCGGCCGACGCAATGAAGCCCGCCGCCGATGCCATGAAGCCGGCCGCTGACGCAGCCAAGCCAGCGGACAAGGCCGCTGCCGATGCCGCCAAGCCAGCGGCGGCCGATCCGGCCAAGCCGGCGGCGGAAGGCGACAAACCGGCGCTTGTGCTGTCACAGGTCTTCGTCAAGCCCGGCCGCCGCAATCAAGGCATGGTCGAGATCGTCGAAGGGCTGAAGGCCGGCGACGAGGTCGTTACCGCGGGCCAGAACCGCCTCTTCAACGGCATGACCGTCAACGTCGACAACACGATCGACCCGACCAAATCGGCGAACAAGCAGGCCGACCAGCAATGAGCTTTTCCGATCTCTTCATCCGCCGGCCCGTCCTTTCGACGGTTCTTGCCTGCATGATCCTGCTGCTCGGTTTCCAGGGCATATTCAACCTGTCGATCCGGCAGTATCCGAAGGTCGACGAGACCGCGATCACAATCACGACAGCCTATCCGGGCGCCAGCGCCGACCTGATCCAGGGCTTCATTTCCGCCCCGATCGCGCGCGCCGTCGCCTCGACCGAGAACATCGACTACGTAACCTCGTCCAGCCGTCCCTCCTCCAGCACCGTGACGGTGCAGATGAAGCTCGGTTCCAACCCAGACGTCGCGTTGACCGAAGTACTGTCCAAGGTCCAGGGCGTGCGCGGCACCTTGCCGGACGCCTCCAAGGACCCGGTCATCGTCAAGGGTACGGGTCAGCAGTTCGCGATGATGTACATCTCGATGCAGAATCCGAACATGACCAAGGAGCAGCTGACCGAGTATATCGAGCGCGTCATCAGGCCCCGCATGTCGACGGTCGAAGGCGTCGCCGACGTGCAGATCTTCGGCGCCCAGGAATACTCTATGCGCGTCTGGATCGACCCAGTCAGGCTTGCCGCGCGCGGCGTGACGGCGGCCGAAGTGCTGACGGCGATCAACAATTCCAACTTCCTGTCGGCGCCCGGCAACACCCAGAACGAATATGTCGTCTCGTCGATCACCGTGCGCTCGACGCTGCAGACACCGGAAGCCTTCGCCGCGCTGCCATTGCGCTCGACCGACGGCAATGTCGTGCGCCTGCGCGACGTGGCCCGCGTCGAACTGGCGGCCGCGAACACCGACACCAGGGTTTCCTTCAACGGTAAGCCCGGCACCTTCCTCGCCATCTTCCCGACCCCGGCAGCCAATCCGCTGACCACGGCGGCGGCACTCACCAAGCTCGTCCCGCAGATTCAGGAGACGCTGCCGAAGGGCATGACGATCGAAGTCGTCTACGACGCGACCGGACAGATCAGCGCCTCGATCGACGAGGTGTTCAAGACCATCGGCGAGGCGGTCGCCATCGTCGTTGTCGTTATCCTCCTCTTCCTCGGTTCGTTCCGCTCGGTGCTGATGCCGATCATCACCATCCCGCTGTCGCTGATCGGCGTCTGCTTCCTTTTGTTCGCGGTAGGCTATTCGATCAACCTTCTGTCGCTGCTGGCCATGGTGCTGGCGATCGGCCTTGTCGTCGACGACGCCATCGTGGTGGTGGAAAATATCCACCGCCACATGGAAGAGGATCACATGCCGCCCATGCAGGCGGCCTTCAGCGGCATGCGCGAGATCGCGTCGGCCATCGTCGCCATGACCATGACGCTGGCCGCCGTGTTCGCGCCGCTGGCCTTCACCGGCGGCCTGACCGGCGCCCTGTTCCGCGAATTCGCGGTGACGCTCGCCGGATCGGTGGTGCTGTCTGGCATCATTGCCATCACCATCACGCCGATGATGTCGGCGCGCCTCCTGAAGCCCGGCAATGCCGGCCGTTTCCAGCGCATCGTCGACGGCACTTTCGCGCGCGTCGAGCATGTCTATGAGCGCGCCGTCACCGGATCTCTTAACTATCGCCCGCTGACGCTGCTCATCGTGCTGGCGCTTGTCGGCGTGACTGGGTTCATGTTCACCAAAACCTCGACGGAACTGGCGCCGGAAGAAGATCAGGGCTTCCTGCTCTCGCTGGTGACGGGGCCGCGCTATGCGACCTCCGATTACACCGAGACTTACGTCAATCAGATCCTGGGCCTGGTGAAGGACATTCCCGAGACCCGGGCGCAGTTCTCGGCCGTCGCCTTTGGCGGCACGACCAACAGCGCCTTCGTCGGTTTTGCCTTCAAGGATTGGGCGGAGCGGAAGCGCAATTCGAAGGAGCTGCAGGCCGACATCACGGCTCGTATCGCCAAGGTGGCGGGTGTCCAGGCCTTCGTCTTCGCGCCGCCGACTCTGCCGGGCTCCGGCGGCGGCTTGCCAATTTCCATGGTGGTGCGCTCGACCGGCGATTCCGCTCAGGTCTACGAGGAAGCCGAGAAGATCAAGAACAAGGCGCAGGCCTCGGGCCGCTTCATCGTCGTGCAGAATTCGATGGCCTATGACGCACCGCAGGTGACGGTGACCATCGATCGCGACCGCGCCGCCGCGCTCAACCTGCCGATCGCCGATATCGGCCGGACGCTGACGCTGCTGGTCGGCGGTGCCGAAGTGGCGCAATTCGACCGCGACTCCAACTCCTATGACATCATCCCGCAGGTGCCGCAGGAATTCCGCGACAACCCTGAAAAGCTCGGCGAATATTTCGTGCGCAGCGTGACGGGAGAGATGGTGCCGTTGTCGGCCGTGGTGACGATTTCGAACAATGCGTCGCCGGCGGCGATCGAGCAGTTCAACCAGCTGAATTCGTCGACGATCTCGGCGCTGCCGCTGCCCGGCGTCACCACGGGCGACGGTTTGAAAGTGCTCGAGGACATCGCCAGGGAGAGCCTGCCCGACACTTTCTTCATCGATTATTCCGGCCAGTCCCGGCAGGAGAAGGAACAGGGCAACACGATCCTGATCGCTTTCGGCGCGGCCGTCATCGTCATCTACCTGGTGCTGGCGGCGCAGTTCGAAAGCTTCCGCGATCCGCTGATCATCATGATGGCGGTGCCACTGTCGATCTTCGGCGCGATCGTGCCGCTCAATCTGGGCCTCGGCACGCTCAACATCTATACCCAGGTCGGACTGATCACGCTGATCGGCCTGATCACCAAGCACGGCATCCTGCTGGTCGAATTCGCCAACCAGCAGCGAGAACTGCATGGCATGCGGCGGCGTGACGCCATCATCGCCTCGGCCAAGGTGCGCCTGCGGCCGATCCTGATGACGACGGCGGCGATGGCGCTGGGCGTGGTGCCGCTGATCGTTTCCAGCGGCGCCGGTGCCGCGGCCCGCTATTCGATGGGCCTGGTCATCTTCACCGGCATTCTGGTCGGCACCATGTTCACACTGTTCGTCGTGCCGATGTTCTATACTTTCATCGCCAGCAAGGACCTGCCGCATCTGGCGGAAAAGCCGGATCCCAAGCTGATGCCGGCGCTGCCGAGCTGAGGCACGGGGCGCAAGACACAAAAAGAGGCCGGGATTTCTCCGGCCTTTTTTTGGCGATCGCTCCAGCAACTCCGGCACATGGCCGAATGCGGCGACCTTCCTGCTACTTGACGATGACGATGCTGGTGTTGGCCGCTCCGAACGTCTCGACGAGCTGGTAGAAATCGGCGGCGTTGTCCGGGTGCAGCCGTACGCAGCCATGCGAGGCGGGCTGGCCGAGGCGCTTGATGGCATAGGTGGCGTGGACCGCGTAGCCGCCGCTGAAAAACACCGAATGCGGCATCGGCGCGTTGTCGTATTTCTTCGAATACCACATCTCATGCATGCGCGTCGGCTTGAACGAGCCGGTCGGCGTCACGTGCGCCCTGTCGCCGGTGGAAACCTTCCAGGCGAAAGTCGGCCGGCCGTCGACCGAGACTTCCATGACCTGCTGCGACAGCGAAACGCGAGCAACGACGCTGTTGGCGGCATGGGCGGCGTTGGCGCCGAACAGAAGTGCACTGCCCATGAGCGCGGCGGCGGTGATGTTGATGAACTTTGCGGAAATGGTGGTGTGCATGAATGTCCCCTCTCTCTGCCGGTCCGGCCGGCTCCAATTCGATGAGGCGGCTTATCCCAGCGGCATGTTTCGGAAAGATTTCGTGAAATGCTCGTTTGTGTTTCGAATCTGTTTCCGCTGATTAACAGGACAATCACCCTGTTTGATGGCGCTCCATTCCGACACGGGGGCCAAGGATGAAGGACACAGGCATTCACCCCGAAACGAAAGTTCGAATTGTCTCCTACATGAAAGAGTTTGTCTCAATCCGAAACCAATCTGCAACAAAGTGCGGTTTTGGGCGGCATGATCCGGATACCGACCGGATGCAAAAGTTGACGCAACGAAAGCAGACGGCAACGACCAAGGGAACGAAAACGAACATACGCTCCTGGCTATCCAGGATCAGCATCACGGCGGCGGCTGTCGGCGGCGGCACCATTGCCGGCGGCCCCGTGCGCGGCTGGCGGCGATGAGTTCGAGCGAGATTTCGACCCTGCACGTCGCCCTGTTTGCGCCACGGTCTGGATCGTTTCCAGCCTGCGCATCGCCCAGTTGAAGGCCCTCTGGCGGGTTGGCCTTCGGCTGCTGGCATTGCGCGGCCCCTCCGGCAACTTGCTGCCGAGAGGACCGAAGGCCCGCGCCGCGACGGGGGGCTCCGTGGGCGGCGCGGGCACTTCGGGAGTTCCTGAAGCGACCCGCTACACAGTCATCTTTTTGGGGAATTCAGATCATGAAGACAAAATTCGCGGCTTCCGTGCTTTCCGCACTGCTCTATGCGCAGGGCCTGCTCGGCTTTGCCGCACTCGCCAGCGTGCTGCTCAAGGAACGCGCTCACGCAAGCGAGTTCGCCGTCGGCGGCGAAATGGCCTCGGGCCCGTCATTGCTGGTGGTGCGCTGAACCTCGCGGGCATCGGCGCGGGAAAATGGAAAGTCCGATGCTCATCCGACGAACCAGCAGGAAAACACAGCCGTCAGTCGGCGAATTGCCGTGGCGGATCGAACCTGTAGCCGGCGCCGCGTATGGTGGTGATGGTCTCGGTGTCGAGCTTGCGGCGCAGTCGCACGATGCGCGAGTCGATCGAGCGATCGAAGGCGTCGGCATTCTCGGCCGGCGCGGCTGCGATAATGTCGTCCCGCGTCAGTACCTTGCGCGGGCTCGCCAGGAACAGCCTGAGCAGCGCCACCTGGCCGGGCGAGAGCTGCTCCTGCGTACCGGAGCGATGCATGACCATCGCCGATCTCAGGTCGACGGTTGCGTTCTCCAGCACGATCAGCTCCTGGGTACCCCTGCCGCGCCGCGAAAGCAGGCCACCGACACGCGCGGCGAGTTCCCTGACATTGAGCGGACTTTCGACGACGTCGGCGGCGCCGAGCTCGAGCGCCAACACCTTGTCGAGGAGATCGGCCGGCCGGCATATCAGGATGAAATCCGGTCCATGCTCCCCACCCCCAGCTTGGCCGCCAAAACGCCTGAGCAGATCCCGCCCTTCCGCCTGGCTGAGGCTGTCCCCGACAACGACAACGTCGATACCGCCGCCCGACAGCAGCGATTCCGCCTCCCAGGGCTGCCGCGCCCGGCGCACGTCGTGGCCGCGCCGCTCGAGATGGTCGGCAAGCTCGCTCGCGACGACCTCGGCGACGGAAACAAGCGCAATGATGGCTCGTGCGGCCATGTTTTCCAACCGTTCCCTGGCAACCGGATATGAGTGCTGGACATCATGTTTATACCCAATCTACTTTCCACTGAAAGTGGGAGCGAGAGCATCGTGCGGGCAAGAATTGTCATCGTCGAGGATGAGCCCGACCTGAGGGACGCGGTCGCCGAATATCTCGGCGCCGCCGGCTATGATGTTTCGACCGCTGAAACCGCGGCCGCCGCGCGCCGCCTGATCGAGACGCAGTCCTTCCATCTGGCTATCCTCGACATCGCCATGCCGGGCGAGGATGGCTTGTCGCTTGGCCGCTGGCTGCGCTCGAAAATGCCGATCGGCATCATCTATGCGACCGCCGCCGGCACCGCGCTCGACCGCATCGTCGGACTGGAACTCGGCGCCGATGACTATATCGTCAAGCCGTATGAACTGCGCGAGGTGCTGGCCAGGGTGCGCAGCGTGCTGCGCCGTGTTCCCCAGCCGACGGAGCCGCAGGACAGGAAGGCCAGCACGGATCGGCGCTCCGTCGCTTTCGGCCCCTTCCAGGCCGATCTCGACGGCAGGATGGTCACCGGCGCCAACGGCACAGTGATCGACATGGCCAAGAGCGAATTCGACGTGCTGGAGGTTTTCCTGACCCGCGCCAACCGGCTGCTGACCAGGGCCGCGATCTCCGAGGCGATCGGCTTCACCGAGGATCCGGAATCGTCGCGCGCCGTCGATATCCGCATCATGCGCCTGCGCAAGAAGATCGAGACGGACCCGGCCAACCCGAAATTCCTGCGCACGGTGCGTGGCGAAGGCTATATTTTCTCGCTGCCGGCCGGCGACGGCAGCTGAGCGTCAGACCGAGGAAGTCCGCTCCGCAGCCGTTGCCAGCCGATCGATTGGCGTGACTCTGGACTAATGGCTGACAATGATGGGCGACACGGCAAGCACGGACATGCAGGGTTTCAGGCAGGGCGCGGCGATGGCCGCCGTGCGTGTCGTGCGCCGGCTGCGCGAGGCCGGCGACTGGCAGCGCGAAATGGACGGCATACTGGAGACGCTATGCCACGCCATGGAGTGCCAGCGCGGCATCCTGTTCCGCCTGCGCGAATTGCCCGGCCAGGGTTTCGCCCAGTCGGTCGCTGCCTACTGGATCGATCCTGACTTCGGCGGCGAACTGGCCTCACCGACCGTCATCATGCAGTCGATCGTCAATTCGGATCCGCTGCTTGAGCGGCTGGCCGAGGATGAGCGGCAGGGCAAGATTTTCGCCGGCCATACGCGCGACCTCGAAGGATTCCTGAGGGCCGATTTCGAGAAGCAGAACATCAAGTCGTTCCTGTCGGTGTCGGTCTTCGCGCACGGCCATTTGTGGGGGACGCTGGCCGTCAATGACTGCGTCGAAGAGCGGGAATGGACCGACGAGGAGGAGGCGACGCTGCACATCATCGCCCTCGCCATAGGCGACGCCATCGAACACTCCCCCTCGGACGCCCATGCCAGCGAAGTGATCCGCCGCACCATGCTGCAGGCCTCGCTCGACGCCATTATCGTCATCGACGAGGCCGGGTCGATCATCGAATTCAATCCGGCCGCCGAGAAGATGTTCGGCTTCCTGCGCAGCGATATCCTCGGCAAGGACCTGCTCGACACGGTCGTTCCTGAATACTACCGCAAGGGCTATGCCTCGGGCGCCGACTACATGTCCGGCCGTGGCGCCCCGATGGTCGGCCAGCGGCTCGAGACCGTGACGCAGAATGCCGCCGGCGAGGTGTTTCCGATCGAACTGACGGCGACCGAGATGCGGGTCGCCGACCGCCGCCTGATCTTTGGCTCGATCCGCGACCTGCGCGACAGGCTGCGCGCCGAGGAAGAGATCAACCGGCAGCGCGAGAAGCTGCACCAGAACGAGAAGATGGCGGCGATGGGCTCGCTGCTTGCCGGCGTCTCGCACGAACTCAACAATCCGCTGGCCGTCGTCGTGGCCCAGTCGACGCTGCTGCATGAATTCTCCTCGGATCCGCAGACCAAGGTCCGGGCCGAAAAGGTTCGTGCCGCCGCCGAGCGCTGCGGGCGCATCGTCAAAAGCTTCCTGTCGATGGTCCGCCTCCATCCGGCGGCACAGGCCGAGACCGATCTCAACCAGGTGATCCGCGCCGCTCTCGAAGTGACCGCCTACGGCGCGCGCTCGAGCGGCATCGTCATCGATACCGATTTCGCGCCAGGTCCGCTGCTCGCCATGGCCGATGCCGACCACGTGACACAGGTGGCGGCCAATTTCCTCATCAACAGCCAGCATGCCCTGGCCGGCGTCGCCGGCGACCGCCTGATCAAGGTGCGGAGCTTCCGCAGCGATCGGGGCAATCCCGGCTTCTCGGTCGAGGACAACGGGCCCGGCATTCCCGAAGCCATCCGTTCGCGCATTTTCGAATCCTATTTCACCACCAAGCCGGTCGGCGTCGGCACCGGCATTGGCCTGTCGATCTCGAAATCGATCATCGAACGGCACAACGGCAATGTCTGGTTCGAGGAGGTGTTGCCGAGAGGCGCGCGTTTCGTCGTCCAGTTTCCGGCGATCTCTGCGGGCATCGCCGCCGCCGGCGAAAGCCAGCCACGATCGAGCGGCCTGCGCCATGCGCTGATCATCGATGACGAGCCTGACGTCGCCGGTTCCCTGTCCGATATTCTCGAACTGATGGGCATCAAGTCGCGGATCGCGCCGCTCTGGGAATCGGGCGCCGCCACCTTGGGTGGCCACATGCCCCCCGATATCGTCTTTTCGGATCTGCGCATGCCCGGCATATCAGGCATTTCGATCTACCGCGAACTGCTCGCCGAACGGCCCGACCTGGCGCGGCGTTTCGTGCTCGTCACCGGCGACCTGATCGGCGCGAAGGCGGAAGTCGAAGCCTTGCCGTCGCAGCAGCGGCCACAGATCCTCGAAAAACCGTTCAGCACGCTGGATGTACGCAGTGTGCTTTCGACCATCGCCGAGCAGGCCGCGTTGAAAGCATAAAAAAGGCTCCCGGCCGACATCGCGGCGGGAGCCGAAGCGAGCGCCGAGAAGCGCTCGGGGAGGTAGGGCATGATCCCCAAACGGGAACCGGTTTCGGGATCATGCCCCGGCAGAAACGCAGAGGCAGAAATCAGAAGATGTTGGGCGTGCTGGTCAGCGGCGCGGCGTTGGCGATCATGCGGATCGCGCGGGTCTTGTGCGTTCCGGACTGCTCGGCAATGGCGCGCAGGCAATCCACGCTCTCGGCGCCCCAGGCCTGCCCCCTGCAGGCGAAATCGATTGCCGGCATAGGCAGGCGGGCGGTCGTGGTCGGCGCGCCTTCGATGACGTTGGCGGGCGGGTTCAACGAAGCGAAGGCTGGGCCGACCGTCGGCGTGAACGCCATGCCGGCGAAGGCGCAAGCAGCCAGCGCCATGAACATTCCCATCGGGTGGTCGCTGGCGCGCTGGCGAAGGGCCAGCTTCGGGCGGCGGTCAGCGCGCTCTGGAGCTTGAAAGCGGTTGCCGCTGGTGATCTGGACTTTCGCATGCATCATCATCCCCTTCGTTGATTTTCTTTTTGCGATTAAACGAATTTAATCGCGCCTTGTAACGGTGCAAAGGTGACGAGAGCTTGGCAATGTAACCGGATTGAAACATCGATACGGGCAAAACCGGGCAGGGTCGGTCATTGGCTGTTTTGGCCCGAGGGGTGGCGGGTTGCAAGACGTGCACGACCGGTAGCCGCGTGAACGATTGGCGGCGCGAGCCAGCGATCGGGGGCAGTTACGGAACTCTGGCTAAGATCCGGATTTTCCGGGGTTTTCGAAGCCCGCAACGGCGCGGGATTCCCATGGAACCAGCGCCGACATTTTCGCTGCGGAACAGTCACATTTCCACAAGCCATTGCATTTCAATGCAAAATATGATTATATTGAATGCATATTCAATAAAAGAAGAGACGTTTTATGAACCCGCACCTCCGTGACGTGGCAATCCCGAACGATTGGGACCGGCGGGGACTGCCGGGCTGGAGCTACCATTCCGACGCCCTTCTCGAACTGGAGAAGGAGCATGTGTTCCGCAATCATTGGCAGATCGTCGGGCATGTCTGCGACATACCGGACGCCGGCGATTACCTCACCATGGATGTCATTGGCGAACGCGCCCTGATCGTGCGCGGCAAGGACGGCGTGGTACGCGGTTTCAACAACATGTGCCGCCATCGCGGCAGCCGCGTCGTCGCCGACAGCCAGGGCAATTGCAAGAACGCGCTGGTCTGTCCGTTTCACGGCTGGGTCTACAATCTCGACGGCACGCTGCGCGGCGCCGCCCGCCCGCGCTCCTTCCCCGACCTCGACAAGACCGAGTTTGGCCTGATGCCGCTCGACCTCGAAATCTGGATGGGCTTCATCTTCATCCGCTTCCGCAATGGCGGGCCACAGCCCTCCGTCGCCGAGCTGCTGAGGCCGATCGAACCCGAATTCGCGCATTACAAGGCCGCCGACATGGTGCCTTCCTGGGGTATTTGGACCCAGAAGACGCCGGTCAACTGGAAGTCGGTGCGCGATGTCGATAATGAAGGCTATCATGTCGCCATGGCGCATCCGGCCTTGCAGGATCTCTATGGCGCCACCTATTTCGACGAGCCCTTCGTCAATGGCGTCTCGCGCTCCTTCGCCACCTACAACCCGCATGCCGGCCGCCGCTGGAGCGTGAAGAACTACGTCAAGATCGCGCCGGAGCCGACGCATCTGCCTGACCATCTCAGGAAGGCCTGGGTCTATTACGGTATCTTTCCCAACGCCGTTCTGTCGGTGATGCCGGAATCAGTGCAGTTTTATCAGGAGTTCCCACTGTCGACGGGTGAGACGCTGCTGCGCGGCGCCATCTATCGTTACCGCGACGAGAGCCGAGAGCAGGCCGCCGCCCGCTACCTCTCCTTCCGCATCGATCGCGACACCATGTCGGAAGATGTGCAGCTCTCGGTCTGGTCGAACGAATCCATGCTGTCCGAGGCTTTCGAGGGCTTTTATCTCTCCGACCTCGAATATGGCGTCCGCACCCACCACGACCACCTGCGCAAGCAGGTTCCGGTGCTCGGCCTGGAAACGGCGCCGGAGGAGAAGGACATGTGGGATTTGAACGACGCGCTGAGGTCGCGGGCATGACAACCCTGCTGGTTGGTGAAGTCCCCGTCAGCGCTGCCCATCATCCGCCCTTCGGGCACCTTCTCCCCGTGAAAACGGGGAGAAGGAGAAACTCACCCCTGCCACACACCCTCTTTCCTGAGATCTTCCATCGTGCGTGAAATACCCTCGCGCAGGATGCCGACCATGTCGTCGATCTGCTCGCGCGTAATGACGAGCGGCGGCGACATAACGCACATGTTGATCAGCGGCCGCACCAGCAGGCCAAGCTCGTGGCAGTGGGCGTCGATGCGTTTGCCGACATCCTTGTCGAGCTGCAGCGGATCCTTGCTTTCGCGATCGGCGACGCATTCGACACAGCCCATCAGCCCGACGCCGCGCACTTCGCCGACCAGCGGCAGCTCTTCCAGCGTCTTCAATTGCGCCTGGAAATAGGGCGCGACCGCCTGCGTGTGAGCAAGCACGCTCTCTTCCAGCAGGTCGAGATTCTTCAAGGCCACGGCACAGCCGACCGGATGGCTGGTGTAGGTCAGGCCATGGCCGAACATCGCGTCGGGATGGTTGGAACGGCGTAATTCCTCCAGCAGCCGCTCCGAGATGATGACGCCGCCAAGCGGGAAATAACCCGAGGTGACGCCCTTTGCGAAAGTGATCATGTCGGGGTCGATGCCGAACACGTCGCCCGAGGCAAAGACATGGCCCAGACGTCCGAAGCCCGTCACCACCTCGTCGGAGATATAAAGAATATCCTTGGCGCGGCAGATCTCGCGGATGCGCCTGAGGTAGCCGTCCGGCGGAATGATGACGCCACCGGACGCCTGTATGGGTTCGCCGACGAACGCGCCTATTCTGTCGGCACCGACACGCGCGACCGTATCGCGGAACTGGTCGACAAGGAAATCGGTGAAAGCGGCGATGCTCATGCCTTTCGGCCGGCGGAACGGGTCGGGGGAGGCGAGCTTGACCACCAGATCGTCGGCGCCATCCATCCAGTCGCGGTCGCGCGGGCGGCCATTGAGCGAGGCCGAGAGATAGGTTGAGCCATGATAGGCGCCGCCACGGCTCAGGATCAGCTTCTTTTCCGGCCGGCCGCGCACATTGTTGTAAAACTGCATGAAGCGCAGCGCCGTCTCGACCGCCGAGGAACCGCCCGTGGTGTAGAAGACGTGGCTGAGGTCGCCTGGGGCATGGCCGGCGATGCGCTTGGCAAGCTCCGCCGACGGCGCGTTCATCGTGTACCAGGGCGTGTTGTAGGACAGCGCCATCGCCTGGTCGTACATCACCCTGGCGAGTTCCTCGCGGCGATGCCCGACATTGACGCACCACATGCCGGCCGGGCCGTCGATCAGCCGCTTGCCGGTGCTGTCGGTAATGTAGATGCCATCGCCCTCGCCGATCAGCGCGCGCGCCTCCGAACCGACGGAACCGGCGTAAGGCCAGGGCTGGATGAGATGACGCTTGGCCAGCCCGACCGCATCGTCGCCAGGGCCAGCCGTTTCGCGTGCCTTCAGATCCCTCACCGCCGCCATCATCGCCTCCACATCATCCCCGAATTTTCCGGGCATCAATCCGGTTCGCCATGGCCGAAATCGCCGCCCTGCTCACACGATTTTGAATGTCCGTTCAATCAATATTGCAGAATTAGCGCTTGATTTCAATCCGCGGATGCGCGCATGATGAAAGAAAGCCGGCAAGGGGAACAATAGCCGGCGCCAGCCCAATGGGATGCCGTATGGCGGGACAGTCCAGGCCAGCAATCGAGATCGCACCCGGAGCCCGTCCCCCCGGAGTCTGGCAATGACGGTGGCTGCGGAAGGGTCGCCCCCGTTGGGCCTGACGCGGGCCAGACGAAATGCCCTTCTGCAATCCGAGCCTGTACAAGGCTTTGCCCTGATCAGCCCGACCTTTCTCTACGCTCTCATCCTTCTGGTCCTGCCGATCCTGGTCGTCATCGCCCATTCCTTCTGGACGCAGCACTACCTGACCATCGACCGCACCTTCACGCTGGAAAACTATCGCGTCGCACTGACCGAGCCGATCTACCGCGATCTGTTGTGGCGCTCGCTCTACATCTCGCTGACGGTCAGCCTGTTCACCGTCGTCCTCGCCTACCCGATCGCCTATTTCATTTCCTTCCATGGCGGCCGTCACAAGAGCCTGTGGCTGTTCCTCATAACCATCCCGTTCTGGACCAGCTATCTCTTGCGCGTGATGTCGTGGAAGGTCATCCTGGGCTATAACGGCGTCTTGAATTCCGGCCTGATGGGTCTGGGCATCATCGACGAACCGTCGACCGCCCTGCTCTACAATTCGAGCGCCGTCATCATCACGCTCACCCATGCCTGGGCGGCCTTCGCCATCCTGCCGATTTTCGTGTCCCTGGAGAAGGTCGACCGCACGCTGGTCGAAGCGGCCACCGACCTTGGCGATGGACCCTTCCGGTCGTTCCTGCGCGTGACCTTGCCGCTGTCGGCGCCAGGCATCATTTCCGCGGCGCTGATCGTCATGATCCCGACTGTCGGCGACTATGTCACGCCAAAGCTCGTCGGCGGCAAGGATGGCGTCATGATCGCCAATGCCATCCAAGCGCAGTTCGGCAAAGCCGCCAACTGGCCGCTCGGTGCCGCACTTTCCGTCACCACCATGCTGATCGTCTCTCTGATGGCCGGCGCCACGGTGCTGATCATCCGCGGCTTGCAAAGGATGGCGCGATGAAGGCGCGGCGCTTCCTGCCGGGCGGCTGGCTGTCGGCCTATGCGTTCCTCTATATCGTCTTCCTCTATCTGCCCGTCATCTTCCTGCCGATCTTCTCGGTCAACACGGCGGCGACGCCGAAATTCCCGCTGACCGGCTTCACCCTGCAATGGTACGAAGACCTGCCGCGCACGCCGGCGCTGCTCGATGCCGCCTGGAACAGCCTGATCGTCGGCGTCTCGGCAGCCATCCTCTCCACCGTACTCGGCATCCTCGCCGCCCGCTCGATCACCCGCTACCGCTATCCCGGCCGCCGCGCCATCAACGGTCTGATCATGGCCCCGCTTGTGCTGCCCGAAGTGATCGTCGCCATCTCGATGCTGCTGGTGATGCTGCAGTTGGGCCTCGGTCTTTCGCTGTTCACTGTCGTGCTCGGCCACGTCCTGGTCTGCATTCCCTATTCGATGACGGTGCTGACTTCCGGCTTCGAGGGTTTCGACCGCAGCCTCGAGGAAGCCTCCGCCGATCTCGGCGAAAGCGCCTTCGGCACTTTCCGGCGTGTAACGCTGCCGATGGTGGCGCCGGCGATCATTTCCAGCCTTCTGGTCTGCTTCACCATCTCGCTGGACGAATTCATCATCGCCTTCTTCCTCACCGGCACCGAGGCGACGCTGCCGATCTACATCTGGGGCCAGTTGCGTTTCGCCTCGAAACTGCCCGGCGTGCTGGCGCTGGGCACGCTGCTTTTGGTTGCCTCTTTCCTGTTGATGACAATTGCTGAAATCCTGCGTCGCCGCGCGGCCAGACGCACCCAGAACGAGGGAGGCCTCTATGCCTGAGCAGCCGCGGATCGAGCGCCCTCACGCGGACAGGATCCAATCCGAAAGATCGATGATCGAGATCCGCAATGTCACCCGCAGCTATGGGGCGTTCAAGGCGCTGGACGACGCCTCCCTGACCATCAGGGAAGGCGAGTTCTTCTCGCTGCTCGGCCCGTCGGGCTGCGGCAAGACCACGCTTTTGCGCATGATCGCCGGCTTCGACAATCCGACCAGCGGTTCGATCGCGGTTGGCGGCCAGCCCATGGAAGGCATACCGGCTAACCGCCGGCCGACCAACATGGTGTTCCAGAGCTACGCGATCTTCCCGCACCTCAATGTCGAGCAGAACGTCGCCTACGGGCTGAAGCGGTTGAAGCTGCAGGGTGACGAAGAGAAGCGCCGGGTCGAGGAGGCGCTGGCGCAGGTCTCGCTCACCGGCCTCGGCAAGCGGCTTGCCACGGAGCTTTCCGGCGGCCAGCGGCAGCGCGTCGCGCTCGCCCGCGCCCTGGTGATGCGACCTAAGGTGCTTTTGCTCGACGAGCCGCTGTCGGCGCTCGACAAGAAGCTGCGCGAGCAGATGCAGGTCGAACTGCGCCGCCTGCAGCAGGCCGTCGGCATTACCTTCGTCCTGGTCACCCACGATCAGTATGAAGCGCTCGCAATGTCCGATCGCATCGCCGTGATGTTCGGCGGCAAGATCGCGCAGGTCGCCTCCCCGAAGGAAATCTACCAGCGCCCGGTAAACCGCCAGGTCGCCGACTTCCTTGGCGGCATGAATTTCGTCAAGGCCGAGATCGTCGAGGAGAACGGCGCCTCGCTGATCGTCGACACGCTGGGTTTCGGCCGTATCAAGACCGACAAGCCGAAGGCTTTCGTGCGCAATGGCGGCGGCGCGACGCTCGGCATCCGACCGGAGCGCCTGCGCGTGCTGTGGGACAACGCGACAGCCAAGTTCGAGGTCGCCGGCAAGGTGGTGGAACGCCACTATTTCGGCGAGATCACCCATCTGATCGTCGAAATCCCTGGCCTGGAGAAGCCGCTCTCGGTGACCGAGACCAACGATTTCGGCGCCGATGACATTCCAGTCGGCACCTCGATCCGCCTCGCCTATGATCCGGAAGCGTTGGTCGCGATGGCCGACTGAACTCCGGCGATGATCCTGCGCGCCGCGATACGCCCGGCCACGATCGCGCCCTCGACATAGCCCGGGAATGACGGCGCCAATTCCGACGACGCGAAATGCACCGGCGGTGCGCCGGCAAGAATGGTGGCCTCGGCACCCCTCGCCGACACATCGACGATCAGGTCGCTATAGGCACCGCCGCTCCAGCGATCATGCGTCCAGTCACGGCGGTTGAAATCGAGAACATCCGCCGCCTCCGGACCGAGCGCCTCCACAAGCTCCGTCGTCACCTGCGTCCGCAGATCCGACTCGCCGAGTTCGTGCCAGCGCAGCGCCAGCGGTCCGCCAACGAAGACGACAAGCGCCGCATGATCGGGATCCCTGCTGGCGTCGCAGGCAAACAGCCCCGGCAGATCGCGCCACATCACCATCCCGCTCAAATCCCGCTCGCGCCAGAACGGCTTGGGATAGCGCACCAGGACCTTGATCACCGCGCCGCTTTCCCAGGCGCCGAGCGCCGCTTCCAGGGCTGCCGGCAAGGCGGGCGTAAAATCGAGCTTCGCGGCTGTCGCCGGCGGCACGGCGACCAGAACTTCTCGCGCTTCGATCACGCTATTGCTCGAGACGACACGAACCCCTGGCGGACCGTATTCGATGCGGGTGACAGGTTCACCGAGCCTCACCCGGCCGCCGAGGTCCTCCGCCAGATCATCGGCCAACGACTGCATGGTCTCGCGTAGGGAATATTGCAGCTCCGGCACCTCATTGGTGATACGCCGGTCATTGTCGATCAGATACCAGAGCGGCACCCTCTCCAATGCCAGGCACCACAGGCCCTCGATCATCGACCGGAAGGCCGCCTTGACCTCGCCCACGTCATCCTGCCGCTCCAGCCACTCGGCAACGGTCAATCCCGCAATGGCGGGATCGTTGGGCTCGATGCTGTTCATGCGTTCACGGATCGCCATCGAGGCGTGATAGGTCCGCTCGGCCCGGCCGACCGACATTGACGGGCAAGTGATGAAATCGCCCTCGACATAAGTCTCGACGAAGGTCTTGCCGCGAGCCTGGGCCAGTTCCATCAGCTGCGGCATGTCCTCGCACAGGAACTGGCCGCCGCTGTCGATGCGCTCGCCAAGCCCGTTCCACATGGCCTCGACCCGCCCACCGACGCGGTCGCGTGCCTCGAGCAGCAGGAAGCCGACGCCGGCCCTCTTCAGCTCGAGCGCCGCCGACAGCCCGGTGAAGCCGGCGCCGACGATGACGACGTCGGTTCTTTCTGTCTTGTCGTTCAATAGCCAGCCTTGATCTTCTCGAACTCGGCGATCATCTTGAGCTTGAGATCTGACGGGAGCGGCTGCTGGAACAGCGTCTTGTCGACGAATTTCTGCACGTCGTCATAGCCCTTTTCCTTCAGGATGGCCTGATCGACGCCGGCCATGCCCTTGGCGTTGGCCTGGCCGTAGCCCCAGTCCTTGACCAGCACCTTGGCGGTCTCCGGATCGTTGACCGCGTTGAGATAGTCATAAGCCTTGTCGGTATTGCCGGGCGCATCCTTGAACAGCACGTAGCCGCACACCCAGGTCGAGATGCCTTCCGCCGTGTCCTTCTTAGACTTGATCGGCACGCCGGCAGCGACCGACTGCACGGTCGCATCGTTCCAGGCCCAGGCGAGATCGACCTCGCCGCCGCTCAGAAGCTGGACGACGTCGGTGGTATCGGTCCAGTAGGAGCGCACGTTCTTGTGCACCTGGCGCAGGAAGTCGGAGGCCTGCTTGAACTGGTCGTCGGTCATCTTGGTCCAGTCCTTCAGGCCGATGGCGAGGCTCGCCAGCGCATAGGCATCGTCGACATTGTCGCCGATCGAAACCCGGCCCTTGAACTTCGGATCGGCGAACGCCTTCAGCGACTGCACGTCCTTTTCGTCGATCTTGGAGGAGTTGTAGGTAAGCTGCGTGTTGCCCCAGTCCCAAGGCATGAACCAGGCTTTCCCGTCCTCGGTCGTGGCGAGATTTTTCATCGCCATGATGCCGGGATTGAGGTCTTTCCAGCCCGTGATCTTCGAGGTATCGAGCGGTTGCAGCAGGCCCGCCTCGCGCCACTTCGTCACGCTCTGCGAGCAGGGATGGCCAAGGTCGGCCTTGAAGCCGGAACGGATCTTTTCGAACGCCTCGTCCTCATCGCCGAAGAAGGCAAAGGTCGGCGAATCGCCGTTTTTCTCGACATATTTCGGGTGGAAGCTCGGATCCTCATAGCCTGACCAGTCGAACACGATCAGATCCTTGTCGGCCGCGATCGCCAGCGCCGCGGCCGAAGCCGCCAGTGTTCCCGCCAGCGCGAGCGTCAGCGTCAGGCGCCTTGTCAGTGTCTTCATTGCTGTTCCATCCTCTGCGGTTTCTTATGGTTTCGTCTCTTCTTATGATCTCGTTGGGCTAGCGGCCTTCAGCGGGTAGTGTTTCGGAAAAGCCGCCGACAGGAATTCATTGGCCGCCTGCAAGGAGGTCTCCCGCGTGGTGTCCTCGGTTCCCATCATCAACCGCAGCCACAAGCCTTCCAGCATGGCGCTGAGCGCCAGCGCCATGACCTGCGGCTCATAGGCGTAGCCGCCGCTCTGTTTCAGAGCCGCGCACAGGTCGATGAATATATTCTGGTAAACGGCATCCCGCGCGCTGCTCAGCGCCTGGTAGGTCGGCCGCGACTTGGCCTCTCCCCAGAAGGCGCACCATGCGGCAAGCTTGCGCTTGTTGCAGATGGAGCGGTCGAAATCGGCCGCGACGAGAACCTGGAGTTGACGCGCGGGATCGTCTCCTGCCTTTTGCAAGGCATTGCGCCAGTGCGCGGAATACTCGTCGTACATATATTGCAGCGTCGCGACGAGCAGCTTTTCCTTGCTCTCGAAATGGAAATTGACGATGCCGCGCGACAGGCCGGCGCCGTCGGCGACATCGGCCATCGTCGTTTCCGAATAGCCGCGCTTGGCGAGCGAATCGATCGTCGCCTCGATGAGCTGAAGCTGCCTGACCTCCTTCGAGGCCTTGCGCCCGCGCTTCTCGGATTCGGCTTTCCGCGCCGGTTCAAGAAGCGCGTCCCTGGCGTCTGCCGTTTTCATGCGTGTGATGGTCTCCAGCATCGCCGGCTATCCCTTTGCATCCGGCTTCCACCCGCGAAGATGAGTGGGACGGTGCTCGCACTGTCAAGCACCTTCTGCATGGCCTCCCAGCTCATGATGGCGGCCTCGTCATATTCCGGGGTGGCGTCTGCCATTCAAATCATCAGCCTCGGTTCCCAATGGACGGATTACTGGGTTCGAACGTCGGCAAAGCGTAACTCATGTCCGGAAAAACGCAACATCATTTGTTGAACATTCATTCAGTATGGCTGGACACAATGGCTGGTGCCGTGCCAAATTCCACGCATTAGGGGACAGATCACGCAGAAATGAAGAGCGGGAGCAGATGAGCACTGGGCCACAATGAAAGCTTGGGATGCGATCATCATCGGCGGCGGACACAACGGCCTGGTCAACGCCTGTTACCTGCAGCGCGCCGGCCTCGACGTGCTGGTTGCGGAGAAGAACGACTGGGTCGGGGGTGCGGCCACCAGCCGCGAGCTGACGCCGGGCTTCCTCTACTCCAACTGCTCCTACGTCTGCTCGCTGTTCCGGCCCGAGATCATGCGCGATCTGGAGCTCCCCCGCTTCGGCCTGCAAGTCATCTCCTATGAGGGCGGCGCGGTGTTCACCCGGGATGGCGATTACCTCGCCAACTACCGCGACCACGACGCGCACCGGCGGGAATTCGCTCGTTTCTCCAAAAGGGACGCCGAGGCCTATGACCGCTACGCCCGCGACGTGACGCGGCAGTGCCGCTTCATCCAGCCGCTGTTGATGCGCACCGCGCCGGATCCGACCAGTCTGCGCCCGCGCGACCTCGGCGAACTGCTCTATCTCGGCAAGAAATTCGCGGGTCTCTCCGCCGAGGAAATGGCGCTGACGCTGCGCTTCTGGACCATGTCGATCTCGGAGTTCCTCGACGAATATTTCGAGACTGACGTCATCAAGGCGAACTTCGCCCTGTCCGGCATCATCGGCACGGCACTCGGGCCGATGTCGCCTGGCACCGCTTACGTGCTGCTGCACCACTATATGGGCGAGGTCGACGGATCGGTCGGCGCCTGGGGCTATGCGCGCGGCGGCATGGGCGCCGTGACCAAGGCGCTGGCCGCCTCGTTCAAGGCCTCGGGTGGAATCATACGCACCGGCGCCGAGGTCGACCATGTGCTGGTGAGCCGTGGCAAGGCCAGGGGCGTCGTGCTGGCCGGCGGCGAGGAGGTTTACGGCAAGCTGGTCGTCTCCAATGCCGACGTGAAGCGCACCTTCCTGAAGCTGGTCGAGGAGAAGGAACTGCCCGACATCTTCCTGCGCCGGGTGAAGAACTTCAAGATTCGCGGATCCTCCGGAAAGGTCAACATAGCACTCGATTCGCTGCCGGAATTCCCGGCGCTGCCGAAGGATTCGCCGGTCTATCGCGGCGACATGCATTTCACCGATTCGATGGAGCGCATGGAGCGCGCCTATGACGACTGGAAGGCCGGCCGCTGGTCCGCCGATCCGTTCCTCGACATGGTCATCCCGACGACGCTCGACCCGACCATGGCGCCGCCAGGGAAACATTTCATGAGTTGCTTCGTGCAGTACGCTCCGCCCAAGATCGCTGGTCGCGAGTGGACGGACGCCGATCGTGACGGTTTTGCTGAAAGCGTGATTGCGCAGATATCGGATTATTCACCCGGGTTCCGCGACCGCATCGTCCATATGGAGGTGCGCACGCCACGCGAGATCGAGGCCGAGGTCGGCCTCACCGAAGGCAACATCTTTCAGGGCGAGCTGACCTTCGACCAGTTGCTGTTCAACCGTCCGGTGCCCGGTTATGCACAATATCGGTCGCCGGTCGGCGGCCTCTATATGTGCGGCTCCTCGACCCATCCCGGCGGCGGCGTCATGGGTGCGCCCGGCCGCAACGCAGCCGCCGAAATCCTGCGCGATCTCGCAAAATCCACCTCGCATATGAGCCCGGCCCATGACGTCATCTGATGCCATCGTCATCGGCGGCGGCCACAACGGGCTTGTCGCTGCCGCCACGCTGGCGAAGGCCGGCCGCAAGGTGCTGGTGCTGGAAGCAGGAGCCGAACCCGGCGGCGCCGCGCGGACCGAGGAATTTGCGCCCGGTTTTCGCGCTTCGTCCATCGCGCATGTGTTGAACCGGCTGCATCCCGATGTGGTGAAAACGCTGGAGCTGGAAAAGCACGGGCTGCAGATCGCTCGCGCCGACTTCCTGCCGTCGGTCGCATTGTCGAAAGATGGACCGCCGCTTGTCCTGCATGGCGCTTATGGCGAGGTGCTGACCGGCGCCAGTTCGTCGGAACAGTCCGCCTGGAAGGAATTGCGCGCACAACTGCTGCGCTATGCCGGCATCCTGAAACCCTTCCTGTCGCGCCGGCCGCCCGATCTCGGCGGCATGTCGCTGCTGGAGGCCGCTTCGCTCGGCCATACCGCGGTGGCGTTGAAGAAACTTGGCAAGGAAGACATGCGCGACTTTCTGCGCGTGCTTTTGATGAATGTTGCCGACCTGCTTGACGAACAGCTCGCCGATATCAGGCTGAAGGGGCTGCTCGCCTTCGACGCCACGCTCGGCAGCCATCTCGGCCCGCGCTCGCCGACCTCGCTGCTCGGCCTCTATTATCGTCTGAGCGGAGAGAGCGGCGGTGCGGCCGGAGCGCAATTGCTGCCAAAGGGCGGCATGGGCGCGGTGGTCGCCGCCATCCGCACGGCTGCCGAAAAGGCCGGCGTCACGATCCGCGCATCGGTGCCCGTCGCCAGGATCATTGTCGAGAAAGGCCGCGCCGTCGGCGTTGCCCTCGACAATGGCGAGGAGCTTCGCGCCCGAACGATCGTCTCGGCCATCAATCCGACGACCACCTTCCTCGACCTCGTCGGACCGCGCGAGATCGACACCGGCTTCGTGCGCAAGGTGAAAAACATCCGCATGAGGGGCGATGCCGCCAAGCTCCATCTGGCGCTCGACCGGCCGCCGCGGTTTGCCGGTGTCGACGCCGCCGGCCATAAGGGCCGACTGGTGATTGCGTCCTCTCCCGACCACGTCGAACGTGCCTTCAATCCATCCAAATATGGCGAGTTCTCGCCCGAGCCGGTGATGGAAATCACGCTGCCCAGCATCGCCGATCCGTCACTCGCGCCCGACGGCGCCTGCGTGCTGTCCGCCGTGGTGCAATACGCGCCCTATCGGTTGAAAGAGGGCTGGGATACCGGCAAGCCGAAATTCCTCAAGGCAATCATGGCCCAGTTGGAAGCCTATGCGCCTGGCGTCGGCAAGACGGTGATTCATGCCGAACTGCTCACCCCTGCGGACATCGAGAAGCGCTACCGCATGCCGGGTGGCCACTGGCACCACGGTGAATTGCAGGCCGATCAGATGCTGATCTCGCGTCCCGTGTCCGGCTGGTCGGGCTACGACACGCCGCTCGACGGGCTGTTCCTGGCCGGCGCGGGTTCGCATCCTGGTGGTGGAGTTTCCGGTGCGCCAGGATTGAATGCCGCGCGGCGCGTCATTGCGATGAAGGGGTGACTTGATGTCTCAACTGGCCGACGCTGCACTCCATGGCGCCATCATGACCCATCAAGCCTCCATTCCGTTGACAGCCCGCATCGCAGCCCAATCCCACTTCCGCACGCTGCGCCTCGGCACGCCGTTCCAGCCGCGCATCGATGCGCTGGCCAAGACCCAGGACTGGTACAATTGGGCCGGTTACCGCGCGCCGCATTCGCTTTGGGACGAGGAGCTCGAATACTTCGCCATCCGCAGTCAGGCAGCACTCTTCGACATCTCGCCGATGACCAAATACCGGATCGAAGGACCGGATGCCCAGGCCTTCCTCGACCGCGTCACCTTGCGCGATGTCACCAAGCTCAGGACCGGCCGCGTTCATTACACCGCTTGGTGTGACGACGAGGGTTTTGTGCTGGACGACGGGACGCTGTTCCGACTTTCGCCGACCCGCTTCCGGCTGTGTTCGCAGGAGCGGCGTCTGCCGTGGCTGCTGGACAGCGCCCTTGGTTTCGACGTCCTCGTCGAGGAAGAGACCGAGGCCGTCGCCGGGCTCGCCTTGCAGGGGCCCACATCCTTTGCTGTGCTGCGCGACGCCGGTTTTGCCGGTGTCGAGAGGCTGAAAATATTCGACCTTGCCGAATTTCCGCACGACGGCGGCACGGCCATAATTTCACGCACCGGCTTTACCGGTGATCTCGGTTACGAACTGTTCGTTCCGGCCGAAAAGGCGCTGAGCCTGTGGGACCGGCTGATGACAGCTGGGGAACTGCACGGCATCAGGGCGATCGGCTACACCGCCCTCAACCGTGCCCGTCTCGAGGCTGGGCTGATCGTCGCCAATGCCGATTTCACCACCGCCGAACACGCCATCCGCGCCGACCGCTTGCGCATGCCCGACGAGATCGGGCTCGGCTTCATGATTGACCTGGACAAGGGCCATTTCAATGGCCGCCGCGCCATCCTCGAGGCCCGCGCCAAACGCAAGCTTCGGCATGTCCTCGTCGGACTGGAGATCGAAGGCAACATCCCGGCCGAACACGCGATCGTCTATCACAGGAAGAGCCAGGAGGTCGGCCTGGTCAGCGCCGCCATGTGGTCGCCGATGGCCAAGCGCAACATCGCCGTCGCCTCGCTGGCGCGGCCCTATGGCGATACCGTCGTGGAAGACCTCTGGGTCGAGATCTACGCCATGCGCGAGCTGCAGTACCAGAAGCTGATGAAACGGGCCAAGGTGGTGGCGCGCCCCTTCATCAAGCTCGACCGCCGTACCGCCAATCCGCCGGCGGATTTCTGACCATGACCGAGGGAGCGGGCAAGCAACAGGAAGAAGGTGAAGCCGCCGAACAGTGGGAGCTGGTCAACACGCCGCTCGGCGAGAAATGGTCTGGCCGCACGCGCTATGCCGCCGCCATGTTCTTCTACAAGCGCGGCGAGATGAGCGCCGAGACGCTGGAGGTCTATCGCATTTGCGCTCGGCTCGATGCGGAAAACCCGCTGCCGATCATTCGCGATCGCGGCGTCGGCAAGGACTGGCTGAAGCGCATGGGCTTCGAATAAGGCGTCCTAACCTATCGTTCTTTCCAGCATGCTTAGCCAGTTGCGGTAGGCAATCTTTTCGATCAGCGCGCGGCCAAAACCGCGCGCCGCCAGCGCATCGATGAGTTTCGGCAGGCCGGCAACGTCGCCGATGACCGCCGGGATCATGGCGCCGTCGAAATCCGAACCGAGACCGACGCCATCCTCACCCAAAGCCTGCAGCAGGGAATCGATATGACGCACCATGATGTCGAGGCTGGTGTCGGCATTCATGCGGCCGTCCTCGCGCAGGAAGCCGGTGGCGAAGTTCAACCCGACCATGCCGCCGGAGTCGCGGATCGCGCCGAGCTGCCAGTCGGTGAGGTTGCGCGAATGGCCGCAGATCGCATGCACGTTGGAATGGGTGGCGACCAGCGGCGCATCGCTAAGCGCCGCGACGTCGCGAAAACCCTTCTCGTTGAGATGCGAGAGATCGATCATGATCCTCAGTTCATTGCAGGCCTTGACCAGCGCCTTGCCGGCATCGGTCAGGCCCGGACCGGTGTCCGGCGAGGACGGAAAGCGAAACGGCACGCCGTGACCGAACGCATTGGGCCGGCTCCAGACGATGCCGAGCGAGCGCAGGCCCGCGGCATGCAGCACGTCGAGCATGGTGAGTTCGGGATCGATCGCCTCGACGCCTTCGATATGGAACACCGCGGCGATCGTGCCTTGCGCCATGGCATTGCGCACATCGCCGGCGCTGCGGCAGATCGCCAATGCACCGGCGCGCTCCAGCCGGAAGAGGATGGACGCCATCGCGATCGTCGAGTTGAGCGCATCGGCGCGCGGCACCTCGGGCGGCAGCGGTTCGCTGTCGCTCGGCGCCGAAGGCACGGCGCTGCGCCGCGCTTTCTCGACCGGCGGCGGGAAGATGGCGAACATGCCGCCGGCGAATCCGCCGGCCCTGGCGCGCGGCAAGTCGATATGGCCGCCCGATTTCCCTTCGATGAACAGCTTCTCGACGTCCGCGTCTTTCGCCTGGTGCAAACGCAGCAGCGTGTCGTTGTGGCCGTCAAAGACGGGGACGAGGTCTGTTTCGGTCATATGGGGGATCATTCGGTCTGTTTGTCGGCGGGGCGATGTATCATATCTAGGCAAGATGTGCCGCCGGGGCAAATTACAAAGCCAACGGGACGGCAATGACCGCCCGTTTAGCTCTGTTCCTGCACATCCGCTTTGTGCTTGCGGACCCTACTGCTTCAGCACATCCGCCCATTCCGGGTGACGGCGGAACTGGGCGTTGGCGAACGGGCAGAGCGGGATGATCTTCTTGCCTGCCGCCCGTGCGTCCTCGACGGCACGGGTGACGAGCCGAAGCCCGGCGCCCTGACCGCGAAAGGCGTCCGGCACTTCGGTGTGGTCGATGATCAGCTGGTGCTCGCCGATTTTGGTGAAGGTCATCTCCGCCTCGGCGCCGCCGGCGCCGCGCAGCACGTAGCGACCCTTGGAGCCGCGATCTTCAAGTTCGATCTCTGGCAATTGATCGGGCATCTCTACACTCCTTGGGCGATGGTGGCGAAAAGCCGCCGCGCCGCTTCGATTTCGTTTGGCCGCACCTCGTGCCCGCCTTCGTGCCACTCCACTGTGACATCGGCTCCGTCGGCGCGCAAATAGGCTTCGAGCCGCGCCGTCAGGTTCGGCGGGCAGATCGGATCGCGCCTGCCGGCGGTCACCAGGATGTGACGACCGGCAAGGCTGCCCTTCACCTGCGGCTCGAACGGGATCAGCGGATGCATCAGCACCGTGGCGTCGAACAGGTCAGGGGTTTCGAACACCAGCGAAGCCAGGACGTTGGCGCCATTGGAATAGCCGAGGCCCAGCACGGCCGATGGCTTCGCCGCCTCGACATGGGCCTGGACGAAGCCCGCCATCTTGGCCGTGGCCCGCGCCAGGTCGTCCATGTCATAGACGCCCTCGCCGGTGCGGCGGAAGAAGCGCGCGGCACCTTGCTCCGACACATCGCCCCGCGGCGAGACAATGGTGGCCTGGGGCGCGAGATTGCGCCCCAGCGAGACAAGCTGGCTCTCGTCGCCGCCAGTGCCATGGAAAACGAAAAGCAGCGGACCACCCGGCGAACCAGGCAGCACCCTGTGGGCGTAAGCGTCCTTGCTCATCGTCTCAGCCCTCCAGCTTCTGCAGATGCTGTTCGAGATATGGCCGCAGATGCTGATGCTGCGTCGGCAGCTTCAGCGCCTCGCCGAGATGGGCGGTGTCCTCGTCCTTGTCGAAACCCGGCTCATTGGTGGCGACTTCGAACAGCACGCCGCCCGGCGTGCGGAAATAGATCGCCCAGAAATAATCGCGGTCGATCACCGGCGTCACCCCATAACCCGTATCCATCAGCGCCTTGCGCACTTCGAGCTGCTTGGCGCGATTCTCGACGGCGAAGGCGACATGATGAACGGAGCCGGCGCCGAGATCGGCGAAGGGTGCGGTCGGCAGCGTTTCGATATCGACGAAATCGGCGCCATTGCCGTTCTTGACGGCGAGCCGCCTGACATTGCCTGACTTGTCGACCTCCTCGTAACCCATGAACTTCAACAGCTCCTCGGTGGCGCCGCCATCCTTCAGTCTCAGCGAAACCGAGTGAAAGCCGCGGATCGCCTCGTCCGCGGCAATACCGCCCTTCACCCAGGGCGCTCTGCCGTCGGCCTTGTCCTCGACCAGTGCAAAGCCATCGCCGTCCGGGCCGGCAAATGCGAGCCGCTTCTCGCCAAAGCTTTCCTCGCGGGCGACATTGGTTACGCCTTCGTCGGTGAAGCGTTTTTCCCAAGAGGCGAGCGTGCCTTCCGGCACGGAATAGACCGTGGTGCCGACTTCGCCGACACCAGGACGGCCCTTGCCGATGTTGGGAAACGGGAAATAGGTCATCACCGAACCGGGTGTGCCGGCCTCGTCGCCATAATAGAGATGGTAGACGTCGGGCGCGTCGAAATTGACCGTCTTCTTGACCCGGCGCAGGCCGAGCTTGTGGGTGAAGAAATCATTGTTCTGCCGTGCATCCCTGGCCATCGAGGTGACGTGATGCAGGCCCTTGATCTGGTCGAGCATGGTCTCTGCTCCTTCCCTTGGTGTTTGTGCGGCCCTCGCCGCTCTCCTGGCCAATATGAGGATACGAGCGAGTATGGCAAAGGCTGCAAACACAGGATGGACTGTGCCTTAAAAGTGAACAATCCCAAGATCCTTGTTCACCGTTTAGCAAACAGCCCTGGTCTTGCGCGGTGGATGGAATCGGTTCCATGTGCGCATTCGACGTGCTGGAGAGGGGTAAGCGCAAGTGACTGGAAAAGGCAGGCGGCCGAATGTCCTTCTCATCACTTGCGACCAGTGGCGCGGCGATTGCCTGTCGGCTGTCGGCCATCCCCAGGTGAAGACGCCGAATGCCGATGCGCTGGCCGCCGACGGCGTGCTGTTCAAGCGCCATTACGGCGGCGCGGCGCCTTGCTCACCGGCCCGTGCCTGCCTCTACACCGGCCTCTATCAGATGAACAATCGTGTCTGCCGCAACGGCACGCCGCTCGACGCCCGCCATGGCAATATTGCGCTCGCCGCGCGCAGCGTCGGTTACGATCCGACCTTGTTCGGCTATACCGATGTGTCGCTCGATCCGCGCCAGCTTGCACCGGCCGATCCGCGGTTGCACAGCTATGAGGGTGTTCTGCCCGGCTTCACGGCGCGCCAATTGCTGCCCGAACATCAGAAGCAGTGGCTGTCCTGGCTGAAGCAGCAAGGCATCGATGCCGGCGCTGGAAGTCCTGACATTCATCGTCCGGTGGGCGAGGTCGACGGTGCGGTGACCGAAGCGCCACCCGTCTACTCCAGGGACCAGACGCCGACGGCCTTCCTTGCCGGCGAGTTCATCCGCTGGCTGGGCGAGCAGGACGAGGCCACGCCGTGGTTTGCGCATCTTTCCTTTATCAGCCCGCATCCGCCCTTCATCGTACCGGAACCGTACAACACTCAATACGATCCCGCGGACGGCCCCGCTTTTCACCGCGCGGAAAGTTGGCGCGCCGAATCTCAGGGCCACCCCTACGTCGCCTATGATCTCGATCGCCAAAAACGAGCGAAGTTCCGCCCCGGCGCCACGGGCAAGGTGCACGACTGGAGCGAGGATGATTTCCGCCGCATCCGAGCGATCTATTACGGCATGATCTCGGAGGTGGACGCGCAGCTCGGCCGCCTGTGGCAAGCGCTGAAGACCGAAGCCGCGTGGGACAACACCATCATCGTGCTCACCTCCGACCATGCCGAAATGATGGGCGACCACTTCATGCTGGGCAAGGGCGGCTATTTCGACGGCAGCTACCATATCCCGCTGATCATCCGCGATCCACGCCACCGCAAGGCCGCCGGCGGCGCTGTCGATCGCTTCACCGAAGCGGTGGACATTTTGCCTACGCTCATCGACCTGCTCGGCGTGGCTCCCGAACCGCACCTTGACGGATGCTCGCTGAAACCCTTCCTGAGCGGTGGAACGCCCGCCATTTGGCGCGACGCCGCGCACTGGGAGTTCGACTTTCGCTCGATCGCCGGCGGTGAAGCCGAACGGCATTTCGGCATCACCTCGCGCCAGTGCAACCTCGCTGTCATCCGCACGAAGAAATTCAAATACGTGCATTTTGGCGGCGGCCTGCCGCCGCTGCTTTTCGACATGGAGGACGACCCTGGCGAATTGAAGAACCTCGCCGGCAGCCCGGCACATCGTTCGACCCGGCTGGAATTCGCCGAAAGGCTGCTCGCCTGGCGGGCCGAACATCTCGACCAGTCGCTTGCCCTTTTGGAACTGACGGAAAACGGGGTGGCTGGATATTCCAGATCGCAAGCAGGGCGGTAGGGGGATTACCCTACCGCCCTGGATCCTTGCCTATCGAAGCATCTTGCCTAAGGAAGAACCCTTGCCTACCGGACGATCAGACGCTGCTCGTCCCGCTTCTGGGCGTAGGAGCCCTTGTCGTAAGCCGCTTGCTTCTCGAGTTGCTCCTTGGTGAAGGTCGTATAAAGGTACTTCTTGCCGTTCTTGTCGGTCATGAACTTCAAATTATCCATGCCGACCGCGACCTCCTTCTCGCCAATACCGAGGAAGCCGCCGACATCGACGATCACGGCGTCGGGTTTCTTGTCGGGCGTCAGCACCACATCGCCGATCTCACCCACCTTGGCGTCGTTGGCGCCATAGACCGTCGTGCCCTTCAGGTCGTCGCCCCTGATCTCTCCAACCGGCATCTCGGTAAGCTTGGACTTGTCGATGGCCGCGGTCTGTGTCTGGTCAGGAGCCGTGGCGTCAGCCGGCGCCGCCGCGGTCTTGTCCGCCGGAGCGGCGGCGGGAGCTGTCGCGGCGGACGGCGCCGCTGCGGGCGCGGTTGGCGCCGGTTCATTGGATGCCGTCGTTGCCGGCGCCGGATCATAGGCCTTGCGGTTGAAATCCGGCTGCGCCTGCAGCTCTTCCTTGGTGGTCTGCGCCACCAGCCAGCGGTCGCCGTTCTTCTGTGCCCACTGCGCCTTGGCGAAATCATAAGCCACGTTCTTTTCGCCCATGCCCAGGAACCCGCCGACGCCAATAATCAGCGACTGCGCCTTGCCTTCCTTGGTCAGCACGATGTCGTTCACATCGCCGATCTTCTGGGCGTCATCGCCGGTGCCGTTGTAGACATTTTCACCGATGATGTTTGTGGCCAAGTTGCCATCAGCCTGTTTGACCGGCTCGGCGTTCGTGGACTGCTGTGCGGTGTCGGTCGATGTGGCCGGCGCTTGTGCGGTCGTCGCTGCGGCCGGGGCCGGCGCGTAAGCCTTGCTGTCGAACTCCGGATGCGCCTTCAGTTCGTCCTTGGTGGTCTGCGCCACCAGCCAGCGATCGCCGTTCTTCTCGGCCCATTGCAGCTTGTCGTAGTCGAAGGCGACATTCTTGGTTCCCACGCCAAGGAAACCGCCGACGCCGATGACGACGGATTTCGCCATGCCGTCCTTGTCGAAGACCACGTCAGTGACCTTGCCGATATTCTCGGCATTGTCGCCAGTGCCATTGTAGACGGTTTCGCCGATGATGTTGGTGACGATGCTGCCTTCAGCGCGCGGTACCGGCGCCGTCGCGGCCGGCTCCTGGGCGGCGGGCTGGTTCGCGGGGGCTGGGGTTGCAGCGCTCTGCGCGAAGGCGCCGGTTGCAACCATTGTCGCAAGGGCGGTCGTCGCTAAAAGGGTGCGGATCATGATGGTCTCTCCTCGTGCCTGATTTCGTACATGCCGCGCCCGGTTGAACCCCTCGCTGGGGATCGGACGCGACATCTCTGCAGGTTCACAACGTCGTGACCATGCTGTTGTTCCGACAAAACCGCGATGGCCGAAGTCAAAATCCAAGAAGCGTATCTGACCGCCCGCTGCCGAAAACCAGGGTATGGCCATAGATTCCAGCCCTGCCGGAACTATTCCTGGTTTGCCGCGTTTCAGCCGTCGGCTGGGGTACCCCGGCCCGTATGAAGTGAGCAGCGGAGCGGGGCATGAAATTCGCAGCGGTGCTGAACCGGGACGGAGGCACCTTGCGCACCACCGATCTCGCCGCCTTTTCGGACCGGATGCGTCAGACGCTGGAATCGGCGGGCCACTCTCTAAGCATCGACATCGTTGCCGGCAAGGACGTCGTGGACACTCTCGACAGCGCTGCGTCGCGCCACACCGTCGACGTCGTGCTCGCCGGAGGCGGTGACGGCACCATCTCGGCCGCGGCCGCCAGGCTGATGGGCAGGAAAAAGGCGCTCGCCATATTGCCGGCCGGCACCATGAACCTGTTCGCGCGCGGCCTTGGTATTCCGCAGTCGCTCGATGCGGCGCTGAAATCCTTTGCCGACGGCGAAATCATCGCAGTCGACATGGCTACGGCCAATGGCCAGCCTTTCGTTCATCAGTTCTCGATCGGCATGCATGCCAAGATGGTGCAGCTGCGCCAGGGCATGGAATTCGGCTCACGCCTGGGCAAGATCGGCGCTTCCGCCAAGGCAGCCTGGGCAACGATCAAGAACCCGCCGGCAATGAAGGTCACGCTCGGCATCGGTGAAGCGGAGATGACTGCCCGCATATCCGGCCTCGGCGTGACCAACAATCTCTTCGGCGAAGGTCACCTGCCCTATGCCGACAATCCGGCCGGTGGCGTGCTCGGCATTTACGTCACGGTAGCGCAGCAGCGCGCCGAACTGGTCAAGTTTTTGTTCAACGTGGCGCGCGGCAAGTGGCGTGACAACGAACATGTCGAAATCCACCAGGCCGACAGGGTGACCCTCAAAATCCATTCCGGCGGCAGGAAATTCCGCGCCGTCATGGACGGCGAACTGGTCAGGCTCGATCGTGAGACGACGATCGAAATCAAACCTGGAGCGCTCAATGTGCTGGTGCCGGCCAGCGTCGCCCAGGTGAAGGCCGCCTGATGCTGTGTGAAGTCATCAAGGGACTGACTTCAGCCGGAGGGCGCCGGACTGGTGCTCGGCGGCGTGGGGACATGTTGCTCGTCGCTGTTCGGCGCCTTGATCAACACGCCGTAGATCTCGGCGACGCCCCAGGCGACGAGCACCAGGAGCAGTCCGGCGATCAGGATTCGGAACCCATGCCAGCCCCACCGCCCCTGACGCGCTTTGTTTTCGGGAATGTTCCTGGCCATGGCGGGTCCTCGTCTGGTTTCGCGTCGGCTGACGCGATCGGCAAATCACGCTCGGGTAACGGTCCCTCGCAAGGATGGTTCCGGCTGCAGGGCTGTCCCGGGCCGGCGACGGCGAGGACATCAGCGCAAGCCACGGGAACTTGGTTTGAATAGCAGCGTGGAAACAGCAGCCGATCTGCCGGCCGAGGTTGCGCGCGCCGTGCAGGACGAGCACCGGCTGGCCGTGTTGCACTGGCTTGAGATGCTTGATACGGCGCCCGACCCGGATTTCGACCGCATCGGCGGCTTTGCCGCCGCCGTGATGCGCGCGCCAATCGCCCTGGTCACACTTGTCGACCTCGATCGGCAATGGTTCAAATCCTGTTCTGGCATGGAAGAAACACAGATTACGACAGCCATTTCCTTCTGTGCGCACGCCATCGCCGCTGGCGATGAGCCGATGGTGGTGACGGACGCAGCGGCCGACCAGCGTTTCCACGCCAATCCGCTGGTGACCGGCAAGCATCATGTGCGCTTCTATGCCGGCGTCCCGATCATTGTCGCGGGAGCGCGGATCGGAACCCTGTGCGTCATGCACCGCAAGCCGTGTGCCCACCCGTCCCGGTCCAAGCTGGACCAGTTGAAAACGCTCGCTGGCCTCGCCGGCAGCCTGTTCACCCTGAAGCACGCGACCCGCACCGGCGCTGTCGCCGAAGCCGCGCTCGCGCGCGAGGAAAAGCGGCGCGCCGTCGCCCTCGATGCTGCTTCGCTGGCAAGTTGGGCCTGGGACGTCCGCACCGACGTCATCGACTGCGACGTCCGATTGCCGGAATTGTTCAACCTGCCGCGCTCGACAAGGTTGCGGGCCCGCGATGTTCTGACAGCCATCGATCCACGCGACGTCCACCAGACCGAAACCAGCTTTCGTGATGCCTTGACCGGCAGTGACGACTATTTTGGCGAATACCGGGTGAATGGCTTCCATCCACCGCGATGGGTGGCCACGCGCGGCCGTGTCATCGAGCGCGATGGCGAAGGCAAGCCGACGCTGATTTTCGGCGTCAACTACGACATTTCGGAACGCAAGCTCGGTGACGAACGGCAACGGCTCCTGCTGCGTGAACTCAACCACCGGGTCAAGAACACGCTGGCGACGGTCCAGGCGCTGGCGACGCAGACCGTGCGCCATGCCCGCCAGCCGAGCGAATTCCTCAAAGCCTTCAGCGCGCGGCTTCAGGCCCTGGGTATCGCCCATGGTCTGCTGTCCGACCGCGAGTGGCGCGGTATCGGCATCCGCGAACTCGTCCAGATCGAGATCCGGCCTTTCGACAACGCCGCCCAGCCGCGGCTGGCAATCTCGGGCGCCGATCTGCTGCTGTCGCCCGATCAGGCCGTCGGCCTCGGGCTGATCTTGCACGAACTGGCCAGCAACGCGCTGCAGTATGGGTCATTGTCGGTCGCGTCAGGCAAGGTTGATCTCGACTGGAAAGCGCAAGGCAAGAATGGTGACAGGCGCCTGGTGTTCACCTGGCGCGAAAGCGGCGGTCCTGAAGTAGCGCCGCCCGAGCGGCAAGGCTTCGGCTCGATCATCATCCGGCGCAGCCTGGCCAAGGTCATTTCGAGCGAAGTAACCCACGAATTCCGGCGCGATGGGGTCTTCGCCGAAATATCGATGCCGCTGGAAGATCTGTCGAGATGACGTGAGCATGGCCGCCGGCGCGACTACCCCTCGCCGGCATCCGGGTGGTGGTCGGTGTCGGACTTCACATTCTCGCGGTAGATGGCATAGGCCGCGAGTGCCACGGCCGGACCAAGAATAACCCCGAGCCCACCTTTTCCCTTGAGCCCACCTTTGAGCCCACCTTTGAGCAATGCCGGCAGCACAGCGAGCGCGGCCGTAATGCCGATCGCTTTCATGTCGGTCTTGCGCCGCCTAGCCTCGCGGCGCATCCGCGTGCCCGACATCAGCCGATGGGTCAAAAGAACAAGGCCTGCGATGACCAGAAAGCCGACACCGAAACCAAGCGCCGCCGCCAGCGATCCATAGCGGGCCGATGCCCAGATATAGGCCGCGCCGACCAGGAAGCCGATACCGCAAAACACCGCCAGCGCGGCAAGCATATAGACGATGGCCGCCGTCCGTGCTCGACGTATGGCAGCCATGGTTTCGCCCGAGGCGAAACCCGAGAGCAACGAGGCCAGCAGTCCCATCTCGGCGGAACTAGCGACGCGTGAGCAGCGCGAACAGGAAGCCGACGCCCGCGGCGATAGCCAGCGACGTCACCGGCTTTTCGCGTACGCTTGCCACCATCTGCGCCTCGATATCCCTGGCATTACCGCGCAAGCTGTCGAAGGCGGCCTCCCCTTGGGCGCGCAACTGTTCGACGCCTTCGGCCGCCGCGCGCCGCGCCGTGCCGTAGCCGTGTTCACCGGTCTTGGCCAATTGCTTGGTGAGCTTGTCGATATCGGCCTTCAACTGCCTGATGTCGGCTTCCAGATCCGGATTCGTCCGCGCTTCGTTGGCTGTCTTCCCTGCGACGGTGGCCATTGCTTAACTCCTTGTGATTGCTCGATTTCAAACGCGCCTTGCGTCTCAAGGTTCCGATGTCGGGACAAACTACCCGAAAACCCGGTCACGCGCACCCGATCCGCCCCGGCAAGGTGTCGGTCAGATCAGCGGCCGGCGGCCCTCGGACAGCCCCTCCCAGCCGGCGAGCTGTTTCAGACCTTCAATGTCGACGACGCCGCAACCGCCGTCGCGCCAGACGATCAGCTGACGGTCCATCAGCTTGCGGATCGTCTTGTTGGTGTGAACCAACGACAGGCCAAGCGTATCGGCGATGTGCTGCTGCGTGATCGGTATCTGGATGGACTGCGTGCCGTTCAGGCCCACGACCTTGGCGCGGCTGGCGATGAAGGCGACAAGATAGGCGGCGCGTTCGATTGCGCTGCGGCGGCCGACACTGAGCAGGTTCTCGTCCAGCATCCGCTCTTCACGCGAAGCGATCCAGGTGATGTCGTAGGCGAGGCCCGGATGGTTGCGGTAGATCTCGAGCAGATTGTCGCGTTCGAACACGCAAAGCAGCATTGGCGACAGCGCCTCGACGGAATGCTGCATTTCCCCCATGACGCTGCCTTGCAGACCGATGAGATCGCCGGGCATGAGGTAATTGAGGATCTGCCGGCGGCCGTCCTGCAGCAGCTTGTAGCGGAACGCCCAGCCGGACAGCACCGTGTAGAGATGCGCGCTGTGGCTTCCTTCCACGAGAACCGTGGCACCCTTGTCGACCGCGAGTTCTCCCTTCTTGAACTTGCTGATGAAGGCCAGCTCCGGCTTCTCGAACTCCCGGAACACCGGCAGGGACCGCAACGGGCATTGCTCGCAGGGGTATTGACGGCTTGAGGAAGAGCGCCCGGTCTGGCTCGGCATTTCGACCCCCTGCGAATGCCTGCCGTGAGCAGGTCTGTTTTTGCGTGTTGCCGAGATCGGCCTGTCGGCGGATGTCTTTTTTAAATGACAACACACCAAATTGCGATCATGACTCCCGGCGTTTCAAGGAGCAATTGCCTGTGCCCCAATTACTTGATGGATTGCGCATTCTTGTCCTGGAGGATGAATTCCTCATCGCCATGGATGTCGAGCAACTCTGCCGTGACCACGGTGCAGGCGAGGTGGTGGTTGCCCGCGATTTGGCCGAGGTCGATGGCCGGAAGGTCGCGAAGGATTTCGACGCGGCCATTGTCGACCTGATGCTGGGTGGCGCCTCGACGCTCGAATTTGCCGCGGGCCTTCGTGAGACCGGCGTCCCGTTCGTGTTTGCGTCCGGTTATTCGGATGCGGATGAGATCAAGGCGTCCTTCCCGGGGGTGAGGCTGGTCACCAAGCCCTATTCGGGCGAAGACCTCGTCGAGGCCGTGGCGCTGGCCTATGGTCGCGGCTCCCCTGGCTGAGACTGACGCGACAACGTCCGAATCGCCGTTATGCGGCCCCGCATTTCAATGCGCGGCCGTCCCCGTGACCTGAGCCGAAATCGCGTCGGGGCCATACTCGTCCTCACCTGAGATTTTCAGGATTTCCTGCAGGCGCGTGCGGGCCCTGCTGACGCGGCTTTTGATCGTTCCGACCGCGCACCCGCAGATTTCGGCGGCCTCCTCATAAGAAAAACCCGATGCGCCGATCAGGATGATGGCTTCGCGCTGGTCCTCCGGCAATTGCTCGAGTGCCCCGCGAAAATCCTTGAGGTCGAGCTGGCCGTGCTGGGCCGGGTGCACTGCAAGCCGGGCCGTCATGATGCCGTCGCTGTCCTGCACCTCGCGACCGCGCTTGCGCATTTGCGAATAGAATTCATTGCGCAGTATCGTGAAAAGCCATGCCTTGAGGTTGGTGCCGGGCTGGAAGCTTTCATGCTTGTCCCAGGCCTTGACCAACGTTTCCTGAACGAGGTCATCGGCCTTGTCGGCATTCTGCGTCAGCGACACGGCAAAGGCCCGCAAGCTCGGGATCGCCCCAAGCAGATCGGTCTTGAAGCCTTGGGAGACCGCTGCCATGTCCCTAGTCCTTCTTCTGTGCGGGTTCGGCCTGTTCCAGTTGGCTGAGCAACTGGGCGAAGCGATCCGGCACATTGTCGGAGACCAGCTCGTCGTAATATTGTTTGAGTTTGCGTCCGATTTCGGAATTCGGCCCTAACGGATCGCCGTCGCCGTTCCGGCGCCTGCCCGTGACGCCAGCCAGAATATCTTTGGTCATGTCCTTCATTTCGCCCTTTATTTCCCAGAACTCAAGCCGCTCACAACACAACACAAGGCAAGCGGCACCCTCGTCTGGTTGCCCATCCCGGCACTAAACGCCATTGCCGGTGATTCGTTCCATATCGGCGGAACTTTTTCAGAAAAGCGGCGTTGTTTCCCACGGGGCTTGCAATCGGCATAGCCTGGAATCCGTTCAACGGTCATCTGAGGGAGACGTCTATTATGAGCTTGTCCGCCACCATCGCTCCGCATCTGCCGTTCCTGCGGCGCTTTTCGCGTGCCGTCTCGGGATCGCAGGAGAGCGGCGACGCGCTGGTCGCCGCGATGCTTGAGGCGATCATTGCCGATGTCGACATCTTCCCCGAGGCGTCGAGTGACCGGATCGCACTATACAAGGTTTTCGCCAAGCTCTTCACATCGGTTGCCATCCGCGTTCCGCAAGAGCAGACACAGGCGGGCTGGGAACAGCGCGCGGCCGCCAATCTCAATGCGATCGCGCCGCTTCCCCGCCAGGCCTTCCTGCTGGTTGCCGTCGAAGGTTTCAGCGAGGACGAGGCGGCCGAGATCCTCGATGTCGGCGACCAGCAGTTCTCCGAGCTGCTTGCCCAGGCAAGCAACGAGATTTCCCGTCAGGTGGCGACCGACGTGCTGATCATCGAGGATGAGCCGCTCATTGCCATGGATATAGAGGAGATGGTCGAGAGCCTCGGCCATCGGGTGGTGGGCACGGCGCGCACCCATGCCGAAGCGGTGACGATGTTCGGCAAGACCCGACCGAAGATGGTGCTGGCCGACATCCAGCTCGCCGACGGCAGCTCGGGCATCGAGGCGGTGAACGAAATCCTCTCGTCGACATCGGTGCCGGTAATCTTCATCACCGCTTTTCCCGAGCGTCTGCTGACCGGAGAGCGTCCGGAGCCTGCTTTCCTCGTGACCAAGCCGTTCAATCCCGACATGGTGAAGGCGCTGATCAGCCAGGCGCTCTTCTTCGACCGGCAGGCCAAGGCCGCTGCATAAATCGCGGCCTCCGCGAGCCGGACAAGGACATAAAAGGCCACTGGCTGCGACGCATTCGGTGGCCTTCTTGACAAGCCGGATCGGCCGCCAGCGAATTTCCAGCCCGCGCTGCCTGGAACGGTTTGCAAGCATCGGCTTTTTCGGCGAATGGTGGAACAAACCGCATTTACCCACGTTTTCACCGTATCATTGGAAGGAGATGAACCATGCTTTACTGGGCGCTCGTATTTCTCGTCGTGGCGATTATTGCCGGCGCGCTTGGTTTCGGCGGCATCGCCGGCACATCCGCCGGTATCGCGCAGATATTGTTCTTCATCTTCCTCGCATTCCTGGTCATTTCGCTTTTGGCCGGCCTTTTCAGACGGGCGTGAGCCTGGCGACTGAATAGAGGAACACTGGAAGCCGCACCCCTCAAACGGTTTCCAGCCACCGCCGGGCGGCGTCCTTTACTGGACGCCGTCCGGCGGACCGCTTTAGGAAGGGTGGTTATCCCGATTCATTTGGAACCGATGTGGCAGGTGAGCGGTTCAGTCTGAGTTGGGGTGGACAGGTTGACCGATGCGCTCGAGGACTTCAGATAGAGAGGAAGGCGCACGGGGCGATGAAGTGATCGCCTTGCATCCCGCGGAGAGCGGCATGCAGCTTGGCCGGGCTCTTCTCCACGCGCTCCACAATGCCGGCATTTCCGTCCTCTATCAGGATCGCGAGATGAAGACCGTGTGGGCCCGCAACATGCGCGCCCCGTGGGCCTCCGACGATGTCGATGGCAACGGCATTTTGCCGACGGCGCAGACCGACCGCATCGGCGCCGCCAAGCGCGATGTGATCGCGACCGGCAATCCCCAGCGCCTTGAAATCAGTGTCCCGGTCGAGAATGGCGTTCGCTGGTTTCAGATTTGGGTCGACGCGGACCGAGGCGACGATGGCGATGTACAGGGCGTCGTCACCACCATGGTCGAGACGACCGAGCAAAAGCGGCGTGAACAGACGTTGACGACGCTGCTGCGGGAAGTCAGCCATCGCTCGAAGAACCTCCTGGCGATCATCCAGAGCATCGCGACCCAGACCGGTCGCTATTCCGACGGCATCGGCGATTTCCTGACGCGCTTCCGCGGCCGGCTGCAGTCGCTGGCCTCCTCCCAGGATCTGGTGACATCCTCCAATTGGCGAGGGGCAGCCCTTCATGAACTGGTGGCGGGCCAGGTCGGCCGCTATGGCGCGAACCCGTCGCACAGCCTCCGTTTTCGTGGCGCCAATCCTTACCTCAATCCCAACGCCGCACTGCATATCGGGCTGGCGATGCATGAACTTGCCGTCAACTCGTTGAGCTACGGCGCCCTGTCCCGGCCGGATGGCTTCGTCGAGGTCACCGCCCAACTCGACGCTGCTGCCACGGGGGAGGTTGCGCTGTCGCTGACATGGGCCGAAACGATAGAAGTCAATCGCGGTGGTGGCGGTCAACGGCGATTCGGCAGCGTCGCGTTGGAGCGGGTGGTGCCGGCATCCCTGAACGGAACCGCGAACCTGGATATCGGCGAGGGCCACCTCGAATATCGCCTTGTCGTGCCGCACAGCAATTTCGAGACGCAGTGAGAGCCTGGCAAACAACAATCCTTAACCGGCTGTTCACCATAAGCGCGGATGCTGTTTTTCCCAGATACCGTCGGAACCTGCCCCGCCTTCGGAGATTGTTGGCAGGCTCGAAGCACGGTACGGGAGGAATGTCTTGACGATTGCCGACATGAACAGATTGGAACAAGCCGCCCGTATTTCGATGGGCGAATTTCTGGAATCCGAACCCTCCATGGAGGCACTCCCTGAAGCAGGTAGGGGGTTGATGAAGGGGATCGTTCTTGCCGCGGCCGCGATCATGGTGCTGGCCATTTTCTGGCAGTTGACCTGACTAAATCTGCTCTCCTCTCCGTCGCGCCAATTGAAGTCGCCGGGCAGGCCAACGCCGCGGCGTGAGGAGCCGCGGTTTTCTCCGAACTATTCGCGTAACGCCGTTGGAATGACAGGAACTTTTTGACGATGCCGGCCGTTAATGCGGCCAGAGGAACATCTGTCATGGAACACATAGCCGCGTTGTTGCTGGTGATCGGTTGCTCGAACACGATGGCCGAATGTCGGGAATTGCAGGTCCCTGTCAGTGTTTTTGCGACTGCTGACGAATGCACCGCTGAGCGCCCCTTCGCGATGGGCGACGTGCAGGGGCAGGCGCAGCATGTCGTCGCCAAATGCCTCGCGGTCGATCCCGCCTTGGAGGACGACTACGATCAGATTGTCTGGAAGGTGCGGCCAGATGGTAGTCTTGACGCTTCGTTGGCCGTATCCAACGTCGTCATGGCATCGAACACGAACCGCCCAGAAAAAGACGACCTTAGCCAACAATAAATTGCAGCAGCAAAGGCCGTCGTTTCGTGCTAAATGGCGGTTGGAGCTTACCAAAGTGTGGACACAAGTGAGGAGTGACTCTATGCGGAAAATACTTATTGCCATGGTTGCGGTGGTTGCCGTCAGCGGCTGTACCTCGACCGAGCAGGACGTCGTCGGCGGCGGCTTGATCGGCGCGGGCGTGGGTGGGTTGGTCGGCGGCGGCAAGGGTGCCTTGATCGGCGCGGCCGTCGGTGCCGGTTCCGGCCTGCTGGTTCGCAACCTGCGCAACGGCTACTGCCAGTATCGCGACCATCGCGGCCGGATCTACACGGCCCGCTGCAACTGATTCAGCGATAACAAGTCAAAATCCGGAGGCCCCTGGGCCTCCGGATTTTCGTGGCTGGGAGTCGGCCGCTAGGGCCGCTGACGGGTGGGTTTCAGCCGGCCAGTGGAATTTTGATTTCCACCTTGAGGCCATCGGCCTGAAAATCGCGTCTGATCGTGCCGCGCAGCTCGCGCGTGACATTGAGATCGATCAGCTTGGTGCCGAATCCCGTCCGCGATGGCGCCTCTACCCTCTTCTTCCCCGCCTCCCGCCAGTTCAGCGCCAGCGTCCGCTCGCGCCCCCGCCCTTCCAGCGACCAGTTCACCTTGAGAGCGCCAACGAAATTGCCGGCTTCGCCGTATTTCAGCGCGTTGGTGGCGAGTTCATGAAAGGTCAGCCCAAGCGCCTGCGTCGTTGTTTCATCGAGCAGCACCTCCGGGCCTGACAGGAGCCCGTCCGGCAGTTCCTTGCCGAACACCTGGCCAAGCTCGATGCGCAGCAGATCAGCAAGGTCGGCTTTCTGCCAGCGCGAGCGCGTCAACATGTCCTGCGAGGCGGCCATCGCCTGCAGCCTGGCCGAGAAGGAAGCGGAAAACTCATTGACGTCGGTTGCCCGCGAAGCCGTCTGCCGCGCGATCGCCAGCACCCTGGTGATGGAGTTCTTGATGCGATGCTTCATCTCCTGCAGCATCAGGTCCTTTTCGAGCAGGCTTTTTTCCGTCGTCTCGTGCAAGGCCGACACTGCGTCATAGGCTCGCTCCTGATAGCGCGCCACCAGCGCGATGGCGCCTGCCAGGAGCAGGCCGAACAGCCCCAGCATCACGGGGATGGCGCGCGAAGAGGGTTGCGAGAAGGCGCTGGTTGGCCTGAACAATACCGTCCAAGGGCGTCCCGCCACGGTCATCTTGCGGGTGACCAGCAGCCGGTCTCCCAGGGATGAGGCCGGTGGCGTCTCCGAGCGGAACAACAGGTTGTCGCCGTTCACCGCTCCATCATAGATCTCGGTGTTGACCGGCAGCAGCGGCGCACGGCTGAGCGCGATCTGGAACAGGTCCCGGGCCCGAAAGGCCGCATAGAGAAAGCCGGCGGTCGAGGACCGCGATGCGTTGATGACCTCCGGTGCGGTTTCCACATTGAGCCGCACATAGACCAGGAAGCCCGTGAAAGTCTGCGCCACGCCCGTGCCCTGGCCGAGTTGCACCAGCCCGCTCGCATGCTGCTGGTCATCGGCCATGGCTTTTTCGATCGCCGCACGCCGCACCGGCTCGCTGAACATGTCATAGCCGATGATGGTCTGGTTGGACGGATCGAGCGGCTCGAAAAGCGCGATCGGCGTGCGCCAGGCCTGCGTCGTATCCGGATAGACCGGATGACTGGCGCCGAAATCGTGGAGGGTGTCGCGTTCCACCGCTGCCTCGTCGCCCGTCCTGACCAGCCGCAGGAAGCCGATGCCTCGCAGGCCGGCGAAATTGTTGTCGACATCCAGCGCCTTGAAGAATGCCTTGAACTCGTTCTGGGAAATATCGCCGTTGCGTGCGTCGAACAGGGCCTGTGTCGAGCGCAGCAGCGACAGGTGCAGGTCGATGCGGCTCTCGATCCGGTTGAGGGCGTCATCGGCCGCCCCTTCGAACTTGATGCGGGCGGCTTCCTGCGTCGCGAAATAAGCGAACCCCGCCATGGTCATGCTGATCAGTGCAACGGCAATGAACGCGACGATTGGAAAAAGCTTCTTCAACGGATGATGCGGTCCATGAGCAAAACAGGACCTTTTATGGGCAAGTCGCCGCGCCAACACAATGGTCAGGCCACACCATCGTGATCACTGGCATATCACGTGACCGGCAACGGGGCGTGCCCGAAGCGGCCTGACCGGCCTCAGGCGGCGATCTTCAGCGCGCCCGGCCCCGGTATGGCACCTGGAGGACATTTGCCCAGGATGATCATCCCAAGCACCTCGTCCTGCGTGACGTCAGTCGTGCGGGCGGTACCGACCACCTGGCCATTCTTCATCACGCAGACACGGTCGGCCAGCTCGAACACGTCGTGGATGTCGTGGCTGATCAGGAAGATGCCGATGCCATCGGATTTGAGCTGCCTGACCAACTCGCCGACCTGGGCGGTTTCCTGGGGCCCAAGTGCCGCCGTCGGCTCGTCCATGATCAGGATGCGGGCATTGAACAGGATCGCGCGGGCGATCGCCACCGATTGCCGCTGACCGCCTGACAGCTTGATCACCGGCTCCTTGAAGCGCTGGAAGCGGGGATTGAGCCGCCCCATCACCTTGCGCGCCTCGGCCTCCATGGCGACGTCGTCGAGCGTGCCCCAGGCGGTCATCAGTTCGCGGCCGAGGAACAGGTTGGCGGCGGCATCGACATTGTCGGCCAGCGCCAGCGTCTGGTAGATCGTCTCGATACCGTATTTCTTGGCGTCGCGCGGGTTGGAAATCGCTGCCTCCTCGCCATTGACGAAGATCTGGCCCGCATCGCGCTTGTAGGCGCCGGACAGGATCTTGATCAGCGTCGACTTGCCGGCGCCGTTGTGGCCGAGCAGTGCCACGACCTCGCCGGGGAAAAGATCGATCGAGGCGTCGTCGACGGCGCGGATGCCGCCGAAGGCGATCGAGATGTTGCGCATGTCGACCAGCGGCGTGCCAGTGAGCGCAGTTGTGAGGGCCCTTACGGGAGCGGTTTTGTCAGCCATGGTCGTATCCCTAAACCCGCTTGCGATAGACGGTGTCGAGCCAGACGGCGATGACCAGCACGGCGCCGACGACGATGCTTTGCAACGGCGAATCGACACCGAGCAGCACCATGCCCGACTGCAGCGACTGCATCAGCAATGCACCGAGCATGGCGCCGATGATGGTTCCCGAGCCGCCGGCAAGCGAGGTGCCGCCGATGACGGCCGCGGCAATGACCAGCAGCTCATCCAATGTTCCCAGCACATTGGTGGACGAGTTCTGCCGGGCCGACGAAATGGCGGCGGCGATCGTGGCCAGCACGCCCATGATCATGAACACCTTCATGGTGATCCAGCGCGTGTTGATGCCGGCGAGATTGGCCGCTTCCGGATTGCCGCCGATAGCAAAGACATAACGGCCGAAACGGGTGCGGTTGGTGATGAAGGTCATGACCAGACCGACGGCGACCGCCATCAGCACCGGTATGGCGATGCCGTGGGCGATGAACAGCCCGCCCTCCGGCACGGTGATGTTGTTGGCGGCCGCGTACCGGTTCACGATCCCGATCGGCCATGGATAGGAGTTGGCTAGCCAGACCGCGCCCATGATGACGGCGCAGGTGACGACGCCGAGCAGCGTCTCGGCCCAGATCGGCCGCAGGGGGAAGCGGAAGCGCTTGCGCTGAACCCGCCCGTTGAACAGCGCGAACACCACGGCCAGGCAGGCGACGATGCCGACGACCCAGCTCCAGGTGGCGCCGATCGATCCGGCCGGTCCGCCGCCCATAAGCTGGAACGTGGCGTCGAGCGGTGCCACCGTCTGGCCTGACGTGACCCACCAGGCGGCGCCGCGCCAGACCAGCAGGCCACCCAGCGTGACGATGAAGGCCGGCACTTCGAGATAGGCGATGACGAAGCCCTGGAAGGCGCCGATCAAAAGCCCGAGCGCCAGACCGATGACCAGTGCCAGGACCCAGATCCATGGGTTGCCGAGTTCAAGTCCTACGAACCGAACCAGGAAATGTACCTGCGCAAAGCCCATGACCATGCCGATCAAGCCCTCGGCGGAACCGACGGACAGGTCGATGTTGCGCATGACGATGACCAGCACCATGCCGCAGGCCATGATGGCGACCGCGGACGTCTGCACCGACAGGTTCCACAGATTGCGTGGCGTGAGGAACGTGCGGCTGTCGAAATCGAGCGGATTGACACCAAGACGCAGGCTCGAAATCACATGCAGCGCGACCCAGATCAGCAGCAGCGCGCCGATCATGCCGAGCATGCGGGTATCGATCTCGGTCGCCTTCAGGAAACGCGCGACCGCGCCGAGTTCCGACGCACGCGCCGTATCGGCCTGCGAGGTTGAGGTCGTGTCGGTCATGATGTCCTCCCAGCGGCTTGCCGTCTGACGCGGAGCCGGACCAGAGCCCAGAAGTTAGCCGCCAGCGGCGGAAACACAAATCTTGTCGGGAAAACGCCGCGGCTTGGAAGCAATTCCAGGAAAAGTGCGTAAGGGTTTTTGTCCGGAATTGCGAAGACAAGGAAATTGGAACGGCCAGTGTTCAGAACACTGACCGTTCCACGCCGCGGCGTTTCCGACTTTTCAGGCGATCAAGCTCAGTTGCAGGCCGCGACGCTGCCCGCGGCAACGCCCGTGCAGACTTCGTCCTTCTTGATCCAGCCGGCGTCGATGACGAGGTTGAGATTGTCCTTGGTGATGGCCACCGGGGTCAGGAACAGCGACTTGACGGTGTTGCCGCCAGGCGTCGTGAAGTCCTTCACGCCGGCGATGTCGGTCATCTTCTTGCCGTCGGCGAGTTGCGAGGCGATCTCGGCGGCGTTCTTGCCGAGTTCGCGCGCGTCCTTCCACACCGACACGGTCTGGGTGCCGAGCGCGATGCGGTTGAGCGCGGCGTGGTCGCCGTCCTGGCCGGAGACCGGCACGGTGCCGGCGAGCCCCTGCGCCGTCAGCGCCGCGACGACGCCGCCGGCGGTGCCGTCATTGGCGGCGACCACGGCGTCCACCTTGTTGTCGTTGGCGGTGAGGAACTGTTCCATGTTCTTCTGGGCGTTGGCGGGCAGCCAGCCGTCCGTATAGGCTTCGCCGACATTCTTGATCTTGCCGCTGTCTATGGCCGCCTTCAGCACTTCCATCGAGCCCGAGAACAGGAAGTCGGCATTCGGATCGGCGCCGGAGCCCTTGATGAAGACGTAATTGCCCTCAGGCTTCACCTTGAACACTTCGCGGGCCTGCATGCGGCCAACTTCCTTGTTGTCGAAGGTCAGGTAGAAGACGTCCTTGTTCTCGATCAGGCGGTCATAGCCGACGACCGGAATGCCCTCGTCGAGCGCCTTCTGTACCGCCGGGCCGATGGCCGACGCGTCCTGCGCCAGGATGATCAGCGAATTGGCACCCTGCGAAATCAGGCTCTCGACATCGGTCAGCTGCTTGCCGGGATTGGACTGCGCATCGGCGGAAATGTACTTGTCGCCCGCGGCCTCGATCGCCTTCTTCATGGCCGCCTCGTCGGTCTTCCAGCGCTCCTCCTGGAAGTTGGACCACGACACGCCGATGACCTTGTCCTTTGCCTGCGCGACCGACGCCAGCGTCAGCGACATGGCGACACCCGCCAGAATGGCGACTGTGAATCTCTTCATGATATCCTCCCTGCGCCCGCGTGTGGCGCGACCAAACTGGCCCTAAGGCCGGCACAAAGGCCCTAATTTTTTCGAGCCTCGAAAAAACACTGGTCCATCGCCGGAACACTGTCAACATCGATTCTGACGGATTTTGAGGTGCCGGAAGCCTTTTTTCGAGCCCCGCAATAAATAAATGACAGCCCCAGCCGCTTCTGCCAGTATTCGACCCGTTGCCGGAGGTGTTCGAGGGGGCGTCAAGAACCGCGGCGACGGGGAGGGAAATCATGTCGGTCGGAATCCGCCACGACGATCTGCGCCGGCGCAACCGCGCAATGGTGATTGGAGCCGTGCGCCGGGGTGGCCAGCCCTCGCGCACCGAGATCGCCGCCACCACCGCCCTGAGCCACTCGACCATATCGGCGATATCAGCCGACCTGATCGGCGAAGGTATCCTGAGCGAAGGCAAGCCGAACGAGGCCGGCTCACTGAAACGCGGCCGGCCGCAGGTTGGCCTTGGTCTCAACCCCGAGGCCGCGGCGGTCATGACCGTGGTGCTGTCGCTGAATTTCCTCTCCGTCGCCGTCATCGACTACGCCGGCCAGGTGATATCGGAGGAGCAGCGCCGGCTGGACACGCTGACCATGTCCCGCGAGGCGCTGATCGGCGAATGCGTGGCCATCGTCCGCCGCCGCCTCGAAGATCCCGACCTCGACGTCGCCAGCATCGCCCGCATCGCGCTGGCGATCCAGGGTATCACCGACACCGAGGCGCGCGCCATGCTGTGGTCGCCGATCACGCCGCAGACGGACATTGCCTTCGCCGACATACTCGAAGCCGAATTCGGCATCCCCGCCACCATGGAGAACGACTGCAACATGATGGCTGTGGCGCTGCGCTGGCGCGACCCCGAGCGCTACCGCGACGACTTCATCGCCATCCTGCTCTCGCACGGCATCGGCATGGGGCTGGTGCTGAAGGGCGAGCTGTTCACCGGCACCCATTCCTCGGGCGGCGAGTTCGGCCACATGATCCATCGCCCCGGCGGCGCGCTCTGCCGCTGCGGGCGGCGCGGCTGCGTCGAGGCCTATGCCGGCAACTATGCCATCTGGCGTAATGCAGGACAGCTGGGTGAGGACGCCAAACCGGTCGACGTCAGCGACGCCGACATGCGCGCATTGGCGGCTACGGCGCGCGAAAGAGACGGACCGGAGCGCGAGGCCTATCGCAAGGCCGGCGAGGCGCTGGGCTATGGCCTTGGCAGCCTGTTCGCGCTGATCGATCCGGCGCCGGTTGCGATGGTCGGCGTCAGCGCCGCCGCCTTCGATCTGATCGAGCCGGCCTTGCGCGAGGCCATCGCCCAGACCGCCGGCGGCCAGCATTCGAAATCGATTTCCTTCGATACAGAGCCGAACGAATTGCCGCTGATCCGCGAGGGCTGCGCCATGCGCGCGCTCACCTTCGTCGACCAGGAGATTTTCGCGCCGGGCGTGCAGGTGAGATCCGGCAAGAACGTGGCCTGATCTCAATCCTCGCGGATTGCGTAGCCTGCGCCACGGATGGTGCGTATCACATCGGGCATGCGGCCATTGTTGACCGCCTTGCGCAGGCGGCCGACATGCACATCCACGGTGCGCTCGTCGATGTAGATCGTCTCGCCCCAGACATTGTCGAGCAACTGGCTGCGCGAGAACACGCGGCCGGGATGGCGCATCATGAATTCGAGTAGCCGGAACTCGGTCGGTCCGAGCCGGATCTCGCTCTTCTTGCGATAGACCCGGTGCGATTCGCGGTCGAGCACGATGTCGCCGACCTTGAGCACGCTGGACAGCACTTCCGGTTTGGCGCGGCGCAGCAGCGCCTTGACCCGGGCCATGAATTCCGGCGTCGAGAACGGCTTGACCAGATAGTCGTCGGCGCCGGTCGAGAGGCCGCGCACGCGATCGCTCTCCTCGCCGCGCGCCGTCAGCATGATGATCGGCAGTCGCTCCGTCTCGGGCCGCATGCGCAGGCGCCGACAGAGTTCGATGCCGGAAACCGCCGGCACCATCCAGTCGAGCACCAGCAGGTCGGGCACGTTTTCCTGGAGGCGTATCTCGGCTTCGTCGCCGCGTGTCACCACCTCGACCTGGTAACCCTCGGACTCCAGGTTGTAGCGGAGGAGCACGCCCAGCGGCTCCTCGTCCTCCACCACCATGATGCGTGGCGCGATCATCGATCGATCATCCCTGCCGTCAAGCCGCCGGCACCGACATCGCCGTCTCGTCCTGCTTCGGACGGTTGGCGGGCAGTTGCGTGCCGGTCAGCACATAATACGCATTCTCGGCGATGTTGGTCACATGGTCGCCGATGCGTTCGAGATTCTTGGCGCAGAACAAAAGATGCGTACAAGCCGTGATGTTGCGGGGATCCTCCATCATGTAAGTCAGGAGTTCGCGGAAGACCGAAGTGTATTTGACGTCGATGCGTTCGTCGTCATTCCTGAGCTTGGCGAGGGCGGCGGCATCGCCGGCCGCATATTCCTCGACGACGCCCTGCACCTGGATCAGCACCAGCTGCGCCATGGAGTCGATGGAATGCGACAAGTCGCGCGGCGTGGCGGTGAGGCCTACCGAGCCGACGCGCTTGGCGATGTTCTTGGCAAGGTCGCCGATGCGTTCGAGATCGCCCGCCATGCGGATCGAGCCGACGACATGACGCAGATCGTCGGCCATCGGCTGGCGCTTGGCGATCAGGGTGATGGCGCGATCATCGAGTTCGCGCTGGCGCGCGTCCATGATGGCGTCGTCGGAGACGACGCGCTGTGCCAGCGCGTTGTCGGAATTCAGCAGCGCCTTGGTGGCGCCGCCGACCATCGTGCCGGCGAGATCGCCCATGTCGCTGATCAGCTTGCTGATCTGTCCGAGATCCTCGTCGAAGGCTGCGACTGTGTGTTCGGCCATGATCCTGGTCCTCGTATGCGTGAGATCAGCCGAAGCGGCCGGTGATGTAGTCCTGCGTGCGCTTCTCGCGAGGCGACGTGAAGATCTTCTCGGTCTTGTCGAATTCGACCAGCTCGCCCAGATACATGAAAGCCGTCTGCTTCGAGACGCGCGCGGCCTGCTGCATGTTGTGGGTGACGATGACGATCGTGTAGTCGGCCTGCAACTCGTCGATCAATTCCTCGATCTTGGCGGTCGACAATGGGTCGAGCGCCGAGGCCGGTTCGTCGAGCAGGATGACCTCCGGCTTGACCGCCACGGTGCGGGCGATGCAAAGCCGCTGCTGCTGGCCGCCCGACAGGCTGAGGCCGCTGGCATTGAGCTTGTCCTTGACCTCGTTCCACAGCGCGGCGCGTTTCAACGCCTGCTCGACACGGCCGTCCATCTCGGCCTTGCCGATCTTCTCATAGAGCCTGACGCCGAAGGCGATATTCTCATAGATCGACATCGGGAACGGCGTCGGCTTCTGGAACACCATGCCGATCTTGGTGCGCAACAGGTTGAGGTCCTGCGAGCGGTCGAGAACGTTCTGGCCGTCGAGCAGCACCTGACCCTCGGCGGTCTGCTTGGGGTAGAGCTCGTAGATGCGGTTGAAGACGCGCAGCAGCGTCGACTTTCCGCAACCCGACGGTCCGATGAAGGCCGTCACGCTGCGCTCGGGCAGCGACAAGGTGATGTCTTTCAGCGCCTTCGACTGGCCGTAGTAGAAATTGAGGTTCTTGACCTCGATCTTCGCCTTGGCGGCTGCCTCTGTCGCAATCGTCATGTCTGGAGACAACATCTGGCTCATTTGTCCTCTCTGCGTCCGGTCAGGCTGCGCGCAAAGATGCTGAGCGCGAGAACCGTCAATGTGATTATGAGTGCGCCGGTCCACGCCAGTTGCTGCCACTCCTCGTAAGGGCTGAGAGCGAACTGGAAGATGGTCACCGGCAGGCTGGCCATCGGCGCATTGAGATTGCTCGACCAGAACTGGTTGTTGAGCGCTGTGAAGAGTAGCGGCGCCGTCTCGCCGGAAATGCGGGCAATGGCCAGCAATATGCCGGTGACGATGCCGGACATCGCCGCGCGGTAGGCCACCGAACGGATCACCACCCAGCGCGGCGCGCCAATCGCCGTGCCGGCCTCGCGCAAAGCGTTCGGCACAAGGTTGAGCATGTCCTCGGTGGTACGCACCACGACGGGAATGACCAGGATGGCCAGTGCCACGGCACCGGCGATGGCCGAGAAATGCCCCATCGGCCGTACCATCAATTCGTAGACGAACAGGCCGATGATGATTGAGGGCGCCGACAGCAGGATGTCGTTGATAAAGCGCACCACGGTGGTGAGCTTCGAAAAGCGGCCATATTCGGCCATGTAGGTGCCGGCCAGCACGCCGATCGGCGTGCCGACGACGATGCCGATAATGGTCATCACGATGCTGCCGTAGATGGCGTTGAGCAGGCCACCGGCATCACCGGGCGGCGGGGTCATTTCCGTGAACACTGAGAGCGAAACGCCCGACAGGCCCTTATAGAGCAGCGCGCCGAGGATCAGCGCCAGCCAGGCAAGGCCGATGCCGGCGGCGATGACGCAGAGCGTCATCATCACGCCGTTCTTGCGCTTGCGGCTCTGGTGAAGCGATGCGGCTGTCGACATCGGTCAGACTCCGGTACGGGCATCGATGCGCATCAGCATGTAGCGGGCGACGGCAAGGATGAGGAAGGTGATGACGAACAGGATCAGGCCGAGCGCCACCAACGAGGAAGTGTAGAGATCGCCGACGGCTTCGGTGAATTCGTTGGCGATGGTTGCCGAGATCGTCGTTGCCGGCGCGAACAGCGAGGCGCTGATCCGGTGGGCGTTGCCGATGACGAAGGTGACCGCCATGGTTTCACCGAGTGCACGGCCGAGCGCAAGCATGACGCCGCCCATGATGCCGATGCGGGTGTAGGGGACGACGACCCGGCGTGTTACCTCCCAGGTCGTGCAGCCAATGCCGTAGGCGGACTCCTTCAGCACCGGCGGCACCGTATCGAACACATCCTTGGTGATCGAGGTGATGAAAGGCAGGATCATGATGGCCAGGATCATCGCCGAGGTCAGCAGGCCGATGCCATAAGGAGGCCCGGCAAACAGGCTGTTAAGGCCGGGAATGCCGTGGAACACGTTGATGATGAAAGGTTGCACTGTCGTCTGCAGGAACGGTGCCAGCACGAACAGGCCCCAGATGCCGTAGATGATCGAGGGGATGCCGGCCAGCAGTTCCACGGCCATGCCGATCGGGCGCCGGAGCGGACGCGGGCAAAGCTCGGTGAGAAAAATGGCGATGCCGATACCGAGCGGCACAGCGATCAGAATGGCGATGGCCGAAGTGATGATGGTGCCATAGATCGGCGCCAGGGCGCCGAATTTCTCGGTGACGGGATTCCAGCTCTCGGTGGTCAGAAAGGAGAAGCCGAAGGTCGACAGTGCCTGCCAGGAACCGGCGAACAGCGAGATAGCGACGCCGCCGAGCAGCACCAGCACGAGAATGGCGGCGGCGCGGGTCAGCCCATGGAAGATCGAATCGGTCAACGCGAACCGTCTGACGGTGGCGTCGCGTGAACCTCGAATGGCTGGCAAGGCTTCGTGGGCAGCGCTCATGTCAAGCTCGGCTCTTTGTGTTGATTGAAAAGGAGCGCCGCGGGGCGGCGCTCCTCCAGAAAGATATTACTCGCCGGCGTAGACGGGCTTGCCGTCGGCCTTGATGTCGGCCTTCCACGAAGCCTTGATCAGGTCGACGACGCTATCGGGGATCGACACATAGTCGAGCGCCTTGGCGGTTTCCTTGCCGTCCTTGTAGGCCCAGGCAAAGAACTTGAGCGCTTCGCCGGTGGCCGCGGCATCGTCCGGGGTCTTGTGGATCAGCACCCAGGTCGAGGCAGCGATCGGCCAAGTGGCGTCGCCCGGCTCGTTGGTGATGATGACGTTGAAGTTCTTGGCGCCCTTGAAGTCGGCGTTCGAAGCAGCCGCGCCGAAGGATTCGAGCGACGGCTCGACGACCTTGCCGGCGGCGTTCAGCATCTTGGAGTAGGAGAGATTGTTCTGCTTGGCATAGGCATATTCGACATAGCCGATGCCGCCGTCGGTCTGCTTGACGGTGTTGGCAACGCCTTCGCTGCCCTTGGCGCCGACGCCGGTCGGCCATTCGACGGCCGTATCCGAGCCGACCTTGTCCTTCCAGTCGGGCGAGAGCTTCACGAGGTAGTCAGTGAAGTTGAAGGTCGTGCCCGAGCCGTCCGAACGATGAACGACGGCGATAGCGGTCGACGGCAGGGTGAGCGAGGGGTTCAGGGCCTTGATCGCGGCATCGTCCCAGGTGGTGATCGCGCCGAGATAGATCTGGGCCAGCGTCTTGCCGTCGAGGACGAGTTCGCCCGGCTTGATGCCCGTGAGGTTGACGATCGGCACGATGCCGCCCATCACCATCGGGAACTGCACGAGGCCGTTCTTTTCGAGATCGGCGTCGGACATCGGCTTGTCGGTGGCGCCGAAGGTCACGGTCTTGGCGATGACCTGCTTGATGCCGCCGCCCGAGCCGATCGACTGATAGTTGAGGCCGATGCCAGTATCCTTCTTGTAGGTGTCGGCCCATTTGGCGAACACCGGATAGATGAAGGTCGAGCCGGCGCCGGAAAGGTCAGCTGCCATTGCTGCGGAAAGGGTGAGGGTGGACGCCGCAGCCATTGCAATCGCAACGGCCGCCGAGCGGATGAAATGTCTCATGTGGCCTGCTCCTGTTCGGAAGATGGTCTCTCGGCGCCACTTCTTGCCGGCGCCCGCTGAGGCCAATAGCCTTCGATTATAACAGTCGCATGACAGTTTCATGTCAGCCCGGTAACGCGTTGCCGGTAACGCGAAAGACGCCGGTCTCGGGCGCTCGCGGCGCGGTCCGAGTTTGCCGCCGGAATCAGGGGCTTGAGCCCTCCGACGGCTGGAATCACCCCGGACTCGACCAGGCTTTCCCAAATGAAGAAAATCCGGACGGGAGCGCGTTGCTCGCAGCCAGAGCGTGTCATGGCCGGGCCATCGCCAAAAACAGGTCCGTTGGGGTAGAGTGACACTGTTTCTTGCAGGCGGTCGCTGCTCCCGCCCGTAACTGAGAAGAGCGGAATTCGATTTCGCTATTGTTCCGGCTGGACACCGCCTTTGATATGGCGCGATCGCACCATAGTCATTGCACGCAGCGGTAGCAGCGAATCTCCTGCTGATTCCTTGATTGCCTCGCCGGACCCGCAATCCAGGCGACGCGGGCTCTATCCCGCGTTGCGGTGGACCTGACGGCCGGCGCCGACCCAGCGCTCGACCTTCTCGAGCAGGGCCCTGGGGCTGATCGGCTTGGGCAGATAGTCGTCCATGCCTGCCTCCAGGCAGCGCTCGCGGTCGCCCTTGAGCGCATGCGCGGTGACGCCGACGATCGGCACATGCGTGCCGGTCTCCTGCTCCAGCAGGCGGATCGCGGCCGTCGCTTCGAGACCGCTCATCTCCGGCATCGAGACATCCATCAGGATCATGCACGGATTGAGCGTACCGAAGGCGTCGAGCGCCTTGCGGCCATTGCCGACGATCTCGAAACCATAGCCGGTCTCGCCGAGGATTTGCGTGAACACCATCTGGTTCACCTCATTGTCCTCGGCCACCAGTATATCCAGCCTGTGCCCGCCGGCCGTCGCAGGCAACCTGGGGCGAACCTGTGGCAGCTGCAATTGCGCGCGCTGCTCGGATGGCGCCAGGGGCGGCGGCCGGGAAGCCTCGGACGCCTCGCCCGCGAGCGGTTGAACGGCGTGGCCGCTGGTGGCGTGGCGATGGCGCTGGATGGTCGCGACCAGTGTTTCCAGGAGCACCGAGGAGCGCGCCGGCTTGATCAGCTGGGCGTCGATGCCAAGATCGCGGTAGCTGGTGTTGGCAAGCGACTGGTCGACCGATGTCAGCATGATGATCGGCGTGTCCGCGAGGCCCTCGGTGTTGCGCACGATACGCGCCATTTCGGCGCCGCTCATCTCAGGCATCTGGTAGTCGAGCACGACGCAGTCGACCGCCACGCCATAAGCTGCCGCGGCGATCAGCACCTTGAGACCTTCGGCGCCGCTTTCGGCCGCGCAGGAATCGAACGTCCACGAGGTCATCTGCTCGGTCAGGATGGCGCGGTTGACGGCGTTGTCGTCGACGATCAGCACGCGTGCGCCCGTCACGTCCACCGGCGTGATGCGCTGCCCGCTCTGCTGCCCGGCCCCTGGCAACGTTACGGTGAACCAGAAGGTTGACCCCTTGCCTTCGGCGCTCTCGACGCCAATGTCGCCGCCCATCAGGTCGACCAACCGCGAGGTGATGGCAAGGCCAAGCCCGGTGCCCTCGTGGCGCCTTGTCGAGGACGTATCGACCTGGCTGAATTTCTCGAACACCAGTTTCAGTTTTTCCTCGGGGATGCCTATGCCGGTATCGGTGACCGAGATCGTCAGCCTGGTTCCCGTTGGAACCCGTTCGCCGGTCACGTCGACCAGCACGTGGCCTTCATCGGTGAACTTCACCGCATTGCCGAGCAGGTTGGTGACGATTTGCCGGATGCGGCCGACATCCCCGATGAACAGGCTTTCGAGCCGCGGCTCGATGCGCACGATGAGCTCGAGATCCTTTTCCTTGGCCCGTGTCGACACCAACGTCGCCACGTCCTCGATCGCCTCGGCGAGATTGAAGGGCGCCGGGTCGAGCACCAGCTGGCCGGCATCGATCTTGGAGAAATCCAGGATGTCGTTGATGATGGTCAACAGCGCGTTGCCCGATTTGACGATGATGTCGGTGAATGTCTTCTGCTTGGGATCGAGATTGGATTTGGCCAGGAGTTCAGCCATGCCCAGTACGCCGTTCATCGGCGTGCGGATCTCGTGGCTCATATTGGCGAGGAACTCCGACTTGGCGCGGTCGGCGAGCACGGCGCGCCGGCGCGCCTCGCTGAGCTCCGCCTCGCGCTGCTTGAGTTCCGTGATATCGGTGGTCGAACCGATCAGGTAGAGCGAACCGTCGGAGGCGATCATTGCGCCCTTGCGGGCGAACTGATGCCTGACGCTGCCGTCTGGAAGGCGCACCGTCTCCTCGATCTCCTGGGTTTCGCCTGTACGCAGCACGGCGAGATCGCTGGCCACGAAGGCCTCGCCATCCGGCCCGAAGATCTCGACGTCGGTCTTGCCGATCGCCTCCTGCTTGCTGAAGCCGGTGAGATCGCACCAGCCCTTGTTGACATAGAATTGCCTGAGATCGGAGCGCTTGGCGTAGATCGACACCGGCACGTTGTCGATCAGGCTGCGGAACACCTCGTTCTCGCGCATGCTCTCTTCCAGAGCTTGCTCGCGCGCCTTGACGTCGGTGATGTCGGTGCTGGAGCCGACCAGATGCACCGATCCGTCCGTGGCCACCAGGCGGCTCTTGCGCGTCATCAACTGCCGCACCGTTCCGTCACGATGGGTGACGGGCTCCTCGACCTCGCGCACATTGCCGTTCGTCACGACATCGGTGTCGTCCTGGCTGAAGCCCTCTGCTTCCTCGCCGCTGAACAGCTGACGGTCGGTCCGGCCGATGACGTCGTCCTTGGCGAGACCGGTCAGCGCGCACCAGGCCTTGTTGACGAATTCGATGCTCAGGTCCTGCGCCTTGATGAAGGCGGCTACCGGCAACTCGTCCATGACATGGCGGAAGAGATCGATCTGGCGCATCGAGTCATGAAGCGCCGCCTCGCGGCTCTTCAGGTCGGTGATGTCGACGCGCACCCCGATGAACGTGCCGTCGCCTGTGCGCATATCGTAGACCTGGTACCAGCGGCCATCGGCATTGAGGCGCTCATAGGAGGAATTCGGCAGACGGTAACGCGCCAGGATGCCGTCAAGCCAGCGTTCGGAATCGCCTTCGTACAGGCTGTCGATCCCAGGATCGCCACTCGAACGGAAATAACCCACCGAATGGCCGAACTCCAGCGCTTCGCGGAAGGTGCGGCCGGGCTGCCACAAAGGCTTCAGCGCCGGCAACGTATCCTGCAGCCTGTGGTTGGCGAAGACGAACTTGTCGTCGCGGTCGTAGATGATGACCCCCGCCGGCAGCGATTCCAGCACGCTGGCGAGATGCTTGCGCGCATCTTCGGCTTCGGTCTCGCGCCGCTTCATGTCGGAGATGTCGAACAGAAAGCCGGCGACATAGTCGCGGCCGCTTGCCATGCGGACGCGGTTCTTCCTGACGATACGCGAACGGGTGCCGCCGCCGGCTTCGAAGCTTTCTTCCACTTCGTATTGCTGTCCGCCGGCCAGCACCTCGCGTTCGCTGCTTTCGAACAGCGCGACCTCGTCCGGCCCGAGGAAATCGCTTCCCGGCCTGCCAAGCATGGCCTGCGGCGCCTGCTTGAACAGCGCCGCGAAGGCCTCGTTGACGAAGACGAAGCGCAGATTGTCGTCCTTGACGAAGATCGGATCCTTGACCCCGTTGATTACTGCTTCCGCCAGCCGCGCCTTTTCCAGCGCTTCGGCAAGTTCGGCCTCGCGATCCTTCATGTCGGTGACATCGACATAGGAAATGAACCGCTTGCCGCCGGCCAGCGGCGCCATCGACGAGATCAGCGTCCTGCCGTCATTGCGCGGGAACTGCCTCGCTCCAGCTGTGCCGGCTCTGATTTCAGCCTCGCGTTCGGCGACATGCCGGTGCCATGTCGCGTCGTCCGAACCATACGGGTCGATGTCGCGGCTGGCTTCCATCAGATCGCGGAAGCTGCAGCCGGTCTCGGCGCGCCGGGCGTCGATCTGCCAGAAATCGTAAAAGGCGCGGTTGATGACCTCGGCACGCATGTCGGCATCGAGGACAAGAACACCGATCGGCATCTGATCGACCATGGTGCGGAGATTGGCGAAAGTCTCGGCTATCTTGGCGTTGGCATTCTCGATTTCGGCGTCCCGCCGCTTGACCTCGGTGACCTCATAGTAGGTCAGCAGGCGTTTGCCTCCCGAAAGAGCCGTGACGGAGAACATCATGGTGCGCCCGTCGGTGTGGGCAAACTCCCGAGGTGCGACGGTGCCGGCCTTGATCTCTTCGATGCGCGTGGCGAGGTAGCGCTGCCATTGCTCTTCGTTGATGTCGCCATAGATGCCGTTGCGGCGATTAAGTTCCATCAGCAGGCTGAACGGCGCGCCTACCGTCACGGCCCCGTCCGGAATCCTGGAGAGATCGCGGTAGGCCTTGTTGACGATGAGCGTATCGAGCCTGGCGTCCAGAAGCACGACGCCCATATGCATGGCGTCCATCGTCCGCTCGAGATCGGCGAGATGCTGGACGGCATCGCCGCCAGCCGCCGGCTGCATGGCCTCGAAGGCGCTGGCCAGCGCGGTGACGTTGCGGCCCAGGCCGCGATAGCCGACGAATTTTCCCTCGCTGTCGAAACGCGGGAAGCCTGACGTCAGCACCCAGCGGCAGTCGGGGCGGCCCCCCTTCAGTTCGTAGACGAAGTCGCGGAACGGCCGGTGCGCCTGCAAATCCTCCAGATGCGCCGCCGCACCGCGGTTGCCCTTCAGGACCTGGTTGAGAAAATCGAAGCGGAACCGGCCAAGCACCATTGCCGGATCGATACCGGTTGCCGCCTGGTAATCTTGGGAAAGCCAGGAAAAGCGCAATTCCGCGTCGGTTTCCCAAATCCAGTCCGAGCCCGCTTGGACGAGTTGGCGCAGCGCGTCGGCGCAATCCATGTCGACGCCGGATGGCCCATCGCCGCCAGGCGCGGCTGCCTTGCCGGGCTTGCGCTTGCCGCGCACGCCGATTGCTTCGTCCGATTCCGCCATGCTGTCCCCACCCCGAAAATCAAGGCCGAACCCTCCCTCCGCGGTCCGTCGGCGGAATGTGCCGCAGAAGCATTAACGATCCGCTAACCTTAACGGCGCAACCGGCCTGTTCCTGCTGCGTTATTCCGTCCGGTTGTGGCGCGGAGCAAGGCCGCGCTATAAGCATGCGCAGGGGTGTTGCTAATGTACGGACGGATAGGGCCTTTCTTGCTGGGCGTGGCGCTGCTTTTCGGCGGCGGCTGCTCTCGCAGCTATGACGGCACGGTGGTTATTCCGCGGCCGCTCGACGCCAGGCGGATCTGGGACCGGCCGCCGCCCAATGTCGACTACCAGCCGCAGGTCGACAACAGCGCCTTTCCGGGTCCACCCCAGCCTCCTGGGCGGTTTTACGAGCGCAGGGTCGTTAAGCCTGCGCCTCACAGACGGTCTCAGCCCAGGGCGACAACGTCCTCTCCTCCGTCATCGGGCCCCGAAAAACAATTGGCATGCAGGAACGTAAGCGCTCCCGGCCAAAGAGTTCGCATGGTTTGCGACTAATGCATAAAAACAAAGACCTAAAGCGCGGCGCCTGAATCCGCTTCGACGCGGCGTGCTTTGGAACGGTTCGGCTCTATAGCGTTGCCGCGCCCTTCCTCGGTTCCTTGGCGCCGAGCTTGTCGAGAGCAAGCCGAACCTGGCGCAGATCGTCCTGCCAGCCGTCATCGTCGCCCATCGGGCTCTCCGACGCCGCCCGTTGCAGCCCGCGCGCCTCGGATTCGATCTTGCGCAATTCAGCGATCTTCTGGTCGGAAGTCAGGGAGCCGTCTTCGACGATCTCCAGTACCCGCATTTCCCTGAACGTGGCCATGGCGCTCCTCCCTGCCTGATATCGACCACAACGCCGGGAAGCGGACCCCTGTTCCGAAGACGGCCGTTCCCGCGAGAACACTCGTGGGTCATTCAGCCGGGAAAAAGGCGGGGCCGACCACACGCACCGTCCGCTGGCCGGCCTCGATCGACTGGAGCTGGGCGGCCGTCGGCAGGCCGATGCGTCGAGCCTGCGATCAATCAGGCGTTACCGGTGCCCGGCGCTGAAACCTTTGCCCGTGCTGCTGCGTTGAGGCGCAAAGGAGAACGCGGGATGTCGATGCATTTCACCGTATCGGAGCTGACAAGAAGCCTTTTTCACTCCCTCGGGCTGGATCACGGGCGTGCCCCACGGCCGCTCAACCCCGAGCAAAACCTGTTACTGGAGTGCTATCTGGCCGGGCAGATTCCGGAATCGGCCTGGAGCGACTACGTCTTCGAGACCCCGGATCTGGCACGGCATGCCGAAGCACGGCGCCTGAGCCATTGATCTGCGGCGATCGGGGGAAACGACACCCGACCCGGTTCTCCGGTTCGACGAACACCCGTGCCGATGCCCGCTCCATGGCAGGCGTTCTTTGGGCGCTACCGCTATTGCTTGGGCGAAACGAATTGCTGCGTGAACACGTTGCCGGCAATCCCTTGCGACAGCTCCGGCGATAAACTCAGCGGCGTGCAATTCTTCACCGCCGCTATTGCCGCATCGATGAACGCCTTACGTGCCTTGTCGTCGCCAGCCACCTTGGCGGCGGTTGGTCGCGGCGGCCCTATCAGAGTACCGTCGCGCTTGAAACTGAAACTCAGGGTTACAGTCGAATCTCCGGCACCGGCAGGCGGTGTCCAGCAGGACTGGATCGCGGTCCCGACATCGTCCATAGTGTTGAGCGTTGCGGCAGATGCGCATACGACACCTGCCGACATCACACCCGCAATCGCCAGTTTTGCAGCACGTTTCATCGCAAGCCCTCATCGTCACGACGGTCCGGCAACCCGCCGGACTGCTGTGATCGATGGTAGAGCCGACATGGGCAATGACAATATCCCTTGCCAAAAAGTTGTTCGAAGAAAGCCGACTGCGAAGCCGCCCTGGCGCCTGGCCGATGCGAGCCATGTAGCCCGAAAAAGCAAAAAGGCCGGCACGGAGCCGACCTTTCCTTTCCGCCTCGGCAACTGCGCCAGTACATCCGTGGTCGCAGGCCGAAAGCGAATTGTCCCCAGTAGACAGGCTATTGGTAAACCAAACCTTAACCTGCCTGCCATCCCCACCCGCAAGGCTAGGAATAGATGGCCGCTATGTCCATGATTGTCGCGATAGGACGGCCTACGCGACGGCCCTGAACTCGGTTTCTGGTATCGTTCCAAGCCCGGCACACTGCGCGCATATCATGGTCTTTCCCGGGCAACCGCTTTGATGTGTCCCGTGCGGGCAGCAATACCCTTTTGAGGCACGCCATCTCGAGCAGTCGAAAACCTTTCCACCGCCATGGCAGTGCGTGCATGTCGTCCCAACAGAGGCCATTCCAAACTCTACCCGACCCAAAACCCGCGTTGCCGCGAAAGCTATCCCCGCACCGCAAGTATCAGAGATCGCAGTGCTTTCAAGCGTCGCGGCTTGACTTAAATTGGGTGGATTCGGGGTATGGGAAGCCCGGGCTCTCGCAGGCTTTGCGCGCTCTTTCGAGGCATGCGGAGCCCATGCGGGACGGGTCCGAAACTGCAGGATTGTCTGGAGGTCAACGACAGGACCGCTGCCTGGTACGCCCAAGGGGAATCGAACCCCTGTTCCCGCCGTGAGAGGGCGGTGTCCTGACCGCTAGACGATGGGCGCGCTCAAGAAGGGGCGATATAGGCTGACGGCCGGGAAAAAGCAACTGGGGTTCGGCGGCTTTGCCGCATCGAATGAAAAGCCGCCCCCGCGTTACCGTTTCGGCTGGATCAGGTCCCACAGATTGCCATGCAGATCGGCGAAAACCGCCACCGTGCCATAGGCTTCGTGACGCGGCGCCTCGCGGAATTCGACGCCCTTGTCCAGCATCGCTGCATGGTCGCCGGCAAAATCGTCGGTTTCGAGGAAGAGAAAAACCCGGCCGCCGGTCTGGTTGCCGATGCTTTTCCTCTGCGTCTCGTCGGACGCCTCGGCCAGCAGCAGCCTGGCGCCCTGCCCGTCGGCCGGCGCGACCGTGACCCAGCGTTTGCCGCCGCCGAGATCGACATCCTCGGTCAGCGTAAAACCCAGCCGCTCGACATACCAGGCGATCGCCTCGTCATAGCTGGCGACGACCAGCGCCACCGTCGCGACACGACGGTGTTCGGCGAAGCCGGTCATGTCCGTGGCAAATGTGTTTGCCGCATTGGCGCCTGCCTATTTGTTGCGGATCGCAAAACGGCCGATCAGGCGGCGCTCGGCGATATCGTAGACGAAGATCGCACGGCTGCCGTCGGCAAGCTCGGCGTCGATCGAAAGGCGGTTGCCCGACAGTGACTGACCGACCACCCTGGCGCCAACCGGCAGCACGATGTCCCCGCTGAGCGGTTCGCCGGCGGGCACCTGAACGTCGCCGGCCAGCGGCGGGCTCACCGGCGTTGCCTTGCGTGATTTGTAGACAATCGCCGCGATCACCACCATAAGAGCCAGAAAGAGCAGGCCGAGATTGATGGCCATGAAGCGGATGAGCTTGCCGCGCAGCTTGTCGACTTCGGGGGCGAGCGGTTTTTCCTGCTCTTCATCGGCATCGGGCCGGGCCATGGCAAACATTCCGGAATGGTTTTTCGATGAGCGCTCATAGCGAAGAGGCCCCCGAATTGATAGAGGACCTGTTGATAGAGGCCGCGCCCACCTTGCTGGTCGCCGGCGCGGATGCGGCCGGCCAACGGCTCGATCAGTGGCTGGCGGCAGCCCTTGGCCCGGACATGTCACGCAGTCGCGTGCAGATGCTGATCAGGCAAGGCGCCGTCGTCATCGACGGCAAGCCGGTCGACGAAACCAAGCGCAAGATGCGCGCGGGCGAAAATGTGTCCGTAGCCATGCCGGAACCGGAGCCGGCGCAGCCGCAGGGCGAGAACATTGCGCTCGACGTGCTCTACGAAGACGACGAGTTGATCGTCATCAACAAGCCGGCGGGGCTCGTCGTGCACCCCGGCGCCGGCAACTGGACCGGCACGCTGGTCAATGCGCTGATTCATCATTGCGGCGACAGCCTGTCAGGCATTGGCGGGGTGCGCCGCCCGGGCATCGTCCATCGCCTCGACAAGGAGACCAGCGGCGTCATGGTGGTCGCCAAGACCGACCGTGCTCACAAGGCTCTGTCGGAGGCGTTCGCCGACCACGGCCTGACCGGCGATCTCGAGCGCGCCTACCTGGCGCTGGTCTGGGGCATACCGCAGAGGCCGACCGGCACGATCGATGCACCGCTTGGCCGCGCCTCCGACCGGGTTCGCCGCGCCGTGGTGCCGGAAGGCCGCGACGACGCACGCCACGCCGTCACCCGTTTTGCCGTGCAGGAGCGTTTCGGCGAGGGCCAGCGGGAATTCGCTGCCGCTAGCCTCGTCGAATGCCGGCTGGAAACCGGTCGCACCCACCAGATCCGCGTCCACATGGCCCATATCGGCCATCCCGTGATTGGCGACCCGGACTACGGGCTAGCCTTCCGCACCAAGGCCAATCGGCTGCCCGAACCGCTGAAACGCCAGGTCGAGGCATTTTCCCGGCAAGCTTTGCATGCATGGCTCCTTGCATTTCGGCACCCGACTACCCATCTAACGATGAGGTTCGAGGCGCCGTTACCGGGGGACATGGAGGAACTCGTCGGCGGCTTTCGGAAGCTCTGAACCTGCCATCAAAAACCTGAGTGGCATTGTTCACTTAGCGTGACACACTGTTTCGTGTTGAACAAATGCCTGTCTTTTCTGGTTTTGTTCCTGTATAAGATCTGTTGTCGCGAGCGAGCCTTTTGGTGTTCGCGTCACATGCCTGCCGCGTTTCGGGGGCATCACTCCAATAGAGAGGGGGCGCTATCATGGCCCAGTCATTACCCAGTATCGTTTCCGGTGAAGGCGGCCTCAGCCGCTATCTGGAAGAAATCCGCCGCTTTCCCATGCTTCAGCCGCAGGAAGAGTACATGCTCGCCAAGCGTTACGCCGAGCATGAAGACACCACGGCCGCGCACAAGCTCGTCACCAGCCATTTGAGGCTCGTCGCCAAGATCGCCATGGGCTATCGCGGCTATGGCCTGCCGATCGGCGAAGTGATCTCGGAAGGCAATGTCGGCCTCATGCAGGCCGTCAAGAAATTCGAACCCGAGCGCGGTTTCCGCCTCGCCACCTACGCCATGTGGTGGATCAAGGCCTCGATCCAGGAATACATCCTGCGCTCGTGGAGCCTGGTCAAGATGGGCACGACCGCCAACCAGAAGCGTCTGTTCTTCAATCTCCGCAAGGTGAAGGGCAAGATCCAGGCGCTGGACGATGGCGACCTCAAGCCCGACCAGATCGCCGAAATCGCCACGCGGCTGAACGTTTCCGAGGCCGAAGTGGTGTCGATGAACCGCCGTCTGTCCGGCGACGCGTCACTCAACGCGCCGATCCGGGCGACGGAAGGCGAGTCCGGCGAATGGCAGGACTGGCTGGTCGACGACCACGAAAGCCAGGAAGAGATGCTGATCGAGCAGGACGAGCTGGAAAACCGGCGCGGCATGCTGTCGGGCGCTCTGGCCGTGCTCAACGATCGCGAGCGGCGCATCTTCGAGGCGCGCCGCCTCGCCGAGGAGCCGCTGACGCTCGAGGAACTGTCGGCCGAGTTCGACATCAGCCGCGAGCGCGTGCGGCAGATCGAGGTGCGCGCCTTCGAGAAGGTGCAGGATGCGGTCAAGGCCGCCGCCAAGCGCCAGATGCAGGCGCTGCGCACGATCGAGGCACAGCCGGCGGCTTAAAGCCGGCTTCGCGCAGGAAGTAGCAGGGCGGCGTCAGGAAACTGGCGCCGGCTTTTTTTGTACGCCGCAGCCGGGACGACCGTTGCCTCAAAGCGAATCCAGCGGAAATTTGAGGTAGCGCCGGCCATTGGCTTCCGGCTCCGGCAGCCGCCCCCCATTGATGTTGACCTGCAGCGCATGCAGGATCAGCCGCGGCATCGGCAATGTGCGATCGCGCGCCTCGCGTAGCGCGACGAACTCGGCCTCTGTACGCGCGGCGACAAGATGGATGTTGGTCGCCTTCTGCGCCGCGACCGTGCTTTCCCACATCGGTTCGCGCCCGCCGGCCTGGTAATCATGGCCGACGAACAGCCGGGTTTCCTCCGGCAACGCCAGGATGCCTTGGATCGAGCGCCACAACCGCGCGGCGCTTCCACCGGGAAAATCCGTTCTTGCCGTGCCGCTGTCGGGCATGAACAGGGTGTCGTGGATGAAGCCGGCGTCACCGATCACATAGGTGATCGATGCCAATGTATGTCCAGGCGAGAACAGCACCTTGACCGGAAGGGTTCCGATCCGGAAGGTCTCGCCCTCGGCGAACAGCCTGTCCCATTGTGAGCCGTCAGCCCGAAAGTCCGGCCAGTTATAGATCACCTTCCACAGTGCCTGGACGTCGACGACCTTGTCGCCGATCGCCATCGGCGCGCCGGTCCTCTGTTTCAGGTAATGCGCCGCCGAGAAATGGTCAGCGTGGGGATGGGTATCGAGAATCCACTCGAGCTCCAGCCCGTTTTCCCCAATGAAATCGAGCAAGCTATCCGCGCTCATCGTACTCGTCGCGCCGGATTTTTCATCGAAGTCGAGGATCGGATCGATAATGGCGCATCGCTTCGTCGCCGGGTCAGCGACGACATACTGGATGGCCCCGGTCGGCTCGTCATAAAAGCCGCTGACCTGCGGCTTCGCCAAAGTTATCTGCACGTCCGGCTTCCCCAGACCTAGCCGGCAGGAACGATTTTCTCCGCCGGAACCCACCGTGAGCATGGTTGTCCGCCCCGACGAACCAGTCAAGCATGACTTGGTTCGCAGGAGCGGAAACGCCGGAAACCATTCCGGCGTGCTGGCTCAGGCGGAGGGCTGCTTGGTCTTCCTGAGATAGGGCAGGATGGTCTCGTAGGCGCCGAAGCGCTTGATCGCATCCTCGTTGGAAACGGCGGCGGTGATGATGACGTCCTCACCCTGTTTCCAGTTCGCCGGCGTCGCCACTTGATGCTTGGCGGTGAGTTGCATGGAATCGACCGCCCGCAGGATCTCGTCGAAGTTGCGCCCCGTGGTCATCGGATAGGTCAGCACAAGCTTGATCTTCTTGTCCGGCCCGATGACGTAGACCGAGCGCACGGTGGCGTTGTCGGCGGGTGTGCGGCCTTCCGAAGTTTCGCCGGCACCGCCTGGCAGCATGTCATAAAGCTTGGCGACCTTGAGGTCCTTGTCGCCGATCAGCGGGTAATGCACCGAATGGCCGGTCGCCGTCTTGATGTCGTCCTGCCATTTGCCATGGCTTTCGACCGGGTCGACCGAAATGCCGATGATCTTGACGTTGCGCTTCTTGAACTCGCCCTCGAGCCCGGCCATCGTGCCAAGCTCGGTCGTGCAGACCGGCGTGAAATTCTTCGGATGGCTGAACAGGATCGCCCAGCCGTCGCCGATCCAGTCATGGAATTTGATGGCTCCCTGCGTGGTCTCGGCGGTGAAGTCCGGCGCGATATCGTTGATACGAAGACTCATGACCTATCCCTACCCCTTGTGAATGTGGCCGGATCTTCGCCGCCCGGCGCCCGGCACCTGATCGTAGCACCGCAGCGCGACTGATTAAACGCTGGAGATGACGGCCATTCACTCGATGGGCAAAAATTTTTCCCCACACGCGGGATCAGGCCAAAAATACGTCGTGGTATCGGGCATGAGACAAGCGGCAGGGATCAGCGAAGACGCCTCAGGCCTTGTTGATTGCCAGCGTCGCCGACAAATCTTCCATACGCTGCGCCAGGGCGCCGAGCGCGCTGGTCAGCACGCTGTCGCTCTTGTCGGCCTTGGTCAGCGCCTCGTCGCGCGTCTTGCGCAAGGTCAGCACTTCGCTTTCCATGCCCTTGACGCGCTTCTGCAGCTCGGAAAGCTCGTCCATCACCATGATGCCGGCCATGACGGTCAGCCGCTGGTCGCCGATCTCGCCGAAGGAATCCTTCAGGTGCGAGACATAGCGGTCGAAACGCTCGGCGAGATCAATCAGATGCTCTTCCTGGCCCTCGTCGCAGGCCATGCGGTACTGCTTGCCGTCGATTGAAACCGTGACCTGTGCCATCGGGCCAGCTCCTATCTGTCCAACACGGCGCGGATGGTTTCCATCGCGGTCACCAGCCGTCGCGACACTTCCTTGTTGGCGTCTTCCAGCCGTTCGGCGCGCGCTTCGGAATTGTCGAGTTCCTGCGCCAACCGCGAGCGGTCGGCATTCATCCGCTGTACTTCGGCCTCGGCTTCCGAATAGTCGCGTTCATGCTCGAGCTTGGCCGCGACGGCGTTTTCCAGCCCTTCGATGGCCTTGCTCAGCCTGGCGATCACTTCCTTGAGCGTGGTTTCCCCGGTCATGGCTTCGTCCTGTGCCCTGCCCATCACCGAATCGTTCGCGTTCAGAACGCGTTATCCCGGAAACATTAGGCACCGGGTGAAGGCAACGTCAATAAAGCTCTCGCGACTGTCCCCCGCTAACGCTAAAGTAGGTCCACCGCCGACATCACAAGACCGGCAAATCTGCACCCGATTTGTTGACTAAAAGCCCGCGCCTGCTATGTGTCGCGCACCCTTTTCAAGGGCTCTCCCAAGCCCCCAAACCCCCACCCTGGAGGTACCATGACGTCGCGTGAACAACATGACCGGATGGCCAATGCGATCCGTTTTCTCTCCATGGATGCCGTCGAGAAGGCGAATTCCGGCCATCCCGGCCTGCCCATGGGCTGCGCCGACATTGCCACGGTGCTGTTCACCCGCTTCCTGAAATACGATCCCAAGGCCCCGCATTGGGCCGACCGTGACCGCTTCATCCTGTCGGCGGGCCATGGTTCGATGCTGCTCTATTCGTTGCTGCACCTGACCGGCTACGAAGACATGACCATCGACCAGATCAAGCACTTCCGCCAGTTGGGCTCGAAAACCGCCGGCCACCCCGAATATGGCCACGCCACCGGCATCGAGACCACGACCGGCCCGCTGGGCCAGGGCCTCGCCAATTCGGTCGGCTTCGCGCTCGGCGAGCGCATCATGAACGCCGCGTTCGGCAACGACCTTGTCGACCACTACACCTATGTGCTGGCCGGCGACGGCTGCCTGATGGAAGGTGTTTCCCAGGAAGCCATCGCCCTTGCCGGTCACCTCAAGCTCAACAAGCTGATTGTCTTCTGGGACAACAACAACATCTCGATCGACGGTCCGGTGTCGCTCGCCGACAACACCGACCAGGTCGCGCGCTTCCAGGCCTCCGGCTGGAACGCCAGCCACATCGACGGCACCGATCCGGAAGCGATCGCCTATGCCATCGAGGCCGCCCGCCATTCCGACAAGCCGACGATGATCGCCTGCAAGACGACCATCGGCTTCGGTGCTCCGACCAAGGCCGGCACCAACAAGGCGCACGGCTCGCCGCTCGGCCCAGACGAGATCGCTGGCGCGCGCAAGTTCTTCAACTGGGACTCGCCGCCCTTCGAGATCCCGGCTGACATTCTCGATGCCTGGCGCACCGCCGGCAAGGCCGGCGTCAAGGCGCGCACGGATTGGGAAGGCCGTCTGGCCAAGGCCGATCCGAAGCTGAAGGCCGAGTTCGAGCGCCGCACCAGTGGCAAGCTGCCGGCGAATTTCGACGCCGTCATCGCCGACTACAAGAAGAAGCTTTCAGCCGACAAGCCGAAGGTCGCGACCCGCAAATCGTCGGAAATGGCGCTGGAAGTCATCAATGGCGCGGTGCCGGAAACCATCGGCGGCTCGGCCGACCTGACCGGCTCCAATAACACCAAGACCAGCCAGACCAAGAACATCACGCCGGACGATTACGGCCAGCGCTATGTCCATTACGGCATCCGCGAACACGGCATGGCTGCCGCGATCAACGGCCTGACGCTGCATGGCGGCCTTATCGCCTATGGCGGCACCTTCCTGTGCTTCTCCGACTACGCCCGCCCCTCGATGCGGCTTGCCTCGCTGATGGGCATCCGCTCGATCTTCGTCATGACCCATGATTCCATCGGTCTGGGGGAAGACGGGCCGACCCACCAGCCGGTCGAGCACATGGCGGCCCTGCGCGCCATTCCCAACCACAATGTGTTCCGTCCGGCCGACGCGGTGGAAACCGCCGAATGCTGGCAGATCGCGCTCGAATCCGAAAAGACGCCGTCGACCCTGGCGCTGACCCGCCAGAACCTGCCGACGGTGCGCACCGAGTTCACAGAAAAGAACCTGAGCAGCCAAGGGGCCTATGAGCTCGCCGCCGCCAGCGGCGAGGCCGCCGTGACGATCTTCGCCACCGGTTCCGAGGTCGAGATCGCGCTTGGCGCACGCGACCTTCTGGAAAAACATGGCCATCCGACCCGTGTCGTCTCGGTGCCTTGCTTCGAACTGTTCGACAAGCAGACCGACGCCTATCGCAAGAAGACGATCGGCGACGCACCGATCAAGATGGCGATCGAGGCCGGCATCCGCCAGGGCTGGGATCATCTCATTGGCTCGGACGGCATCTTCATCGGCATGACCGGCTTCGGTGCGAGCGGTACGATCGAACAGCTTTATCCGCATTTCGGCATCACCGCCGAGGCGGCCGCCAAGGCGGCGGAAGCCCGCCTGCACGGCGGATGAGGCCCCGGCATGTCGCCCAAAAGTGTGTCGCGGTCTTGAGATAACGACATGCACGAAACAAAATACCCGGCGAGATCGCGTGAAAAGCGGTTTTGCCAGGCTGGCCCAACCTAATCGATTTAAATCCAGCCCGCTGCGGCTGGATTCTTTGCCCGTCCGCCGCTATGAAGCTGCGGATCAATCGTCTGCCCTCCAGCTCCCCGGGAGAGAAAAATGACTGTCAGAGTTGCCATCAACGGATTTGGCCGCATCGGCCGCAACATCCTGCGCGCCATCCATGAGTCCGGCCGCAAGGATATCGATGTCGTCGCCGTCAACGATCTCGGTCCGGTCGAGACCAACGCCCACCTGCTGCGCTTTGACAGCGTGCACGGCCGCTTTCCGCATGAAGTGTCGGTCGACGGCGACCAGATCAGCGTCGGCAAGGAGAAGTTCAAGGTCACCGCGATCAAGGATCCGACGCAGCTGCCGTGGAAGGAACTCGGCATCGACATCGCGCTCGAATGCACCGGCATCTTCACCGCCCGCGACAAGGCCGCCGCGCACCTGACCGCCGGCGCCAAGCGCGTGCTGGTCTCGGCGCCCGCCGACGGCGCTGACTTGACCGTCGTCTACGGCATCAACCACGACAAGCTGACCAAGGACCACATCGTCATCTCGAATGCGTCCTGCACCACCAACTGCCTGGCGCCGCTGGCGGCCGTCCTGCATGAGACGGTCGGCATCGAAAAGGGAATGATGACGACGATCCATTCCTACACGGGCGACCAGCCGACGCTGGACACCATGCACAAGGATCTCTACCGCGCCCGCGCCGCCGCCCTGTCGCAGATCCCGACCTCGACCGGTGCCGCCAAGGCGATCGGCCTCGTCCTGCCCGACCTCAAGGGCAAGCTCGACGGCATCTCGATCCGCGTGCCGACGCCGAACGTCTCGGTCGTCGACTTCAAGTTCATCGCCAAGCGCTCGACGACGGTGCAGGAAATCAACGAGGCGGTCATCGCCGCCTCCAACGGCAAGCTGAAGGGCATCCTCGGCGTCACCCATCACCCGAACGTGTCGATCGACTTCAACCACGATCCGCGCTCCTCGATCATGGCGCTCGACCAGACCAAGGTGATGGACGGCAACTTCGTTTCGGTGCTGTCCTGGTACGACAATGAATGGGGCTTTTCCAACCGCATGGGCGACACCGCGGTCGCTTTCGGCAAGACCATCGCCTGATCGAAGATCGATCTTCCCGACACTCGAAACGCCCGGCCTCGTCCGGGCGTTTTCATTTGCCGGAGCAGCAACGCGAAAATCGGCGGCGCCGGGCAAAAAACCACCCTCCCGCCTTGCACTGGTCACGCCTTCGCCCCACTCTGCCGCGAAGCCAGGAGGCAGAGGAATTCGAGGGGCAAATCACGGATGGAGCATGCGATCTATCTCGTTACGCTGGTCGGCACGGCGCTTGTTGTCGCCGCGGCGTTTTCGAGCCTGATCGCCTTTCGCTTCGGCGCCCCGCTCCTGCTCCTGTTTCTGTGTATCGGGCTCGCCACCGGAACCGACGGGCTCGGTATCCAGTTCGACAATGCCCGCATCGCTTATTTTGCCGGCTCACTGGCGCTCGCCGTCATCCTGTTCGATTCCGGTTTCGGCACGCCGCTTAACGCCCTGCGGCAGGCGGCAGGACCAGCCCTGTCGCTGGCGACCTTCGGCGTCCTTCTCACCACTGGCCTGTTCGGCGCCGCCGCCTACTACCTGCTCGACCTCAGCTGGCTGGAATCCTTCCTGCTTGGCGCAGCCGTCGCCTCGACCGACGCGGCGGCGGTGTTCTTCCTGCTGCGCGCCGGCGAGATCAATCTGCGCGAGCGCGTGCGCTCCACGCTCGAGGTGGAATCGGGAACCAATGATCCGATCGCCATCTTCCTGACCATCACGCTGGTCGAGATCATCGCCGCCCACGCCAACCCCGAAGCCAATGTCCTGGTCACCAATCTGATCCTCGGCTTCCTCATCAACATGGGGCTTGGCGCGATCGTCGGCGTGCTCGGCGGCCTCGCCATCGTGCGCCTTGTCGATCGGCTCAACCTCGACCATGGCCTGCTGCCGATCTTCGTGCTGACCCTGTCCTTGATGGTCTTTGCCGCCGCCGGCGCCATCGGCGGCTCCGGCTTCCTGGCGGTCTATATCGCCGGGCTCATCGCCGGCAATTCCGACATCCGCGCTGTCACCATCCTGAAGCGCTTCCAGGACGGCATGTCGTGGCTGGCGCAGATCATCATGTTCCTCATCCTCGGCCTGTTCGCGACGCCCTCGCAGTTCCCGGCGATCATGGTGCCTGCGATAGCGCTTGGCCTGTTCTTGATGTTCGTCGCCCGTCCTGTCGCGGTCTGGCTCTGCCTGGTCCCGTTCCGCCTGCCGCGTCCCGAAGTCGCCTTCGTCTCCTGGGTCGGCCTGCGCGGCGCCGTGTCCATCCTGCTCGCCATCACACCGCTGCTCGGCGGGCTGGAAAACGGCCGCACCATCTTCAACGCCGCCTTCATCATCGTTCTGGTGTCCCTGGTCATCCAGGGCTGGACCGTCGGCCCGCTGGCGCGGCGCCTCGGCCTGATCGTGCCGGCCCGGCTCGGACCGCTGGACAAGGTCGAACTGGAACTGCCCGGCTCCGCGCATCACGAACTCCTTGCCTATCGTGTGGCGCCGGGCAGTCCGGTGGCGCGCGGCGAACGCATCCCGCGATGGGCGCGGCCCTCGCTGGTGCTGCGTGACGGCCGCTCGATGCGTTTCCAGGACATGGGCCGGCTCGCCGCCGGCGATCAAGTCTACATCTTCGTGCCCGATCGCTATCCCCGCCTGCTCGACAAGCTGTTCGCCAGCCGCGCCGTCGTCGATCCCGAGGATGCCGATTTCTTCGGCGCCTTCGCCGTCGATCCAGCGCGTTCCGCCGCCGAACTGGAAGCCGCCTATGCGCCCGGTCTCAGCGAGGCCGAGCAGAAACAGACCGTCGGTGCGCTGGTCACGGCGCGGCTCGGCGGCCATGCCGAATATGCCGACCGCGTGCTGCTTGGTCCGATCGAGCTGATTGTGCGCGACGTCGACGACAAGGGCAAAATCACCGGGCTCGGCCTGTCCTTCGAGCCGACCGCGCCGGTGGCGCGCGTGCCTGTCTTCCTGAGCGCCGGCGAGATCGGCGACCGTCTCGCCGCCTTTATCCGCAGCTGGCGCAAGCCGGCTGAGGCGCGGGGGGCAACACAGGCGGATGACGCCCCTGAGCCCCCGGTCGAGAAAGCGTCGGCCGAAAGCTGAGGCGGGCGACCGTTTGCCCGCTGACATAGGCCGGGCGGTCTTCACGGACTATGTCCCCGTCCGCCTCAAAATTTCGCACCCGGCCCCAGCCAAAGCCTTGCATCGTCATTGATGCGAGGTATGGTCCCGGCGATTTCAGACGAAAGGGAACCGGCATGGCTGTCTTCAAGACACTGGACGATATCGGCAACATCAGCGGCAAGCGCGTGCTGGTGCGCGTCGACCTCAACGTTCCCGTCGCTGAGGGCAAGGTCACCGACGCCACCCGCATCGAACGCATCGCGCCGACCATCGCCGAATTGTCCGGCAAGGGCGCCAAGGTCATCCTGCTCGCCCATTTCGGTCGGCCCAAGGATGGTCCCTCGCCCGAATTCTCGCTGGAGCCGATCGCCAGGGCGACGGCTGAGGTGCTCGGCCGTCCCGTTGGATTCGCCTCCGACTGCATCGGCGACACGGTAGGCAGCGCTGTCGCCGCCATGGACAAGGGCGACGTGCTGCTCCTGGAAAACACCCGCTTCTACAAGGCCGAAGAGAAGAACGATCCGGCTTTTTCCGAACGGCTCGCCGCCAATGGCGACATCTTCGTCAACGATGCCTTTTCCGCCGCCCACCGCGCCCATTCGTCGACTGAAGGGCTGGCGCACCTCTTGCCCTCCTTCGCCGGCCGCACCATGCAGGCCGAACTCGAGGCGCTGGAGAAGGGCCTGGGCAACCCGGTCCGTCCAGTCGTTGCCATCGTCGGCGGCGCCAAGGTCTCGACGAAGATCGACCTGTTGATGAACCTGGTGAAGAAGGTCGATGCGCTCGTCATCGGCGGTGGCATGGCCAACACCTTTCTCGCCGCGCGCGGCACCGACGTCGGCAAGTCGCTGTGCGAGCACGACCTGGCTCCGACCGCCAAGCAGATCATGATCGAAGCGGCAGAGGCCGGCTGCGCCATCATCCTGCCGGTCGACGGCGTCGTCGCCAAGGAATTCAAGGCGGGTGCGGCCTGCGAGACCATCGCCATCTCCGACGTGCCGGCCGATGGCATGATCCTCGATGTCGGCGCCAAGACCGTGACGACGATCGGCGAGTGGATCGACCGCGCCGCGACGCTTGTCTGGAACGGACCGCTCGGCGCCTTCGAGATTGAGCCGTTCGATCACGCCACGGTGGCGGCGGCCAAGCATGCCGCAGCGCGCACAAAGGCGGGCAAGCTGGTTTCGGTCGCCGGCGGCGGCGATACCGTGGCTGCATTGAATCACGCCGGTGTCGCCGACGACTTCACCTATGTCTCGACCGCCGGCGGCGCCTTCCTGGAATGGATGGAAGGCAAGCCATTGCCCGGCGTGGACGTGCTGAAGCGCTGAGGGCACGACGGCCCACCGGCAATTCGATCAACTCGAAGGGAGCTGGCGGCAGCGCCGGCCACTTTCGCTCGATTCGAGCTTTCCGGCGTCATTCCTTTGGCGGTAGTGTCCTGCTGGCCGATACCAACCGGTTAGGAGAAGCATGATGAGCGAACGTCTCGAAGACATTGCCGCCGCGATTGTGGCCAACGGCAAGGGCCTGCTGGCCGCCGATGAAAGCTCCGGCACGATCAAGAAGCGCTTCGACGTCATCGGCGTCGAATCTACCCCCGACAGCCGCCGCGACTACCGCGAGATGATGTTCCGCGCCAAGGACGCGATGGCCAAATACATTTCCGGCGTCATCCTCTATGACGAGACCATTCGCCAGAAGGCCGCCGACGGCACGCCGCTGGTCGACATCATCAAGGCGGCGGGCGCAATTCCAGGCATCAAGGTCGATGCCGGCGCCAAGCCGCTGGCCGGCTTTCCCGGCGACACCATTACCGAAGGCCTCGACGGCTTGCGCGAGCGGCTTGCCGACTATTACAAGCTCGGCGCCCGCTTCGCCAAATGGCGCGCGGTGATCGACATCGACACCGGCAAGGGCGTGCCTTCGGTCAATTCGATCAACTCGAACACCCATGCGCTTGCCCGCTATGCCGCACTTTGCCAGGAGGCCGGCATCGTGCCGATCGTCGAGCCCGAAGTGCTGATGGACGGCGCTCACGACATCGACACTTGTTTTGAGGTCTCCAAGGCGACGCTGATAAAACTCTATGACGAGCTCCACGCTGCCGGTGTTGTCCTCGAAGGCACGATCCTGAAGCCCAACATGGTGCTTTCTGGCAAGAAGTCGGGCACGGTGGACAGTCCTGAGCAAGTCGCGGAGAAGACGATAAAGCTGTTCCGCGAGACGGTGCCGGCCGCGGTGCCGGGCATTGCCTTCCTCTCCGGCGGTCAGGAGGACGAGGAGGCGACCGCCAACCTCAATGCCATCAACGCCATCGGCCCGCATCCGTGGAAGCTGACCTTCTCCTATGGCCGCGCGCTGCAGGCCGCCCCGCAGAAGGCATGGAGCGGCAAGGCCTCGAACATCGCCGCCGGCCAGGCCGCCTTCACCCACCGCGCCCACATGAACCACCTGGCGGCACTTGGGAAATGGAAGGCGAGCCTGGAACAGGCTGCCTGAAGCCCCTGCTATCCGTCCCTTCGAACCCGGGCAGACGTGCCCGGGTTTTGTTTGGCGCACCGGCCTTGGGTCAAGGCATTCGAATTCTTATTTTCTCTGAGCATTCCTGACAGCGGCGATGTCGGGGCGAGCCCATCCCGTACGTCCTTGGGGTGCAGACAGGGAGAAGTTCATGCATCGCAACAAGGTCGTTTCGCGCGAAGAATGGTTCGAGGCTCATAAGGCACATCTGGCCCGCGAGAAGGAACTGACGCGGCTTCGCGAGCGCGTCGCGGCCGAGCGGCGCGAACTCCCCTGGTTGAAAATTCGCAAGGACTACGTCTTCGGGACCGAAAGGGGGCCGAAGAAACTTGCCGATCTGTTTGGCGCCAACAGCCAGCTGATCGTCTACCATTTCATGTTCGGGCCGGGCTGCGTCAATCATTGCGAAGGCTGCTCCTTTCTTGCCGATCATATCGACGGTGCCAACCAGCACCTCATGCACCACGACGTATCGCTGGTAGTGATCTCGCGCGCGCCGCTGGACGAGCTTGTAGCCTACAGGCAGCGCATGGGCTGGAAGTTCGACTGGGTGTCGTCCTATGCGTCGGATTTCAACTTCGACATGCAGGTCTCCTTCACCGACAGGCAGATCGCGGCTGGCGACACCACCTACAATTTCGAGACCCGACCCCGGACATCGAAGGAGCTTCCGGGCGCCAGCGTTTTCTACAGGGACGAGAACGGCGATATCTTCCTGACCTTCGTTTCGCGTGCCCGTGGCGGCGAACAACTGATCGGCGCCTACCACTATCTGGACCTGACGCCGAAGGGCCGGGGTGAGACCGGCCTCTACCGCAATCTGATGGATTGGGTGCGGCTGCATGACGAATATGCAGGCGAGCCGCAAGCGGAGCACGATTGCCACGATGGCTGACCAGCAAAAGTGCGGAGCGCCTTCGGAATTGCGTAAAACAAAGGGGTAGAGCGTTCGAGGCGATCCTGTTTTCGCCGGAAATGCTCGTTCACCTCTCTCGCGACATGCGTTAGATGCTGGTCGCAAACCAGTTCAATGGACCAGCGATGCGATGCTTTCCGACCTTCCTCACCTGGCTCGCCTTCCCGATCTATGTCTGGCAGGGCTTGGGTGTCCGCCGCCGCACCTCGCGCATGCTGCCGGCGCGGGGACCGGTCATGCACGAGATCTCGGGCCAGGCTCCGGCGATCTCGCTGTTGGTGCTGGGCGATTCCTCCGCCGCCTCGGTCGGCATCGGCAATTCCGAAAACGGGCTTGCCGCGCAGCTTGCCGTCATGATTGCACAGCGCACCGGCGGCGCTGTGCGCTGGCGTGCCGCCGGCTTCAATTCGGCGACATCTGGTCAGATCCGCGACCATGTCCTGCCCAATCTGTCGGCTGATCCGTGGACGCATATCGTGCTCGCCATCGGCACCAACGACACCAAGAATTTTCATTCCGTGCCGCGCTTCAAGAAGGAGTTCGGCGGCCTCCTCTACGCGCTGCGCGCCAAATGGCCGGAGGCGCGCGTGGTATGGTCGCCGGTGCTGGAGTTCACGCGTGCGCCGGCCATGCCATCGCTGCTCGGCAAGATCCTAGAGATCCGCGCTACCGCGATGAACCGGATGGGCGAACGGCTCTGCCTGGAGCGCGGCGCGGTGCCGGCACCGCGCCTGCCGATCACCAACCCCGAGGTCGGTTTTGCTTCCGACGGGTTTCATGCCTCGGAGGCCGGCTACCGGGCCTGGGCGGAACATCTCGTCGGCCCAGTGCTTGCCGACTGAAGAGCGACCGCGGCTGTCACCAAGGCCTATGTCAAGTGCCCGAGCACGGCCGCCAGTGAGATCGCCGCCATGGCGAGCAATGCCAATTTCCAGAAATCGCCGCGGCGCCTGAGCCCCGGCCAGCCGAGCGGCTTGATGAGCTGGATGACCATGAACCCGACGATGACAAGGGCGAGGAGTTTCGTCATGCTGCCTTTGACCAGCAACGCTTGCGCCTGTCAAAGCGGTTCGTTCGGTCTCCGGGAAAGAAAAGGCGCCGCGAACCCGAAGCGGAACGCGACGCACGCCTTGACCGCGCAGCAATCTACTTCAGCGGCTTGAGGCCAGCCTCGATCGATGCGCGTTTTGCCTCCAGGAACGGCGGCAGGGCAAGGCTTTCGCCCAGCGTCTCCAGCGGCTCGTCGGCTGTGAATCCTGGCCCGTCGGTGGCAATCTCGAACAGGATGCCGTTCGGCTCACGGAAATAGAGCGAGCGGAAGTAGTAGCGCTCGACCTCGCCGCTTGACGGCAGCCGGAATTCGGCCAGGCGCGCCGTCCACTGATGCAGCGTCTCCTCGTCCGGCGCCCTGAAGGCGACATGGTGAACCGCACCGGCGCCTTGCCTCGCGGGTGCCAGCCCGGGCTGCACGGCCACATGAAGCTCCGCCGCCGGCCCGCCCGCGCCCATTTCGAAGACGTGGACCTGGCCCTCGCCGTCGGGCGAGGCATAGTCGCGGACCTTGCGCATGTTCATCACCCCGGCCAGCACCGCCTCGGTGTTGGTGATGTCGGGAACACTGATAACGATCGGCCCCAGTCCGCGGATCTGATGCTCGGCCGGTACCGGGCTTTGCGCCCAGGGATGGCTGCCGCCCTGGCCCCCATCGCTGACGAGCCGCAGGCGCTGGCCTTCGGGGTCCTCGAAATCCAGCGACTTGTAGCCGCCGATATCGGCAATCTCTCCTGTCACGATGCCTTCGCTGGCAAGGTGCTGCTTCCACCAGCCAAGGCCCTCCTGGCTGCCGACCCTGAGGCTGGTCCGCGCGACGCTGTGGGTGCCGCGCCGTTCGCGGCCGATCGGCCAGTCGAAGAAGGTGAGGTCGGTACCCGGCGTTGCCTCGCCGTCGGCGTAAAAGAGATGGTAGGCCGAGGTATCGTCCTGGTTCACTGTCTTCTTGACCAGCCGTAGCCCCAGCACCTTCGTGTAGAAGTGAAGATTGCCGGGCGCATTGGCGGTGATGGCGGTCAGGTGGTGAATTCCTGTCAGTTGCAAGCTCATGGTGGTCTCCCTGTTTTTGGGAAGAATTTTCTCCTTTCATATCAGAACTCCGGTCACTTCGCTGAAGGCCGCCTATCCCGACAGTCCGTCACCCCGCTATGAACAATGCTGCCCGATTAGTTCTATCCGTGTGAACAATCCGTCCTCGCGTGACCCGTCACGATAAGAACGGAACAGCCGCCACACGACCTGCCATCCTCCTGACAGACTGCTGTCAGGAGGGGTGTGCGATAGTGTCTCCAGTTAGAGAGAGGAGATTGGACATGAACGGTTTTACCATTCTGCGCGGCATGCAGCATTATGTCGGCAAGATCCGCACGATGCGCAACGAGATCCGCACTCAGCGGTTCATGAACGCGCTGCCCGCAGACATTCGCAAGGATATCGGCTGGCCGGACATGTATGCCGAGCGTCGACATCACGGCAATTGAGACGAAATTTTCAACGCAGCGGTTGGATGCTCACGCGTCAGCACCCAGATATCAAGTCCGGCGCGCGAGGGATGGAGCGAGCTCATGCCCGATCAGAAGACAATCGGCTTTCTGTTCATCGAAGGTTTTGCCGACTGGGAATATGGGCTGCTGGCGGCCTCGGCGGTCGAATGGTTCGGCGCTCGCGCCGTGTCGCTGACGCCCGACGGCAAGCCGGTGACCGGAATCAGCGGTTTTAAGCTGACGCCAGACCGCTCGGCCAGCATCAATGAGAATACCGATCTCGATGCCGTGGCCGTCATCGGTTCCGACCACTGGGCGGGCAAGGCGCCGCCGGATGCTGCCGAACTGCTGATGGCTGTCGCATCGCGCGGCGGTGTCGTTGGTGGCATCTGTGCGGGAACGCTGGCCCTGGCCCGAGCCGGCATGTTTGAGAACGCCAAGCATACCAGCAATGGCCGTGACTGGATCAGCCGTCACGAGTCCGGCTATGCAGGCGACGGCAATTATCAGGATGTGCAGCATGCCGTGGCCGACGGCAAAATCGTGTCCGCGCCAGGTTCGGCGCCCGGCACTTTCGCCCTTGCCTTCCTGCAGACGCTCTACCCGGAAAAAGGCAGCGAACTCGCGCAGATGCGGACGCTGTTCGCCAAGGAGTATGCTGAAGCCTCCTGACAGTATGCTGTCAGGAGGAGCGTGCGATGGTGGGATAATGCGCATGGCCGGCCGAGGACGATCGATGAAAAACTGGAACGACAGGCTGAACGCGCCTGGCATCAACGGCGTGAAGCCAACGCCGCGCACGGTAGGGGACGTCATCGAAGGCCAGCGCTCCATCCCCGACGAAGGCGTCGAGATGGACGTTCGCGCGCCGCGCACGGCCCTTGCCATCGAGCATGGCGCCGAAGTGACATGCCCGGTCACCACGGGCTATCATCTGCGTACGGTCGCCGAGGCTGCCAAGGAGGATCTCGAGCGCGGCATGACGCTCAGCGACGTCGCTCCCTTCTGGCGCATTCTCGATGCGAAGACGCCGACAACGAGGAAACTGTCCTTCGGCGCGGAATTCATCGCCGCGCAGCGCAAGCGCGAAGGGCTGAAGCCGTAATGCATGTCATGTGGAAGTGGATCCGGTCAGGGAGCCACGGCATGCATGGGAAAAACACTGGGGAAGCAAACGATGCGCCGCGCCGACAGGCTCTTTCAAATCGTGCAGCATCTGCGTGGTGGCCGCCTTGTCACCGCCCAGAAGCTCGGCACATGGCTCGAGGTTTCCGAGCGAACCATTTACCGCGACATAGCCGACCTGCAGTCGACCGGAGTGCCGATCGACGGCGAGGCTGGCGTTGGCTATATGATGAGGGAGGGTTTCGACCTTCCGCCGCTGATGTTCACGCGTGACGAGATCGTGGCGCTGGTAGCCGGCGCCCGCATGGTGCGCGCCTTTGGCGGCGCCGCCATGGCGCGGGCCGCCGACGAGGCACTGGTCAAGATCGGTGCCGTGCTGCCCGATGCCGAGAAAGACCGCATCGCCCGTACCGAGATCCACACGCCGATGTGGGTGGTCAGCGATGCCGCCCGCGAGGCGATCGACCTGATCGAGCGCGCGGTCGAAAAGCGCCAGGTGCTGACCATCGACTACTCGGACGAAGCCGGCCGCGGCACCGCGCGCGATATCAGGCCGCTCGGCCTGTGGTTCTGGGGCAAGGTGTGGACGCTGGTCGCCTGGTGCGAGATGCGCGATGATTTCCGCGCCTTCCGCATCGACCGCATTGCCTCCGTGGTCATCGCCGGCCGGATCTTCAAGCCGGAGCGCGGCAAGCAGCTTGCCGATTTCTACCGGGCGGTGGAGCGCAGCGAGGACTACGGCATGGCGCCCGACCGCGCGGCGCGAAGCTGAGACTTGCCGGGCCGCACAAAATAGCCCGCTCGAAGCGGGCTATTTTGTTGCGTTGGCGAAAAGTCTATTCCTCGTCGTCCGTGTCGGTGTCCTTCGACTTCAGCGCCGACAGCTTGGCGAAGACGGCGTTTGCATCGAGCTCCGCGTCCTCATCCTTCGGCTTCTCCGGTGCAGGCACCAACCGCTCGGTCAATGCCGCAGGCAGCAGCGTGTCGCCGACCGGCTGAGCCTGTTCGCGGCCGCGCGAGGCGCGGTTGACTTCCATGTCGAGGTCAATCTGCGAGGCGAGACCCAGCGTCACCGGGTCCATCGGCTGCAGATTGGCCGAATTCCAGTGCTTGCGTTCGCGGATCTGCTCGATCGTCGACTTGGTGGTGCCGACGAGGCGCGAAATCTGCGCGTCCTTCAGCTCGGGATGGTTGCGCACCAGCCACAGGATGGCGTTCGGCCGGTCCTGGCGCTTCGACAGCGGCGTATAGCGCGGGCCCTTGCGCTTGGATTCGGGCACCCGCACCTTGGGATCGGAAAGCTTCAGGCGCTGGTTCGGGTCCTTCTCGGCGCGCGCGATCTCGTCGCGGGTCAGCTGGCCGGTCATGATCGGATCCATGCCCTTGATGCCTTGCGCTGATTCTCCGTCGGCGATCGCCTTGACCTCGAGCGGATGCAGCCCGCAGAACTGCGCGATCTGCTCAAAGGAAAGCGCGGTGTTGTCGACCAGCCAGACGGCGGTCGCCTTGGGCATCAGCAGCGTATTGGCCATGTGCAAATCCTTCTCGTTCGCCCGCGTTCCCGCGCGGGCGGTGGTTTAGAGCCACCAAAATGGGAAATTCGCGGCCTGTATAACCGTTCCAGACTGCTTTCGCAACGTTTTTGGAAGAGCTGGGAACGACGTGGCCAACCAAGGCACGCGGTGGCGGCTAACGTTTGCCACGGCGGTCCAAACCCTGCCACCGCATTTGCCGCGGATCGCCATGGCATATCACCCCGAAGCCGAGATGAATCCAATCCCCCAAAAGACAAAACCCGCCGGACAGGGTCCAGCGGGTTTGGAACCGGCGACGACAAGCGTCTGCGGCGGCTCTGCATTGCGACCCTGCCTTGCGGCGGGTCGCGCTTGCAATCAGATCGCCTGACGGGCGATCCGCTCGATGTCGCCGCGGTTGATGCCGAGGTCGCTGAGCTGACGTGCATTGAGGCGGTTCAGTTCGCGAACGGTCTCATTGTACATGCGCCAGTTACGGAAAGCACGGATCGGGTTCATGGTAGTCCTCCTGAATTGGGTACGTTTCGGTGATGCTCAAATAGTGATCATCGAGCGGGACTTGAACAGCCGATTTTGCATAGCAATGATGCAAATGCTGCATTGCACCATTAAGCTTCTGTTCATCTTGTAGGCAGGGGCCAAGGGCGCTGGCCAGACCGTGTCGAGAGCCGGTCAGGCCGAGCCGAAAATGCTGACGTCCTAGCCTACGTCAAGCACGATCTTGCCGATATGCTCGCCCTCCTCCATCCGCTCATGCGCACGCCAGGCGTCGGTGAGCGGGTAGATCATGTCCATCACCGGGGCCACCTTGCGCGTGCCCAGCAGAGGCCACACCTGTGCCTCCAGCGCCGCCGCGATCGCCGCCTTGAATTCGACGGTGCGCGGCCTGAGCGTCGAGCCCGTATGGGTCAGCCGCTTGACCATGACCTTGGAAAAATCGGCACTGGCGACAGCGCCTGCCTGAACCGCGATCTGCACGATCCGGCCCTCGACAGCGGCGGCCTCGTAGTTTCGCTGGACATAGTCGCCGCCGACCATGTCGAGGATGACGTTGGCGCCTCGGCCTTCGGTCACCTCCTTGACCGCGGTGACGAAATCCTGCTCGCGGTAATTGATCGCACGGTCGGCTCCGATCTTCAGGCAGGCGTCGCATTTCTCCTGGGATCCGGCGGTGGTGATCACATAAGCGCCGAAGGCCGAGGCGAGCTGGATCGCCGTGGTGCCGATGCCGGACGAGCCGCCATGGACGAGCAGCGTCTCACCCTTCTTCAGGCCGCCGCGTTCGAACACATTGTGCCAGACGGTGAAATAGTTTTCCGGCACCGCCGCCGCTTCCGTGTGGGTGAAGCCCGCCGGCAGTGGCAGAACGCTGCCTGCATGAACCCTGACATATTCGGCATAGCCGCCGCCGGGCGTGAGCGCGCAGACCCTGTCCCCGATGCGCCAGCGCGATATCTGGTCGCCAAGAGCGGCCACTTCTCCCGACACCTCGAGGCCCGGCAGGTCCGATGCACCGGGCGGAGGCGGGTAGGCCCCCTTGCGCTGCTGCACGTCCGGCCGGTTGACGCCGGCGGCATGCACCTTGATCAGGATTTCGCCGGGGCCGGGCTGCGGTACGTCGCGCGTTTCCGGTTTCAGCACCCTTGGGCCACCCGGCTCCGAGATAGCGATCGCCGTCATTCGTGCCGGAATTTTCTGTCCGCTCGCCATGAAGTTTTCCGTCTTTCCTCGCCGCACTCTTACCGGCTGTTTGCATCGACGCCCTTGCCCTATGTATGCTCATTGCCAAATCAGGCAAATGGCCAATCTGGTCTGGCGGAGGAGGAGCAGCCATGGCGATCTTCGACGACGAACCCAAGAAGAAGGCACGTCCGCACGAGATCGGGCAAGACCTGTCGCTGCTTTCCGTCGGTGAACTGTCAGAGCGCATCGGTATCCTGCGCGACGAGATCGCCCGGCTGGAGGCCGAACTCAAGACCAAGGACACCACCAAATCGGCTGCCGAGGCGCTGTTCCGCCGCGGATAAATCGCTGGGGCAATCGCCCGCCGCCGAAAAGCCCGAATGCGACTGTCTTCAAACCCGCGTCCCCGCCCAGTCCCCCAGTCGGATCAAAAAATGCTCGCAGCCTACAGACCGATCCTTTCCCTGCTTCGCGGCACCGCCTTTCTTCTGGCGGCATCGGGATTGCACGGGCTGCTGCTGCCCTTGCGCGGCCAGGTGGAAGGGTTCTCGACCGCTTCGCTCGGCCTGATGGGGACGGCTTGGGCCGGCGGCTTCGTCACCGGCTGTTTCTTTGCGCCGCGCATCGTGCGCCGCGCCGGACATGTGCGCGCCTTCGGCGCCTTTGCCGCGTCCGGCGCGATCGTGGCACTGCTCACCGGCCTGATCATCGACGAGTATGTCTGGATCCTGCTGCGTGCCTTTACCGGCTTCACCATGGCCGGCGCCTTCATGGTCATCGAGAGCTGGCTCAACGAAAAGGCCACCAACGAGAACCGCGGCACCGTCTTCGGCCTTTACATGATGGTCACCTATGCCTCGATCATGGGCGGCCAGATGATCGTCGCCGGCGGCGACGTGAAATCGGCGTCGTTGTTCATGATCACCGGCATCCTGTTTTGCCTGTCACTGATCCCGACCGCGGTTTCGACCGCCTCGCATCCCAAGCCGCTGCAGGACGTCAAGCTCGACGTCAACGGACTCTACGCCAACTCGCCGGTGTCGGCGATCGCTTGCCTTTTGATCGGCATCGCCAACGGCGCCTGGGGCACGCTCGGCGCCGTCTACGGCGCCCGCATCGGAATCTCCACCGCCGAGATCGCCTTGATGATGAGCCTGGTGGTCGTCGCCGGCGCCGCCATGCAACTTCCGGCCGGGCGCCTCTCCGACAAGACCGACCGGCGTTTCGTGCTGGCCGGTGCCGCCTTCGGCGCGGCGCTGTTTGCGCTGCTCATCTTCCTGTTCGAGCCGCGCTCGGCGGTCTTCGTCCTCGTCTTCACCGCCGCCTACGGCGCTTTCGCCTACACGCTCTATTCGATCGCCGTGGCGCATGCCAACGACCACGCCAGTGCCGAGGATTTCGTCAAGGTCTCGGGCGGCCTGCTGCTGCTCTATGGCTTCGGCACCATGATCGGCCCCTTGCTGGCGGCAGCGCTGATGGGCTGGATGCGCCCGGAGGGCCTGTTCCTGGCGACAGCCTTCGCGCATCTGTCGCTGGCCGGCTACACGCTGCTGCGCATCAGCCGCCGCGCGCCGGTGCCGATCGGAGATCGCGATGCCTTCAAGACGCAGCCGGCCGACCGTTCGGTGACCCCCGAAGCATTGCGGCTCGATCCGAGAAGAAAAGCAGAAGCAAACAGTTGAGATTTGAAAAACTTTGCCTCACAAATGAGGCATGATGTTTTCCGACGCCTTCATGGCGATCGCCGATCCCAATCGGCGCCATCTTCTGGAAGAACTTCGACGCGGTCCGAAGACCGTCAACGAATTGGCGGCCGGGCTGCCAGTCTCCCGCCCGGCGGTATCACAGCATCTGAAAGTGTTGCTCGACGCCGGACTGGTCAATGCCAAGGCTGAAGGGACGCGGCGTGTCTATACGGTGAGCAATGCCGGCTTCCTCAGACTCAACATCTGGCTCGATCAATTCTGGGAAGCCTGATCCTCTTCGGTCAGCAGCCACAACGATCAGGTTTCCATCCGCAAAAACTTGCCGAGAAGATCGAGCAACACCCCGGTCCCATGCTCGCGTGTGCCGGACGTGTCATGGCCATCCAGGAAAGCGCCCTGCTCGGTCAGCACCAGGCGCGTGCTCTTGTCTTCGGCAAAAAGTTCGATCGTGGCCAGCGACACCGAAATTCTGATATCGCCAAACAGCATGTCGTAGCTGTAGACGATGCGCTGGTCGGGCACGATATCCCAGTAAGTGGCGGTGTAGACGTGGATCGGCCCATCCTTCGGCCCTCCGGCATTGATCTCCTTGCCGCCGACGCGAAAGTCCAGTTCGTATCGGCTGGGCATCGGGTTGCCCGGATCGGTGAACCAGTGCCGCTTGGCGTCCGGATTGCTGAGCGCGAAAAAGACCTTCGATGGCGCCGCGGGATAGAGGCGCTCGATAACGAAGGTGGAGTGGACGACGGAACGTTCGGTCATGGCTTGGGTCCTCGCTGGTCAACTCGATTGGTTCGGCGGAATGAAGACACCGTTGCGATAGGCAGCGCCGAAATAGACCTCGACACTGCGCAGCCGGTCGCCGCGAAACACGTGTAGCTCGGTGTTGCGGAAGGATTTTCCGTCCACCGTTTCGCAGCCATACAGAACGAAGGCGGCAGCCCCGTCTTCGCAAATCCGCTCAATCGTCATCGACCGGAACAGCTTGCCATTCGGCCAGCAGCGCTCGATGGTCGTGCGATCGATGGCGTCGTCATAGGGGCTGGTGAAGGTGAAGTCGCCGGCCAGCGCTGTCTCCATCACGGCGCGGTCGCTGGCCTGAAAGGCCGCGAAATTGCCGCGGACGAGGTCGGATTTGCTCTTTGACATGGCATGCTCCTCTTCAATTCTCCGCAAGAAAATCGCCGAGCCGATCCAGCCGGCGTTCCCATGAGAGGCGCCGCTCATTGATCCAGTGTTCGGCCGCGCGCAGCGCCTTCGGCTCGATCTGGCAGGTGCGCACCCGTCCGACCTTTTGCGTGCGCACGAGGCCGCTCGCCTCCAGGAGATTGAGGTGCTGGACGACCGCCGACAGCGACATCGCCAGCGGCTCGGCCAACTGGCTCACCGACGCCGGGCCGCGTGATAGCCGGTCGACCATCTGCCGCCGCGCCGGATCGGCGAGCGCCTGGAACATCAGGTCGAGTTGGGCGGGATCGTGCAGCATCGCGATCAGCCGTTGTTGTAGGGAAAGAACTTGAAGTAAGGCTGCGCCTCCTCGATCACCCTGGTGAAGGCGGCGCGCTGCAGCAGGCGGTCGTGATAGCGCTTCACGGCGGGATAGCTGTCGCCGAACGGCTCGACCTTGTTGGCATAGAAGAGCGCCGGAGACGCCGCGCAATCGGCCATGGTGAAGATATCGCCCACAGCCCATTCCCTCGACAGCATCTCCCGTTCGATGATGGCGTAGGAATTGCGCAGCTGGCTCCGCGCCTGCTCGACACCGAATGGATCGGTCTTGTCCTGCGGCCGCAACCTGTCGCCGACGATCTTCTGCATCGGCTCCTGCACATAGAAATCATAGAAGCGGTCGGCCTGGCGGACCGCCAGCGCCAGGTCGATGCCTTCGGGAACGAGGTCAATCGGTCCCGGATAGTGCGCGGCCAGATATTCCACGACGATGGTCGATTCCAGCACCGTCCGGTCACGCGCCTCGTCGCGCAGCGCCGGCATCTTGCCGGTCGGCGAAACCTTCAGAAAGGCAGCGCGCGATTGCTCGTTGCCTAGGTCGACGATGACGGGCGCAAAAGGCGTGGCGTTCTCGTAGAGCGCGATCAGCGGCTTCCAGCAAAAGGAGGCCAGCGGATGGAAATGCAGCGTCAGGGACATTCTTGTGCTCATCTGTTCTGTGGAAACACTGAAGCATTTACTTAACTATTGCGGCAGGCCTCGCTCGTCAAGGCTCGCCCACGAAGTCTCAGCTGGATCGGACATGCTCGACAATGGCGGCTTCTATATCAGGCCAGTCATCCGGATGCAGTTCGTGACCGCCGCCTTCGACACGAAGGAGTTTCGCGCCGGCAACTGCTTGGGCCAAGGCCTCGCCATGCTCGACCGGAAAGATCGGATCCGACGTGCCGTGGATGACCAGAAGCGGCACCGCCAGTTCGTGCAGGCGACCCTTCCATTGGTCATTGCCCTTGAGCATGAAATGATTGGTGGCGCTGAGCAAGCCGCCGGACCTGGTATAATCCCGCTCGATGAACGCCCTCATCCCGGCCTCGTCGAACCGATGCGCGGTGCTGGCGATCGCGCGTGCATCGCTGACCATGAAGTCGATGACCTGGCGGCGGTCCGCCCAGTCGACCTTGGTCCCATCGGCCGAATGCTCCATATAGGCATCGGTCGTTTGCGGCAGATGCGACGTGTCGGTCCCCACGGGCGAACTGCTGATCACGGTCAGCGAAGCGACGCGCAAAGGGTGCCGGAGCGCGACGAATTGCGCGATCATGCCGCCCATCGACATGCCCGCGACATGCGCATTGCCGATGCCGTGACTGTCGAGAACGGATATCGCGTCGTCAGCCATGTCGTCGAAAGTGTAGGGCGGCTGTCCCACCAGATATTTGGTCGACCGGCCAGTGTCGCGATTGTCGTAGCGGATCACGTAAAGGCCGGCATTCGCGAGCTCCCGGCAAAACGCCTCCGGCCACCACAGCATCGAGGCCATCGCGCCCATGATCAGCAACAGCGCCGGATCCGCCGGATCGCCAAAGGCTTCCGATATGATCTCGGGACGGTCTTTGCTCGTCATTTCATGGCCTCCTCATCTGCTTGCATTTTGCAATCGGTTGCACGATAGTAAAACCGATACGATAATGCAACCGGTTTTGCGGAGAAAATGAAATGACCCTCGATCGCCGGTCCGGCTGCCCGATCAACCTTTCGCTCGAGGTGTTCGGCGATCGCTGGAGCCTGATCATCCTGCGCGACATGATTTTCGGCGGCAGGCGCCATTTTCGCGAGCTGCTCAACGGCTCGATGGAGGGTATCGCCTCCAACATCCTCGCCGACCGTTTGAAGCGGCTGATGGAGCTCGGCATGCTGACCAAGGCGGACGATCCGAGTCATAAGCAGAAGGCGATCTACAGCCTGACCGAGATGGCCATCACGCTGGTGCCCATCCTGGCCCATCTCGGCGCCTGGGGCCGCGTCTGGCTGCCGATAAGCAAGGAACTCTCGATCCGCGCCGAACTCCTGGAAAAGGGCGGACCTCCAATGTGGGAGAAATTCATGGACGAATTGCGCCATGAGCATCTCGGCACCCCCCTCGACACAGCGCCCGGCTCCTCTGTCCGCGCGACGCTGCAGGCCGCCTATGAAGCGGTGGTTGCCGAAAAGGCCCGCAACGCCTGACCAACTATTTTCCCCGTTGAAAGGCCCGTTCTGCTACAAAGGACGGAAATCACACTTCACGGGATTGGATACGCTCTTGGTTGAGAACTCTAGGGACACTGCCCGCGCGCGTGCCGATCTGCGCTTCAAGAAGCAGGAAGAGGCGGCGACGGTCCGGCAGAAAGCCATGGCCGAATACGTCGCCGAGAGCGATGCCCGCAAGGTCAAGACCGACAAGCTGCGGGCGCTGCGGCTGGCCAAGGAAGCCGAAGATCTAGCCAACGCGCCTGCCGCACCTGCCAAGAAGCCGGCCCGCGCCAAGAAAAAATAGCCCCCGTCTCTCCACCAATGCCTCGTCCTGGATCGAGCGTCCTGACGCATCCGACAGGCACGCCTTCATCCCGCTGCTTCGCGGGAAGCAATTTCAACCGAAAGCGGGATTGCCTGGTCCGGCTGGCCGGCGATGATTGGGCTGTTCAACAGGAGATTGCCATGACCGCGCTGTCGCTCGAAAAAGCCGTAGAGATCATCAATGCCGCCTTCGCCAGGGGCGCCGATCTCAAGCTCAAGCCGCTCGGCGTCTCGGTGCTCGACGCCGGCGGGCACCTGGTCGCCTTCCAGCGCCAGGACGGCGCCTCGTTCCTGCGCCCGCAAATGTCGGCCGGCAAGGCTTATGGCGCGCTGGCGATCGGCATGGGCTCGCGCAGGGTCGAGGCCTTCGCCAAGGAGCGCCCGCATCTGGTTGCCGGCATTTCCGACGTGTCGGGTGGACGCGTGCTGCCGGTCGTAGGCGGCGTGCTGATCCGCGACAAGGCAGGCAGTGTCATCGGCGCTGTCGGCATTTCCGGCGACACGTCTGACAATGACGAGGCGGCCGCGATTGCCGGCATCGAAGCCGCCGGCTTCGCCGCCGATCCGGGCTGAGGTTCCGGTCTAATTCAAATTGATGTCGCGGCTGGCCGACCGCATCGACACCGCGAACCCGGCCAGCACGTCGAACAGCGCGATGATCAGCAGCGTGAAGAAGATGGAGTGCGCGGCACCCTTCACCAGCAGAAACTCGACCAGGAAAGCAACGAAGACAAGTGTCGACAACAGATGGTCCATGATCGAGGCGGTGGTCGTGCGCGCCGACTTCACCATTTCAAGGAACAGAAAAATCAGCCCGATCAGCACGATCAGGTCGCCGAGCGTCATCGAGAACACCCCGCCCGACATCATGCGGAACGAGAACATCTCGCTCGCCCACGGATCGTCGCCGCCGCCGAATATACCGAGCAGGCCGAGATTGTAGAGCACGAAAGGCACGATCAAAAGCGGGACGGCACCGAACATCTGGCGTCTCCATATGGGGGCACCTTCTGTAGAATGCCCCACAGGCACGGCGTCAAGATTTTTCGTGCGCGGCCGCAAACACGGTCGAATACCGGATGCAACAACCATGTCAGCCGGTTGCCCGGCCGACATGAAAGACGAGACAAAAAAGCTCAGCGCTTGAAGTAGCCGGCGCGCAGGGCAAGGCCAAAACGCAAAAAGACCGGCCAGAAGCCGGTCTTTTGTAACTCGGTTGCTTGGGAAAAGCTGGTCTCAGCTTTCCTTGGGCGTCAGCACCTGGCGACCGCGATACATGCCGGTCTTCAGGTCGATGTGGTGCGGGCGGCGCATTTCGCCGGAGTTCTTGTCCTCGACATAGGTCGGGGCCTTGAGGGCGTCGGCCGAGCGGCGCATGCCGCGCTTGGACGGAGAGGTTTTGCGTTTCGGAACGGCCATGGATATGCTCCACTACATGGTCAAAAGCCCCGCCCGCCCTCGTGAAAGGGCCATGTCGGGGCCTAAATCTGAGAAAGTCGGGTGCCTATACACGCCTGACACCGTTTTGGCCAGCACTGTGGTGAATCTTTTTTATACCGGCTAGTCCAGGCAACCGACATAGGCGCCGGAGCGGCCGGCGCGCCGCTCGATCAGATTGGCGAGCCTTCTCAAGCCCGGCCCTGGTTTTGCCGGATTGCGGGCGATCGGATTGGGCAGCGTGACGGCGAGAAGGGCCGCCTGCCGTCTGGACAGCTGCTTTGCCGAAATGCCGAAATGGTGCCGCGCCGCCTCCTCGATGCCGTAGATGCCGGGCCCCCACTCGGCGATGTTGAGATAGATCTCCATAATGCGCCGCTTCGACATCACCGCGTCGAAATAGACGGCCAGCGGCAGTTCGACGACCTTGCGCACCGAGCCCAGCGGCCGCGACCACAGGAAGAGGTTCTTCACCGTCTGCATGGTGATGGTCGAGGCACCACGCGTCGCCTCGCCGGCCAGCGCATCATCGACGACCCCCCTGAGCTCGCCAAGATCGACGCCGCGATGAAAGCAGAACTGCCCGTCCTCCGACATGATGACCGAATGGGCGAGCACAGGCGCGACATCATCGATCGACACCCAGCGCCGGTCGTAGCCGGAGAATGTCGCGAGATCCTTCAGCATCAGCGTCGACACTGGATGCACGAAGGACGGCAGGTAGAGAAAGGTCAGCACCACCGGGATGAGCGCCAGCACGGCGGCCACGACGATGCCGCGCCGGACCCAGCGCTTGAGACTGCGGCGGCTCACGCCTCGCAATCTCGTCGCCATGTCCAGCTTTTCGGTCTCATGATCGACGATCGGTTCCGCCAAGCCGCCCAACCCATGCCAGAGAACTCGCTTTGAAACTCGCTCCTGGGAGTCATGTGAGGGTGTTTTCGAGAACCGGAGCGGAGCGTACATTCGAGTACGTGAACACCGGAAGCGCGGAAAACGCCTTCAGATGACCGCAGGAGATGAGTTTCCAAACGGGCTCTTACCGCCCCGGCATAATGGCGCTTGCCTTCTTGCGCAACGTCTGAGTGTCGGCTACCGGTCCCGGCCATGACGAATGACGACGAAATGGCGTTCGAAATGGCGCTCATCAGGCGCGCGGCCGCCGTCGAGGTGATGCTGCGTCGCTTGCTCGACGACCGCCCGCTTTCGGGTGAGATCGCTCGGCCCGATCGTCTGATGGCGGCGATGCGCCATGGCGTGTTGAACGGCGGCAAGCGCCTGCGCCCCTTCCTGGTCATGGAAAGTGCCGCCCTGTTTTCCGCCGATGGCGAAGCGGCGTTGCGCGTCGCGGCGGCGCTCGAATGCGTGCATTGCTATTCGCTGATCCACGATGACCTGCCGGCGATGGACGACGATGACCTGCGCCGCGGCCAGCCGACCGTGCACAAGGCCTTTGACGAAGCCACCGCCATCCTCGCGGGCGACGCCTTGCTGACGCTTGCCTTCGACATCATCGCCGGCGAAGCGACGGCGCTGCCGGCCGAACGACGCGCAGCCCTGGTGCTAGCGCTCGCCCGCGCCGCCGGGGCCGGTGGGATGGTCGGCGGCCAGAAGCTAGACCTCGAAGCCGAGCAAGTGCGACCGGACGAGGCCGGCATCATAACGCTGCAGGCGATGAAGACCGGCGCGCTGATCCGCTTCGCCTGCGAGGCGGGTGCGATCCTGGCCGGCGCACAGTCGGATGACCTGGAAAGGCTTGCCGAGTTCGGTTCGGCGATCGGCCTGGCCTTCCAGCTCGCCGACGACCTGCTGGATCTGACGGCCGACGCCGAGCAGATGGGCAAGGCGACCGGCAAGGATGCCGCCGCGGGCAAGGGTACGCTGGTGGCCCTGCACGGCGCGGATTGGGCACGCAAGCAGCTCGACGGCCTCGTCGGCCAGGCGCACGCGCTGCTCGAACCTTATGGCGAAAAGGCTGCCCTGCTGAAAGCCGCGGCGATCTTCGTCGCAACCCGTAACAGCTGACGGCAGGCTCATGTCGGTTGCGCGGCGCACCTGCGGTCCACCAACGAAATCTTAATGTAAATGAAGCGTAATCCCAATCCTTAGAATGATGCGTATGTGTTGGGGTTGCGCATGCCGGAATATTCTTCTTTTATCCGGTCCGTCCGGATACGCTATCTTTCAGGATTGTTGGTTTTCGCGCTGGCTTCAGCCGCCATCATGGTTGCGCTCAATCGCGTCAATTCCTTGCGCCATGAAATCGATGCGCTGAGCAGCAATCTCGTCATTTTCACCCGCGATCTGCGCAACGCCACCAGCTTCGCCGAGACAACCAGTTCCGCCTGGCGGATCGAGACGCGCGATGCGCTGACGGCTTCGGCGCGCGACCATTCCGAGCGGCTGACCGGCGAGATCGAGACCCTGACCGCCCAGCTCGCCGCGATCCGCCCGCGCCTGTCGGCCAAGACCGTCAGCGAGCTCGCGGCCGCTTCGGTCAATGGCGACCTGTTCTGGTCGCCGCGTGACATGGTTCGCAACTTCAACCTGATGTCGGTGGCGCAAAAGACCGATGAATGGAGCACTCGCGAGATCCGCAACCAGAACGACCTGTTCGTTCAGCCCATGCTGGTGCGTGTCCGCACCGCGATGGACGACGAACGCCATCAGGCGGATGCCTCCAGCGACCGGCTGCTTTTGTGGGCAAGCGGCCTGTTGTTTGCCGTCCTTGGCATCGTCGCTTTCTGGATCTTCCGGCCGATGGAACAGGCGATCCGTCGCGCCTTTGCCCAGTCGGCCGAATCCTTGTTCAAGGCAGAGGCCGCCGACCGCGCCAAGTCGGAATTCCTGGCCAATATGAGCCACGAGATCCGCACACCGATGAACGGCGTGCTCGGCATGGCCGAATTGCTGGCCAAGACCGAGCTCAACCCGCGCCAGAAGACGTTCACCGACGTTATCGTCAAGTCGGGCAACGCGCTGCTCACCATCATCAACGACATCCTCGACTTCTCGAAGATCAATGCCGGGCAGTTGACGCTCGATCCTGCCCCCTTCCGCCTCTCGGAAGCGGTGGAGGACGTGGCGACGCTTGTCTCGGCGCGCGTCGCCGAGAAGAACCTGGAGCTCATCGTGCGCGTCGACCCCAGGCTGCCGGCCTATGTCGTCGGCGACGCCGGCCGCTTCCGGCAGATCGTCACCAACCTGGTCGGCAATGCGGTGAAATTCACCGAGAAGGGCCATGTGCTGATCGATGTCGGCGGCGAAACCGTCAACGACGTCGTCCAGCTCAAGCTGCGCGTCGAGGACACCGGCATCGGCATTCCGGCCGAGAAATTGCAGAACGTGTTCGAGAAGTTCGCTCAGGTCGATGGCTCCTCGACCCGCCGTCACGAAGGTACCGGCCTTGGGCTCGCCATCGCCGCCCGCCTCGTCGATATGATGGCCGGCAAGATCGGCGTCGAGAGCGAGATCGGCCGTGGCTCCGTCTTCTGGTTCGCCGTGCCGCTGCCGGTCCACCGTGCCGAGGCGCGCGACGCCATCGTGCCGGTCGACGTCACCGGCGCGCGCGTGCTGGTCATCGACGACAATCCGGTCAACCGCGAGATCCTGCTCGAACAGCTCAGAAGCTGGAGCTTCGACTGCGCCGCCGCCGAAAGCGGCGCGGTTGGCCTCGCCTTCCTCGATCGCGCCTGCCAGCTCGGCGCCAGCGTCGACTGCATCATCCTCGATTATCAGATGCCCGGCATGAACGGCGCCGATGTCGCCCGCGCCATCGCCGCCGACAGCCGGCTGTCCACCATCCCAGTCGTTATCCTGACCTCGGTCGACCAGGTCGATTTCGGCAAGATGATCATCGACTTCGGCATATCGGCGCATCTGACCAAGCCAGCGCGCTCGGCGGTCCTGCTCGGCACCGTCATCTCGGTCATCCAGAAGGCGCGCTCGCAGGTCGGCAAGGCGCACTTCATTCGCGAACCGATCCAACCGATGCCTCAGCCGGCGCCGCCGGCCTTCACGGTAATCCGCGGCCCCGCCATGCCGATTGCGGCAGTGCCGGAATCGAATGCCGCGCCGAACAGCCCGATCGACATCCTCATCGCCGAGGACAATGACGTGAACCAGATGGTGTTCGGCCAGATCCTCAATGGGCTGGGCTTGAGCTACCGCATCGCAGGCAATGGCCGCACCGCGGTCGAGATGTACCGGTCGCTGCATCCGAGGCTGGTTCTGATGGACGTCTCGATGCCGGAAATGAACGGCTACGAGGCGACACGCGCCATCCGGGCCATCGAGGCGTCGTCGGGCGGCCACATTCCGATCATCGGCGTCACCGCGCATGCGCTGAAGGGCGACCGCGACAAGTGCATCGAGGCCGGCATGGACGACTATCTGCCCAAGCCCGTTTCGCCCGATCGCCTCGGCGCCAAGATCGGCACCTGGCTCAGCGAAACGGTGGTGGCCAAGACGGCCTGAACTCCGTCCGGCGTCAGACGGCTGCGTCCAGATGGTAGCGGCGCATCCAGTCGAGGCTTGTCGCGTCGGCGAGCTTCGCGACACCCGGTTTCACATCCCCGGCGTTCGGCGACTGTACACCCAAGGCCTGACAGATGGAAATCAGCGTTGCCGCCGGGCTGCTTGAAAGCCGCTCGTAGCCAGTCCGCAGTGGCGTTATGTCTTGCTCGGCGAACCATGTGTTCCACGCTGCGTCATAGGCCTCAAGCTCGGCGACTTCGTCCCTGATACGCTGGAAATCGTACCGCGGTTCTCCTGGCGATCCGACCCTTTCGATCTCCGTTCCATCGGAAGCGACGTGCCAAAGGCCGGTCTGCTCCGCCTTGACCAGGGAGACAGCCTGCGCAAGCTTGTTCTCACGCGACAGATGCACGTAGAGAACGCGACCGAAAGCCCTTTCGAAACGCGCTTTGTCCGACACAAGCCCCGGAAAAATCCGGTCGAGGATCGCTGAAAGCTCGTCCAGGTTTTCTCGCATCAGGCGAAGACCGAAGATTTCCGTACCACCCTTGCCGGCATCGATCGCCGCATTGAGATAGGCAAGCTGGAATTCAAGCTCGCCCATCGTGTCGCGAGGCGGCAGGTTCCATTCTTCGGCCCACTCCGACACATCCTGCCGCCGATAGAATGAGTGTGGATCGCCGGTCGTTCTGGTGGCCGCCAGCAGTTTGCACAGCAAGGTGCTGCCGGTTCTGGGCGTGCCGCAGATAATGTACGCGTCGAACATCGCTGTCCCTGTAGCTGCCGAAGGCGGACCAGCCCACCGGTCCGGCGCCGCTATAGCTGAAATCGTTGCTGGATACGATGGGCACATTCCAACGGCGTGTGCCCCCGTGCAGCCCAACCCTCCTCGGCTACCGGTTGCGCACCACCACGCAGGCGCCACCGATGCTTTGCAGTTTCTGGCAGATGACATTGGCGGCGGCGCGGTCGTCGACGCCGATCCGGACCGCGTAGATGCCGCGCCGGCCGATCGGCGTACGCACTCGGCTGACCACCGGATCATGCCCGGCAAGCAGGGCCGGAAAACGGCCCCGTACCCTGAGCCATTGGCTGATCGCGGCGCTGCGGCGGAAATTGCCCGCCACCTGAATGCCCCATGGCTTGATGTTGATTGAGGCCATCGCCACGGTTCTGGACATGATCACCGGCAGCTTGCGGCAGGCGACCGCGAAATCCAGCTTGGCGTCGAGTGGCTCGACTTTGCCGGCATAGGCCCGGTCGGTGAACTTGTCGACGGGCTCGCCCATCACGTCGAAGACATAGCTTTCCGTCTCCATCGGCAGGAAGCCACCGGAATTCAGCCAGCGCGACACCCGGCTCTCGCCGGCATTGTAGGCAGCGGCCGCCAAACCGAGATTGCCATAGCCGGCCTTCATTTCGGCGAGATATCTAGCCGACGCCGGAATCGCCTGGTTGATGTCGAAGGAATTTTCAAGCCCCCGCATCTTGGCGGTGCCCGGCATGAACTGGGCAATGCCTTCGGCGCCGACAGGGCTCACGGCGTTGGGATCGAACCGGCTTTCCTTCCAGATCAGGCGGGCGAAGAAATCCCGAGGCAGGCCGTTCTGATCGGCATGCGCCTGGATCAGGTTACAGACCTTGTCGATCAGCCGCTGCTTGGCCGATTGCGGTGGATCCGCCTGGGCAAGCGTCGACCAGCCCATGCCACACAGGAAAATCAGCGCCACCCACGGGAAACGCCGCATCTGGCTTACTCTGCCGCGGCCTTGCCGCCCCGACCGAAGCGCTGGTCAATATAGTCGGCGACCATTTTCTCGAAATCCGCCGCGATCGACGGCCCGCGCAGCGTCGCCGCCTTCTTGCCGTCGACGAAGACCGGCGCGGTCGGCGTTTCTCCGGTGCCGGGCAGCGAAATGCCGATATCGGCATGCTTGGATTCACCGGGACCGTTGACGATGCAGCCCATCACCGCGACCTTGAGGTTCTCGACGCCCGGGTATTTCTCCCGCCACACCGGCATGTTCTTGCGCAGGTCCGCCTGGATGTTCTGCGCCAGTTCCTGGAACACGGTGGAGGTGGTGCGGCCGCAGCCCGGGCAAGCCGCGACGATCGGCACGAACTGCCGGAAACCCATGGTCTGCAGCAGTTCCTGCGACACCTGCACCTCGCGGGTGCGATCGCCATTGGGCTCCGGCGTCAGCGAGATGCGGATGGTATCGCCAATGCCTTGCTGCAAGAGGATGCCCATGGCCGCGGAAGACGCGACGATGCCTTTGGAGCCCATGCCGGCCTCGGTGAGGCCGAGATGCAGCGCATGGTTGGAACGGGTCGCAAGCTCGGTGTAGACGGCGATCAGGTCCTGCACGCCGCTGACCTTGGCCGACAGGATGATTTTTTCGCGGCCAAGACCAATTTCCTCGGCCATCTCGGCCGACAGGATCGCCGACTGCACGATTGCCTCGCGCGTCACTTCCTGCGCCGTCAGCGGGAAACCCTTGTCCTGGTTGTCGTCCATCAGCCGCGTCAGAAGCTCCTGGTCAAGCGAGCCCCAGTTGACGCCGATGCGCACCGGTTTGTCATGTTTGATCGCCATCTCGACGATCGCCGCGAACTGCCGGTCCTTCTTATCCTTGAAGCCGACATTGCCGGGATTGATGCGGTACTTGGCCAGCGCCTCGGCGCAAGCCGGATGATCGGCCAGGAGCTTATGTCCGATATAGTGGAAATCGCCGACCAGCGGCACGTTGATGCCAAGCCGCTGCAGCCGCTCATGAATGCGCGGCACGGCGGCGGCACTTTCATCGCGGTCGACGGTGATGCGCACGATCTCGGAGCCGGCGCGGTGCAGCGCCGCGACCTGCGCGACTGTCTGGTCGATATCGGCCGTGTCGGTGTTGGTCATCGACTGAACGACCACCGGCGCGCCGCCGCCGACGACCACGCCGCCGACATCGACGCCGACCGAGGTGCGGCGGGGGAAGGGAGAAGAAAAATATCCGGTCATGCCGGCAGCCTTTTGTCTCTGGAGCGCTATGCGTCTCTCTGAAGCGCGTGCGTCCACCTGGACGCACAAGCCGGGGCCGATGCGTTGAAGTCCGGCATGAGGTGGAGGAGCAAAGATGGCTTGTCAATGGCGACAGGTCGCCACTGGCAGCAATTGGTCCCGGCCGGGACCTGAAACAGCACACGAGCTGGCAGCGGCCAAGCGGGCAAGATGGGTCCGAAGGATATTAGTTTCCGCTTATGGTGCAGCGCTGAAAATCGCAATCACTGCACCGGCGGCTGGCGCCGCCGGCAAGGCCAGTGGTGAGCGGCTATGTCAGGTGAGGATCAATGCGTGGTTGGTTGCGCCCTCAGTTTCTCAATCGCATCCTTGAGTGCCAGCTTGCGTCGCTTGAGATTCCCGATTTCGAGGTCATCAACCGACGGGTGATTCATCGCGTCATCGATTTCGCGTTCGATGTCGCCGTGTTTCCGCTGCAACTCATCAAGATGGGATGCAAGAGACATGATTGGTTCTCCCTTTCATGGTTTCCTCGATTGCAGCCGCCAAGGCACGTCCACCGCAGGTCGTATCTGTGACGGCACAATGACAGTGTGCCACCATCGAGCAGCGATGTCGAATGCTGCGTGGTAGCATTCCACGACAACGTGAAATGTGATATGGGCTGCGCGCCGGTGGCAGAAATTGCCGCCCCCGCCCAACCAGGCCCAGTTTTGGGCGCCGCAGACGTGCAGACGGTAGAGAATGTCCGATCAGGAACAGGCCGATACTCGCCTCGAATTTTCCCGGCTGAAGCAGGAACACGCCGATTTCGATGCCGCGATCAACGCGATGATCGCCATGAATTGCGACCCGCTGCAGATCCAGCGCATGAAAAAGAAGAAGCTGTTCCTCAAGGACCGGCTGATGAAGCTGGAAGACAGGATCATTCCGGACATCATCGCCTGAGACGGAATCGCGCCGCCGGCACTTTCCGCCTATGCGCCGATCGAGAGCCCGGCGGCGCGGCCGCGCAGCAGGCGGATGAGATCGGCGGTCCGCTCCTCCGACGTATCGATCGGAACCACCAGGCACATCGTCGCCTCGACCTTGCCTGGCGCTGAAAAGACCGGCACGGCAAGGCATTTCGTGTAAGCGTCGACCAGGCCCGACGTGACGCAGTAGCCGGTCACCCCTGCCTTTGCGATGTCGGCGATGAAATCGTCGAGCCGCAGCTTGCGCCCGTCAGGCAGCACGAGATCGTCATCAGACACCATGGCTTCGATCGCGGCTCTATCCAGCCCCGCAAGCAATAGCCGACCAGACGCGGTCCAGGGCAGCGGTATCTGCAGGCCGGTGGCCGAACTGATGCGGAACGGCCTGGTACCAGGGCTGGAATGGACGATCGTATAGCGGCCGCTCTGCAGCATGCACAATTCCGAGGTCTCGCCCGTCTCGCGCGACAGATGGTCGACCTCCTGGCGCCCGCGCCGCAACAGGTCGTTGCCGCGCACATAGTCCATCCCGTAGAGGTAGAGCTTCTTGCCGAAATAGACGCGATTGCCGTCGCCGGCCATTTCCAGAAGGCCGGCGTCGACCAGCGACCGCACCAGCGTGTAGGTGGTCGAACGCGGCGCATTGACGCCCTTGGCGAGATCGCCAATCCCGATCGCACGCTGCGTCGTGTGAAGGAACTCCAGGATCTCCAGGACCCGGTTGAGGCCCTTTTCACGGGAGCCCGGCGCCTTCTCGTCGGCCGAAGCAGCCAAAACACTACCATCTTGCATTGTCGATTCCCGGTGCTAGTATCTGTCTGGTACAGGATACATGCGTCTCTTGTAAGAGACAATCTTTGACAATCACTGCCGCGTGTATGGCCTGTGCATAGGGGAACACAACACGAAAGGAGGTCGCCGTGAACGACACATCCGGAAGACGTGATTTTCTGAAATTGGGAATGGCGGGACTTGCCACGGCCGGCGTGCTGGCAGCCGTCGATGCGCAGAAGGCCGCCGCACAGGCCGCATCCGACAGCCTGCTGCGCACCGTGCTCGACAGAGGCAAGCTGATTGTCGGGACCGGCAGCACCAACGCGCCCTGGCATTTCGAGAACGATGCCGGCGAACTGGTCGGCATGGATATCACCATGGGCCGCATTCTCGCCAAGGGCCTTTTCGACGACCCGACCAAGGTCGAGTTCGTCATGCAGGATCCGGCCCAGCGCATTCCCAACGTGACCACCAACAAGGTCGACATCACCATTCAGTTCATGACCATGACGGCGCAGCGCTCGCAACTGATCAATTTCTCCCGGCCCTACTATGTCGAAGGCGTTGCCTTGCTGACCCTGCCGACCGCCGAGAACAAGACCTTCGACAAGCTGCTGGCCGGTGGTTCGGCGACACGCATTTCCATCCTGCAGAATGTCGACGCCGAAAGTTCCGTCCACTACGCTCTGCCGCAGGCCCAGGTATTGCAGATCGACACCCAGGCGAACGTGCTGCAGGCGTTGGAGTCCAAGCGCGCCGACGCCGCCGCGGTCGACCTGTCCACCGTGCGCTGGCTCGCCTCGCGCAATCCCGACAAGTATTTCGATGCCGGCAAGAGCTGGTATTCGATGCTTTACGGCGCCGCACTGCGGCAAGGCGATTTGGACTGGCTGACCTTCGTCAACCAGACTTTCACCATCGCCATGTTCGGCCATGAATCGGCGCTCTACGACGCCGCCTTCAAGGACTATTTCGGCCAGGAGCCGCCGGCGCGTCACCCCGGCTTCCCGATCATCTGATCCCGGACTACGGAAGGGTGGCGTTGTCGCCCTTCCGTAATCGACTCGACGTCCTTCACACCGAGGCGGATGCATGGGCTATGCCCTTAACTTTAACCTGATCTGGCGGCATTTCGACAAGCTCTGGGGCGGCCTGCTGCTCAGCCTCGAGCTTGCCGTGATCTCGATCGCCATTGGCGTTGTCATCGGGCTGGTGCTCGCGGTCTGGTACGTCTCGGCCGGACGCGTCGTGCGGGCGGTGATCGCCGCCTATGTCGAATTCATCCGCAATGTGCCGCTGATCCTGCTGGTCTATCTCGTTTTCTATGGCCTGCCCACCGTGGTCGACCTGGCCTACAGCGCACCAACCTCGTTTGTATTGACCCTGTCGGTCTATAGCGGCGCCTATCTGGTCGAGGTGTTTCGCTCCGGGCTTGAGGCTGTCCCGCGCGGCCAACTCGACGCCGGCAAGGCGATCGGCCTGACGCCATGGCAAAGGCTGTTGCACGTGCGCCTGCCGACCATGCTGCGCATCACGCTGCCGGCGCTCTCCAACACCTTCATCTCGCTGTTCAAGGACACCTCGATCGCCTCGGTCATCTCGGTGCCCGAACTCACCTTCGGCGCCCAGTGGATCAACTTCAACACCTTCCGCATCGTCGAGGTCTACTTGGTCACGACGGCGATGTATCTGGTAACCGGCTATGCGCTGCTTTTCGGGCTGCGGCTCGTCGAGCGCCGGTTCAGGGCGGCGCGCTGACATGCTGAGCCAGATCCTCTACGCACTGCCCTTCCTGGCCCAGGGCTTCGCCGTGACCTTGTGGGTGTCGCTGCTGGTGGTGGTGCTGTCGCTCATCGCCGGCGTCCTGCTGGGCGTCGGCCTGGTCTATGGTCCCGCCCCTTTGCGCTGGGCGGTGCGCATCTTCTCGGACACCATTCGCGGCATTCCGATCCTGGTGCTGATGTTCTTCGTCTATTACGGCCTGCCTGCAATCGGGCTGCATCTGCCATCGTTCTGGGCCGCGGTGTCCGCGCTCACCCTGTTCAAGACGGCGCAGGTCATCGAGTATCTCAGGGGCGCGGTCGGCTCGATCCCGAAGGGACAGTCCGAAGCCGCGATGGCGATCGGGCTGACCTTTCGCCAGAGGCTCACCTACGTCATCTTTCCGCAGGCCTTCAGGCGCTTCCTGCCGCCCTGGATCAATGGCGTCACCGACGCGGTCAAGGGCAGCGCGCTGGTGTCGCTGCTCGGCATCACCGATTTGATGCAGGCTATCAACCAGGTCATCGGCCGCACCTATGAAGCGATGCCGCTCTATATACTGGGCGCGCTCCTCTATTTCGCGGTCAACTACGCACTCTCGCTCGCCAGCCGGCGGCTCGAGCGGCGTTTCTCCTTCATCCGGGAATAGCAACGATGTCCGAAGCCCCAAACGCCAGTCCCGCGCTGCTCGACGTGCGCGATGTCTCCAAGGCCTTCGGCGCCGTCGACGTGTTGCGCTCCGTCAGCCTTCAGGTGAAGCGCGGCGAGGTGGTGACCGTCATCGGCCCTTCCGGCAGCGGCAAGACCACGCTGCTGCGCTGCGTCAACTTCCTGGAGAGCTACGACAGCGGCTCAATCCGCATCGACGGCAAGGAGGTCGGTTTTCGCGAAGCCGGAACGCGTCAGCGCCGTAGCGAACGCGATCTTGCCGCCATGCGCGCCGAGACCGGCATGGTGTTCCAGAGCTTCAACCTCTTCCCTCACCTGACGGCGGCCGGCAACATCATGCTGGGTCTGACCAAGGTGAGGGGAAAGAACGAAGCCGAGGCGCGATCGATTGCCGAACACTGGCTCGGGCGCGTCGGCCTTGGCCACAAGGCCGACAGCCTGCCGGCCGAACTCTCCGGCGGCCAGCAGCAGCGCGTCGGCATAGCCCGCGCCGTGGCCATGGAACCGAAGATACTGCTGCTCGACGAGATCACCTCCGCGCTCGATCCCGAACTCGTCGGCGAGGTGCTGGCAGTGGTGCGCAGCCTCGCGGAGGATGGCATGACCATGCTGATGGTAACCCACGAAATGGCCTTTGCCCGCGACGCTTCTAGCCGCATCGTCTTCATGGCCGATGGCGGCGTCAGCGCCGTCGGGCCGCCGAAGGAGATCCTCGCGGCGGAGACCAGCAACGAACGCCTCCGTACTTTCCTGGCGCGCTTCCGAGCCTCGCATTTCTAAACTCAGGCGGCCAAAGCCGCCCAAGGAGCCTTCATCCATGACGCCTTATATCAGGCTCGCCGAACTCGGCCTGACGCTGCCCGAGCCGCCGACGCCGATCGCCAACTTCGTCACCCATGCCGAGAGCGGGCGGCTGATCTTCCTCTCCGGCCAAGGGCCCCTGCGCGCCGACGGCACGCTCTGCACCGGCAAGGTGGGCGAGGACGTGACGGTCGAGCAGGCCTATCAGCATGCCCGGCTGACCGGGCTCAATCTGCTTGCCGTCATGCATGCAGCCGCCGGCGATCTCGGCCGTATCGTGCGCGTCGTCAAGCTGCTCGGCTTCGTCAACGCGACGCCGACCTTCAGCGACCATCCGAAGGTGGTCAATGGCTGCTCGGACCTGTTCGCCGACGTCTTCGACAAGATCGGCGGCCATGCCCGCTCGGCGATCGGCGTCGGCTCGCTGCCTGGAAACATCACCGTCGAAATCGAAGCGGTCGTCGAGATCGCCGCCTGACCTGCCACCCACGGGATTAGCTCACATGAAAACCTCTTCCGACACCGGCTCCAACACCACCATCCGCGAACGGCTGGGATTGCGGCCGATCATCAACGTCTCGGGCACCATGACCGCGCTCGGCGCCTCGATCATCGTCCCGGAAGCGATCTCCGCCATGGCTGAAATGGCCTCGCAATGGGTGGAAATGGACGATCTGCAGCGCGCCGCGAGCACGGTCGTCGCGCGCCTCACCGGCGGCGAGGCCGGCTTCATCACCGCTTGCTGCGCCAGCGGCATCACCATGGCGATCGCCGGTGCGATGACCGGAACCAGCCTGCTCGCCATCGAGCGCCTGCCCGACGACACTGGCGACCTCAAGTCGGAGGTCGTCATCCAGCTCGGCCACATCGTCAATTACGGCGCCCCGATCGACCAGTCGGTCCGCGTCGCCGGCGCCAGGGTGGTGCCCGCCGGCACGGTCAGCGTCACCCAGGACTATCATGTGCGCGAAGCGATCAACGAGCGCACGGCGGCGGGTCTCTACGTCGTCGCCCACCACACCGTGCAATACGGCATGCTGTCGCTGGAGGAATTCTGCGAGATCTGCCACGCCAAGGGCGTGCCGGTGATCGTCGACGCCGCGTCCGAATATGATCTGCGCGGTTTTCTGGCGCGCGGCGCCGATGTCGTCATCTACAGCGGCCATAAATTCCTGAGCGGGCCGACCAGCGGCATCGTCACCGGCCGCAAGGATCTGGTGCGGGCCGCCTATCTGCAGAACCGCGGCGTTGCGCGCGCCATGAAGGTCGGCAAGGAAAGCATCGCCGGCACCATGGCGGCACTCGAAGCCTGGGAGAAGCGCGACCATGCCGGAATCCGCCGGCGCGAGGAAGCAGCGCTGAACCTGTGGAAGGACGCGCTGCAGGGACTGCCCGGCATCGTCGCCATCATCATTCCCGACCCCACCGCCAATCCACTCGACCGGCTGCAGATATTCGTCTCCCCAGAGAGCCGCTTCACCGCCGCCGGTCTTGCCTCGGCCCTTGCCGCCGGCTCGCCGCCGATCATCGTGCGCAACCACGAGGTTGAGCGCGGCCATTTTTTCCTCGACCCCTGCAACCTTCACCCCGGCGAGGCGGAGATTGTCGCCGAACGTCTGCGCGCCGTGCTGACGGCGAAGGAGCGCCCGGCCGACGCGATGAAGGTCGCCCGCAAGGATTCGTCAGGCGTCTTGCGCTGGCCGGATTGATCGCTAACCGAGCATGCCGACGGCATCGGCTGATCACGCGACTGTGAACAGCCGGATTTGCCCACGCGGGAATAAATCGTCTCTTCAACAAGTCTCCTCGACATACGCCACGGCTGGCGTTGAGGAGACTGGCATGCCCCATCATCGCGAGCACAGCGAACACGGCTGCGGCGTCAGCCGCCGTCATGCGCTGCCGAGCATGATCGTCATCAGTCCCTTCTCCATGGCGCCCCTCCTTTTCATAGCGCCCCTCCTTTCATAGCGCTTGACACTGGTGACGCAGATGAATTCACTTTCAGCAAGGCAGACGACTTTGCCCGTTTCCGGGGGCTTTGCTCCTGCAAGCCAGGCAAAATCGCTGTCGCATCTTGAGGCGGCACGGCCTGTCCGCTCCGGAGAGGATCATGGTGCTGCTTTGAGCGACAGGGCCCTGGCAGAGCGTTTCAACGACGTAGTGCTGCCGCATCTTGGCGACGCGCTGGCGCTTGCCCGCTGGCTGACCGGCAATGCCGCCGACGCCGAGGATGTCGTTCAGGACGCCTGCATCAAGGCGCATGCGGGCATATCAGGCTACGCCGGCGGCAATGCCCGTGCCTGGCTGCTGACCATCGTGCGCAACACCTCCTACACCTGGATGGCGCGCAACCGGCCGCGCGGCATGATGGCCGTCGGCGACCTCGGCGATCTCGACGACATGGCGGCGGCCCATGGCACCAGCCTGCCGGACGAGGACGGCCCGGAGGCGAGCCTGATCGCCAGGGCCGACATGGCGGCACTGGAGGCTGCGATCGCTGCCCTGCCGCAGCCGTTTCGCGAAACGCTGGTGCTGCGCGACATTAACGGCCTCAGCTATCGCGAGATAGCGGCCATGCTCGACGTGCCGATGGGTACGGTGATGTCCAGGCTGGCCCGCGCCCGCGGCCTGCTGGCGTCCGAACTGGGGAGAGCGCCATGACCGGCCATGACGATGGACTGCCCAATGATCCCGAAGGTATCAGACTGATGATCCACGCCCTTGTTGATGGCGAGCTTGATGCGGCGGCGGCCCTTGCCGTGGAGCGTCGTATCGCCGCCGACCCCCGGCTTGCCGCCGAACATGCCCGCATCCTTGCCTTGCGAGGCGCGGTCAGCCGCTTGCCGCGCCCCGACGTGAGCGACGCCTTTCGGGCCCGCATCGCGGCGATCGGCATGGCCAGCACCGAGCAGCCGGCCACAGCCGAGGCAGCAGAGCCGCAGCGCGGCACGCCGTCGGCGCTGCCGGGCTTGATCGCCGGCGCTGGCGTCGGCCAGCGGCGTGAAGCCGGGACGCGTCCTTCGCTGGCGCGGAGATCGCCGAGGGCAAGCCGCTTCGGCTCGTTCGACTGGCGCGCCATGGCGGCATCGATCATGATCAGCGCGGTGCTGGCCAGCGGCGCGACGCAATGGGTAATGTTCAACGGCGCCGAAGACGGCTTGGCCGCAGCCGTCGCCAGCGGCCATCGCCGCAGCCTGCTCGCCGCGAGCCCGATCGACATCGTCTCCTCCGACCGCCATACGGTCAAACCGTGGCTCGACGCCCGCATCGGCGTCTCGCCGCCGGCGCCGGACCTTGCCCAGGAGGGCTTCGCCCTCATCGGCGGCCGGGTCGAGGTGATATCAGGCCGGCCGGTACCGGCACTGGTCTACCGCCACCGCGAGCACCTGATCACCCTGGTCGCCGAACCGCAGCAGGGGGACAAGACCACCCAGCCGGACGATCTTTCCTCCGGTGGCTTTTCGATGGTGCACTGGAGCGACGGCGCCTTCTCCTATTGGGCGATCTCCGACATGGAGCGCCCCGAACTCGACGACTTCGTCGCTCGCTTCCGCAAGGCGGCGGTATGAGCTGGAATGTGGCCGTCGGCATCTCGCCGATGGCCTGAAATCCTTGCGGCCCCGCGCGAATTCCGCTAAGGCGCGCCTTTGTCGCCGGGGAGCAGAAGCTTGGACGATCAACGCGCCGACGTCGCCATCATCATGGGCAGCCAATCCGACTGGGCGACGATGCGCCAGGCAGCGGAGACGCTGGAGGCGCTTGGTGTGCCCCACAAACGGCTGATCATCTCGGCGCACCGCACGCCCGACCGGCTCTATGAGTTCGCCAAGGGCGCCAAGGCCGCCGGCTACAAGGTCATCATCGCCGGCGCCGGCGGTGCCGCGCATCTGCCCGGCATGACGGCGGCGATGACGCCACTGCCGGTGTTCGGCGTACCGGTGGAATCGAAGGCGCTGTCGGGCCAGGATTCGCTGCTCTCTATCGTCCAGATGCCGGCCGGCATTCCTGTGGGAACGCTGGCCATCGGCAAGGCTGGTGCGGCCAACGCGGCCCTGCTGGCCGCCGCCGTGCTGGCGCTCAACGACGACAAGCTTGCCCAGCGCCTCGATGCATGGCGCGCCTCGCAGACCGCCAAGGTCGCGGCCGAACCGACGGATACGCCGTGAGCCTGCCCGCCGGATCGACCATCGGCATCATTGGCGGCGGCCAGCTTGGCCGCATGCTGGCAATGGCCGCCGCCCGGATCGGCTACCGCACCATCGTGCTGGAGCCTCAACCGGATTGCCCGGCGGCACAGGTCGCCAACCGGCAGATTACGGCCGCCTATGACGATCCGGCAGCACTTGCCGAACTGGCGGCTGCAAGCGCCGTCGTCACCTACGAGTTCGAGAACGTGCCGGTCGCCGCCGCAACCGCGCTTGCCGCCAAAATGCCGGTCTATCCGCCGCCGCGGGCGCTTGACGTGGCGCAGGACCGGGTGAGCGAAAAGACATTCCTCAACGGCATCGGCATCGCCACCGCCGCGTTCCATCAAGTCGACACCGACGACGAGCTGGCGGCGGCGCTGAAGGCCTTCGGCGGCAGCGGCATCCTCAAGACGCGGCGAATGGGTTACGACGGCAAGGGCCAGCGCGTCTTCCGCAACATGGAAGCCGGCGGTTTCGCCGGCACCTGCGAGGCGATGGGCAATGTGCCGCTGATCCTGGAAAGCTTCGTGCAGTTCGAGCGCGAGATTTCCGTCATCGCCGCGCGAGGGCTGGACGGCACTGTCGCCGCCTACGATCCAGCCTGGAATGTGCACCGCGACGGTATTCTGCACACATCGACCTTGCCGGCCGGCGTTGCGCCGGCGACCGCGCGGGACGCGAAAGACGCGGCGACGAAAATCCTCTCGGCGCTCGACTATGTCGGCGTCATCGGTGTCGAGTTCTTCGTACTGGCCGGCGGCTCCCTGCTGGCCAACGAGATCGCGCCCCGCGTCCACAATTCCGGCCATTGGACCGAAGCCGCCTGCATCGTTTCGCAGTTCGAGCAGCATATCCGCGCCATTGCCGGCCTGCCATTGGGAAGCTCGAACCGTCATTCCGATTGCGTGATGGAGAACCTGATCGGCGACGACGTGCTGCGCGTTCCCGCCTTGCTCGCCGAGCCCGACCTGATGCTGCACCTCTACGGCAAGGCCGAGGCCCGGCCCGGTCGCAAGATGGGTCATTTCACCCGCATCAGCCGCCGCGGCTGATACCAGACACGCCTATTGCACCTCGTCGCTGTCCGCGTCGGGGCTGGCGCAACTTGCATCGCCTTCCTCGCAATTGGCGGAGGCGGCGAGCTGCTTGATGCGATCATTGGTCAGCCTGGTCAGGCATTGCGAGACCTCCATCGCATGGATGGACCCGCCTTGGCTGGCGGCGGTGTTGTGCGCGCATTCGGCATCCCGGAAGCTGATCCAGGCGCGTTGTGCCACCTGAAGCAATCTCTTGCCATCGGCATCATCGGAGCCGATCAGCGCCTGATAGGCCGCATTGAGCCTGGCGTCGGCCGCCTGATAGTCCTCGCCGGCACAGATATTCATCATCTGCTGGCTGTCGTCGGAGCGGTCGCATTCTTGCCCTCGGGCAGCCGAGCTCGCCGCCAGGATGACGAGGCAGGAGGAGAGGAATATTCGGCGCATGGTCGTCCCCAAATCGCTTGCGATGGACTACATCATCCCAGCCGGCCCATGGCCGCGCAATGCCACGGGGCCGACATGGCGGATATTTGATGATATCGGGACGCGGAGCACGCTTGCGGTTGACTTACGGTTGACATGGGCAAGTCTCCTCGTTTATGAGCCACCCACCGTTCAAAAGGCGCGTCTTCTGGCGCGCCTTAAAAATTCGACCCCGAACCGGGTCCAGACCGACAGGCAAGACCATGAAGATCAAGAATTCGCTCAAGGCGTTGAAGGCGCGTCACCGCGACAACCAGCTGGTTCGCCGCAAGGGCCGTGTTTACATCATCAACAAGACCGCCCCGCGCTACAAGGCGCGCCAGGGTTGAGTTTTCGGCCGGAGGCTTTTTCGTCTCCGCCCACTGATGCTTGTCGGCCAGCCGACCTTCCCATGCTAAAATCACTTTGATGTTCCGCCGCCCGGGATTAAACTCGGGCGATGCGGATTCTTTTTGTATTCTTGACGACTTTGCTGGTTTCCGGCGTCATCCCCCTGCCGGCCCAAGCCGGTGATCGGCCGATCGCGGTGGCGGCCGCGGATGGTCAGCCGGCGCCCGCCGATGCCCAGCCAGCGGCTCCGGACACTCCGGCCACGCCGATGACGAAACAGGCCCGGCTCGACAAGTTGTTCTCCGACCTGAAGCGCGAGCGCAACGAAAAGGCCGCCGAGCGCATCGCCGGCAGCATCTGGAACGAATGGTTCCAGTCCGGCAGCGCCTCGATCGACCTGATGATGCAGTGGTCGCAAAAAGCGATGAATGATCAGAAATTCGACGTCGCGCTCGATTTCCTGGACCAGGTGGTGACCTTGCTGCCTAGCTACGCCGAGGGCTGGAACCGTCGCGCCACCGTGCATTTCATGATGAAGAACTACGGCAAGTCGATGGCCGACATCGACCGCACGCTGCAGCTCGAGCCACGCCATTTTGGCGCGCTGTCGGGCCTGGCCCAGATCATGGCCGAGACCGGCCACAAGCAATCGGCGCTCGAGGCCTGGCAGAAGGTGCTGGCCATCTACCCGATGATGCGCAGCGCCCAGAACCAGGTCGCGACCCTGTCGGAAGAGCTTGCCGGCGAAGGCATTTGATAGATCAGGAAATAGCCATTAGGCGCTGGCGCTGGAGCCAGCCCTACTGCCCTACCCCACAACTTATCCCCCTCCATCCCCGTATATCCCAGCATGAACCTGATCTATGCCGCGCTCGCCTTCCTGATGGCGCTTGTCCTTGCCCTGGTCGGCGTCACCCGCGCCGGCTCGTGGCTGATCGAGCGCCGCGGTCCTTCGGTCGGGGCGTTCGCCGACATCGACGGTGCCCGCATCCACTACGTCCACCTCCCCGCCCCAGCCAGTGCGGATCTGCCGCCGATCGTCTTCATCCATGGCGCCAGCGCCAATTTGAAAGACCAGATGCTGCCACTCAGGCCGCTGCTTGAAGGCCGCGCCGAAATGCTGTTCTTCGACCGGCCTGGTTTTGGCTGGTCCGGCCGCGGTCCAGGCAACAATGAGGACCCATCGGCGCAAGCCGCAACCATCGCCGCCCTGATGGACCGTCTCGGCATCAAGAAGGCAATCATCGTCGGCCATTCCTTCGGCGGCGTGGTGACGGCGGCTTTCGGCCGCGAGCATGCGGACAAGACGCTCGGGCTGGTCTTCCTGGCGCCGGCGACCCATCCCTGGCCGGGCGGCGCGACGTCCTGGTACTACGACCTGACCACCATTCCGGTGATCGGCCGGCTGTTTTCCGAGACGCTGACCTATCCTGTCGGGACGCTGTGGATGGCGGACGCCACGACCTGCGTCTTCTCACCCAACAAGGTGCCCGACAATTATCTCGCCGCAACCTCGATCCCGCTGGTGCTGAGGCCGTCGGCCTTTCGCGCCAACGCCACCGACGTTGCCGGCCTCTATCGCTATGCGCTCGCCGCCGCACCGCACTACAAAGAGATCACGGCCCCGACCGTGGTCATCTCCGGCGACCGCGACAAGGTCGTCTATGCCCGGATCCACTCCGTCGGCCTGGTGCGCGACATCCCGGGTGCCGAGCTCGTCTGGGTGCATAATCTCGGTCATAAGCCGGACTGGATCGCTTCCGACCTCGTCGTCGGCGCCATCGAGAAAGTCGGCGGCAAGGATATCGATCTGGAAGCAATCGCCAGGACGGTGGAGGCACGGATTGCCGGCGACACGTATGGCACGGGCAAATGCGCCGACATCAAAGAACCTGAAGCGGAGCTCGCGCCGACCTGATGCGTGCCATCCGAAAACGGCCACCGCAGCCCGCCATTGGGATCAGAGCGGCATGTACGTCCTGAAACACGGCATAAAGAGAAATCCGGAAAAGCGATGGGCGCTGCCGGATCGCATCTTCTTCGGTCACGGCGCATGCGCCATTCTCGCCGGCACCTTCCTCAAGCATCCGCCTTTGGAGGGATTTTACGGCGAACGGATCATTCCTGACGAAGGCTTTTCAGGAAACCATATCTATGTGACGAACGGCCTGATCGCTTTCGACTATCATGGCTATTGCGCCCGAGAGCGGTTGCTCGAACACCATGAAAGAAGCTGGGCTTCGCGCAACGCCGGATGGCGTTGCACGATTGCGAAAGTGGATTTCGATCTGCTCGATAAGACCGAACTCAACCGGCGAAAGATGCTCGGCCCGGATCAGTATCTGCATGACCCCATTCCTCGCGCGCGACGGTTCCTCCAGCGAAAAAACCACGCGGAAGCCGCGGCAAGAGCGCTCAGGACTGCAACGACGCTGGGGGCCGACTACCGGCCGGCTGTTTCCGATCCGACATAGGCGATGCGCAGCATGTTGGTCGATCCCGGAGTCCGCAGCGGCACGCCTGCGGTGATGATGACCCGGTCGCCCGGCTTGCCGAAGTCTTCTTCCAGCGCGATGCGGCAGGCGCGGTTGACCATGTCGTCGAGATCGGTGGCATCGGGCGAGACGACGCAATGCGTGCCCCACAAAAGCGACAGCCGTCGCGCCGTGTTGAGGATCGGCGACAGCGCGATGATCGGCACCTGCGGACGCTCGCGCGCGGCGCGCAGGCCGGTGGTGCCCGATGCCGTGTAGGTGATGATCGCCGACAGTTTCAGCGTCTCGGCGATCTCGCGGGCGGCCAGCGAAATGGCATCGGCGCCGGTCGCTTCCGGCTCCGAACGCTGTGCGTTGATGATGCCGGCATAGGTCGGATCGGTTTCGACCTTGGCGGCGATGCGGTTCATCATCGCCACCGCCTCGACCGGATAGGCGCCCGCTGCCGATTCCGCCGACAGCATGATCGCGTCGGCGCCTTCGAAGACGGCAATCGAAACGTCGGACACTTCGGCGCGGGTCGGCACAGGGGCGGTGATCATCGATTCCAGCATCTGCGTGGCGACCACCACCGGCTTGCCGGCACGGCGCGCGGCGCGCGTGATCTGCTTCTGGATGCCGGGCACCGCCTCCAACGGCATTTCGACGCCGAGATCGCCGCGGGCGACCATCAGCGCGTCGGACAGTTCGATGATCTCGGCCAGCCGGGCCACGGCCTGCGGTTTTTCGATCTTGGCCATGATCAGCGCGCGGCCACGGGCGATCTTGCGCGCCTCGGCCAGATCTTCCGGCCGCTGCACGAAGGACAGCGCGACCCAGTCGACGCCCGTGGCGAGCACCGCGTCGAGATCCTTGCGGTCCTTCTCGGTCAGCGCGCCGACCGGCAGGTCGGTATCGGGCAGGCTGACGCCCTTCTTGTCGGAAATGGTAGTGCCGGCAATGACGGTGCAGACGATCGACTTGCCGTCGCTCTTCACCGCCTTCAGCTCAAGCTTGCCGTCGTCGATCAGCAGCCGATGGCCAGCCTCGACCGAGCTCAGGATTTCGGGATGCGGCAGGTAGACCCTTGTCGAGGTGCCGGGCTCGGGATTGTCGTCGAGCGTGAATGTCTGGCCCAGCGTCAGGACTTCCTTGCCATTGGCGAACTTGCCGACGCGCAGCTTCGGGCCTTGCAGGTCGGCGAGGATGCCGATCGGCCTGCCAACTTTTTCCTCGACGGCGCGGATGCGGGCGACCAGCGTGCGCATCAGCTCATGATCGGTATGGCTCATATTGATGCGGAACACATCGGCGCCGGCTTCGAACAGCTTCTTCAGCATCTCCTCGGAGGAAGATGCCGGACCGATTGTGGCTAGGATCTTGACCTTGCGGCTACGTCTCATTGACTATTCGTTCCCGGGGCGGCTGGAGCGCCTCCCGTTGCGGGCTCGTCGGTGAGCTGGACCATCCAGCTTGCCTGCTCGCCCGTGTCATATTCCTGGAATCCGGCGCGCTGGAAGCCCCTGGCGACGCAGTCGCTTACGCCGGCAATCTTGAACTCTTTTTCAGCCACGCACATGTTGATCGGGCCGTCCCAGCGTCCACCGCGCTCGGCGTCTTCTGCATAAAGATAGTAAAACCTTGATGACAGCGGTCCTTCGATCAACGTCTTGCAACTCGATCCCTCGATGTGCCACCAGCCCTCGGTGATCCAGCCGGCCTTGGCCCGATAGCCGATTCCGACGCCGACCAGGTTCTGCGTGGCGTTGCAGACGCGGAAGTCGGCGCGCGCCGGTGAAGCTGTGACCATCGCTGACAGTCCCACGGCGAGCGTCAGGAGCGGCATGGCTAAGGCAACGCGCGCGCGCTGCCCGCCGTCGGAACCCATCCTAAAACCCCTCAAGAACCACATCAGCATCTCTCTGCGCCCCTTTTCGGAAAAGTCCGGGCGCATGTCAACGCGCCGTTTTGACCAATTCCAATCGATTTAGGAAGGCTCCCAGCGCACGACCGTCGCCCCGTGCCAGATTTCCCGGGAAACCTTGGCTAAACAACGGCATTGCGCACACGTCGTCTTCGTGGAATGACGATAGCATCCTCCCCGAAGGCCAGCGAACGACCATTTTCCGCCAATGACCCGATCCACAGTTTTCGCGCCCTTCGACATTGTCGAGGGCGACCGCAAGCGAGGCATTGTGCTGCTGGCCGATCATGCCCGCCGCGACCTGCCGGAAGAATATGGCAGCCTGGGGCTGCCGGCGGCCGAATTCGACCGCCATATCGCCTATGACATTGGCGTCGAAGCGGTGACGCGTGAACTGGCGGCCTTGCTCGAGGCGCCGGCGGTGCTCGCCAATTTCTCGCGGCTGCTGATCGATCCCAACCGAGGCGAAGACGATCCAACACTCATTCGCCAGCTTTACGACGGCACCATCATTCCGGGAAATTATCCCCTGGCGCAGGAGGAACGCGAAAGGCGGCTCGATCGCTTCTACCGCCCTTATCACGACGCGGTCGGCGCCATGATTGCGTCGGTCGCTCAGGCTTCCAGGCAAGCGCCTTTCATCTTCTCGGTGCATTCCTTCACCCCCGCCATGCAGGGCAAGCAACGTCCGTGGCATGTCGGTATTCTGTGGGACGAGGACGACCGGGTGGCGCGACCGCTGATCGATATGCTGGCTGAGGACAAACAACTCGTCGTTGGCGACAACGAACCGTATGATGGCGCGTTGCGCGGCGACACCATGTTCAGGCACGCCATCGTCAATGGCTATGCCCACGCGCTGATCGAAATCCGCCAGGATCTGATAGCGGACCAGAAGGGCATTCTCGCCTGGGCCGGGCGGCTCGCACCGATCGTTGACGCGATCGACCGCCGTCCCGATATACATGCGGTAAAGATGTTCGGCTCGCGCACCGGGCCGCTATGACGGAGGTTTCGATGACCGAACTCAGCAACGAACAGAAGCGCGACTTCGAGGCCGCCGCCTTTCGGCGACTGGTCGAGCATTTGCGTGAACGGGGCGACGTGCAGAACATCGATCTGATGAACCTCGCCGGCTTCTGCCGCAACTGCCTGTCGAACTGGTACCGCGAAGCAGCCAATGCCGAAGGCGTCGAGCTCGGCAAAGAGCAATCGCGCGAGATCGTCTACGGCATGCCCTATGCGCAATGGCAGGCGCTCAACCAGATAGAGGCTTCGGACGCCAAGAAGGCGGAATTCGAAGCACGGCGCCCCAAGGATCACTGAGCCCGTTTAGCCCAAATGCTTTCCCACAACAGCGCTTGACTGAAAATTGAATCGATCTAATTTGCCGCGCAAAGCCATTTTCTGACCGGATTCGTGCCATGAACGCTTCGAACGCCATGCAGACTGCCATTCGCGGGCGATGGGCCGTGGCGGCCATTTTCCTCGCCAATGGTTTCCTGACCGGCAGCTGGGCGCCGCAGATTCCTGTCTTCCTGACCCGGCTCGACATCTCGAAATTCACGCTCGGCCTGCTGATCCTTTTGTTCGGCGCCGGCGCGGTCACCGCCATGACATGGTGCGGCCACCTGATCTCCAAACACGGCTCGCGCACCGTGCTGCGCTGGTTCGGCCTGTGCGGCAGCCTCGGCCTGCTGGTCGTGGCGCTGGCACCCGACGTGCCGCTGGCGGCCATCGCCATGTTCATATTCGGCGGCTCCATCGGCGGCATGGATGTCGCCATGAATGCGAATGCGGTGGTGGTGGAACGGCGGCTGGGGCGCGCCATCATGTCCTCGTCGCACGGCTTCTGGAGCCTCGGCGGTTTCGCCGGCGGCGCCCTCGGCGGCTTCGCCATCCAGACCTATGGCCACCTCGCCCATGCCGCGGTGGTGACCGTGCTTGCCTTCGCGGCAATCGCGGCGGCGGTGCCCCACATCGTGGCCGAAAACAAACCGCAGGCGGTCGAGCATCATAAATTCGCTCTGCCGGCAAACCCATTGGTCTACCTCATCGGCCTGATGGCCCTGTTGACGATGATTTCAGAGGGCGCGGTGCTCGATTGGGCGGCGCTGTATCTGCGGCAGGAACTCGGCGCCGACCTCGCCGTCGCCGGTCTTGCCTATGCGGCTTTCTCCGGCGTCATGGCGATCATGCGCTTTTTCGGCGATGGCGTCCGCAACCGCTTTGGCGCGGTGATGACACTGCGCGGCTCGGCCATCGTCGCGGCCGCCGGCATGCTGATCGCCGGCCTGTCGCCTTCGGCTTGGCTCGCCATATCAGCCTTTGCGCTTTGCGGCTTCGGCATCGCCAACATGGTGCCGATCATCTTTTCGGCCGGCGGCAACCAGGAGGGCATGTCCTCGGGCACCGGCATGAGCGTCGTCACCACCATGGGCTATTCCGGCATTCTGGTGGCGCCGTCTGCGATCGGCTTCGTCGCCGAGCATTCCAGGTTCGGCCCGATCTTCATCGCCATGTCGGCTCTGCTGATCGTCGTCTTGCTGATGGCCGGATTGGCTCACCGCGCCGAATTCGCTCCGGATGCCGCGCCCGCCGAATAGTGCTTCAATTCCTCGTGGAGAAAATCAGCCACGCGGCGGATGCGCACGCTGGTGCGCACGTCGCGATGCATGGCCAGCCATACCGGCAGGGCAGGCAAGGGCAGGCCGGGCAACACCTTCTCCACCAGCGGATCGCGGTCTGCCAGCGGCTCCTGGCCAAGACCAACGCCGTTTCCCGCCCGCACCGCTTCCCAGAGCACGATCTGATTGTCGGCCCTGAAACGAAAGCTGTTTCGGGTGACCGGGATGCCATACTGGGAAAAAGCCCGGATCATTTCGTCGCTGCGATCGAAGCCGATCAGGGCGTGATTGACGAGGTCGGCCGGCCCCAGCGGGCGCCCGCACCTGTCGAGATAGGACATGGCCGCGCAGGCGCAGAGTTCGATATCGCAGACCTTGCGCGCCACCAGTTCGTTCTGCGCCGGCTTGACCATGCGGATGGCAATGTCGGCATCCCTGCGCAGCAGGTTTTCGACCTGGTTCGAGGCAACGATCTCGACCTCGATGCCGGGCTCGTCGATGCCGAGCCGCGCCATCATGTCGGGCAGCACATAGGCCGCTACCACCTCACTGGCCGCGATGCGCACAGTGCCTTCGATCGCCTCGACCGAACCCAGCGCGAGCCGTGAAAAGGCGCTTGCCTGCTCGCTCACCGTCTTGCCGCGCTCGAACAGCGTGGCTCCCGCTTCGGTCAGCGCATAGCCGCTTCGCCCGCGCCGGAAAAGCGTGACGCCGAGCGCCTGTTCCAACTCCCCGATGTGACGGCCAAGCGTCGGCTGGCTTGCCGACAGCTTCCGCGCCGCGGCCGACAGGCTGCCGGTTTCCGCCACGGTGACAAAGCTCTTGATCAGGTTCCAGTCAATGTCCCTCATTCAATAATGAATATCAAAACTGCATTCATAGTCAACTTTAATTCATCGATGAAGCAATCATATTCACCCTGCAAACACCGATACCGACTGCAACAACCAATCAGGAGTAATCCAATGACCAAGATCGCAATCGCAACCGCCGCCCTCCTCATCGCCGCCAACACGGCTTTCGCCGGCAGCGACAAGTTTGGCTCGGACAATGCCAACCAGCCGACCGGCGTCACCACCGACAATGTGACCACCACGTCGATCGGCAAGTCCGAGGCGACCAATCAGAAGCCTGTCGTCCAGGGCAGCAACCGCGACCTCTTCGGCAGCCGCTGAACGGCGGCCCTCGAAAATCCAGAAGCGGCGGGCTCGTCCCGTCGCTTCTAGGCAAACCCCGCACTTGAAAACGAATAAGGAGACGAAGAATGACCAAGATCGCAATTCTCGGCGCCAATGGCCGGCTCGGTCGCGTGGTTGCCAAGGCCTTCATCGACGCCGGCTTCGACGTCCGCGCCGTCACCCGTACCGGCATGGTGCCAGCCGAGCTTGAGGGCGCCACGGCGGTTGCCGGCGATGCGCTGGACCGTCAATCGCTGATCCAGGCCACCGAGGGCGTCGACATCGTCTTCAACGGCCTCAACCCGATCTACACCGACTGGGGCAAATGCCTGCCAATGGCCAAAAATGTCATGGCCGCCTGCCATGCCAACGATGCGCAGCATCTCTTCCCCGGCACCGTCTACAATTACGGCTCGCCCATGCCGGCGGTGATCACGGAAGACACGCCGTTCCACCCGACGACCGAGAAGGGCCGCATCCGCTGTGCCATGGAGGATCTGTTCCGCCGTGAGGCCGAGGCCGGACGGGTGCGCACCATTGTTCTGCGGGCCGGCGATTTCTTCGGCGGCACCGGCAGCGGCTCCTGGTTTGACCTGATCGTCGCCGCCAAGATCAACAAGGGCATCTACACCGCGCCCGGTCCGGCCGACCTCGTGCATGAATGGGCCTATTTGCCGGATTTCGCCGTCGGTTTCGTCGCGCTGGCCCGCAATCTCGACAAGCTCGGCTTCTATGAGGCGCTGAACTTTCCAGGCCATGCCGTCACCGATCTCGAGATCAAGGTGGCCGCCGAGAACGCCGTCGGCCATCAACTCAAGATGACTTCCATGCCTTGGTGGGTGCTGCGCGCCGGCAGCCCGTTCGTGGCGATGTGGCGAGAGATCGTCTCGATGTCATACCTGCGCTTCGAGCCGCACCGGCTGGCCTCGACGCGGCTGGAAGGCATCATCGGCGAAATCCCGCATACGCCGCTCGATCAGGCGGTGAACAAAGCCTTGCAGGATATTGGCATCGCCGTCGCTCCCGCCCGTCGCCAGGCCGCCTGATCGAGCTTGCTGGCAGGTGAGAACAGCTGCGCTCGGTAAGGGTCCGGCGGCGGATCGTTGCCGGTCAGATCCTGCCCAGCACAAGCAGGATCAGCACCACGACCAGTATGACGCCGACAATGCCCGATGGTCCGTAGCCCCAGGAGCGCGAATGCGGCCATGCCGGCACAGCGCCGATCAGGATCAGGATCAGGATGATAACGAGAAGTGTGCTGATCGTCATTTTGAGCCCTGGCCGTCTGGTTGCATTCGAGGGAACAATGCAAAAGGCCGCCCGGTTGTTCCCGGACGGCCTTTGTTGCTTGGCCTGCGAAACGCTCTATTCCGCCGCCTTCGGGAAGCTGACTGCCGGCTCGGCGCCGACATCTGCCAGAGGCCCTTGGGACGAGATCTCGCCCTTGCCGCGCCGGAAGAGACGGCTGATTAAGCCGCGTCGCGCGCCGGGCTTGACCTTGGCGCGGGTGAACACCATCAGCATCGACGGCGTCACAACCAGCGTCAGGATGGTGGCGAAGGACAGGCCGAAGACGATCGCCGAGGACAGCGAAATCCACCATTGCGTCGACGGCGCATTGATCGTCGTCTCGTGATGGAAGATTTCGAGCCCAAGGCCAAAGGCGATCGGCAGCACGCCGAGAATCGCCGACACCGCCGTCAGCACAACCGGTCGCGCACGCTCGCGGCAGGTCTGCAGCACCGCGTCCATCTTGTCCCAGCCCTCCTCACGCAGCCGGTCGTAGGTGTCGATCAACACGATGTTGTTGTTCACCACCACGCCGGCCAGCGCGATGACGCCGATGCCCGACATGACGATGCCGAATGTCTCGCCTGTGATCAGCAGTCCGAGGAACACCCCGATTGTCGCCATGACGACGCAGGACAGCACCAGCCACACGCTGGTGAACTTGTTGAACTGCGCGAGCAGCACCAGGAAGATCAGGAAGATCGCCGCGCCGAATGCCTTGCTGAGGAAGGCGCTGGCTTCCGCGCTGTCCTCATTCGATCCGGCGAGCTTCCAGCGTATTCCGCTGCCCAGATTCATATCGGTGACGGCCCGGGTGACCTGCTGCTGGACTGCCGCGACCTGTTGGCCGGCGGCGACATTGGCCTGCACCACCACGGTTCGGGCACCGTCGATGCGGTTGAGGATGCCGACGCTCGGCTTCGCCTTGCGCACCACGAAGTTCGAGATCGGCACCGATCCTTGCGAGGTCTGCACCCTGAGCTCGTCCAGCGTCGACAGCGTGCGCCGGTCCTCCGGCAGACGCAGACGGATGTCGACCGCCTTGTCGGCGCCCGCCGGCCGATATTCCGAGAGCTTCAAACCATTGGTGACGAGCTGCACCACCGTCCCGACCGAGGTCGGGCTGATGCCGTACTGGGCTGCCTTGGCGCGATCGACCTCGAGTGCCCAGTCGACACCGGGCGGCGGCAAGCCATCGGAAATGTCGATGACACCCGGCACCTTGGCGATACGCGCCGCGACGGCGCGCGCCTTCTCGTCCAATCCCTTGGGGTCGACTGCCGAAAGCCTGATCTGGATCGGCTTGCCGGTCGGCGGGCCGGCTTCCGGCACGCGAACCTCGACATCGACGCCTGGTATGCCGGCCATGACGCCGCGCAGATCGTTCAGGATATCGTTCGCCGATTTGCGTTCGCGCCAGTCGATGAATTCGTACTGGATGACGCCGACGACATCCTCGGGCACATCCTGGCCGCCGCCGTCGGACTTGCCGACGCGGGTGTAGACCGACTTCACGCCGGGCCACCCAAGCAACCGGTTTTCGGCGATCTTGGTCGCCGTATCCATTTCGGCCAGCGAAAGGTTACCGCGGGCATGCACGTAAAGCAGGCCGTAGTCGGGTTCGACGCTCGGGAAGAATTCGACGCCGGCACCGTATTTTGAATAGCCAACGAAAATACCGGTCAGCAAGACGACGGTGAGCACCATCACGGTGATGGGAAAGCGCACCGCCTGCTTGACGACAGCCATGTACCAGCCGTCGCGATTGCCATCCTCGTGATGCTGCGGCGCCTTGGCGAATATAGCGCCCAGCGTCGGCGCGAAGACCAGCGCATAGAGCATCGAGGCCGACAGCGTGACGATCAGCGTGATCGGCATGTACTTCATGAAATCGCCGATGATGCCGGGCCAGAACAACAGCGGCGAGAAGGCGGCGATACGCGTCATCGTCGCGGCGATGACCGGGCCGGCCATGCGCCTGGCGGCAAGCGCGAAGGCTTCCTGCTTCGGCATGCCCTCGCTCATCCGTCGTTCGGCGAACTCGGTGACGATGATGGCGTCGTCGACCAGCATACCGACCGCCAGGATGAGGCTGAACAGCACGATCATGTTGATCGTGTAGCCCATCATGGCAAGCAGTAGGATACCGATTAGGAACGACGAGGGGATGGCCAGGCCGATGAGCAGCGAGGCACGGCCGGACAGCGCGTAGAGGATGACGATGAACACCAGGATGACGGCGATCATCACGTGGTTCTGCAGGTCACCCAGCAGCTGGTTGACGAAGACCGACTTGTCCTGCGTGTAGGTGACGTGCATGCCCTCGGGCATCGTCTTGACGAAGGTGTCAGACACCTCCCTGACCTTGGTCAGCGTATCGATCAGATTGGCGCCGATGCGCTTCTTGACTTCGATGGCGACGGCCGGCTTGCCGTTGAGGCGTGTGATCGTCGTCGCGTCGGCGAAGGTCGAGCGTATCGTCGCGATGTCCTTGGCCTGCACCACGGCATTGGGCCCGGCGACCACGGGAAGTGCCGCCACATCCTCGGGTGTCTCGATCAGCGACGGCACCTTGACGGCATATTTGCCTTCCGAGCCCTCGATATTGCCGGCGGCGACCAGGCTGTTGGAAGCACCGACAGCGCCGATCAGCTGGTCGAGCTGCAGGCCATAGGACGACAGCTTCATCGGATCGATGACGACCTCGACCAGATCGTCGCGCGAGCCCTGCAACGAGCCTTCGAGCACGCCGGGCACTTCCTCGATGCGATCACGCAGTTCGCGCGCCGCGGCCGCCAGCACGCGTTCGGGCAATTCGCCGGACAGCGTGACGACGAGCACCGGAAATTCGGAAATGTTGACCTCGGTGACGACAGGCTCCTCGGCCGCCTGCGGCAGGTCGGCCTTGCCGTCCTGCACCTTGGAGCGGGTGTCCTGCAGTGCCGTCGCCAGGTTCGTCTGCGGCTGGAACTCGACCAGAACGTAACCGCCGCCCTGGAAGGCGGCCGAGCGCATCTCCTTGAGGCCCTTCAAGCTTTTCAACTTGCTTTCCATCGGCCGCAGCAGAAGACGCTCGGAATCCTCCGGCGAAATGCCTTGATAGATCAGGCTGACATACATCATCGGAATCGGAACATCGGGTTCCGCTTCCTTCGGTGTCGACTGATAGGCGACCCAGCCTGCAATCAGCAGGAAGACCAGGACCGAGATGGTCAGGCGGGCATTGTTGATTGCGAGTCTGACGATATCCATGACTTATGCCTGTTGCTTCGGGAGTGGCGAACGGACTGACGTCGCCGGGCAGGGCCCGGCGCCGGCGTCGCTGCGCTACTGCGTCCCGGCGGTGGCTTCGCCGATCAGCTTGTTGATGGTCGCCTGGTCCGCCTCGACCGGCTTGACCTCGTCGCCTTCCTTCACCAGTTCCTGGCCGGCGACGATGATGCGCGCATCGGCCGGGATGCCGCCAAGCACGAGACCGGTCGGCGTATCGTCGACCAGATCGATCGGGAAGAACGCCACCTTGTTGTCCTTTCCGACGGCGCGGATGCCGAGATCGCCCTTGTCGCCGAGCGTCACCACCGAGCGCGGCAAAAGCACCGCGTCGGTCGGCAGCGCGCTGAGCTGGATTTCCGCCGTCATGCCGGCCGGCACCGAGCCATCGGCATTGGGGATGGCAATCTCGACACGGAAGGTGCGGGTCGCCGACGAGGCGTCGCGGCTGATATAGCGCACGGTGCCTTCGACGGTCTGGCCGCTGACCAGCCGAACGCTGGCCTTGTCGCCGATCTTGAGATAGCCGAGGTCGCGCTCGCTGATTTCGCCGCGCGCGATCACCGGGTCGAGCTTGAGGATCGTCGCCACCTCGCCGCCCTGCATGACGGAGCTGCCGAGTTCCACCGGCACCCGGTCGATGACGCCATCGAACGGTGCCTTGACCTCGTTGCGGTCGAGCTCGGCCTGCGCTGTATCCAGCTGGGATTGCGCCTGGGTCAGGTTGGAGCGGGCGGTGTCGAGCTGCAGCTTCGGCAAATTGCCTGTCTTGGCCAGACGCTCGGCGGCGTCGAGTTCGGCCTTGCGCTGCGCCACAAGCTGCTTGGCGTTGTCAACCATCGAGATCTTTTCCTCGGCGGCGAGCATCAGCACCAGGTCGCCGGTCTTGACGTGGTCGCCCTGCTTGACCGGCAGCTTGTCGATGACGCCGGCGACGCGGGTTGCCAGCACCGCGCGCTTGTCGGCTTCGGTCAGCCCGGAAATGCGAATGGCGCGCGCATAGGTCTTGCGCGGCGGCGTCACCACAGCGACGGTACGCAACGGGGCCTTCGGTTCGGCTTCCGCCGTCTTCGGCTTGCTCGCGTCCGGCATCTTGCCCTGCTCGGCTTCGGCTGCCTTGGCCTTGTTCGCCGCTACGCTGCCGACCGACGAGAACTCGCCTGTCGCCATCCACGCCGCGAACCCGATGAGCACAACAATGGCTGCAAGCTTGTGAAACCTGATTTTAGGCATCGTCATTTTTCCACTGCGGGTTCGGCCAGCACCGCGTCTGATGACGCGTGCGCGTCGCCGATATGGGTGCGCGCTCGACCGTGTTCAAATTGCCGTGATCGGCGAGCGCGCTTCTACATCAAAGTTGCATCGCAATATAGCCCCAAAGTTGCAGCAGCATTGCGTAGCCGAACAAGGTGTGGCCGCCATGAAACGGTACTTCGTCACTTGCCAGGCTACTTGGTGAAGCCGGCCGCCGGCTCACGATCCGGCTCTGAAACATCGTCCACCGGAGACCAGCGCGGCTCGCCACAGGCCCGTCCGGTCGTCTCCGAAATATAGCCGCGATCCGCATTGCGTCGCCGATCGAAGTGCAGGCACAAACCGACGATCCGCGTCAGTGTGATCGGCGAGGGGCAATGATCGAGACACCATAACACTCGACTAAAGGGCTGGAATTGTTCGAAAAAAAGGCACGGCAACCTTTCAGGTCAGGTTTGCCGCCGCCAAGGCCCCGAGGTCGAACCTGATGCTGAAAAACTCAACGCGCCCGCATTCTTACGCCTTGGACCATCGCGTCGCGATACGCGCGACATAGGGCTCGGCACGAGACAGGTGCGGGAACACCGAGTGTGTTTCGTCCCATTCGCAATTCGGGTCGAGCATTGCGCCCGATCCCTTCGGACGTCTTCCGCCCGGCATCATCTGACCGTTGGTGGCAACAGGCGTCAGCATGATGACGGCTCTTCCGCACGCCAAGGTTGCTGTCACGCCAGCAGCGCTGGACTACGCGCTGCTGCGGAGACCCCGCCATGCCGCCGGCGGGCTCAGGCCCGACGGCGCTCTGCCTCCGGATTCTTGCGAACGGCGAGAAACTCCTTCACGCGACGGCCCGGTGCTGGACCGCGGACCGGCTTGAAACCGTCGTCGAGTTCGCCCGAGAGATCGAGCGTGGCATGCTTGCCGACGGCAGCGTAATTCTCTTCAAGCCAGTCGCTGGCGGCGGTGCGGCCGAGGTCGCGCAGATAGGTCAGGAAGGCCCATTCGGCATTGACCTTCGAGGATGCCGACAGATCCTTGAACGCCTCGTCGGCATCGATGCGGTGCATGCGGATGTCCCGGTATTCGCCATGCGGCAGACGCCCGGCGGCGATCAGTTCCTTGACGAAGGCGATCGAGCGGAATTCGCGCAGCAGCCCGGCATTGAAGGTGATCTCGTCGATGCGGTTCTGGATCTCGTTGGCGCTTCTCGGTGTTCCCTCGCGCACCACCGGGTTGATCTGCACCAGAAGCACGTCCTCGGTCGCCGCCGTCTTGAAGAATGGATAGAGCGCCGGATTGCCGCCATAGCCACCATCCCAATAGGGCACGCCCTTGATCTCGACAGCACGGAACAATTGCGGCAGGCAGGCCGAGGCCATCACTGTGTCGAGATCGATCTCGCCATCGGAAAACACTCGCAACTGCCCTGTCTCGACATTGGTGGCGGAGATGAACAGTTCCATCGGCTTGCAGGCATGGACATTCCCGAAATCGATCTCCTGCGCGACGACGTCGCGCAGCGGATTGAGGCCGAGCGGGTTGGCGACATAGGGCGAGAATACCCGCGACATGGTGTCGAAGAAGACATAGCCCGGCGTGTTCTCGATCGACCAATTGCCCCAGGCGACATCCCACGGCATGCGTTGCACCGGGCTGAACCGTCCCTTCGCCGCCACCGCGCGCCAGAAATCGTCCAGCTTCTTGCGCGCGCCCTCGACCGCGCCTCTGACAAAACCGTCAGCCAGCGCCACCGCGTTCATCGCGCCGGCACTGGTACCGGACACCGCCGATATCTCCAGCCTGCCATCCTCCAGCAGCCGGTCGAGCACGCCCCAGGAAAAGGCGCCATGCGAGCCGCCACCCTGGAGAGCGATGTTGATCTTCTTCTTTTCCTCCGCCTTGCCGTTCTTCGTCATGGCGTTCCTGTCATCCTGATACGCCAGCCCGCCCCCCACGTCATTCGAAGGAAGCAGCTATCGCCAGCTTATGTTGCAGTGCAGCATATAAGGATGGGCCAAGGCAAGAACACGAACACGCTCGCGTGATCACATGAAATTTCGGTCATGCGAAAGCCAATCGCTGCATGCGGAGAGACCGCGGCTTTCGAAACAGACATGAAGCCAGGCAAATGGGCGCTAGGCGACGAGGTCCGGCACAGGCCCGATATAGCGTGACTGCGGACGGATCAGCCGTCCGGTGGTCTGCTGCTCGCGCGCGTGCGCGACCCACCCGGCGACGCGTCCGGCTGCGAAGACATTGCTGAACGCCTCGGGCGGAAACCCTGCCGCTTCCAGCACCAGTGCGGTGTAGAATTCGACATTGGTCTGCAGCGAACGCTGCGGCTTGGCGACCCGGAGCACGTCGAGCGCGGTTTGCTCGACCGTCTCGGCGAAAGCCAGCCGCCTGCCGGTGTCGCCCTCACCGCCAAGCTTGCGCACCACCGCTTTCAGGACATCGGCACGCGGATCGCGCACGCGGTAGATGCGGTGACCGAAGCCCATGATGCGTTCGCCATGCGCGATCTCGTCGCGCAGCCAGGTGGCCGCATCGCCATGCGCGGCGATGGCGTCGAGCATCTCGATGACCGGGCCGGGCGCGCCGCCATGCAGCGGCCCCTTGAGCGCTCCAAGCCCGGCTAGCACCGACGATGTCAGGCCCGCCAGGGTCGAAGCGACGACGCGGGTGGCGAAGGTCGAGGCATTGAGGCCATGATCGCAAACGGTCACCAGATACGTGTCGAGCGCGTTTGCCAATGCCGGCGACGGGACCGATCCCCTGAGCATCCGCAACATGTCGGTGGCATGATCCGCCTTGCCGTCGGGTGCGATCGGCTGCTCGCCGCGCCGCAGGCGCAGCAAGGCCGGCGTCAGCACCGCCGGCGCAGCGATCAGCCGCAAGGCGTCCGCCAGCGTTTCGCCATCCGGCAGCAAGGCGATGCCGGCGCGCATGGCGCTGTAGATTTCGAGCGGCGCCAGCAGGCGCAGCGAAGGCGCGAGCCGGTCGAAGACCTCGGTGCGTGCCCCGCCTAACCTTGCCGCCAGTTCGGCGTCACCGGGCAGATCGTCGAAGAAGCCGTCCAGCAGCAGGCGGACGACCCGGGCGTAACTCCATCGTCCAGCCAAGTCCCCAAGCGAATGGCCTCGGATCGTCAGGCGGCCGCCCAGGCCATCCACGTCGGACAGCACGGTTTCGGCCGCCACCACCTCATCGAGCCCGTTCGCCATGGCCTTGTCTCCTTGAAGCTTTTCCTGGTGGGAGATAAGGATGGGCGCCATAAGCATCAATCTTGATCAATAGAATCAATATCCGAGCTCGATATGTCCGAATGGTTGTCGCGGGAAGAGGCGCTGGAAAGGCTCCGGGTGAGGCCGCAGACGCTCTATGCCTATGTCAGCCGCGGCCGCATCGGCATGCGCCCGGATCGGGCCGATCCGCGCCGCAGCCAGTACCGCGCCGACGACATCGCGGCGCTGGCAACGCGAAGGGCGCGCGGGCGCAGCCCCTCGGCCATTGCCGAAAGCGCGATCGCCTGGGGCGAGCCGTCGCTCGTCACCGCGATCTCGACCGTCTGGCACGGCAACCTCATCTATCGGGGCCGGGATGCCGTTGCGCTGTCCGACCATGCCACGCTGGAAGAAACCGCTGGACTGCTCTGGGCTCTGTCCGGCCCGGTCCATTTCGAAGCATCACCACCAGATGCGCCGCGCCCGACCGGCCGCGCCCAGGCGTTCGTGCAACTCGCTTTGCTTGCCGGCCAGGCGCGGTCTTCGCTTGGACGAAATGCTGCCTCGCTGTGCACTGATGCCGCACGCGCGATCGGTGTGCTGGCCAGCGCCCTCGGTGCCGAGGCGGGGCCGGAACCGGTGCACCAGCGATTGGCGCGGGGCTGGTCGGTGGACGATGAAGGCGCGGATGCGATCCGGCGTGCGCTTGTGCTGCTTGCCGATCACGAACTCAACGCGTCGACCTTCGCGGCCCGCGTCGCCGCCTCGACCGGAGCCTCGCCCGCCGCTTGTCTGCTGGCCGGCCTGACGACACTGTCAGGTCCCCGCCACGGCGGCGCCGGCGAAGCCGTGATGCAACTCGCCGAAGACGCGGGACGGCATGGTGCCGATGCCGCGATCCGGCACTGGCTTGGCCACGACCGGCCACTGCCGGGATTCGGCCACCAGCTCTATTCCGAGGGCGATCCCCGGGCCACGGCGCTTCTGGCGGCCTTCGACAACACCGATGAAACATTGCGGTCGCTGGAAACCGCCGCCATGGCGGCGACCGGCGCCCAACCGAATATCGATTTTGCCCTGGCCGTGCTGGCGCGCAGCCTTGGCTTGCCGCGCGATGCACCGTTCCACCTCTTCGCGCTTGGACGCAGCGTCGGCTGGGCGGCACATCTGGTCGAACAGATCGTGACCGGCAGCATCATCCGGCCGCGCGGCCGCTATGAGGGATTGCTGCCGTAAATCGCGTGAGCGCTATGCGCTCACGACATCGTATCGAGCTTGCGCTGCATGGCCGCGATCTGGTCCTTCAACTGCTGCAGATCGTCGGACTTCTCCGGCGCTTCCTTCCTGGCCGGCTCGGCGGGGGCCGCTGCCGGTGCCGAGCCGGCGGGCGGAAAAGGCGTGAACAGCCGCATCGCGTTCTGGAACATTTCCATGTTTCGGCGCGTCTGTTCTTCCAGCGCCTTGATCGGCGTCGCCATCTTCATCACGTCCAGTGGCGACTTGCCGATGGCGCCCTTCATCTGCTCGCGGAACCGCTCTTGTTCCTTGGAGAAGGCGATCATCGATTGCTCGAGGAAACTCGGCACGATCATCTGCATCTGGTCGCCGTAGAAGGCGATCAGCTGGCGCAGGAACGGGATCGGCAGCATGTTCTGCCCGTCCTTGTTCTCCAGCTCGAAGATGATCTGGGTCAGCACCGGATGCGTGATGTCGTCGCCGGTCTTGGCGTCCTGGACGGTGAACTCCTCGCCCTTCTTGACCATCTCGGCCAGATCCTCGAGCGTCACATACGTACTCGTCCCCGTATTATAGAGGCGGCGATTGGCGTATTTCTTGATAATGATAGGGTCGTCTTTTGCGGCCATCTGCATCCTCCCCGGATCCCGGCACGCCTGAGTAAGCAGCCGGTAACGATTGCGCCCTTTTTGAGGATATGCGCAAAAGCCCTACAATTCCAAGCAGTTTGTGCACTGCGGGATCATATAATGCTGCATAGCAGGCAAAATATGCTGCGCGGCAGCGACCGGACCGCCGACACCACGATGCGCGGCCCGCTTGCGGCGCATCGGCGCCATGCCGATTTCCGGTTTGACTTGGGGGTGGGAAAGGGCAAAAAAGTCCTCAACGGCACAACAACACCCTTGAAGTCTGGAGAAGAAAATGTCCGCTTCCATTGTCATTGCCAGCGCCGCGCGCACGGCTGTAGGCTCCTTCAACGGCGCCTTCGCCGCCACGCCCGCGCATGAGCTCGGCGCCGTCGTCGTGCAGGAACTTTTGGCGCGTGCCGGGGTCGAACCGGCCGAGATCGACGAGGTCATCCTCGGCCAGGTGCTGACCGCGGCGCAAGGCCAGAACCCGGCCCGCCAGGCCTCGATCCTTGCCGGACTGCCCAAGGAAACCACCGCCTGGGGCCTCAACCAGGTTTGCGGTTCGGGCCTGCGCGCCATCGCGCTCGGCATGCAGCAGATCGCCACCGGCGACGCCAAGGTAATCATTGCCGGCGGCCAGGAATCGATGTCGCTGTCGCCGCACGCCGAGCACCTGCGCGCCGGCGTCAAGATGGGCGACTACAAGATGATCGACACCATGATCAAGGACGGGCTGTGGGACGCCTTCAATGGCTACCACATGGGCAACACCGCCGAGAACGTCGCCCGCCAGTTCCAGATCACCCGCGACGACCAGGACCAGTTCGCACTGGCCTCCCAGAACAAGGCCGAGGCCGCGCAGAAGGCGGGCAAGTTCAAGGACGAGATCGTCGCCTTCACCATCAAGGGCAAGAAGGGCGATACGGTTGTCGATCAGGACGAATACATCCGCCACGGCGCCACGATCGATGCCATGACCAAGCTGAAGCCGGCCTTCGACAAGGATGGCACGGTGACCGCCGCCAATGCCTCCGGCATCAATGACGGTGCCGCCGGCGCGCTGCTGATGAGCGAAGCGGAAGCCGCAAGGCGTGGCATCACCCCGCTGGCGCGCATCGCCTCCTGGGCGACCGCCGGCGTCGATCCGGCGATCATGGGCACCGGACCCATTCCCGCTTCACGCAAGGCCTTGGAACGGGCCGGTTGGTCGGCAGGGGATCTCGACCTTGTCGAGGCCAATGAGGCGTTCGCCGCACAGGCCTGCGCCGTCAACAAGGACATGGGCTGGGATCCCTCGATCGTCAACGTCAATGGCGGCGCCATCGCCATCGGCCACCCGATCGGCGCCTCGGGCGCCCGCATCTTCAACACGCTGGTCTTCGAAATGCGCCGACGCGGCGCCAAGAAGGGGCTGGCCACCCTATGCATCGGCGGCGGCATGGGCGTCGCCATGTGCGTGGAGGCTTTCTGATAGACTTTGGACGGGCGGCGCAAGCCGCCCGTTTCACATGTGGTGCCTGTCGTAAATCCAGTGCCTGCCAAGCCCGACAACAGGGCGATTTCAAAAGGGGAAATGCATGACCAAGGTTGCAATCGTCACGGGTGGATCGCGTGGCATCGGCGCGGCGATCTCGATCGCTTTGAAGAACGCCGGCTATTCGGTTGCCGCGAACTACGCCGGCAATGACGAGGCGGCGGCGAAGTTCAAGGCGCAGACCGGCATTCCGGTCTACAAATGGTCGGTCGCCGACTATGACGCTTGCGCGGCCGGTATCAAACAAGTCGAGGCCGACCTCGGCCCTGTCTCGGTGCTGGTCAACAATGCCGGCATCACCCGCGACGCCATGTTCCACAAGATCACCCGCGAGCAGTGGAAAGAGGTGATCGATACCAATCTGTCCGGTGTCTTCAACATGACCCATCCGCTGTGGGGCGGCATGCGCGACCGCAAGTTCGGCCGCGTCATCACCATCTCCTCGATCAACGGCCAGAAGGGCCAGGCCGGTCAGGTCAATTACTCCGCCGCCAAGGCCGGCGACATCGGCTTCTCGAAGGCGCTCGCCCAGGAAGGCGCCCGCGCGGGCATCACCGTCAACGTCATCTGCCCTGGCTACATCGCCACCGAGATGGTCAAGGCAATCGACGAAAAGGTGCTCAACGAGCGCATCATCCCGCAAATCCCCGTGGGTCGCCTTGGCGAACCGGAAGAGATCGCGCGCTGCGTGGTCTTCCTCGCTTCGCAAGATGCCGGTTTCATCACCGGCTCGACCCTCACCGCCAATGGCGGCCAGTACTTCGTCTGAGACGTCTGCTCGCGCAGTCCAACGCTGCGGATTCATGCGTACCCTGCGATAAGCGGACCGGAAAATCGGTCCGCTTCCAAATGGCGCCTGACTCTTGGAAGACATCGCTGTGACGCAATGCCCCAATCCGGCACGCAAAGCTTAATGCCGATAAGCGCGTCTGTGCGAACCCTGTGATCAAGCCTGTGGATTCTCGGTGGATAAGCTGTTCACAACACAAGATATTGGGGGAACAAAAAGAGAAAATACGGCCGGCGCTGCTTTGTCGCCGATTCGTTCCGGCTTTGAGCCCAATGTTAAGATTAATGGCCGCGATAAGCTGCTATTCTTTAACGTCGAGTTTAGAAAGATTAACAGTTTCATAAGTTTAACGGGGCGCGCACCGTATCGCCCTCATCGTTCCCGGCGAAAGTTAACGGAAGGACCCGCCCAGCATAAAACGGGCCAGTTCGGCGATTCAGCATGTGGTGAGACTCGTGGAAACAAAATCCATATCTAGCCGTGAACAAAAGCTGAATCTGACGGAGTCGCCGATTCGTCGCTGATTCGTTCCAGACTCGTTCCAACTGTTAAGCAGGGGCTGATTTGCGGAGTGAGACGGGCGTCTCCGGAACCCTGCCGGAACATTCTGCTTTCGCTTCGCGCCCGAAATCCCTATGTGTCGGCTGTCATACGCGCCGTCCTGGCACGCTCCCGACCACGAGAGGCCAGAAAGCCTTATTTCCGAGCCGATGAACATCCAGCCGAAACACACCGAGCCGCTGATCCTGTCGGGCCGCGACGTGACCGCCGTGCTTGGGCCGACCAACACCGGCAAGACCCATCTCGCCATCGAGCGCATGGTGGCGCACGAAACCGGTGTCATCGGCCTGCCGCTGAGGCTGCTGGCCCGCGAGGTCTACACGCGCGTCTGCGAAAAGGTCGGTGCCAACAAAGTGGCGCTGATCACCGGCGAGGAGAAGATCCAGCCGCCGGGCGCCAGATATTCGGTCTGCACCGTCGAAGCCATGCCGCGTGAAACCGACGCCGCCTTTGTTGCCATCGACGAGGTGCAACTGGCCGGCGACCTCGAGCGCGGCCATATCTTCACCGACCGCATCCTGCATCTGCGCGGCCGCCAGGAGACGCTGCTGCTTGGCGCGGCCACCATGCACGGCATTCTCCAGCGGCTGCTGAAAGGCATCTCCGTCGTGACGCGGCCGCGGCTGTCGCATCTCGCCTATTCCGGCTCCAAGAAACTGACCCGCTTGCCACGGCGCACCGCGATCGTCGCCTTCTCCGCCGACGAGGTCTATGCCATCGCCGAACTCATCCGCCGCCAGCAGGGTGGTGCGGCCGTCGTGCTCGGGGCGCTGTCGCCCCGCACCCGCAACGCCCAGGTGGCGCTGTTCCAGTCGGGCGATGTCGACTACCTCATTGCCACCGACGCGATCGGCATGGGCCTCAACCTCGACCTCGACCATGTCGCCTTCGCCCAGAACCGCAAGTTCGACGGCTACCAGTACCGCAATCTGACGGCGGCCGAACTCGGCCAGATCGCCGGCCGCGCCGGCCGGCATCTGCGTGACGGCACGTTCGGCGTCACCGGCCAAGTCGATCCGCTGGACGAGGACCTCGTCCAGAAGATCGAGGGCCATGACTTCGACCCGGTGAAGGTGCTGCAGTGGCGCACCGCCCAATTCGATTTCGCCAGCCTCGATGCGCTGAAGCGCTCGATCGAGACCAACGCCCCGGTCGAGGGCCTGACACGCGCGCTGCCGGCCGTCGATGCGCAAGCGCTCGAACATCTCTCCCGCGACGAAGACATCCGCGCGCTCGCCACCAACGCCAAGCGCGTGGCGCTGCTGTGGGAAGCCTGCGCCCTGCCCGACTATCGCAAGATCGCGCCTGCCCAGCATGCCGACCTCATCGCCTCGATCTACATGGACCTCGCCCGGCAGGGCCATGTCGACGAGAACTACATGGCCGAACAGGTGCGCCGCGCCGACACCACCGAGGGCGACATCGACACGCTGTCGCACCGCATAGCCCAGATCCGCACCTGGACATTCGTGTCGAACCGGCCCGGCTGGCTGGCCGATCAGGCACACTGGCAGGAAAAGACGCGCGAAATCGAAGACAGATTGTCGGATGCGCTGCATGAGCGGTTGACGAAACGCTTCGTAGACCGCAGGACTTCCGTCCTCATGCGGCGCCTTAGAGAAAATACCATGCCTGAAGCCGAAATCAGTCCTACCGGAACCGTCCTTGTCGAAGGCCATCATGTCGGCGAGTTGCAAGGGTTCCGCTTCACCGCCGACCAGACCGCCGGCGGCGAAGACGCCAAGGCCGTGCGCACTGCCGCGCAAAAGGCGCTTGCCGCCGAGTTCGAGGCACGCGCGGAGCGCTTCGGCGCCTGCGCCAATGGCGATCTCGCGCTCGGTTCGGACGGCACGCTGCGCTGGATCGGCGCGCCGATAGGCACGCTGGTCTCGGGCGAAGACGCGCTGAAGCCGCGCCTGGTGTTGCTGGCTGACGAACAGCTGACGGGCCCGGCGCGCGACAAGGTCGCGGCGCGCGCCGAACGCTTCGTCAATTTCCAGATCGAGTCGTTGTTGAAGCCGCTGGTCGATCTGAAAAATGCCGAGCAGATTTCCGGCATCGGCCGTGGCATCGCTTTCCAGCTGGTCGAGAATTTCGGCCTCATCAACCGTCGTGACATCGCCGAAGAGATGAAATCCTTGGACCAGGAAGGCCGCGCGGCGCTGCGCCGGCTTGGCGTCCGCTTCGGCGCCTACCACGTGTTCGTGCCGGCGCTGATCAAGCCGGCACCCGCCGGGCTGGTGACGCTGCTGTGGGCGTTGAAGAACGACGGCAAGGACAAGCCAGGCTTCGGCGACGTCGTCCACGCGCTGGCGTCGGGCCGCACCTCTGTTGTCATCGACCCGGCCTTCGACAAGGCCTTCTACAAGCTCGCTGGCTACCGCAATCTCGGCCGCCGCGCCGTGCGCATCGACATTCTGGAGCGGCTGGCCGACCTGATCCGCCCGGCGACCAACTGGAAGCCCGGCCTTGGCCAGCGTCCGGACGGCGCCTATGACGGCCAGTCCTTCATGGTGACGCCGCCGATGATGTCGATCCTTGGCGCCACCGCCGACGACATGGAAGAGATCCTCAAGGGTCTTGGCTATCGCGCCGAGCCGAAGCCGGCCGCGGAAGTCAAGGCACGGCTGGAAGCGCAGGACAATGCCGCGCGGGAAGCCGCCGCGGCCAGGCAGGCAGCCGAAGAAGCAGCCCGCGCGGAACAAGCCAAGGCGGCGGAAGAGGCGGCTTCGCCGGCCGCCGAGGGAGTTGAACTGGTGCCGGATGCGGCAACCGACGTGGAGACGGAGGTTCCAGCCGAAGTCGCCGCCGACGCGCCGGTGGAAGCTGTCGCGCAAGAGCAGGCGGAAGCCACCGCTGAAGTTGCGGAGGAACCTGTAGAAGCCGCCGAGCCGGCGCCGGTTGAGCCGCGGGCCGAACCTGAAACTGCCGAGGTAGACGCGGCACCCACGGAGGAAACCGCAGCGGCGGAGCCCGCCGTCGAAGCCTCCGCGTCGACTGAAGCCGCCGAACCGGCTGCAGTGGCGGAAGCCGCCGGCGAACCCGTGCCGGAAGCCGAAGCGCCAAAGCCGATCCTGCTGTGGCGCCAAGGTCGCTTCGACCAGCGTCCGCGTCATCGCGACGGCCGCAACAACCGGCCGCAAAACGGACAGGCGCGCGGCCGAAGCAACGCGCCGGCCGGCGGCGAACAGGCAACAGCCGCGCCCGCGGACCGTCCCACACACGAAGGACGCCGCGACGGCGCCGGAAAGCCGCGCTTCGACCGCTCGAAGTTCAAGCCCAAGCCGCAAGCTGAGGGCGCTGAGCGCCGCGACGGCCGCCCGCAGGGCGAGCGTCCCGAGCGCCGAGAAGGCCGGCTAGACTGGAAGGGCGGCAGACCGGAAGGCAAGGGTGCCGATCGCGGCGGAAAGCCCGCTTTCCAGCCCAAGCCGCGCGAGGAGCGCCCGGTGCGTTTCGATCCGGACTCACCCTTCGCCAAGCTCGCCGCCTTGCGCGACCAATTGAAGAAGTAAACTCGCATCGATGGTTGCTGAAGGCCGTCAGCGCATCGACAAATGGCTGTTCTTCTCGCGCGCGGTGAAATCGCGCTCGCTGGCGGCCAAATTGGTGGTCGCCGGCCGCGTGCGCATCAATCGCGACAAAGCAGCGCAGGCCTCCGATCTGGTCAAGCCAGGCGACGTGCTGACCATCACGCTCGACCGGCGTATTTTCGTCTGGAAGGTGCTCGGCGCTGGCGCGCGGCGTGGCCCGTCCGAGGAAGCCCGCACCCTTTATCAAGACATGTCGCCCCCGCCCGCACCAAAGGGGCGACGCCCCGCCCGACGCTATCGCGGCGCTGCGCGAGGCAGGTAGCGGCCGGCCGACCAAAAAAGAGCGTCGCCAGACCGACCGATTGCGCGACGAAGATTGAGCCTGCCGATCGACGCAGATGTGCGCTCCCGCGGCAACGGCAACTAAAACAGATTTTGCACCGGCAAACGAAGGTCGGCGAGGGGTGTGGGACCGTCGCGGCACCGCCGACCTGAAATTCAATTCCCAAACTCTGGCGCCGCTGGGAATGGCTACCCTTGCAAGCAGCCCATAAAGGCGTTACCTCACGGAAAAAGCCAACAAAAACGGGACGTCCCGGAGCCGACCGATGACCTATGTCGTGACCGACAACTGCATCAAATGCAAATATATGGACTGCATCGAGGTCTGTCCGGTCGACTGTTTCTACGAAGGCGAGAACATGCTCGTCATCCATCCCGACGAGTGCATCGACTGCGGCGTCTGCGAGCCGGAATGCCCGGCCGACGCGATCAAGCCCGACACCGAGTCCGGCCTCGACAAATGGCTGCAGATCAACACCGAATATGCCGATAAATGGCCCAACATCACCGCCAAGAAGGAGCCGCCGGCCGACGCCAAGAGCTTCGACGGCGAGGCCGGCAAATTCGAGAAATACTTCTCCGCCGAGCCCGGCGAAGGCGATTGACAACACCGCTGTAAAGGCTTGTATGACGCAGCGTAACAGGCACGCCGGATTAACCGCCTTGACAGGCGGCGATTGGTTGTGGCCTTCGCTTACGCAGCAAAACCTTGATTCTTCCGACTTTTTGTGTTACATCAGCGAAACATGCCGGTGACACAACGTCGATTTATGGCGCAGACGCCCCAAATCACTGAAAGGTGAAAATCCCATTCCGGACCAGAGCGATCTGGGCCAGGCGGTCGCAATTCTTGCGGTTTGCCGGTCCCGGCTTTTCCGGTGGGTCATCTGTTGTGCGGCTAATGATCGGTGACCCCGATCACGTGAGTTCAGCCGGCACCGCCGCCGGCCCACAACAAGGAGTTCAGGGCGTAATGGCAACGATCACCCCGCAGAAGAAGTCCACAGCTGCACGTCACGGTTTCAAGACCGGCGAGTTCATCGTCTATCCGGCGCATGGCGTCGGCCAGATCGTCTCGATCGACGAGCAGGAAGTGGCTGGCCACAAGCTGGAACTGTTCGTCATCGACTTCCAGAAGGACAAAATGCGCCTGAAAGTGCCGGTCGCCAAGGCGACCTCGATCGGCATGCGCAAGCTGTCGGAAGAGGATTATGTCGAGCGCGCGCTGAAGGTCGTGCAGGGCCGCGCCCGCGTCAAGCGCACCATGTGGTCGCGCCGCGCCCAGGAATATGATGCCAAGATCAATTCGGGCGACCTGATCTCGATCTCGGAAGTCGTGCGCGACCTCTATCGCGCCGACAACCAGCCGGAGCAGTCCTATTCCGAACGCCAGCTCTACGAGGCGGCACTCGACCGCATGGCCCGCGAGATCGCGGCCGTCAACCGCATGTCGGAAACCGAAGCCGTGCGCCTGATCGAGGTCAACCTCAACAAAGGCCCCAAGCGTGGCGCCAAGGCCGACAATGAGGAAGCCGAGCAGGAAGAAGCTGCCTGAGCTTTTTCGTATTCAAGTTGACGAAAACCCGGCCTCGCGCCGGGTTCAGACTGCTGACAAACCCCGTCAATTTTGGCGGGGTTTTGTTTTTATGGTTTGAATGGGCTGGTTATTTCGGTGTC
>NZ_VFVB01000006.1:0-400464 GCF_006658535.1 Mesorhizobium sp. B2-4-13 | reverse complement strand
TTCGCCGTCGTCTTCGGCGAGAGGTTCGTCAGCCAATGACGACAACCGGCCTCACGCACAAGATTCCTGACAGTCCCTTGGCGCACTGTTGGCGAAACTGAGTAGGCAGCACCGGCTCGCGCCATGACCGGCAGCAATTGCTCACTACTCACTACTCACTACTCACCACTCCCCCACTCAGCCCATGCCGGTGATATGCCGAAGCCAGAAGGCGAGCGCGATAAAGCCGATGAAGGTGGTGACGCCTGTCCAGTCGACATTGGCCTTCTTCACATCGCTGATGAGCTTCACCAGCAGCATCCACGCCACGACGACGATAGGGAGAATGATGATAAGCCTGATCATGCGACACTCCGTTCAGCGCATTGCACTTACCCTGATGTAGGAAGCGCGTTCGCGGATTTCAGCATGCGGACGCGTGGGCATCCTCCACCACGGCTGATGCCCAAAAACGGAGTTTTGTCTTTACTGGCGCAACAAATATGCTAACCGGAGCGCCGTGCCCTTGTAGCTCAGCTGGTAGAGCAGCGGTTTTGTAAACCGAAGGTCGGCGGTTCGATTCCGTCCGGGGGCACCACCCTACGCTCTTCGAGCTCCGGGTGGCAGGCCACCCCAACCCCGTAGAGACGCAGGAGTGTCCTCCGAAAACCCCCTTGAAGGGCGATTACGTCGCCACCCCCCTTTACGAAGCGCTCGCGATTTGGGCCGACACGTTCGTCCTGGTGAACGTATTCCTCACCCTCACAGACTTATAGACATAAGCGGCCCAGATGCCGGTCACCACAAACGAAGCCATGGGTGCCGCCAGCGCGTCGCCTGCGAGCACCTTGTTTACCGGAACGCCCAGGATTGACGAAATCCAGATCGTATCCAGGATAAACACAACAGGAATCGCAAACCATTGGCAGAGAAACAATTGCGGGAATCGACGGCTTCGCCGCAGCATTGAAACCAGCACCACCAGCTGAAGCGCCAGAAATGCCAGATTGAGGGCAACCTCGCCATACACAGCCAGAGAGCCGTTTGGGAGGGTCATGAGTTGCTGGTAGCCGTCGGCGGAATTGCCGAAATCGGCGAGCGTGCGCAGCGGTGACAATGTCTGACCGATAGCCAGCAGCATCAGCCAGCCACCGAAGCCCACAAGTGACTCAGGATTCTGCGACGGCTTCGCGGCTGACCGGACAGCAAAGAAAACAGGCACGCCGATCAGCAGCAGCACGATCGCCCAATGCCAGATGGAAAACGTCCCCATTTACCCTTCCCCCTTTTTATACCCCTATAAGTTGTAGCAGATTTCAAACTCAACTCAAGAGCCAATCATCGCGTAAGACGCCGTCCGATGCCGAAGCGACAACTTCTCCTGCCTGCTCCTGACGCCCTCACACTCCGATCGCCGCCACCAATATCCGGTTCTGCCGCCGTATCGCGGCCCTCAACTCCGGTATCCTGGCTTCATCCCGCTTCACGAATTCGATGAACATCATGTTCATGTTGTTGAAGATCAATTCGCCGAGTGCCGTGCCGTCGATATCCTGCCGCACCAGGCCGATCTCCTGAAGGCGGGCGATCAGCGCGCGGATCTGTTCGGTGAGCGAGCGGTCGAGGCCAGTATAAGCCTGGCCGAACGGGCTGTCGGGCAGTTGCGTCGAGATCGCCATCGCCTGCCGCCACATCTCCTTGCTGAGATAGTGCAGCGAGTGCTCGATATAGATGCCGATCAGCGTGTCCAGGGCGTCGCCGACATTGGCGGGCGGCCGGGCGACCACGCCGCGCCCGGCATTGAGCACCTCGTCGACTTCCATCGAGACGATGGCGCCGAGAATATCGCCTTTGTTCTGGTAGTAATTGTAGATGGTGCCGATCGAGACTTCGGCTTGCGCGGCGATCGTCTCGATCTTGGCGCCCTCATACCCGGCCTCGCGGAAAAGCGCCGCCGCCGCCTCGATGATACGCCGGTGGCGATCCGCCTTTTGCCTTGCCCGCAATCCGCTCATATTAGCCTCTTGCCACAAAAACAGAATTGACTCAATTTTAGAATTGGTTCAGTTTTTTGCAAGAAGCCACAAAGGCAAGGGAGAACACTCGATGTCCGTGAAATCCGGGAATCCGCTTTCCGTCCTGAAGCGCCAGATGCACGCTGCATGTGCCGCCTCGGCATTGCTGCTTGCGGCGGGCAGCCTCGCCGAAGCCGCCGATCTCAACGCGCTGATCTGGTGCGACCATTCCGATCCGGCGCTGCTGCAGCCTTTCGAGGAGGCCAACAACGTCAAGGTCAACGTCAAGGAATTCGAAGGCACCGGGGCTGGGCTGGCCATCGTCGAGCAGTCGCAGCCCGGCGACTGGGATGTGATGGTGATCGATAGCATCGACGTGCCGCGCGGCGTCGAGAAAGGCCTGTTCGAGCCGCTGCCGGAAGACAAGCTGCCGTTCGCCGATCTCTTCCCGCAGGTGAAGATGGACGGCTCGACCATTGTCGGCGGCAAGCGCTACGGCATCACCGAAAAGTTCGGTTACAACACGATCGGCTTCAACAAGACAAAGGTCGATCCGGCGGACATGCAATCCTTGGCGTCGCTGACATCAGACAAGTACAAGGGCAAGGTCGCCATCTACGATTATTATCTCCCCGTCATCGGCATGGCGGCATTGGCCATCGGCAAGAAGACGGCCGATCTCACGGAAGCCGACCTGCCCGCGCTCAAGGAAGAGCTGCTCAAGATGAAGGCCAATGCCAAGCTGGTCGGTGAAGTCACCGCCAGCCAGACGGCGCTGGCGACCGGCGAGGTCGACATATTGGTCGGCGGCGGCGAATGGGTGACGGCAGGGCTGGCCAAGGAAAACCCGGCGCTGGACTTTTCCATTCCGAAAGAAGGTGCGGTGCTGTGGTCGCAGTCGCTCGCCATGTTCAAGGATTCCAGGAACAAGGACATGGCGCTGAAATTCATCCAGTACATACTGAGCCCCGAAGGCCAGGCACGGCTCGCCACCTCGTCCTGTTACTGGGGCATGCCGTCCAACACCAAGGCCGCATTGACCGACGACCAGAAAAAAGTCCTGCGCTTCGACGAGCAGCCCGGCTTCCTCGCCCGTGCGCAGGCCTATCCGGCGCCGAGCGCCGACCTCGACAAGAAGATGCAGGATATGTGGACCGAAATGCTGCAGGCCAAGTGAGCCGATACGCCGATGAGCGCCGCGGGAAACAGTGAGGGCGCGCGGACAGGCCGTGCCCTTCCCTGGGCGCTGGTCACACCCGCACTTGGCTGGACGCTTCTCTTCTTCGTGCTGCCCTTCGTCGCCATGGGGCTTTCGAGCTTCACCGCGCAGGAGGGCGGCGGGGGCACCCTGTCCAACTACAGCCAATTCTTCACCAACCCCGCCTACTGGCAGGCGATGGTGAACTCGCTGCAGGTCACCGCCATCGTCACCGTGGTTTCCGTGCTGCTTGCCTATCCCTTCGCCTGGATTCTGGCCGAACAGGTTCCTGAACGCTGGCAGCGGCTGGCGCTGATGCTGGCCGTGCTGCCGTTCTGGACCTCCTATGTCGTGCGCTCCTACTCCTGGCTGCTGGTGCTGGCGCAGAACGGCGTCATCAACCGGGCACTGACTGGCATTGGCGTGGTCTCCGAACCGCTGCAGCTCGCCAATACGCGCCTGGCCACCGTCACAGGCTTCGTGCATTTCTTCGTCATGCTTTTGACGCTGACCATCTTCGCCAATCTGAAGCAGCTCAGCCCCAGTTACCGCAAGGCCGCCGCCGATCTCGGCGCCGGACCGGTGCGCACCTTCCTGCATGTCATCCTGCCATTGACCTTGCCCGGCATCATGGTCGGCGCTTTTCTCACTTTCGTGCTGTGCATCGGCGACTACATCACGCCGCAGATCCTCGGCGGGAACAACGAGCTTCTGATGCCGCAGCTGGTGATGATGCAGATCGGCAGGCGCGGCGATTTTCCATTGGCCTCGGCGCTGTCGATCATCCTGATGGCGGTCGTGACCGTCGCCTATCTCGCCTGCGCCCGCTGGCTAAAGATCGAGCGGACCTGATCATGCGCAGCATTGGCCGCATCGCTTCCTGGATTTACGCGCTTGCCGTCTACGGCTTCATCTTCCTGCCGGTCGTCGTGCTGGTGCTGTTCTCGCTGCAGTCGACGTCCTTTCCCATTCCCCCGTTCACAGGCCCATCGCTGCGCTGGTACGAGGCGGTTCTTTCCGATAACCGGCTGACTTCGGCGCTGGCCAATTCGCTGCTGGTCGCGGTTCTTTCCTCGGCCGCAGCCGTCATGCTCGGCTTCCTGTCGGCCTGGGGGTTCGCGCGCTTCGTCCTGCCAGGCTCGGGCCTGCTGCGCGGTTTGATCACCTTGCCGCTCACCGTCAGCTATCTCATCATCGGCATGGGGCTGCTGGTGCTGTTCAACTGGGCCGGCGTGCCGAAATCTCTGCTTGCCGCCGGGATCGGCCATGTGGTTATCAACATGCCGCTGTGCTTCGCCATCATCTACAGCCAGTTGGGCGACCACCAGATCAACATTGAGCGCGCAGCGCGCGACCTCGGCGCGCCGGAATGGAAGGTGCTGCTGTTGATCACCGTGCCCGTCATGGCGCCGGCCATTTTCGCCGGCTTCTTCCTGTCGATGACCTTCTCCTGGGACGAGTTCGTGATCTCCTTCCTGCTGACGCGCTTCGAGACCACGCTGCCGGTGGAAATCTGGAACCTGCTGCGCTCCGGCCTTAATCCCAAGACCAACGCGGTCGGTTCTCTGGTCTTTGCCGTCTCGATCGTGCTGGTGGTGTTCTTCGAACTGACCTTGCTGCGGAGGAAACCGGCATGAACGCGCCCCTGGTCGATATCCGCGACATCTCGCACCGCTTCGGCCAGCATCCCGTGCTGAAGAATGTCTCGCTGACGATAGCGGCCGGCAGCTATACGATCCTGCTTGGGCCATCCGGTTCCGGCAAGACGACGCTGCTCTCCATTCTCGGCGGTTTCGTCAATCCGAGCGAAGGCAAGGTCCTCATCCGCGGCCAGGACTGCACCTCGGTGCCGCCGGCCAAACGCCCGACGACGACGGTGTTCCAGGATTATGCGCTGTTCCCGCATATGAGCGTCGGCGGCAATGTCGGTTTTGGGCTGCGCATGCAAGGTGTCGACGGAGTGACGCGGGCGGCAAAAGCGCGCGATGCGCTGGCCCTGGTGGGCCTCGCCGCCGCCTTCGACAAGAAGCCGCACCAGCTTTCCGGCGGCCAGCGCCAACGCGTGGCGCTGGCGCGCGCCCTGGTGATCGAGCCGGCGGTGCTTCTGCTCGACGAGCCGCTCGGGGCGCTCGACCTGAAACTGCGCCGCCAGATGCAGGACGAACTGAAGGCGATCCAGAAGCGGGTCGGCACCGCCTTCATCCATGTCACTCACGACCAGGAAGAAGCGATGGCGCTGGCCGACCATTGCGTGGTGATGAATGACGGCCGCATCGAGGACGAGGGGCCGCCCGAGCGCGTCTATGCGAGGCCGGCGACGCGTTTTTCCGCGACCTTCATGGGCGAGAGCACGATCCTTGCCGGCACTGTCATCGAGACCAGTGACAGGACGAGCACCGTCACGACACCGGTCGGACCGGTTTCCTTATCCAGTGCCTTGCCGTTGGGGTCTACTGCCGCACTGGCGATACGCCCTGAGCACCTTGTGCTTGGCGCTGCGTCGGCTGGCACGAAGCTCGGCGAGGCTGATGTGAGCGACGTCGTTTTCCAGGGCAGTTTCAAGCGCGTGCTGGCGACCTCCGTCGAAGAGCCTTCCTTGCGGTTCATCGCCAAGCTGCCGGCGACCTCCGTCGTCCATGCGGGCGACAGGGTCGCGATTTCCTGTGATACCGACCAGATCATCTTGCTGACGGATTGAACATGAGCACGCTTGCGGTCATCGACGCACCGGACTGGTACGAAACAATCCGCATGGCCGACGGCATCACGCTGATTCACGAGCCATGGATAAAACCGTTCTTCCGCTGCAATATGTGGCATGCGCGCGGACGCGACCGCGATCTCCTGTTCGACACCGGCCTCGGTCATTTCAGCCTGCGCACCCATGTGTCCCTGGTGAGCGAGCGCAAGCTGACCTGCGTTGCCAGCCACACGCATTTCGACCATATCGGCTGCCACCATGAGTTTTCCGATCGCTGCGTGCATTCGGCCGAAGCGGCAATCCTGGCCGATCCGCGCAACGAATGGACCGCTGCCGGCACCTATGCGACAGAAGAGATGTTCGATGGCATGCCGCGGGGCTGGGACACGGCGCGCTATCGCATCCAGCCCGCGCCGGCCGACCGTATGCTCGCGCATGGCGACATCATCGATCTGGGCGACCGGGCCTTCGAGGTCGTCCACACGCCAGGCCATTCGCCGGGCGGCATTGCGCTCTACGAGAAGAAGACCGGCATCCTGCTGTCCGGCGACATCATCTATGATGGCCCGCTGATCGATGATGTCTACCACTCGGACATACCAGATTACATGGCGACGCTGCTCGCCATGCGCGATCTCGACGTCTCGGTCGTCCATGGCGGCCATTTCTCGAGCTTCGGCAAGGTGCGCTACCGCCAGTTGATCGACGAATATCTCGAACAGAAACGTCAGGCCGGCTGCCATCTGCGGCAGCGCCCTTGAGGGCTGACTTACGGCATCAAGTCGAAATGGCGTGGGAAGGCCTGGGCGGCACGAGCCCGTCACCACCCCTCGCAGTGCGCTGATGGTGACACAGTGGGCGACCGGCTCGCGACACGAACGGCCGGAGCCAGTGCGTCACTCGGGAATGGGTGCCGGAAGCGAGATTGTATAGCGCGGTGGCGCCGATCCCCTGCGGCGTCTCCTCCATTGCCTCAGCTGCTCCCTCCAGCCGACTGGCGGTTTTTCGTAGACAGGGGGAGCCAGGCCGGCGAGCTCATAATAACCTTCGAGAATGTTGGTGCGCAGTAACTGGCGTTCCTGTGTATAGAAGCTGAAATGCGCGACGAGCAGGTCACCGAAAATCTTGCCCGGCCGGTCCAGCTTGGCCGGAAGCGTCGCCGACAACCACTCTTCCTCGTCGCCGCGCGGTTGAAAGTGCTCTCCGAGACCGACAATGTCCGATCCGAAAAAACCGATTGCGTTGATCGAAAAGCGTGACAGCCTGATCTCCCGGTCCGGCACGCGAAAATCCTGGAGCCGATTGGAGCGCACAGCTTCAATGAACACCGGGTGTAGGGCCTGCGGAAAGGTCGCATGCGCCCAGGAGAATTCGCATGACGCCTGACAGGTAAGCGGGCCATCCACCCGCACCCTGGAAAGCTGCTTGATCAGCGAATTGCAGATTGCGTTGTTGACGATCAACGGAGCGTACCAGATGGCCGATCCCCTTTCGGCCATGACCCTTGCCATGAATTTTCGAAAGAAGCCGTCCTCGACAAAAACTACATCGTCGTCGAGGCGTAGGTAGAAAGCACCGGGATCGTCGCAAAAGCGATAGAAATCGCCGATGACGTTGATCCCGCCATCGGCATGTGGAAGCCGCTTGATCTTGCAACGCGGATCGGAGGCCGCCAATCTTTGTAGATAGGCCCGGTCAGCCTCGTTGCGACAGTTGTCCCAGAGGTGCCACTCATGCACATCGGGGTTTTTCAAAACATGATGGCCAAGCAGACGCAGATATTTCTCACGACCGGCCGGGGTGACAACGATCAGTTTCATAGAATTCCTGGTTCCTGTAAAATCAGAGTCCCGTATATAAGCGAAGCTTGATTATCAGAACGCTCGTTCGGGCAATAGCTGTTGACATGACAGGCCCCTGCCCCATTGGATTCGCCTCAAAACACGACGAATCGTCATGACGTTTAAATACACCCGTTATGCCGGCAAGACATCGTGCTCAGGTAACGCCAGGAGATCTTCCTCATGCCCTTCGCATTCAACTTGCTTTCGTGTAGGGCTCGCCGAGGACCCGGATTGAGGGTATGAGTGTCGGAAGCAGGACTTTGACGAACACCACACACCGCAATCTCGTGATAGTCAGGGCAGGCGACAAATCTCTCCATCGTGGATGGGGGGCGGACGATCCCAATTGTGAATTTGATTTGATCGTCAGCTACTTCGGAAGTGATCCATCTGCGTTTCGGCTGCCGCTTGAAAACCGAGTCGACTACAGGGGCGGCAAATGGGATGGCATCCATGCTCTGCTGAGCCAACAGCCCGAACTTCTTGACCGCTACCAGTATGTCTGGCTGCCGGACGACGATCTGGAAGCAGACCGGGCGACCATCGAGGCGATGTTCGCCAACATGCGCCGGCTTGGCCTCCATATCGGCCAGCCGTCACTGACGCTGGACAGCTATTATTCCCACCTCCCGTTCCTCCACTGCAGGAGCTTCGAGTTTCGCCTGGTAGACACGATCGAGATCATGGCCCCCTGCCTGAGAGCCGATGTAGCGGCCAAGATGCTGCCTCTGTTCAAACACTCCATGAGCGGTTTTGGTCTGGACTTGTTGTGGACCAGGCTTGCCGAAGAAAACCGTGGAACATCTGCCGTGTTCGACGCCTTGCCGGTCCGCCACACCCGGCCGGTGGGAGCTCACCTGAAAACAGCGATGCTCGAGTCAGGAAGAACGCCCGACAAGGAATATCGCCAATTGGCGTCGCAATATGGATTTGGCGAGCTTTTTCCATTGTCCTATGAGGCCGTCGATCGAAAAGGCCGGCGCTGGCGGTCGAAGTCCATGATCGGCCTGCGTATGGTGGCCGATTATCTCTTGGACAGGAAAGCCTTTCGCCAGGCGAATCGATTGATGGAATTGTTATGGCGCCTTCTGCGCAGGCAGTATTCCAAGTCCGTCGACCTGTCCCAAATAATTCTCAAGCCCTAAGGTTCGGATACGCGAATGGACAGGACCCTGCTGGGCAAGGCCGAAATCCTCATTGTCGGCGCTGGTTTTTACGGTGCAACGCTTGCCGAGCGCATCGCCACGCAACTCGGGCGACGCGTGCTGGTAATCGACCGGCGCCGGCACATCGGCGGCAATGCCTACACCGAACAAGATCCTGTCACCGGTGTGGAGATCCATCGCTACGGACCGCATCTGTTCCATACATCCAACGAGGAGGTCTGGAATTACCTGCGTGCCTTCACCGGTTTTACCGCCTATCGCCATCGTGCATTCTCGACATATCGCGACAAGGTCTATCCGCTGCCGATCAACCTTGCCACGATGTCCCAGTTCTTCGGCAGGCGGCTAAGTCCGGACGAGGCACGCGACATGATTGCCGAGCAGGCGACGGAAGTTGGCGACCGTCCGCCGGCCAATCTTGAGGAGAAGGCGATCTCCCTGGTCGGCCGCCCTCTCTACGAGGCCTTGATCAAGGGTTACACCGCCAAGCAATGGCAGACGGATCCGCGCGAACTGCCGGCGCAGATCATCGCGCGCCTGCCGGTTCGCTACACATTCGAGGACGGCTATTTCAACGACCGGTTCCAGGGCCAGCCTGTGGACGGCTACACGGCGATCTTCGAAAAGATGCTGGCGCAGGAGCTTATCGAAACACGGCTTGGCATCGACTTCTTCGACATCAAGTCCTTGCTGCCGAAGGACCTGCCGGTCGTCTACACCGGGCCGATCGACCGCTACTTCGACTATAGCGAAGGCGAACTCGGCTGGCGAACCATTGATATCGATCTGGAGGTCATGGACACGCCGGACCATCAGGGCACGGCGATCATGAACTACGCGGACGAGGCCGTGCCTTATACCCGCGTGGTCGAATTCCGGCATTTCAACCCGGAGCGCCAGCACGGGAGCGCCAAGACGCTCATCGGCCGCGAGTATTCCCGTTTCGCAGGCCGCGCCGACGAGCCTTATTATCCGATCGACACGCGCAAGGATCAGGCGGTCTATCGCCGCTATCTCGACCGGGCGGGTGCGGAGAAAAACCTGCACCTCGGGGGACGGTTGGGAACCTACCGCTATCTCGATATGCATCAGGCGATCGGCGCCGCCCTTAAGGTCTTCGAAACCGTGCTCGAGCCCTATTTCGCCGGTCGGCTCGATTCCGTCTCGCGTTCGACATGACGGGCCGGGTTCTGAAGCCGCAAATCTCCGGTTTTCAGGTCGTCGCCGGCGATTTGCCATCGGCGGCTATCCGCTTCCTGAACCATTCGAAAGTACGCCGGATCCCCTGGTGCGGATCGATGCGGTGTTTGACCTATAGCGCCCTTTGCGGGCAAGGCATGCCGGCGGCATCGCCGCAACGTGACGCCGTGGGGATCGGCCTGGCGCTCGTTTCTTCCGACTGGCGCACCAGTTCTGCGAAGACAAGCGCGAAACTTCCCAACATGAGAAAGACGATGATCAGGCGTGCTACCGGCAATATGTCGGCCTCGTCTGGCTGGCGCATATCCCCTGGCATCGAGAACCGCGGGTTCATGCACGCATATCTGAACTGCCGCAGCGTCCTTTGCGTCCCGAAGTGACAAGGTCGTGCTGCGGGCGCCCCACGCCACCCATGCCGGCTAACATGATCGATCCGGCTTTACGAGACCTTAAGCCCGGCCTTAACCATCACATTCGCTCGCGCCGTGACATCAACCGCGACCGGCTGGTGCGCCGGTCCTGCCGCACCCTCGCCTCATGGGCTGACAGAGGCTCTCTTTGCAGACGTGCCTGCCCCATGCTACCCCGGCGCTGGCGCCAGAACCTGCCGGCGCCAATCGGTCGCGATCGGGGAGCCATGAGCACAGCCACCAACAGCATCGCCTTCGTCTCGTCCGACACAGCAGACGCCAAGGCGGCGCTGGATAGCCTGTCGGCGCGCTATGGCCAATGTTCGGTCGCCGAGGCGACCGTCGTGGTGGCGCTGGGCGGCGACGGCTTTCTGCTGCAAACATTGCGCGACACGATGGGTACGGGAAAAAAGGTCTACGGCATGAACCGTGGCACCATCGGCTTCCTGATGAACGAATACCGGTCCGGGGGGCTCACCGAGCGCATCGCGGCGGCGGTCGCCGAAACGATCCGCCCGCTGGAGATGCTGGCAACCACCTCGGATGGCGAACACGTCACGGCACTGGCGATCAACGAAGTGGCGCTGTGGCGCCAATCCTACCAGACGGCCAAGATCCGCATCAGCATCGATGACCAAATACGGCTCGAGGAACTGAACTGCGACGGCGTCATGATCGCGACGCCGGCCGGATCGACCGCGTATAATCTTTCCGCGCACGGCCCGATCCTGCCTCTCGACGCGCCGCTTTTGGCGCTCACGCCGGTCAGCCCGTTTCGTCCGCGACGCTGGCGCGGCGCATTGCTTTCCAACAAGGCGACCGTGCGCTTCGACATTCTGGAGTCGGAAAAGCGGCCGGTGAACGCGGCCGCCGACCACACGGAGGTCAAGGCGGTGACCTCGGTCACGGTGCGGGAATCGCCAACGGCCACCGCGACTTTGCTGTTCGATCCCAACCACTCCTGGAACGAACGCATCCTGGCCGAACAGTTCCGTTACTGAGCCGGCACAGTGACAGGAGGCCGGATTAAGCATCGCGATTAAGGTTACAACTTCACAATCGCGCCAATCCTACCCGTTTCTGTTGACAAATCGCGGGCTTGCGCCTAATCGCAATACCAATCTTGCAGGCGCGTGGCGCTTGCCGCGACGAATGACGTTGCGCTTCCCCGAACCAGCCAAAGACAGCAACACTTGTCCTCAGACACGACGATCGCTCAAGAAGCGTTGACCTTTTCAGACCTCGGCCTGTCGCCGAAGGTGCTTTCCGCAGTCACCGATGCCGGCTATCTCCAGCCGACGCCGATCCAGGCTGGTGCGATCCCGCACGCCTTGCTCGGCAAGGACGTGCTGGGCATTGCCCAGACCGGCACTGGCAAGACCGCATCCTTCGTGCTGCCGATGCTGACCCGGCTGGAAAAGGGCCGTGCCCGCGCCCGCATGCCGCGCACGCTGATCCTGGAGCCGACGCGTGAGCTTGCCGCGCAGGTCGAAGAAAACTTCGTCAAATACGGCAAGAACCACAAGCTCAACATCGCGCTGCTGATCGGCGGGGTGTCGTTCGACGAACAGGACAAAAAGCTGGAGCGCGGCGCCGATGTGCTGATCGCTACGCCTGGCCGTCTTCTCGACCATCGCGAGCGCGGCAAGCTGCTGCTCAACGGCGTCGAGATCCTCGTCATCGACGAGGCGGACCGTATGCTCGACATGGGTTTCATTCCCGATATCGAGCGTATCTGCGAGATGATCCCGTTCACCCGGCAGACGCTGTTCTTTTCGGCGACCATGCCGCCAGAGATCACCAAGCTGACGGAAAAATTCCTGCATGCGCCGGTGCGCGTCGAGGTCTCCAAGGCCGCTTCGGCGGCCACCAACATCATCCAGCGGTTGGTCAAATCGGGCTCGAAGCCTTGGGACAAGCGTGAAACGCTGCGCAACCTGATCAAGGCCGAGGATGCGGAGCTGAAGAACGCGATCATCTTCTGCAACCGCAAGATCGAGGTTTCGGAGCTGTTCCGCTCGCTGCTGAAATATGATTTCGATGCCGGTGCGCTGCATGGCGACATGGACCAGCGCGCGCGCATGCAGATGCTGGCCAATTTCCGTGACGGCAAGCTGCGCTATCTCGTCGCCTCGGATGTCGCCGCGCGCGGCCTCGACATTCCCGATGTCAGCCATGTCTTCAACTACGACGTGCCGATCCATGCCGAGGACTATGTCCACCGCATCGGTCGCACCGGCCGCGCCGGACGCTCCGGCAAGTCCTTCACCATCGCGACCAAGTCCGACACCAAGTATATCGACGCCATCGAACGGCTGATCGGGACCAAGATCGAGTGGCATGACGGCGACCTGTCGACGGTGGTTGCCAGCGAAGGCGAGGACGATGCTCCGCGCCGCGGCAAAGGCGCGCCACGCCGCGCCGGCCGCAAGGACGAGGACCGCAACGACAGGGGCGGGCGCAAGAAGAGCGGCGAGCGTCGCGGCAGACACAGCGAGGAAGATGCCTCGGCCGTGGTTGCTCAGCCGCAGGAGCAGCCCGATGTGGCCGAGACGGCCGATATTGTCGAACGGCGCGCGCGCAAGGATGCAATCCGCTCGGAAAACACCGAGCGCAAATCGTCCGACCGCAATGAGCCCCGCGCCCCTGAGCGCGGTGACACCAGGCCGCAGCGCAGCAACAACCGCCCTGCCCGCCACCATCAGGAAGACAACGACGCCACGGTCGGCTTCGGCGACGACATGCCGGCCTTCATGCGCATCGTCGCCAAGGTCTGATTCCAGCCAGCAAGCCGCCTAGGGCCGGCTTGCCTTCTTTTTTGCCCTGCAGCCGACAGCAATTCGAGGAAAAGCCGCGTAGCGCTCTTCCGTCGCGAATTGCGTGGAAACAAGCAGGTGGGGCGATTCAGGCGAACGCTGGTCCGCTCCAGTTCACATCGGCCCGGACATCATCTTGGTCGGTTTTTCCAGCATCGGAAACTCGGCCTTGTTGCATTTCACCTTCGGGTTCGTCGGACTGAACATGCCGTTCGGATTGTCATCGAGCCAGGCGTGAAGATCGTAGTGGACGAACTCCTTCGGGATGAGCGGATAATGTCCCTCCATCGGGCCCATGAAGGTTTGACCGAACAGCTTCGGCGGCGCCTTGATGTCCGGGGTTAGCGGCACCAGCCATTCCACGCCGACCAACTTCAGGCCTTTCTTGGTCGGCTCGTAGATCAGGACGTTGGGCTTCATCGGGTCGAGTTTCTGGCCGACGCTTGGAACGTTGACGAAGTGGATGCCCATGGCGCCTTTCGGATAGTCCATGGAGCCGGGTATCTTTTCTCCGCTGTAGTAGACGCAGCCGACCGTCGAGAGATAGAGATCGCGGACGGCGGCGGTGTAGTCCTGATATTTGGCGAGCGATTTTTTCAACGCGTCCATGTCGGCCTTGTTGGCGTCCTCGGCATGAGCCGTGGCGAGGCCCAACCATGCACCTACAACACCTGTCAAAGCGAGGACGCCGCAGCGCCCAAGGCTGGCTGTTCTTGTCATGCATTCCTCCCAGATTTCATGATCTGGCCGTGCAAGACCGAGGCGGCGGCAAAGACGTTGATTGCGCGGCCGATTAAACCGCCCCATCCCCTTTGGAACAGCGGCGATGCTAATCCTTTCCACGGCTGCGGAAAAGAAATTATTAGATATTGCTAATTTTATTTGACTGCTGTCACGAAACTAGCAGCGCCAGTATACGCCTGGAAAACGGCCCCCAATGGAGGCCGTTTAGCGTGACAAACACGGCCCTGCTCAGGTGAGCGGCGAAAGCTGGATCTCGACGCGTCGGTTCTGGGCCCGGCCCTCGGCCGTGGCGTTGGAGGCGACGGGCCTCGTCTTGCCAAATCCGGTGACTGCGAAGCGGCGCTGATCGACGCCCTGGCCGGAGAGATAATTGGCGACCGCCAGTGCACGGCGCTGCGACAGGTCGAAATTGTGCTGGTCGCCACCGGTCGAATCGGTGTGGCCGAAAACGTCGACCGTGGTCTGCTTGAATTTCTTGAGCACCAGCGCCACCGAATTCAGCACCTGATAGAAGCCGGGCTTCACCGCGTCCTGGTCGGTGTTGAAGGTGATGTCGGACGGCATGTTGAGGATGATCTGGTCGCCGCTGCGGGTGACGCTGACGCCGGTGCCCTCGAGCTGCCGGCGCAGTTCCGCCTCGTTCTGGTCCATCGTGGCGCCGATGGCGCCGCCGGCTAGCGCGCCGATGCCGGCGCCGATCAAGGCATTGCGGCGGTCATTGCCGCCGGCAAGCAGACCAAGGCTGGCACCGGCCAGAGCGCCAAGGCCCGCGCCTGCCGCCGTGTTCGAAATCTTCTGGTCGCCCGTATACGGATCGGTGGTGGTGCACGCGGTCACGAGCAGAGCCGTCGCCATAACGACGAGCACGGTCTTCTTCATAGGATGGTCCCTCTCCAAGTCACGCCTTACGATGGCGCCAAATCAGCCCTTGCCGCGACTTGTAGCATGAAATGCGGCGAAAAACGGAACGGGAAAAGCGCCTGCCGATTATCCAGGTTGGCCGCCCGGTGTGGCTACCAGAGATTCTTGCCGTCAATGACCACCACTTCGACTTTATCGAGATCGAAATCATCGAACAGCCGCGCGTTGACGCTGATCTTCGGATTGTCGAAATCCGGCTCGCCGGTCGACCAGTCCGGCGTTTCGGTGAAGGTGCCGCAGCCGCAGGTTGCGCAAAAACCATGCTTTACGGTTTTTGAGCCCCACTGATAAAAGGAAACATTCTTCAGCGGCGTGACGAGCTTGAACTGCGATGGGGTATAGTAGGCCCAAAGCGAGCCGCGTTTCGAGCAGAACGAACAGGTGCATTGCGTCACCGTCTGCGGCGCTTCCGACACCTCGAACATCGTCGCCTTGCAGTGGCAGCTTCCCTTGATGGCCATGAATATCACCTCTCCATTGTCCGCCGCCCAAGCGGCAAGGCACCATAAAGAAGCGATCCTGACAACTGGCCGTCAGCAGCCTTTGCGCCAATGCACTTCAACTGTCGGCGCGTCTCAAAATGAGCGCGGCGGCACGAACAGGCATATAGTCTTGCCGGCATCGAGACCGGCCTGATGCGCGCACCAGTGAAATTCGCCGTCAGGGCTGTCCTTGACGCGCTTGTCCGTCATCGGAACGACTTCGCCGGTACCGGCAATCACGTAGCCTTCGGGCTTTTCCAGCACTTCGCCGGTGTGCGTGGCACGACAGTCATAGTTGGCGCAGCAGGCGAACGGATAGCTCCAACCCTGCGGCTTTGCCGCGGTGGGCTTGGCGTCATGAGCAAAGGCCGCAGGCGCGAACATCGCGACGGCAAACAGAGAAAACATAAGTCGGCCGACCGGTTGAACGGCTCGGGCCGATCTGGGCGTGGCAGCAGACATGGGACGTTCCTTTCGAGCGTCAAGCATTTCGCCTGCCCGTTCCCGGAACGTGTCTTCCCAGTGGCCGGATCATCAGTCGCAGATATGCCGCGTCCGGCCATAAATGCTTTTTGTCTCCCAGCATTCGGATGCTGGGCTGATTCCTTGGTCGGCGCAAGAAGCCGCTGCACCCAGATATGGGCGCACGCCATAACACACTGCTACCGCTGACGAGATTCAAGCCAGGTAAGTTCCCGGCAGGCGGGGCATGCAAACAACGGGATTGGCCCGGAGTGGTTCCAGCCGCTCAAATCCAATCACATGCTCTTGATTGCCGGTGACAGTGCCGACGATCGTCCGCAAAGGAAAATCAGCCACCCTGCAGCCGAAGAAGGTATAAGCAGCCGGCCGAACGGCGAACATGCGCCGCGCTCGCTTTGGGAGGAAGAAAAGCCCCTTCCCGCACCAGAGTGATATGCCGAGTCGGGACCCAATCACCACGACTTGTCGCGCCGCACCGGCGAACACTTGAGACCAACACCGGGCGCCGCACGACAATACGTCCGCTTTTGCGACCGGCTCGCGATCATTGCCCGCGCAAGCAGCCTAATCCAGATCCGCCACCGCTTCGCCCGCGCCGCCCTCGATGCGTTGCGATAGCGAAGCTTCCATGAAGTCGTCGAGGTCGCCGTCGAGCACGCTCGAGGGGCTGGTGCTTTCGACACCGGTGCGCAGATCCTTGACCAGCTGATAGGGCTGCAGCACGTAGGAGCGTATCTGGTGACCCCAGCCGATGTCGCTCTTCGATGCCTCAGTGGCATTGGCCACCGCTTCGCGCTTCTTCAGCTCTTCCTCGTAGAGGCGCGAGCGCAGCATTTCCCAGGCCTTGGCCTTGTTCTTGTGCTGCGAGCGTTCTGCCTGACAGGCGACCGCGATGCCGGTGGCGATATGGGTGATGCGCACAGCCGAATCGGTGGTGTTGACGTGCTGGCCGCCCGAACCCGATGAACGATAGGTGTCGATGCGCACGTCGGATTCAGAGACGTCGATCTCTATCCTGTCGTCGACGACAGGATAGACCCAGACGCTGGAGAAGGACGTATGACGGCGCGCATTGCTGTCATAGGGTGAGATGCGCACCAGGCGGTGGACGCCGGATTCGGTCTTCATCCAGCCATAGGCATTGTGGCCCTTGATCAGCAAGGTCGCGGACTTGATGCCCGCCTCTTCGCCGTCATGCACTTCCAGCACCTCGACCTTGAAGCGGCGGCGCTCGGCCCAGCGCGTGTACATGCGCAACAGCATCGAGGCCCAATCCTGGCTCTCGGTGCCGCCAGCGCCGGCATGGATTTCGAGATAAGTGTCGTTGGCGTCCGCTTCGCCCGAGAGCAGCGTTTCCACCTGTCGGGCCTTGGCCTCGCCCTGCATCGAACGGATCGCGGCTTCGGCTTCGGCGACGACGCCTTCGTCGCCCTCTTCCTCGCCGAGCTCGATGAGACCGATATTGTCTTCCAGCGCCTGGGTCAGGCCCTTGACCGCCGCGATGCCTTCTTCGAGGCCCTGGCGCTCGCGCATCAGCTTCTGCGCTTCCAGCGGTTCGTTCCAGAGACTGGCGTCCTCGGCCCGCACGTTCAGGTATTCAAGCCGCTTTATGGCCTGATCCCAGTCAAAGATGCCTCCTCAGCAGGGTTATCGCCTGCCTGATCTCGTCGACGATATTCTGCGTTTCCGCGCGCATGGCCTGATGTTTTGTCCTGTTGCTGAAATGACGCTTCGGTCGGCGCGATACATAGGGACGGTGCCGCCATGTGTAAAGCGAAATGGGCCAGCCGGAGGCAGGCCCAACTGGACGCGTGAATTCGTCAGTAAAGGCCGCCGCCGCCGTCCTGGATGGCCTGGTTGGCCTGCGGCGACAGCGCGCCGCCCGAGGCGTTGGAGCCATCGGCACCCATGCCGATCACCCAGTAGCTGTCGGCGGGGCCGGTCCCCGGCTTGAAAGCCTCGATGATGGTGCCCGCATCGCCCGAGGAGGAGCGCATGCCGGTCTTGCGGTTGATGGCGATCAGGTTCATGCCGTCAGGCACCTTGAAGTCGACATTGGGCGTGCCGTCCAGCGCCACACGCATGAAGTCCTTGAAGATCGGGGCGGCAAGACCGCCGCCGGTGGCGCCGTGGCCGAGGCCGCGCGGCGTGTCGTAGCCCATGTAGAGACCAACCACGAGGTTCGGCGTATAGCCGATGAACCATGCGTCCTTCTCATCGTTGGTGGTGCCGGTCTTGCCGGCGATGTGGCGGCCAAGTTCCCCGATTGTGGCCCCGGTGCCGCGCTGGACGACGCCTTCCATCATCGAGGTGATCTGGTAGGCGGTCATCGGATCGAGCACCTGCTCGGAATTGTCGACCAGTTCCGGCTCGGGCTGGTTTTTCCATTCAGGAGCGTTGCAGCCTTCGCAGCCACGCTCGTCCTGCTTGAACACGGTCTTGCCGTAGCGGTCCTGGATACGATCGATCAGCGACGGCTTGATCGACTTGCCGCCATTGGCCATGATCGAATAGGCCGAAACCATGCGCATGACGGTCGTCTCGCCCGAACCCAGCGCCATCGGCAAATATGGCGCCAGATGATCATAGACGCCGAAGCGCTCGGCATATTCGACGACCAGCTTCATGCCCATGTCGTTGGCAAGCCGCACCGTCATCAGGTTGCGCGACTTCTCGATGCCGGAGCGGAGCGTTGCCGGCCCGGCGACGGTGCCGTCATAGTTCTTCGGCGTCCAGGTGGTGTTGCCGCTCTGGATGGTGATCGGTCCGTCCATGATCACCGAGGCCGGAGTATAGCCATTGTCGAGTGCGGCCGAATAGACGATGGGCTTGAATGACGAACCCGGCTGGCGCATCGCCTGGGTGGCGCGGTTGAATTCGGACTGCGAATAGGAGAAGCCGCCGACCATGGCCAGCACGCGGCCGGTGTGCGGATCCATGGCGATCAGTCCGCCTTCCACCTCGGGAACCTGGCGCAAGCTGTAGGTATTGTCGGAGCCGTCGTTCTTCTGGACGAAGATGACATCGCCCGGCTTCAGCACGTCGGCCGGCGACTTGGCCTTGACTGTCTTGCCCTCGACCACATGGCGCATGGCAAAGCCCATGTCTTCCTTGCTGACGGTGCCTTCGACGCGTTCCTTCACGATATCGCCCGACGCCTGGCGTGCGGGCTGCAGGCCGATCGACAGCCCGGACGCCGAACTGTCGAGCACGACGGCCAGCGACCACTCGGGAACGTCTTCCAGCCCCTTGACTGCGCCCAGCGGCACACCCCAATCGCCGGAGACATCGATCGTCTTCAACGGCCCGCGATAGCCACGCAAAGTATCGTATTTCATCAATCCATTCTGCATCGCCTTGCGGGCGATGAGCTGGACCTTCGGGTCAAGGGTGGTGCGAATCGACAGCCCGCCCTCATAGAGCGCGTTCTCGCCATAGCGGGCGATGATCTGCCGACGAACCTCTTCCGTGAAATACTCGCCGGCGAAAAGGTAGGAGCCGCTGCGGCGCGGAGCAACGCCAAGCGGCTCGGCCTTCGCCTTTGCGCCCTCTTCAGGCGTCACGTAACCGTTCTCGACCATCTGGCCGATGACCCAGTTTCGCCGTTCAATTGCCCGGTCGGCGTGCTTGAAGGGATTGTAGTTGGCCGGACCTTTCGGGAGCGATGCCAGATAGGCGGCCTCGGCCACGGTCAGCTCGTTCACCGATTTATCGAAGTAGGTCAGTGCCGCACCGGCAACGCCATAGGCGTTGAAGCCAAAGAAAATCTCGTTGAGATAGAGCTCGAGGATACGATCCTTGGAATAGGCCTGTTCGATGCGGAACGAGAGGATGGCCTCCTTGACTTTGCGTTCCAGGGAACGCTCGTTGGTGAGCAGGAAGTTCTTGGCAACCTGCTGGGTGATCGTCGAGCCGCCCTGCATGGGGCCACCCGAAACGTAAGTGATAACCGCTCTGCCCAAGCCCGTTATATCGACACCGGGGTGGCTGTAGAAGTTCTTGTCCTCAGCCGACAGGAAGGCAGCCTTGACGCGATCCGGGATAGCCTGGATCGGCAAATACAGGCGCCGTTCCCGCGCGTACTCGGCCATCAGCGCGCCATCCGAGGCATGGATGCGGGTGGTCACCGGAGGCTCGTACTTTGCCAGCACTTCGTAGTCAGGCAGATCCTTCGCTACATGGCCGATGTAGAGGGCAACGCCCGCCGCGGTCAGGAGGGCCAGCGTCGTGCCTATGCCGAAGAAATAGCCAATGAGACGAATCATACCCGCTCCAGTCCTTGGTTCGGGAATTTCCTAAACGAAGCCGCCTTTCACGCAAGCTTTCGAGCCGGTCCCAACCCGTAATCGAAAACCCATGTCGCCACCATGTGGACAAAATACGGCAAGCCCTGATTTCGCAGCCGCAAGCTCGAAATAAAAGCGCAGGGTGTTGTCATCGCGCAACGCCGCCTCTGGTTGCAGGCGCCGCCGGGCATTGTCAACCTCCGGTTCCAGCCCCGGCACGCGCGGAAGCGAACAATGCCACGGCATTGGTGATGCTTTGCGCTGCCTTGCCGCGCCACTCGGCGTCAAGCAGTTGCGCCTCGTCCTTGGCATTGGAGAGATAGCCGAGCTCGACCAGCACGGACGGCACGTCGGGGGCCTTCAGCACCTTGAACCCGGCCGAACGCTGCGGATTGTTGATAAGACCGACGCTGGTCGACAGCTGACCGATCAATGTGTGGGCAAAACTCATCGAGAAGGTGTGCGTCTCGCGCCGGATCAGGTCGATCAGGATGTCGGTCACTTCCTTGCTGTCGTTCTTGATGACCATGCCGGCGAACTGGTCGGACAGGTTTTCACGGTCGGCCAGCGCCTGCGCTTCCGGATCGGAGGCCTTGTCGGAGACGGTATAGACGGTGGCGCCGCGGATGCCCTTGACGCTGATCGTGTCGGCATGAATCGAAATCAGAAGATCGGCCTCATGCTGGCGGGCAATGCGGACTCGGTCGTCGAGGCGCAGATATTCGTCGGTATCCCGGGTCATGAAGACATCGTATCGGCCGGCGGCCGCGAGTTTGTCGCGCAGCTCCGTGGCAAAGGCCAGCGTGACGTTCTTCTCGATGGTGCCGTTCAAACCTTCGGCACCGCCGTCTATGCCGCCGTGGCCGGGGTCGATGACGATGGTGAATCGGTGGCCTGGATTGGAGACAGGCCCGGTTCCGACCCGGCCGCCCTTGTCGGTCGAAACCGTGGAACCGGTGGTCAGCGCCTGATTGGCAAGAGCGGCGTCGAACTCACGTTCGGAGGCCGCCGACATGTCGACGGCAAGGCGGTAGCCGGTTCCGTCCTCGTTCTTGAGCACATCGAGCTTGTCGACGGCGAACGGCCCCTTGCCGGTGAGGATCAGTCGCGAGACGCCCTCGCCGAGCTCGCCGAGCCGCACGCCCTTGACCAGGCCACGCGGCTTCAGATCCTTGGCATCGATGGCAAATCGGGTGTTCGCAAGATCGATGACAAGGCGATTGGGTCCGCGCAGCAGGAACCATTTGATGTCAGGCTCGCGATCGAAATCCATGACGATGCGCATCTTGGTGGCATCGCCGGCCATTTTGTAGCCCTTGGCCATGAGCGGAGCGTCGGCCGCATTGGCAACCATGGAAAAGGCTTCAGGGGAAAAGACTTGGGAAATCGCCACCAGCAGCAGGAGACAGAAGGCACGGAGAACCTGGCCGCCAACACGACATCCCTTGTCTGTGAAGTCCGCCAGTCCCATCTTTCTTCCAGTCGCTCCCGGTTTGGCGCCAGGCGCCGGTTCGTTTCGTCAACATGCCGGTTAGGCCGCGAGCTCGATTAACGATTGGTATCCAGAGAAGGTTAACCAAGCCTTTTCACGCAAGGACGGGGCCAGGCTTACGCTACGGAACTGCTTTTTGCCGGCATCGGAAATCGGGGTTGCCTTCCAACCCGCCAAATCATAAAAGCGATGGTGGATCACTGCAATCCTGGAACCGCCCTCCTCCGCAGCTTCCTGCTACAGGGTCAGATGAAAGGCGGCTCCTTTCGCTTCACGCGAAAAGGCTTCAGGTGATTGCGACGAATTTCGCAGGTGTGCTCCCGTGGCGGGGGAATCGCCTGCGTGAGGAAAACGGCCCGGGTTTGTTCCCGCGCCGGCTCTGTATGAGCAAACAAGCTGGTCCGGTTTCCGGGCTTTGGTTCAAAAGGTTCTGCTGGTGACGATGGCTTCAAGCGCAATCATGGAAAGGTCCGCATCAAACCGCGCCAATATGGCTGCGGGCGGCACCGCCATGACACGCAGGCAGCGTCCGGCGGACATTCAGACATCCGGCACCCACACACCAGAAACGCAGCAGCGGGCTTTGCCTTGCAAGCTGCGGCTGACGGCTGCCGGGAGGAAACGAAATAATGCCCAACAAAATGCTGATAGACGCCTCCCACCCGGAGGAAACACGCGTAGTCGTCGTACGCGGTAACCGTATCGAAGAATTCGACTTTGAATCCCAGGACAAGAAGCAGCTCAAAGGAAATATCTATCTCGCCCGTGTAACGCGCGTCGAACCTTCCCTTCAGGCAGCCTTTGTCGAATATGGCGGCAACCGTCACGGCTTTCTCGCCTTCAGTGAAATACACCCCGATTACTACCAGATTCCGGTCGCCGACCGTCAGGCACTGCTGCGCGCGGAAGCGCAGGAAGCCGAGGACGAAGAGAACGAGGACGGCGAAGGCGATGATCGCCAGAGCCGGGATCGTGGACGGCGCGGTCGCCGGCGCGGCGGCAAGCCCCGCGACCGTGGTGAAAACAGGCGCGATGCCGGCACGGCCGAATCCGGCGAGGCAAGCGAAGCCGCCGGCGAGGCAGACGAAAACAACGACAATGGGCCAGATGACAATGGGCCGGATGTTGTCGCCGAGAACATGGCTGACGTTTCCGGGACCACGGAACACGCATCCGACGCCTCGGAATACGCCGACGCATCCGAACAGGACGAGACTTCTTCCGAACAGGATAAAGGCGAGACCAACGACGGCCCCCCCAAGTCGATCGCCGCGTCCGTCGAAGGCGACGTGATTTCCGAGCCCATCCCGCAGGCGGAACAGGGCAGCGAAGCCACCTCCACCGACAATGATCGCGGCATGCTGGAGGAAGTATCCTCTTCCCATCCAGACGATCATGAGATCGAATCGGTCGGCGCCGAGGACGCGCTCGAGGAAGTGCGCAATCGCCGCAAGCCGGTGCGCCGCCAGTACAAGATCCAGGAAGTGATCAAGCGCCGGCAGATCCTGCTGGTGCAGGTCGTCAAGGAAGAGCGCGGCAACAAGGGCGCGGCGCTCACCACCTATCTGTCGCTCGCCGGCCGCTATTCCGTTCTGATGCCGAACACTGCGCGCGGCGGCGGCATTTCGCGCAAGATCACCAGCGCGGTCGACCGCAAGCGCCTCAAGGAGGTCGTCGCCGATCTCGAAGTGCCGCAAGGCATGGGCGTCATCCTGCGCACCGCAGGCGAGAGCCGCACCAAAGCCGAGATCAAGCGCGACTACGAATATCTGATGCGGCTGTGGGAGAACGTGCGCAACCTCACGCTCCAGTCCACGGCCCCTGCCCTCGTCTATGAGGAAGGCAGCCTGATCAAGCGCTCGGTGCGCGACCTCTACAACAAGGACATCGACGAGATTCTCGTCTCCGGCGAAGAGGGCTATCGCGAGGCCAAGGATTTCATGCGCATGCTGATGCCGAGCCACGCCAAGGTGGTTCAGCCGTTCCGCGACACGACGCCGATCTTCGTGCGCAACGGCATCGAGGCGCAGCTCGACCGCATGCTGCAACCGCAAGTGACGCTGAAGAGCGGCGGCTACATCATCATCAACCAGACCGAAGCGCTGGTCGCCATCGACGTCAATTCGGGCCGTTCCACCAAGGAGCACTCGATCGAGGACACCGCGCTCCACACCAATCTGGAAGCAGCCGAGGAAGTCGCCCGCCAGCTCAGGCTGCGCGACCTTGCCGGCCTGATCGTCATCGACTTCATCGACATGGAGGAGAACCGCAACAACCGCTCCGTCGAGAAGCGGCTGAAGGATCACCTCAAGAACGATCGTGCTCGCATCCAGGTCGGCCGCATCTCGCATTTCGGCCTGATGGAGATGTCGCGTCAGCGCATCCGCGCCAGCGTGCTGGAATCGACCATGAAGCCGTGCCCGCATTGCGGCGGCACCGGCCATGTCAGGTCCGATTCGTCGGTGGCGCTGATGGTGGTACGGGCAATCGAGGAGTTCCTGCTCAAGGACTCGCGAAGCCACATCACGGTGCGCACGCCGGCCGCGACCGCGCTCTACGTGCTCAACCACAAGCGCGGCACGCTGGTGGAACTGGAAAGCCGCTTCGGCCTGACGATCACCATCGAGGCAGACGATGCGGTCGGTGCCCAGCACTACGCGATCTTCCGCGGCGCGCTGGCCGAAAAGCCGGAAGGTTTCGTCGAGGTGCGCAGCCTGCCGGCCTATGTCGAGCCGGAAGAGCCCGAGGACGAGATCGTCGTCGCCGAGGAGGAGGACGAGGCGCCGGCCCAGGCCGAACAGCCGCGCCACGCCCAGCAGCCACAGCATCAGCAGCCCAAATCCGGCGAGGACGGCGAAGGCCGCGATCGCAAACGCCGCAAGCGCCGCAGGCGGCGTGGCGGCAAGGACCGCGACCGCGAGCATGGCGCCCCGACCGACGGCGCTTCCCTCGCCACGTCCGATGACGGTTTCTCCGCGTCGGAAGGCGCGGCGGACCATGGCGATGCCGAGGTAGACGACGAGGCTGCGGTCGCCGCAACCGGGACCGTCGAAACGGCGGAAGCGCCCGACGATGGCCAGGGCAAGAAGCGTCGACGCGGCAAGCGCGGCGGCAAGCGCAACCGTCGCGAAGACGGTGAAGGCGAGACCGAGGCGGAAGCCGGCGAAACGACCGAGCCCGCCGAAGCTGACGCTTCGGTAAGCGAGCCTGTGTCGATCGAGCCAGTGGCTGCCACCGCCGTCGAACAACCCGCGGCTACCGTGAGCGACGAGGTGCCAAGCACCGAGAAACCCAAGAAACCGCGTCGCGCAGCCAAGCCGAAGAAGGCGGCCGCCGAAGCCGTCGCCGAGGAGCCGACCGCGGAACTGGCCGTGCAGGCATCCGCCGAAACGCCAGCCACGGCATCGGACGAGGCAGCGGCCGCCGAGGAGACGCCGAAGGCCCGGCCATCGCGCCGCAAGGCGGCAGCCGCTGATACGCCTGTCGTACCGGTGGTTTCCTCGACCGTCGCCGATGAGCCTGAAGTCAAGACCGAAGAAAAGCCGAAGCGTGCCGGCTGGTGGCAGCGGAAAGGCTTTTTCTGAGCTTTTCAAATCGTTGAATTGAATCTTTGACAAAAAATCCCGCGCCGATCGAAATGAACGGCGCGGGATTTTTCTTATCGGCAGGTCACGTTTCTACGGCGCGAAGATCGACCAGTTCATCATCCTGGCGAGCTTTTCCAGCGCGATCGACCCCAGCTTGGAATTGCCGTTGGCGTTGAGGCCGGGCGACCAGACGGCGAGCGAGGCGACACCCGGCACGATGCCCAATATGCCGCCGCCGACGCCGCTCTTGCCGGGGATGCCGACGCGGAAAGCAAAATCGCCAGAGCCGTCATAGTGGCCGCAGGTCAGCATCATGGCGCCGATGCGCCGCGCCCGCTCCGCCGACACCACGGAATGCCCGGTCGCCGGGTTCTTGCCGCCATTGGCGAGGAAGCGGCCGGCCATTGCCAATTGCCGGCAGCTCATGGCAATGGCGCAATGGTGGAAGTAGACGCCCAGCGCCAGTTCCGGTGCATGATGGAGATTGCCGAAGGATTTCATGTAATTGGCGAGCGCGAAGTTGCGGTAGCCAGTGGCACGTTCGGAAGCCGCGACCTCGCGGTCGATGATGATCGTCTCGTCGTCGGCGAGGAACTGGATGAAGCGCAGTATCTCGCCGATCGCCTCGCGCGGCTGGTGACCGGCAAGCAGGATGTCGGAAATGACGATGGCACCGGCATTGATGAACGGATTGCGCGGAATGCCGTTCTCATGCTCGAGCTGGACAATCGAGTTGAACGGGTTGCCGGAGGGCTCGCGCCCCACCCGCTTCCACAGCGCATCGCCGACATTGCCGAGCGCCAGCGTCAGCGTGAACACCTTCGAGATGCTCTGGATCGAAAACGCCTGGTCGGCATCGCCGGCCACGAGCGTGCGGCCATCATTGGTAACGGCCGCGATGCCGAATTTCTTCGGGTCGACCTTGCCCAGTTGGGGAATATAGGTCGCCACATCGCCGCGATCGGTGCGTTCCGCCATTTCCGCCGCGACTTCCGCCAATGCTTGATCAAGTTTGGGGGCCTGTTCGACTTCCGGCATGACGCTACCTCAACCAGCGTTCGATGTGCGCCATCGCCTCGACCATGTCGTCGTGGCTGCCAGCATAGGAAAACCGCATCGTGAGATGCCCCGCCCTGGTGTCGAAATCGCGGCCGGGTGTCGCTGCAACATGCGCCTCGGCCAGCATCCTGCGGGCGAAGACCATGCTGTCATTGCTGTGCCGGGTGACATCGCAAAAGGCATAGAAGGCGCCATCCATGGGCGCCGCCAGGGGAAAACCCAGCTCCGGCAAACGCTTCATCAAGAGCTCGCGATTCCAGGCATAGCGTCCCTTCACCGCCTCCAGTTCCTCGGTTGCGGCAAAAGCCTCGATCGCCGCAATCTGCGACAGCTCCGGCGGCGAGATGTAGAGGCTCTGGGCGATGCGCTCGACCGGCCGCACGAGTTCTTCCGGCAAAACCATCCAGCCGATGCGCCAGCCGGTCATGCAGTAGTATTTCGAGAAGGAGTTGATAACCGTCACGCTGCCGCTGAAGGCGAGTGCCGTGGTGTCGGGGGCGCCATAGGCCAGCCGATGGTAGATCTCATCGGAAATGACGGCGATGCCGAGCGATTCCGCCGTGGCGACCAGCGTCGCCAGTTCGTCGACTGGGATGACGGCGCCCGTCGGATTGGCCGGACTTGCAAACAGCACGCCCTTCAGCGGCGCCTCGCGATGCGCGGCTTCCAGATGGCTAGCATGCAGATAAGCCGCGTCGCCGAGCTCGATTTCGACCACGTCGATGCCAAGGGCTGCCATGATGTTGCGATAGGCGGGGTAGCCGGGCGCGGCGATGGCGACCCGGTCGCCCGGGTCGAACATCGCCAGGAAGGCGAGATTGAAGGCCGCCGACGATCCGGTGGTCACCGCGATCCGGCCGGGGTCGACATCGAGGCCATAATGATCCGCGTAATGCCCGGCGATCGCCTTGCGCAGCGGGGCCAGACCCAAGGTGTCGGTATAGCCTATGCGTCCAACCTCCAGCGCCTTGGCGGCGGCGGCGCGAACCCGAGCCGGCGCTGGATCGGATGGCTGGCCGACCGCCATGGAGATCACCGGCACGCCCTGAGCCCTCAGCCGGTTCGCTTCGGCCAGCACATCCATGGCGTGGAACGGCTCGACATTGCCGCGATGGGAGAGCGAAACGACCATTTTTACCCCTGTCCCCAGGATTGAGCGCGCCAGGTCCTGACGCATGCGCCGCACAAATGCCCGATTGATGTGAGGATCACAAGTTGAGGAAGTTTTTCAGGCGCCGACTTTTCATCTTTCGCCCGCTCGTCTACCAGTGGACACATTATGTTGAGCCGACCCAGATCGACGATTGCCCGGGCAGCGCGTGTATTCGCAACGGTTTCGCTTGCCGCCGCGGTTGCGGTTGCGGGTTCGCAGACCGCCTTCGCCCAAGGCGTGCCAGTGGTCCGCGACGCCGAGATCGAAGCCCTGGTGCGCGATTATGCACGGCCGATCTTCAGGGCCGCCGGGCTGGCGAATGACGGCATCGACATCGTGCTGGTCAACGATTCCAGCTTCAACGCCTTCGTCACCGGGCGCCGGTTGTTCATCAACACCGGCGCGTTGATGACGGCTGAGACGCCGAACGAAATCATCGGCGTCATCGCACACGAAGCCGGGCATATCGCCGGCGGCCACCAGCAGAAGCTGCGCGACCAGCTCGAACGCGCCAAGACCATGGCCATCATCGCCACCTTGCTCGGTGCCGGCGCGATCGTTGCCGGTGCGACCACGAACAGCCGCGGCCTTGCCGGCGCCGGCATGGGCGTGGCGGCCGGCGGCGGCGAGATGGCGCAGCGCAGCATCCTCGCTTACCAGCGCACCGAGGAAATCACGGCCGACCGCTCGGCCATCACCTATCTCAATGCCACCGGCCAGTCCGGCATGGGCATGCTGAAGACCTTCCACCGCTTCCAGACCGCGCTGTCGCTGTCGGGCGCGCAGGTCGATCCCTACCGGATCAGCCACCCGATGCCGCAGGACCGCATCGCCAACCTCGAGGTGCTGGTCAAACAGAGCCCCAATGTCGACAAGATCGACGCGCCGGCACTGCAGCAGCGCCACGACATGATGCGGGTGAAGATTGCCGTCTACATGGAAGGCCAGGCCGCCGCGACGCGGCTGATGCAAAAGATGCGGGGCAGCATGGCGGCGCTGTATGGCGATGCCCAGTCGGCCTATCTCTACGGCAACATCGCCGCGGCGCTCACCAAGACCAACGCCCTGATCAAGGCGCAGCCCAAGAATGCCTACTTCCAGGAGCTGCTCGGCGATATTCTGATGAAAGCCAACAAGCCCGCGGATGCTGCCGACGCTTATTCCAAAGCGGTCAGCCTCGACCCGGCACGGTCCGGCCTGCTGCCTGTCTCGCTTGGCCAGGCGCTGATGGCGGTCGGCACGCCAGACTCGCTGAAGAAAGCTGTCGTGCAGATCAACAATGGCCTGGGCCGCGACAAGGAAAACTCCACCGGATATCGTTATCTGGCGCAGGCTTACGGGGAGCTGGGAGACATACCGGGCGCGGAGCTTGCCACCGCCGAAGGCCATTTCTATTCCGGCAACTACAAGGATGCCAAGATCTTCGCCATGCGGGCGCAACAGCAGATGAAGCGCGGCGAGCCGCGCTGGATACGCGCCCAGGACATCATAAACTACAAATCGTCAGGCAAGAGCCAGTAATCTCATGAACCTTCCGGCCGCGTGCTGCGACACAGCTAGACCGGAAAACAGGCAGAAGGAACGACAACGATGAAAAAGGCACTGCTGCTGGGCACCACGGGGGTTGCGGTCGCCCTTGCCATGCTGGCTTTCGGTTTTGTGGCCGGCAGTCCGCAGGTTGCGAAGGCCGGAACGGCACAGGCTGTCCAGACGGCTCAGCCTGTCCAGACGGCGGCCGATACCAAAATCGACCGCACCGAGGTCGAGGGAATCATCCGCGACTATCTCCTGAAGAATCCGGAAGTGCTGCTGGAAGTGCAGGACGCGCTCGAGGCCAAGCAGAAGGAGGAACAGCGGCTCGCGGCACTGGGCGTCATCAAGAACGCCAAGGACCAGATCTTCAATTCCACCTTCGACGGCGTCGTCGGCAACCCGAACGGCAAGGTCACGATCGTCGAGTTCTACGACTACAATTGCGGCTTCTGCAAACGCGCCATCGAGGACATGCGGGCGCTTACCAAGTCCGATCCGGACCTGCGTTTCGTGCTCAAGGAATTCCCGATCCTCGGCCCGGATTCGCAGAAGGCGAGCGTCGTCTCGATGGCGTTTCACCTGATGATGCCGGAGAAATACGGCGAGTTCCACAATGCGCTGCTCGGCGGCCAGGGGCGCGCCACCGAGGCAACCGCGATCAAGATCGCGCTTTCGCTCGGCGCCGACGAGGCGACATTGCACGAGAAGATGAAGGACCCATCGATCACCGAGGCCTTCACCAAAACTTACGATCTTGCCAACAAACTGCAGATCACCGGAACCCCGTCCTACGTCGTCGGCAACGAGGTCGTGTTCGGGGCGCTCGGGCAGGAAGTGCTTGCCGAAAAGATCGAGGCGGCGAAAGCCGCGCTTTGAGCGGCAAGCGGTTTTCTTCACGGGCGCATTTCGGCCTGTTGTGGACAGTGAAAGAACGCACTTGCGCTCTTTCCGCGGGCGACTATGCCCGGTATAGAGGCCCAGCGCGCCGGCTTGATGCCGGCGCCGGAAAAGGTCGGTTTTTTTGAAAACGGTTTTTGTCCTGAACGGTCCCAATCTCAACGCACTCGGCAAGCGCGAGCCGGGCATCTATGGCGGCAAGACGCTTGCCGCCATCGCTGACGACTGCAAGCAGGCAGGTGCGTCGCTTGGGATCGAGATCGATTTCCGTCAGTCGAACCATGAGGGCGATCTCGTCGACTGGATCCAGGAGGCCGGCGACAAAGCCGCCGGCATCGTCATCAACCCAGGCGCCTATAGCCATACCTCGATCGCAATCCACGACGCCATCCGTTCGATCGCGCCATTGCCGGTTGCCGAAGTTCACCTTTCCAACATTCACGCGCGGGAACCGTTCCGCCACGTCTCCATGGTCGCGCCGGTCGCTGTCGGCATGATCTGTGGCTTTGGGCCGCTCGGCTACACGCTGGCGCTGCAAGCGCTCGCCGCACGCCTGTGACCGGCCAACAAACAGAAGGCTCGAAAATGTCGATAAAGAAGACCGGTGTTGACCAGCAACTGATCCGCGATCTGGCGGGCATACTGAACGACACCAACCTGACAGAGATCGAGGTGGAACTCGGCGACCTGAAGGTACGGGTGTCGCGGCAGGCGCCCGCCGTTCACGCGATTGCGGCCCCGCAGCCCACCTATGCACCAACGGCAACCCAGCCCGCGGCCGCCCCGGCGGCGGTCGACGTGTCGAAAAACGCGGTGACCTCGCCCATGGTCGGCACCGCCTATCTGGCGCCGTCGCCGGACGCAAAGCCGTTCATCGAGGTCGGCCAGAAGATCAAGGAAGGCCAGACGCTGCTGATCATCGAGGCGATGAAGACGATGAACCAGATCCCCTCGCCGCGCGCGGGCACGGTGACGGCGATCCTGTTCGAGGACGCGACGCCGGTGGAATACGGCATGCCGCTCGTCGTGATCGAGTAGAGCGGACCTGATGTTCCAGAAGATCCTCATCGCCAATCGCGGCGAAATCGCGCTCCGGGTGCTGCGCGCCTGCAAGGAGCTTGGCATCCAGACGGTGGTGGTGCATTCGACCGCCGACGCTGACGCCATGCATGTCAGGCTCGCCGACGAAAGCGTGTGCATCGGTCCGCCGCCGTCGCGCGACAGCTATCTCAACATCCACCAGATCGTCGCGGCCTGTGAGATCACCGGCGCCGACGCCGTGCATCCGGGCTATGGCTTCCTGTCGGAGAACGCCAAGTTCGCCGACATTTTGGCGGCGCACAACATCACCTTCATCGGCCCGTCCGGCGACCACATCCGCATCATGGGCGACAAGATCGAGGCCAAGCGCACGGCAAAACGCCTCGGCATTCCGGTTGTGCCCGGTTCCGACGGTGCGGTGACCGAGGAAAAAGAAGCCAGGCGCATCGCCGCCGAGATTGGCTATCCCGTCATCATCAAGGCGTCGGCCGGCGGCGGCGGACGCGGCATGAAAGTAGCGCATACGGAGGCAGACCTCGAAATCGCACTGCAGACGGCACGCTCGGAAGCGGGCGCGGCCTTCGGCGACGACGCGGTCTACATCGAGAAATACCTGGAGAAACCGCGCCACATCGAGGTGCAGGTGTTTGGCGACGGCTTCGGCGGCGGCGTGCATTTCGGCGAGCGCGACTGCTCGCTGCAGCGGCGCCACCAGAAAGTCTGGGAAGAGGCCAATTCGCCGGCGCTCAACGCCGAGGAGCGGTCCCGCATCGGCGGTATCTGCGCCAAGGCGATCGCCGATCTCGGCTATTCGGGCGCCGGCACCATCGAGTTCCTGTACGAGAACGGCGAGTTCTATTTCATCGAGATGAACACGCGCCTGCAGGTCGAGCATCCGGTGACGGAAGCGATCACCGGCATCGATCTGGTCCACGAGCAGATCCGCGTCGCGTCCGGCGGCGGCCTTTCGGTCAAGCAGGAAGACATCAAGTTCAACGGCCACGCCATCGAATGCCGTATCAACGCCGAGGATCCCCGCACTTTCACCCCCTCGCCCGGCACGATCACGCATTTTCACACGCCGGGCGGCCTCGGCATCCGCGTCGATTCCGGCGTCTATTCGGGCTACAAGATCCCACCCTACTATGACAGCCTGATCGGCAAGCTGATCGTGCATGGCCGCAACCGCGTCGAATGCATGATGCGGCTGCGGCGGGCACTCGACGAATTCGTCGTCGACGGGATCAAGACGACGTTGCCACTGTTTCGCGATCTCGTCGGCAATGCCGACATCGCCAATGGCGACTACGACATCCACTGGCTGGAAAAATATCTGGCCAAGGGCGAATAGCCTCAACTTGCCGCTATAATGACGCGATGACCCGTCCCTACGCGCCAGGCTATCGCATCCCAACCGACCTTCTGCTCAAGGCATACGCCTCGGGCGTCTTCCCCATGGCCGAAAGTGCTGGTGACCCAGAAGTCTTCTGGGTGCGGCCGGAGACGCGCGGCATCATCCCGCTCGATGATTTTCACACCCCCAAAAGCCTGAAGAAGACGATCCGCAGGCACCTGTTCGAAATCCGTTTCGATTTCGATTTCGAGGCGACGATCGATGGCTGCGCCGAAAAGCGTGAGGAGCGCCGCTCTACCTGGATCAATGCGCCGATCCGCGAAGCCTATGTGCAACTGCACCGCATGGGTCATTGCCACTCGGTCGAGGCCTGGCGCGAGGGGCGTATGGTCGGCGGCCTCTATGGCGTCTCGCTCGGGCGGGTGTTCTTCGGCGAAAGCATGTTTTCCAAAGAGACGGACGCGTCGAAGACCTGCCTAGTGCATCTCGTCGAGCGCCTGAAGGCACGCGGCTTCGCGCTGCTCGATACGCAGTTCACGACAGAGCACCTCAAGCGTTTCGGCGCGGTCGACGTGCCGCGCGGCAAATACGAAAAGATGCTGGCAGACGCGCTAAAAGGCGAAGCGGTCTTTTTTCCGTAGGATCAGGCCCTACTTGGGCGACGCCTCGATCGGCGTCTGCGCATGGAACATCATCTTCCAGCCATTGACGCGATGGACGTAGCCGGTGCTGACCAGCGCCGCATAGGGCTCGCCATTTTCGCGCGTCGCATGCGCTTCATAGGTCAGCATGACGATATCGCTGCCGGGTTCGATTATTCCCTTGAGTTCGATGTCGAGGTCGCGCCAGCGGTTGGGTTTGGCTGCGGTCTTGGCCAGATCGGCATTGTCCATGGCCTGTGCCATCTGTGGAAACGCCACAAGGCATTCGGTGTCGACATTGGCAGCATAGTAGGCAGTGTCGCCCGTCCAGAACCCCTTTTCGAGCTCCAGCAACTCGGCCTTGTTGGCCATGATCCGCTTGCTGTCCGACATTGGCGTATCCTCAACGCGCGTGGTGGTGGTCCAACGCGCGCCAGCCATGGCGGTTCCAAGAGATCAGTTGGTGTCCGTCGTAGCCGGTTCCACGGCGTCGTCGGGCTGTGCCGCGTCGGGAGCGACCGGGGGCTTTGGCTTGGTCGCGTCTGGCTTCGACGCGTCGGCTTTCGCCCCATCGGCCTTGGTCGAGCCACTCTTGCCAGCATCGGGCGCCGGCACATCCGACTTCTGCTTGCATTCCTTCAGCCAGACGTCATAGACGGCATGTTCGACGGCGTTGAGCCCCGGACTTTCCGCAAACATCCAACCGGTGAAGATACGGCGGATCTTGCGGTCGAGCGTGATCTCGTCGACCTCGACGAAAGAATCGGTTTTCGGCTGTTCGTTCTGCGGCCGGGAATAGCAGACGCGCGGCGTTACCTGCAGGGCGCCGAACTGCACCGTCTCGTCGATATAGACATCGAAGGTGATGATGCGGCCGGTGATCTTGTCGATGCCGGCGAACTCGGCGACCGGGTTGGTGATGCGATCCGATCCCGCGGGCGCCGCCGGCGCCGGGGCGGCGGGCGCGGGTGAAGCCGCAAAGGCGATGGTGCTGACGGCGAGGCTGGCTGCTAACGTCAGGCCGCCCGTCGATATCGGGTTGAAAAAGCTCATGCAGGGGTACCGGTGGTTCGCGCCCAGGTGATTCCGTCGATCGCCAAGGCTAGTCGCCGTTTTCTGATCAGCAAGCAGCTAAACACCAATTGTGGCGATAAAGGACCGGCCTGCACCTTACCTTTGCAACTCGCGCCGTTACGAGCCCGGCGTCCAGGCGTCGTAGTCGCCGGTGACCTGCGGGCGGTGTTGATTGGTCAGCACCGAGCCCTTCGGACGATAGGCCGATGGCGTGCCGGTCAGATTGGGTAAATGCGGCTTTTGCCAGTCGCGCGGCCGGTAGTCATCGCTGGGGGGAGCGATATCGACACGATGGTGAATCCAGCCGTGCCAGCCCGGCGGAATGGCCGAAGCTTCCGAATAGTTGCGGTAGATGACCCAGCGACGCGTGCGGCCTTCCGAATCGATACCGCCTTCGTAATAGACATTGCCGGCCTCGTCCTGGCCGACCCTCTTGCCGTAGCGCCATGTGTGCAGGCGCGTTCCCAGCGTCTGGCTGTTCCACCAGGTGAAAAACTGCGTCAGGAAAGTCTTCATCTCAGAACCCTCGCGCTGGCGGCGCCCGTTTCCTGCTTATGGCGTCAGGCCTTCGGGAAGGCAAGGGTTTTGCCACGAGGAGCGCGCAAATGGCGCGCCAGGGACCCGACACCAGCCTGTGATCCCCCGGGGGTGACCGGATGCGCGCTTGCCAAGCCTTGCCGCTCTTTCTAAAGCTCTGCGCGCCCATGCGAAAATCCTGTCCCGCTGGGGCCGAAGGAGGCGACGATTGGCCACGCAATTGCCGACCACCGATATTCGCGTCGGCGCCGACCTGATTCGCCGCCGCAAGGGCGGCACACCGATCGTCTGCCTCACCGCCTACACCTATCCGATCGCCCGCCTGCTCGATCCCCATGTCGACCTGCTCCTGGTCGGCGACAGCGTCGCCATGGTCGTGCATGGCCACGAGACGACGCTGGGCGCCTCGCTGGAGATGATGATCGCGCACGGCCAAGCCGTGATGAGGGGCTCGGCCCGGGCCTGCGTGGTCGTCGACATGCCGGCCGGCAGCTATGAGGGGTCCGCCGTGCAAGCCCTGGCCTCGGCACGGCGCATCGTCGGCGAGACCGGCTGCCAGGCGGTGAAGCTCGAAGGCGGCGTCGACATGGCTCGTCAGATTGCCGCGATCGTGGCCGCCGATATCCCGGTCATGGGCCATATCGGCCTGCAGCCTCAATCGGTGAAAAAGGATGGCGGCTACAAGATCAAGGGCCGCACGGACGAGACTGTAGCCGCCCTGATCGCCGACGCGCTGGCGGTCGAGAAGGCCGGCGCGTTCTCGGTGGTCATCGAAGGCACGATCGAGACGGTCGCCGCCGACATCACCCGCCGCATAGCCATTCCAACCATCGGCATCGGCGCCAGCGACGATTGCGACGGCCAGATCCTGGTCGTCGACGACATGGTCGGGCTGACGGTCGACCGCGTGCCGAAATTCGTCAAGCAATACGCCGACCTGCGCAGCGTGATCACGCATGCCGCGGAGCGCTACGCATCGGAGGTGCGGGATCGCGTTTTCCCCGGGCCCGCCCACGTCTTTTCAAAAACCAACGGCGGGGATGACGCGTGAGCCGGCCCCACGTCGTCGATAGCGTTGCCGCGCTTCGCGCGCGAATCCGCGACTGGCGACGCGACGGACAACGCATCGCCATGGTGCCGACCATGGGCGCCTTGCATGACGGGCATCTTTCGCTGGTCAAGATCGCCCTCGAAAGGGCTGATCGTTGCGTGGTGTCGATCTTCGTCAACCCGACGCAGTTCGCACCGACCGAGGATCTCGACAAGTACCCGCGCCAGTTGGCCCGCGACCTCGACATGCTGGCCGCGGCCAAAGCCGACCTTGCCTTCACGCCCGGTGTCAGCGAGATGTATCGCGCAGGCTTTGCCACGAAGATCTCGGTAGGCGGCCCGTCAGCCGGGCTCGAAACGGACTTTCGCCCCACCTTTTTCGACGGCGTCGCCACAGTGGTGGCCAAGCTTCTCCTGCAGGCCGCACCCGACTTCGCCATCTTTGGCGAAAAGGATTACCAGCAGCTTTGCGTCGTCAGGCAGCTTTGCCGCGACCTCGACCTGCCCGTCGAGATCATCGGCGCGCCGACCATACGCGACGCGCATGGCCTCGCCATGTCGTCACGCAACGCCTATCTCGATGAAGCCGACCTCCAGATCGCTCGCCAATTCAACGTCATTCTGCGCAAGGCAGCTGCCGCGCTGGCGGCGGGCGCAGGACAGGAGGAAACGATCGCCGAAGCAAGCCGCGTCTTGGTCGCGACCGGCTTCCAGAAGGTGGATTATGTCGAGGCCCGCGAAAGCCTGACACTCACGCCATGGCGGCGCGACCGCGCGGGCCGCGTTCTCGCCGCCGCCTGGCTGGGAAAAACCAGGCTGATCGACAATGTGGAAGTTCCCGCCGCCTGATCGGCGTTGGCATTCTCAATCAAGGTCGAAGGCTCGCCCTGCCGATGCCATGGCACGGGGAGCCTATCCGCTGATAAGTCACCGCCGCGTTCGCGCTGGCCAGGCTTTCATCCGTCTGGCTTCTGGCTCCCAGCCTATTCCTCGGTCGGCATATGCAGGTACATCGACTGGATGCCGACCCTGCCCGGCCCGGTGAAGCGGTTGACGATGAAATTCAAGTTGGCACCGAAGAAGCCGCTCGACAGCCGGTCGATCTTGGTCTCCATCCTGACCGAGGCATCCTTGAACAGCCAGCCGCCGGGCTCGATGTCTATGATCTCGCCCGGAGCGAGCGTCTTTTCAAAAACGTTGCCATAGCCGTGCAGCCAGACGATGCCGTCACCGGTATCGCCGCGAAACCGGTCGATGAAGAAGCCGCTCTGGCCGAACAGCATCGTCGCCAGGCCGCGTACACGCTCGAACGTGTAGTCGACATTGCTGGTGGCGGCTAGAAACTGGTGCTCGCGGACCTGGATCTCCTCGCCTCGCCGCAGGTGAATCGGCACGATGTGACCCGGCCCATCACGGCTGAAGGCGATGATGCCCGCCCCCGACGCCTCGGTGACGAAGATCTGCATGCCGGCCATCATGCGCTTCAGCGCGCCCTTCAGCGATTTCAGGCCGATGGTGATTGTGGAATTCTTCCACAGCAGGATGTGGTGCTCGAAATAGACAGGCATCCGCGTCACATCGACGGAAAGCACGGGCACCAGTTCGCCCGCTATGTGATAGGTGACGCCACCAAAGGTTTCATCCGACACCTCGGTCGGCATCAGTTCCGGCAGACTTGGCATGGTTCCCCCCAAAGCCATCCTTGTGTCGGTTTATTCCGGCTTCACACGGGTCGGCCTAGGCAGCTTTGGTGCCGGACACCAGGGCCGTCAAACGAAAACAGATCCCGCGACGCGCGCTCGCGCGAAGGTGATCACGCCGCCACGGTGCTCAGGCGGCAAGTACCCGTTCATAGATCAGCGCCGGGATGGCAGAGCTGGCGGAGCCGCAATTCTCGGTGCGGCCGATCTGGACGAAGCCGTTGGCCTGATAAAAGGCAACGGCGCGGGTGTTCTTCTCTTCCACTTCGAGCCGAATGCGGTGAGCTTCCGGAAAACTCTCGATGATCTCGTCGAGGAGCATGCCGCCGATACCGCGGCCCTGCAGCGAGGGAAGCACGTAGATCTGCCTGAGCATGACCACGCCGCCGCCATCGACGGCTTCGGCAAACGCCATGCCGCCAATGCGCTTGCCGTCATCGGCAACGAGGAACTCGCTGTTCGGCTTTGCCAGCCTGGCCTTCAACGAGGCGATGGAGTGCCATTCATTGGTGATTTCGGTGACCCGCTCAGCGCCATAGATGGCGTCATACGTCGCATGCCAGGTCTCGACGAGCAACGCCCGGACGGCTGCGAGGTCGCGATCCCCGGCGGTGCGAACGAACATGCTTTTACTCGATACCGAGCTTGCCCTTGACGAGGTCGTTGACGGCCTGCGGATTGGCCTTGCCGCCAGTCGCCTTCATCACCTGGCCGACGAACCAGCCGGCCATGGTGGGCTTGGCGCGAGCCTGCTCGACCTTGTCGGGATTGGCCGCGATCACCTCGTCGACCGCCTTCTCGATGGCCCCGGTATCGGTGACCTGCTTCATGCCACGGCTTTCGACCAGCTGGCGCGGATCCCCACCCTCGTTCCAGACGATCTCGAACAGGTCCTTGGCGATCTTGCCGGAGATGGTGCCTTCCTTGATCAGATCGATGACAGCGCCAAGCTGGTCTGGCGAAACCGGAGCGGATTCAATGTCCTTGCCGGCCTTGTTGAGAGCACCCAGCAGATCGTTGATGACCCAGTTGGCGGCGAGCTTGCCGTCGCGACCGGCCGCCACCTTCTCGAAATAATCGGCGATCGGCTTTTCCGACACCAGGATCGCGGCGTCGTAGGTCGAGAGGCCGAGCGAGGAGATCAGCCGCAGCTTCTTGTCATCGGGCAGTTCCGGCAATTCCTTGGCCAGCCTATCGACATAGGCCTGGTCGAATTCCAGCGGCAGAAGGTCGGGATCGGGGAAGTAGCGATAGTCGTGCGCCTCTTCCTTGGAGCGCATCGAGCGCGTCTCGCCCTTGACGGCGTCGAACAGCCGCGTTTCCTGGTCGATCCTGCCGCCGTCCTCGATGATGGCGATCTGCCGGCGCGCCTCGTAGTCGATGGCCTGGCCGATGAAGCGGATCGAGTTCATGTTCTTGATTTCGCAGCGCGTGCCGAATTCGCCACCTGGCCGGCGTACCGAGACATTGACGTCGGCGCGCAACGAGCCTTCGTCCATGTTGCCGTCGCAGGTGCCGAGATAGCGCATGATGGTCCGCAGCTTGGTCACATAGGCCTTGGCCTCATCGCCGGAGCGCATGTCGGGTTTCGACACGATCTCCATCAGCGCCACGCCGGAGCGGTTGAGGTCGACATAAGACATGGTCGGGTGCTGGTCGTGGATCGACTTGCCGGCATCCTGCTCCAGGTGCAGGCGCTCGATGCCAACCTCGATGTCCTCGAACTCGCCCTGGCGGTCGGGGCCGACCGAGACGATGACCGTGCCCTCGCCGACGATCGGCTGCTTGAACTGCGAGATCTGGTAGCCCTGCGGCAGGTCCGGATAGAAATAATTCTTCCGGTCGAAGACCGACTTGTGGTTGATCTGCGCCTTCAACCCCAGGCCGGTGCGGATCGCCTGCTTGACGCATTCCTCGTTGATGACGGGCAGCATGCCTGGCATTGCCGCATCGACAAGGCTGACATTGGCATTGGGCGCGGCACCGAAAGCGGTCGAAGCGCCGGAGAACAGCTTTGCTTCCGAGATGACCTGTGCGTGCACCTCGAGACCGATGATGATCTCCCAGTCGCCGGTGGCGCCGGATATCAGGCGTTTTGCGTCAGGGGTGCGAGTGTCGATGATGCTCATTGTGGCCTACGGACTGAAGTGCATTAATGCAACTTCGCTAGTGCAAACCGCCAAAAGAGACAAGCGCAAAGCCGTGGGCGCAAAGCCGTGGGCTGGCCTCTTCGACCGCTTTCGCCTGTATCCGTTCGTCTCAATGGAGAGTGGATGTCCACTTAGGAGAGTGGATGTCCACTTACGCTCAGTCCCGGTGAGGCCCTGACCTCGTAGCGAGGCAGGGCAGAAAACCTGAAACCCCGTGCCGCGAAGCTTCGCGGCGGCGGTATTTCTCGTTTTCCGGGAACTCTTCACATGGATATTTCGCGCATTGAACAGCGCATCCTGCACCTGCTCGCGCAGGGTGGACGCATTGAAATCGAAAAGAACGACAAGAAACGGATCGCCTCGGTCAAATGCCTGACCCGCGACGGCTGGCATTACCCCGGCGTCGATCCCGACCTGTTTCGAAAATTGAAACGCAAGAAGGCGGTTTCGTCGTCCGGCGGCGGGCCCTACCGCATCACGAAGCGCGGGCTCGAACTCGTTCGCTCCGAACTCGACAACAGGTAGCCTTGGTGCCGCCGGCCGGCACCCGGCCGGTAGTTGCCGGCCGCTCAGGCGGTAGCGATGTAGGCCCGGATTTCCTCGGCCTCGCGCTCGACGTCCTCGATGCGGCGCTTGACCACGTCGCCGATGGATACGATGCCATCGAGCAGGCCGTCCTTTTCCACCGGGAGATGGCGGAAGCGGCCCCTGGTCATGATCTCCATCACCTCGTTGACGGTGTGGTTTTCGTTGCAGATCTTCACCTTCGGCGTCATCGCCGAGCGCACTGCTATATCGAGGGCGGCACCGCCTTCCCTGGCTACCACGCGCACGATGTCGCGCTCCGAAAGGATGCCGACGATCTTGCGATCGCCATTGGTGATGACCAGCGCGCCGATCCTGTGCTCGGCAAGGATGCGGATGGCTTCGCTCAGTTTTTCGTTCGGCCCGAGCGTCAACACGTCATGGCCTTTTTGCTCGAGAATGGCCTTAACCGTCATGGCGTCCTCCTCTACTTTGCCAACCGGTTCCTGCCTGACCGGCTTTCACATAAGAGTGAACATCGTGCGCCGTGATCGGTTGCATTTCAAGCCCGGTCGGAGGTCTCCCATTCGGGCGCTTGCCATATCCCGTCGAACCAGCGCAGGCCGAAGAAGCCCGCGACAAAGCCGCCGATATGGGCCTCCCAGGCGACCTGGCCATCCACGCCGGGCGCGAAGCCGAGAAGGCCGGTGGCCAGATTGATGATCATCCACATGGCCAGGAAGATGACGACGCCGCGCGAGCGCAGCACGACCCCGACCGGCAGCACCGGGCCGGCGAAAGCAGCCTTGCCGGCCGAGCGGTCGGTGCGGAAGCCAAAGCGCGCCGCAGCCCCCATCATGCCCGATATGGCGCCCGATGCGCCGACCAGCGGCGCTTCTCCGTACGGATGCATCGCCCAGAAGAGCGCCACCGAAGCCAACCCGGTGGCGGCAAAGAACAACGCGAACCGAAGCGCGCCGAGCCGATTGGCCAGCGGCGAACCGAAGGCGGCAAGCCAGACCATGTTGATGGCGATATGGGCAAAGCCGCCATGCATGAAGGCATAGGTGAAAGGCCGCGTGAAGAGAAACCAGTCGAACCCGTACCGGCCGGTATAGAGGACCGGAATGAAAGCTCCGTCATAGAGCAGCGTCATCTGCTGGGCGTCGTTCAGCGCATATTGCTGCAGCAGGTAGACGACCGCGCAGATGCCGATCACCGCCAGCACGATCGGCGGCAGATTGAACACCGGCTCACGCACCGGTGGCGGCATGGTCTCGGCCGGTTCGGGCTCGGACGGATTTTGCTGTTCGCTCATCTGCAATCGCACTCGATGCTGGTTCGACGGGGCTGGTTCGACTGGGCTGGTTCGGTCTGGGCTGGTTCGGTCTGGCGAGCATCTAGATCACCGCCGATGGAACCGCAAACGGCGAATCGTCCCGCTCCGAATCAAAGGGGCGAATCAAAAAAGAAGCCGTCCAAGGTTTCCCCTGAACGGCCGGTCGAGCCCCTGCTCCCCTAAAACTCTTGACTGAAGTGCTGCCGATCGTCGCGAAACGACCGCTTCTGGAGTGGTTTTGGTGTGCCACGCGGCGGCCCCGGGCGCAACGTAAACCAGTTGTTAACCTTAACGGCCCCGACCCGTGAACAAGTGTTAACGACGCTGGCACGCTTCCTGCTCCCCAACGCATGTAGGTCATCGGAGGGCGCCCTTCTGTTCACCGATGGGACATCAGACGACAGAATGCGCGGAGCTTTGTAGTATGAACCAAAACGGATCGATCACGCTGTTCCACTATTGGAACCGCCTGCGTGACGGACGCCCCGCTCCGAAGCGATCGGAAGTCGAGCCGGCCGATATCAAGTCGCTGTTGGCCGATACGTTCATCCTCGAAAAGGACACGCGTGGGCAGCCTGTATTTCGCCTGGCCGGCACCAGGCTCTGCGCCTCCTACGGCCGCGAACTCAAGGGATTCTCCTTCCCGTCGCTGTGGCGGGAGAAGGACCAGAGGCTGGTTTCGCGGCTCATTCACGGGGTTTTCGAGCAGAAATCGGTCGTGCTGATCATTTTCGAGGGCTTCAGCCGCAACGGCCGCTCCAACAAGTTCGAATTGCTCGCCTTGCCGCTCGACGGCGGCATCGAAAATCCACGCTGCCTCGGCGTGATCAGCGCCGTGGAGAAGCCGTTCTGGCTGGGCGCGGATCCGATCACCGACGCCTTGATCGATTCCATCCGCGTCATCGACCCGGAGAAGGAACTGCTGAACAGCCGTCCGGCGATCAACGTTCCCTCGCTCGTTCCCGACGAGATCGAGGCGCCCGAAACGATCTCCGCGCTCGGCCGTGCCCGCCGCATCCGCCATCTCGTCGTTTTCGATGGCGGGCGGGACGAATAGTTGACGATCGCATGGTCTTGCAGGCTCGTTTTTCCCCTTTGTTAACCCGATTTGTTGTAGTTCTCTGCTGAAGTTCCTCGCATCCACGCGCGGGAATGCCAAACGGGGTGTAGGCAGTCATGAGGTCAGCGGCGGTCGACTACGCGCCGTCCCAAGCTGAAAGGCGTAACTTTCAGCGCGTCCGGGTCAAAATCTACGGACGTTTCATGCTGGAGGACCGCACCGAGCACCCATGCCAGGTGGTGGACATGTCGCCCGGCAACGTGGCGCTTCGCACCGACCGCATCGGCATGCCCGGCGAGAAAGTCATCGCCTATATCGACCATATCGGCCGCATCGAGGGTGTGCTGACACGCACGCTGCCGGATGGCTTCGCAATGACGGTGATCGCGTCCGACCGCAAGAAGGACAAACTCGCCGCGCAGTTGACATGGCTTGCCAACAAGCACGAACTCGACCTGCCGGAAGACCGCCGCCACGAGCGCGTCTCGCCCCGCAACCCGACGAGCGTGCTGCAGCTCACCGACGGCCGTCAGTATCAATGCCGGATCATCGATCTGTCGCTGTCGGGCGCCGCGATCGAGATCGACGTGAAACCGGCGATCGGCGTCCAGGTCATGCTCGGCACGATGCGGGGTCAGATCGTCCGGCATTTCGAAGATGGCGTCGCCATCGAATTTGCCGTCATCCAGCGCCCCGAAACGCTCGATTCCGAATTCAACACGCCGCGCGCCTAATCGGGTCGCAAAGCATGCCCGTCAAGCCGGCCTCGCGGCCGGCTTTTTCGATTTCGGGTGCGGCGATCGATAGGTCCTGGATGGCAGATCGCCATAGTCGGAAATGGTCCGCGCGAGGCCGAATTTGCCGAAAAACCAGCGCAGCAATCCGACCAATTCAATACTAAAATGATTCAAATTTTATGTTTATTCTATAGGCGTTTTACTTAAAATCTACTCCGAGCCTTTGCGTCGAATAAATCCAGATGTGGCACTGTCTCCTTCGAACGGGGAGACTGAACAATGAAAAAAACGAGGGGCAAGCTGTTGCTGATGGCAATGGCGATGCAGCTTTCCGCCTGGGGATCAGCATATGCCGCGGGACCGGCCTATATGCATACCGGCGGACGCACGACGCAGCCTGTTGGCCACTATGAATTCTGCCAACGCATCCCCAGCGAATGCAACGAGAAGACCGCCAAGGGGGCGCCTGTCGACCTGAGCCGCAAGCTCTGGGCGACGATCGTCAGCATCAACAATTCGGTCAACACCCGCATCAAGCCGCGCACCGACATGGAAAACTACGGTGCCGAGGAATACTGGGCCTACCCGGACAATGGCTATGGCGATTGCGAGGACTACGCGCTGGAAAAGCGCCGCGAGTTGATGGATGCGGGCGTGCCGGCCGGTGACCTCTTGATGACGGTTGCGCGCCAGCCGAATGGCGACGGCCACGCGGTGCTGACCGTGCGCACCAGCCTCGGCGAGTTCATCCTCGACAATCTTGAGACCAAGGTGCTGTCCTGGACGGATACCGACTACACCTATCTCAAGCGTCAATCGACGGAGAATTCCGGCGTTTGGGTGACGATCAACGACGGCCGTTCCGATGCGGTCGCCAGCGTCCGCTGAGGACGCCAATGAGATCAGGCGCGTTGCACGACGCGCCTAACGAGAAACCCGGTCGAGTCCCCACCCTCCCCGTCCCCAACGACCGGGTCAAAGGAGCCGGCCCCGTCCCCGGGCCGGCTCCGCCATTTCTGGGAAGACATCAGTACATTGTGATATAAATTCCACAGGCGGAAGATCGAGATATTATCAGTCGGCAACTCCGCCTTCTGGACCGCAGCCATGCAGGAAATTCCGGAAGATCGATGCGAACGCCATCGTCTGTTCAAGGCGATAGACGATGCCTTCAAGGCTGGCGACTTCGAGGCCCTCGGCACCGCCCTGGGCCGTTCGCCCCGCTGGTTTGACGAGCGTATGCCGTTTGAGCTCGGCCTTGGCCATCCGCTCGAATACGCGATCTACTGGAGCCCGCTTGCCTTCGTCGCGGCGCTGCTCGACGCCGGGTCGAGCCCAAACTACGACGATCATGCCGGATTTCCATCGATCATCGCGGCGCTGTCCACCGAGCGCGCGGACAAGCTCGACATCATCCGCATCCTCATCGATCACGGCGCCGGTGCGGACATGCGAGGTGTCAACGACTGGACGCCGCTCCATTACGCCGTGGCCATGCGAGACGCCGAGGCGATCCGCCTGCTTCTTGCCGCCGGCGCGGATCCCTCTTTGAGGACTCGCATCGACCACTGCACGACAGCGCTGGAAGAAGCAGACATTGCAGGGTTCGAGGTGGGCGCGTCGCTGTTGCGGGCAGCCCTTGCGGAGCGCGCAACCGGCAACCGGGATTGATAGGCGCCGGTGGCCGACGGCATGCCCGGCCGAGACCTCAGACCTTCTTCAGCCCCGCCTTGAAGCGCCTGGCGTTGGCGACATAGTGCGCGGCCGAGGCCCGCAGCCGCTCGACCGCCGCGTCGTCCAGCACCCTGATCGCCTTGGCCGGCGAACCGACGATCAGCGAATTGTCTGGAAATTCCTTGCCTTCGGTGACCAGAGCGCCGGCGCCGACGAGTGAATTCTTGCCGATCCTGGCGCCGTTGAGCACGATGGCGCCCATGCCGATCAGGCTGTTGTCACCAATCGTGCAGCCATGCAGCATGGCGCGATGGCCGATCGTACAGCCCTCGCCGACGGTCAGCGGAAAGCCGGGATCGGTGTGCATGACGGTATGTTCCTGCACATTGGTGTCGGCGCCGATGACGATGGGCTCGTTGTCACCCCTGATGACGGCGCCGAACCAGAAGCCGGCATTGCGGCCGATCCTGATGTCGCCGATCAGCGTCGCATCGGGCGCGATCCAGTTCGAGTCCGCGTCGGCGAAGCTCGGCTCCGTTGCATCGATCGCATAAAGCGGCATTGTCGGTCTCCGAATCGCCTCAGGCTGGAAACCCTAGGAGACCGACGGCCCAGGAAGCAATGGCCAGTACGACGATGCCCAGCGCCAACGACCAGGCAATAGCGGTGCAGCCGCATGACAGGAGCGCCACTGTCGAGATGCGGTTCGCGCGCCTGGCGTCAAGGGCATCGTTGACCAGCATGAACGGCCCGGCGCCCGCGGTCACAGCCAGCGAGCGCAGCACATGGGCGGGCGACACATAGGGTTCGGTGAAGGCGACCTTGCGACCCGATACCAGCTCCATTGTCGAGCCCGCCAGACCGCAAACCGTCAAGCCGACGACAAAAGCGAACAGCAAGAGTTCCATCTGGGCCACATTAACCCTCCATTTACCATGCAATCGCACAGTCGTTTCAGGAAGTCTGCAAGGGCCGTGCCGTGCGAAGTGTGCCGTCAAGGGACACTTGGACCGCGGACACACGGATGGCCGTTTGGCGGTGGAACGAGGACCGATATGAAGCAGGCAGCGATCGCCGACGGCCCGAAACTGACCGTGGTCGATTCCATGCTGATGAAGCGGGTGTTCTACGCGTTCGCGGCTCTGGCCTTGCTGTCGATAGCCATCAGCCTTGGCGGCAAATGGTTCGGCCGTTCCATTGCCATGGCCGGCTACACCGACGACGCGACCGTGCGCGAAGTGGTGATCGGCAAGAACGTCATCACCGTGCCGGCCAATTTCATCCGGTTCGAGCAGGCCCGGCGCGACGGCGTCGCCACGCGCCTCGACCTTTATATGCGCTATCCCCAGATGGACGGCTACAGCGAGGCGTCGCGCGATGATTTCAATCACGCCGGAGCCAACAGGAACATCATTTTCCTGTCCTTCGAGCAGCAGATGATGTCGCGCGACATGAGCGGCCGGTTCGGGCCGATCTACAGCGCGCTCATCATCCAGCCCGGCATACCAGGCCCCGGCGGCACGACGGTCTACGGGTTCAATGAGAAATCAGGCTACCTGAACGAGGTGCTGGTCGTCGGCAAGCGCGCGGGCACCGACCCTTTCGTGGCCCGCTGCCTCAGTGGGCCGAGCGCCGGCGAATCGCTGGCGCCCTGCGAGCGGGATATCCATGTCGGGGACGATCTCAGCCTTACCTATCGCTTCCCAAGGGAATTCCTTGACGACTGGCAGACGCTAGACGCGGCAATCACGGCCAAGGCGGGGCGAATCCTAAAGACCGGACATTGACAGGCAGAAGAGGCCGGCCGCGCTCGATGCGGCCTGCCGTGGCATTGCGGGCTCAGGCCAGGTCGATGTCCAGGATCGCCATCGAGAAATTGTAGTCGCCGTCGTCCTCGTCCTTGAAGACGATGCCGAGGAATTCGTCACCGACATAGACCTCGGCCGAATCTTCCTTGCGCGGCCGTGCCTTGACCTCAAGCTTGGGGTTCTGGAAGACGCGCTTGAAATAGGCGTCCAGCTTTCTGATTTCGTCCGGCTTCAACAGTCTTCTCCGATCATCGGCTTGCTCGTTTGAACGGCGCTTCTGGCACGTCGACAATGGCGATGTAAAGGCAAGCCGGCCTTATTGCACCGGAAGCGGCAGCGCTGCCGGGCAATCATGCGGGGCAACTGCCGGCAAATCAGATATCGAAACTGATGACATGGTCCATCTTCTGCGACGGCAGAAGCTGGTCCATCTGGCGCGAAGGCTGGTCGCAGCCGGTCTCGCCAACCACGCGGGCCGGCACGCCGGCTACCGTCTTGTTGTGCGGCACAGGCGACAGCACCACCGATCCGGCGGCAATCTTTGAGCAATGGCCGATCTCGATGTTACCGAGAATCTTGGCGCCGGCGCCAATCAGCACGCCGTGGCGGATCTTGGGATGGCGGTCGCCGCCGGCCTTGCCGGTGCCGCCCAGCGTCACGCCATGCAGGATCGAAACGTCGTCCTCGATAACCGCCGTCTCGCCGACGACGAGGCCGGTGGCGTGATCGATGAAGATGCCCTTGCCGATGCGCGCGGCCGGATTGATGTCGGTCTGGAAGACCGCGGACGAACGGCTCTGCAGGTAAAGCGCGAAATCCTTGCGGCCGTGGTTCCACAGCCAATGCGCCAGCCGGTGGGTCTGGATGGCATGAAAGCCCTTGAAATAGAGCACCGGCATGATGAACCGGTCGCAAGCCGGGTCGCGGTCATAGTAAGCCTGTATGTCGACGCGCACCGTGGTCGGCCAGTCCTTGTCGTCGGCGAGCATCGACTTGAAGGTCTGGCGGATGAGATCGGAGCCGATATCCTGATGGGCAAGCCGCTCCGCGATCCTATGGATGACAGCCTCTTCCAGACTCTCCTGGTTGAGGATCGTGGAATAGAGGAACGCGGCCAGCAAGGGATCGCGGTTGACCGCTTCCATCGCTTCGTCGCGGATCGAACGCCAGATCGGGTCGACCGGCTGCAATGCGCTTTGGCGGGAAATGCTGATGCTGTTCATCGACGTCTCGTCCTGCGTCCTGCTAGTCTGCCTGCCATCTGGCCGCACATATAAGCCAGTTCATAGCATGATTGAACTCAATTTTCCTTAGTGCTGTGTCAAATGGATTTGGTTCGCGGGAATTCAAGCAGCCATGGAAAACGAACCCTTGATCGACGATGCCCTTAAAACCGAGCTTTCGGTCCTCTACAAGGCCGGCGATCGCCACTATCACAACCTCGCCCACATCGAAGCGATGCTGGGTCTGGCCGGCGACTATCGAACGCTTCTGGACGACCCCGAGGCCGTCGAAGCGGCGATCTGGTTCCACGACGCCGTCTACGATAGCAGGGCCAAGGACAATGAGGCGCAAAGTGCCGCCCTTGCCGAGCAAAAGCTCGCCGGCCGCATCGATGCCGGGCGGCTGAGCCACGTCAGCGCAATGATCCTCGCCACCGCCACGCACCAGGTGCCGCTGTTCGACGACGTTGCGGCGACGCGCGACGCCAGCTTGTTCCTCGACATGGATCTTTCGATCCTGGGTGCCGCACCGGATGCATTCGACGCCTATGAACGCGCGGTTCGCCACGAATATGGCTGGGTGGAAGAGCCTATGTGGCGTGCCGGCCGCGGTGCGGTGCTGAAAAGCTTCCTTGCCCGCCCGCATATTTTTCACACGCAGGAGTTCCGGCAGCGCTTCGAGCCGCAGGCAAGGCGGAACATGGCGCGGTCGCTGCAGGCCTTGACCTGATTTAGATCATTTTCGCGACCCGAGACGCTCGTCCCCGAACGCCGGAGCCTCAGAGCGGATTTTCGGCATAAAACTCCAGTACGCGCTGCTTGAAGGTCTTGTCCCCGACGGCCAGCATATGGTCCCTGCCCGCGATGTGGAAGGCCCTGGCGTTCGGCATCAGCGCCGCAAGCTCGTCCGGCGATCCGCCAATGTCGTCGGTGGTACCGACCGCGATCAGCGTCGGCTGGGCGATGCGGGCAATATCCTGCTCATCAAGCAGTTCCCGTGAGGTCACGATGCAGGCGGCAAGCGCCCGGCGGTCGCTGCGGGTCTGGTCGGCGAAGGCGCGAAAAGAGCGACCGCGCGGATGGGTGGTCGCAGCCGGATCCTCGGCCAGAAGGGCGGCCGCGATCGGATCCCAATCGCCTACTCCATCGATCATGCCGATGCCGAGGCCACCAAAAACCAGCGTCGCCACCTTGTCCGGGTCGGACAGTGCCAGGAAGGCCGCGATGCGCGCGCCCATCGAATAACCCATGACATGGGCGCGCTCGATGCCGAGATGACCGAGCAGGGCTGCCGCGTCCGAAGCCATTTTCGCCGGTGTATAGTCGGCCTCCTCATAGCTCTTGGATGACGAGCCGTGGCCGCGATTGTCGAAGGCAATGGCGCGGTAGCCGGCATCGTTGAGCGTCTTGAACCAGCCGGGCGACACCCAGTTGACATAATGGCTCGAAGCAAAGCCGTGGATCATGAGCACCGGATCGCCCTCGCCAGATGCCGGCTGGCGGTCGAGGAAGGCTAGATCGAACCCGTCATGAGAGAAAAACTGCATCGGCTACACCACCATCGGCATTCAGCCGCCGCCACTTGGCGCATCGCCCTTGTCCGCCGGCGGCGAGCTCGGACCGGAGACCGTGCCGATGGCCGGATGGCTCAACAGATTGCCATATTCGATGCCGTTCCTGGCGGCCGTGCCGGCCTTGAGTTCAAGTACGAAACGCACGGGTACGCCAGGTGAAATGACGGCCTCGGACTGCGGTACGCCCTGTTTGACAGCCCGGATCTTGCCGTCCTGACCAATAAAGATCAGGTCAAGCGGCATCGGCGTGTTCTTCATCCAGAAGCCGACCTGTTGCTGGATCGGAAAAACGAACAGCATGCCATGGTCGTCCGCCATCTCCTGGCGATACATCAGCCCGGCCTCCCGCTCCGCGTCGGTGTCGGCGACTTCAATGGAAAACGAGCGATCTCCGCTTTTCGTCGCCACAACCAGCGGCGCGGGATCGACGGGAAGGATCATGGCCCGGCCATCGGCCGCGCTGGGTACCTGGAAATAGAAGAATGCGGCGGCGGCGACCATGACGGCAGCCACAGCGCACATCACGCCCGCCGTCAGCCCGTTCCTGTGTGTCATATGAAATCCTCGGCCGGATCGCCCTAATGCGAGACCGGCAAGGTGCCCATATCGGGGTGAATTTCGGCGGCCATAAGGCCTTTGTCACCGCGGCCGAAACGGACAAGCACGACCTGCCCTGGCCGAAGCTCGGTGATGCCGTAGCGCCGCAAGGTTTCCATATGGACGAAAATGTCCTCGGTGCCCTCGCCGCGCGTCAGAAAACCAAACCCCTTGGTGCGGTTGAACCATTTGACCAAAGCGCGTTCGAGCCCGCTCTCCGGAGTCACCGAGACGTGGGTGCGCTGTTCCTGCATTTCCGCGGGATGGACGGCGGTGGTGACATCCATGGAAAGCACACGGAACGCCTGCAGCCCGCGCTCACCCTGCTTGACAAGGCAGACCACGCGCGCGCCTTCCAGGGCAGTCTGGAAGCCGTCCCGTCGAAGGCAAGTCACATGGAGGAGGATATCGCCCGAAACACCGTCATCGGGAAGGATAAAGCCATAGCCCTTGGCCACATCGAACCATTTGATGGCGCCGGCAATCTCGGCCAGGTCGGCGTCGCCGCCTTCGTCGTGAGACAAAGCGTCGCCAAGGGTATTGGCCCGCCCCGTCAAAGAGGCCTTTTCCCCCATAAGAATGCCCCCTTTATTCAAGAACACCGCAACTGATTCTTGACACCAGATTAACACCGCGGCTTCCGGTGTGTGCAAGACCTGACGTGCCTTTTTTCACGGTTCATTGCGGGAATACCGGATTTGTTCTTTGCCGGCACCGCTTGCCGCCTCACGATTGCCCTTTGACCGGGCCGACCCTATGTTGCGCCGCAACCCAACAGATCGAGGAAAACACATGCGCTATCTGCACACCATGGTCCGCGTCGCCGATGTCGATGCCTCACTCGATTTCTACTGCAACAAGCTCGGCCTGAAGGAAGTTCGCCGCTATGAAAACGAGCAGGGCCGCTTCACGCTGATCTTCCTGGCCGCTTCGGAAGACGAGCAGAGCGGCATCAACGAGAAGGCGCCGCTGGTCGAACTCACCTACAATTGGGATCCGGAAGACTACAAGGGCGGGCGCAATTTCGGTCACCTCGCCTATGAGGTCGACGATATCTACGCCACTTGCCAGCATCTGATGGACAATGGCGTCACCATCAACCGGCCGCCGCGCGACGGCAACATGGCTTTCATCAAGTCGCCTGACGGCATCTCCATCGAGCTTCTGCAAAAAGGCCCAGCGAAGGCCAAGGCCGAGCCGTGGGCATCGATGGCGAATACCGGAAGCTGGTAATCGATCACCTTTTCGAGTGGCCGGCGGCTACTCGATGGTGTTTGGCGAGGTTGTGCCTATCTATGCAGCCATGGCGCCTGCCCGGAAGAGCGGCGCCTCGTCATGAGATTGAGCTTCGGAGAACCTTCATGCCGACAAGCCATGCCAATGTCGCCACGGCCCATGCAAGCCGCTATCTGCAACAGCTGTGCAAGCATTGGGCGCACAAGTTTCCAGTCGAATTCGACCCCAACCACGGCATCATCGACCTTTCACTCGGCCGTACGGTCATGAACGCCGACGGGGCAGCGCTGCACATCACGGTATCGACCGACGAGCCCGCTTCGATCGAGCGCCTCGAAAGCGTCGTTGCCGACCACATCAAGCGCTTTGCGTTCCGCGAAGAACTGGCCTTCGAGTGGAAACGCGCCGAGGCGGCGTAGTTCGTTCATGCGTGTCGCCGCCCCGCATTTCCGGCGAGACGCACGGATCAATCGCTGCCGGACTTGCCCGCCATCTCCAGCAGCGCCAGCACCGAACGCCAATTGCGTGCCGTGCCCGGCACTTTCAACGTGCGCGGAATGAGGTTGGCGAACACCGATTTGCCGAGCCCGTCCGGCGCGCTGAGGTAGAGCACGTCGCCCTTGACCTCGAAACGCTCGGGACGAGTGCACTTTTCCGCCAACCGCGCCACCTCGTCGGCGGTCGGCTCACGCTCCAGCGCATAGGCGTGGAGCTTTGTGTGGTCGGCGGCCGCTTCCGGATATGGATTTTCGCGCACCAGCCTTTCGAACCATTCGAAATCGCGCACCATGATGCGCGAATGGAAACCCCATTTTGTCTCGAAGGCCGCCTCGATCCGTTTGGTCAGCGCGGCCGCATCACCCTTGTCGGCCCGGAACACGACATTGCCGCTCTGCACATAGGTGGCGACATCGGAAAAGCCGAGATCCTCGAAGAAGGCCCGCAACTCCGCCATCTTGACGATGCGGTTGCCGCCGACATTGATGCCGGAAAACAGGGCGATGAAGATCTTTCCGCTCATATGATGAACCCGGCCAATGTCTCGTTTTCGGTGATGTCCTGATACTGGACGCCCTCGGCCTCGAAATTTGCCTCAAGGAGATCGAAATTGCGCCGATCCTTGGTTTCGATGCCGATCAGCACCGAGCCGAAATTGCGCGCCGACTTCTTCAGATATTCGAAGCGGGCGATGTCGTCGTCGGGACCCAGCATGTCGAGGAAGTCGCGCAGCGCGCCCGGCCGCTGCGGAAAACGGATGATGAAGTATTTCTTCAGGCCCTCGAAGCGCAGCGCCCTTTCCTTGACGTCCGGCAGCCGCTCGAAATCGAAATTGCCCCCAGACACCACGGCGACGATGGTCTTGCCCCTGATCTCCTTCCTGGAAAAATCCTTCAGCGCGTCGATCGCCAGCGCGCCGGCGGGCTCCAGGACCACGCCTTCGATGTTGAGCATCTCGATCATGGTCGCGCAGAGCCGGTTTTCCGGGATGAGCCGCACGCTGTCGGCGGCAAACTCCTTGAGATAGCGCAAAGGTTCGCGGCCGATCTCGGCGACCGCCGCGCCGTCGACGAAGTTGTCGACCTTGGCGAGCTTCAGCCGTTTTCCCGCGGCGAGGCTCTCGCGCAGGCTCGGCGCGCCGGCCGGCTCGCAGAAGACGAAACGCGCCTCGCGGCCCTGATCGGCGAAATAGTGCGTCACCCCGGCGGCGAGCCCGCCGCCACCCACCGGCAGCATGACGATGTCGGGCATGCGCCCGCCCGGCATCTGGTCCGCGATCTCGTAGGCGACCGTCGCCTGACCCTCGATGATATCCTTGTGATCGAAGGGCGGCACCATGTGGGCACCGGATCTTTCGGTGAATTCGAAGGCGGCGCGGTAGCAGTCGTCGAAGAAATCGCCGACCAGCCTGATCTCGACGAAATCGCCGCCAAACAGCCTGGTCTTGTCGATCTTCTGCTGCGGCGTCGTCACCGGCATGAACACCACGCCCTTCTTGCCGAAATGGCGGCAGACGAAGGCGAAGCCCTGCGCGTGGTTGCCGGCGGACGCACAGACAAACAGCTCGGCCTGGTTGCCTTCGCCAAGCGCCTTGCGGAAGAAGTTGAAGGCGCCACGGATCTTGTAGGAGCGCACGGGGCTCAAATCCTCGCGCTTCAGCAGCACCCGCGCGCCGGTCTTCTTCGACAGATAGTCATTTTCCTGCAGCGGCGTTTCCGGGAAGATCTGGCGGATCGCGGAGGCGGCGGTGGCGACGCGCGAGGAAAAGCTGGTCATGGCAAGATCATCCCGGGATCGCCCGCGGGCGAGTTAGAGGAGAACCCTATTACACATCCGGCCCCGCAAGACCATTGCCCGGTCGAGCCCGTGCCCGCAACGGCGCCTTCCCGAAATGCTAGCAAGCACTTGGGGACGTTTGTTCATGCCTCTTCGTCGCGCTGAGCCGCGCATTGGTGGACGCGGAAGTTCGACATCCGGCCAGTTGCAGGTGCCTGACTTGTGCGACGTTGCGGCCTTGCCACCCGCTTTGGCTTTCGCGCAACACTGCGCCCGCGGTCGCGAGGCGCCGACCGCATTTTGGCTGGACACGACTTACTTCCGCCGCACTTCGCCTGCTGGGGAGATATCGCGGAGGGTGGATTGGCCCTTTTTGGGCTCGAGTGGATTTTTGACGTGCATTTGAAGACGATTTGCATTCTTGCGCTTGCGCTGCTGGTGGCGGGCTGCGGCGGCCGCAAAACCGAGGAACTGCTCGGCAGCGCGGTCATGTCCGCGCCGGTGACGGAAATCGCAGGCAACCACTCGATCTTCATTGCCACGACCCGTAAGGCCTCCGACGATCCAAACAAGGTTTTCGACGGCGAACGCTCGGCGACGCTGAACTACGCCCGCGTCAACGTCACCGTTCCCGGTCTCCACCAGACCGGGCAGATCGAGCGGCGCTCACGCGGCAAATCGAACGATCCGGCCAAGTATTTCATGGCTTCCGAAGTCGTCGGCTACGACACGCAGCCGAAATTCGCCAGCGCGCTCAGCGCCGACATAGCGGCACGCGGCGGCCGCGTCATGGTCTTCGTCCACGGCTACAACACCGGCTTCGACGACGCCGTCTACCGCTTGACCCAGATCGTCCACGATTCCGGTTATCCGGGAACGCCGGTGCTGTTCTCGTGGGCCTCGGGAGCCAAGACCACCGACTATGTCTATGACAAGGAAAGTGCCAGTGCCGCCCGCGACCAGCTCGAAGTGACGTTGCGCATGCTGGCGCAGAGCGGCGCGCGGCGCATCGACATCGTCGCCCATTCGATGGGAACCTGGGTGACGATGGAGACACTGCGCCAGCTCGCCATCACCGGTGACCGCGACCTCGGCGGCAAGCTCGGCGACGTGGTGCTCGCCTCTCCCGACATCGACGTCGATGTGTTCAAGAGCCAGATGCGCCGCTATGGCAAGCCCGACAAGCCGTTCATCCTGCTGTTGTCTGATGACGATCGCGCGCTGAGATTGTCCGGCCTGATCGCCGGCTCGCGCCCACGCGTCGGCGACTACAAGGATGCCGCGGACCTTGCCTCCTATGGCGTGACGGTCGTCGATCTCTCCAAGGTCAAGGGCAGCGACAGCTTCAACCACACGAAATTCGCCGACAATCCGGCACTGGTGAAGATGATCGGCCAGCGGCTGCGCGAGGACGATGGTTTCGCCAGCGACCGGGACGTGACCGACCGCATCAGCCTGCTTGGGCAGTAGATGCGGCGCAGCGGATTTCGCCGTGCCTGTTCAGCATCGCCGAACGATCGGCTCACTTTGAACTGGACCGCGCCCGCCTCTGGCCTTATCGGAGTATCGAGCGACGTCATGCGTTTGACGTCCCCCTATGCGGGAGCCGACGCGTGGCCTTGGGCTTGAAGAGTTTCGGTGTCGTCGCGTTCGCGCTGCTGGTCGCTGGCTGCGCCGGAAATACGCATGATCTGCTCAACAAGACGACGGTCACCGTACCGGCATCCGATATTGCGGCCACCCATGAGATATTTGTCGCCACCACCCGCCAGAAAGCGGTGAAGGACCCGCGACAGGTCTTCGACGGCGACCGTTCCCTGACCACCAGTTTCGCGCGGGTCGATGTCACGGTTCCGAAGAGCCATCAGGTCGGCAACATCGAGCGCGCCAAGGGTTCCGCCAACAGCAATCCGGCCAAGGATTTTGCGGCCACGGACGTCACCTTCTACGAAGGCGCGCCGCAATTCGCCAAGGCGGTCGGCGCCGACATCGCCATGCGCGGCGACCGGGCGCTGGTTTTCGTGCATGGCTTCAACAATGGTTTCGACGACGGCATCTACCGGCTGACGCAGATCGCCCACGACACCAAATATCCGGGCACTCCGGTGCTGTTCTCATGGGCGTCGAGCGCCAAGACGACGGGATACATCTACGACAAGGACAGTTCCACCGCCGCCCGGGACGATCTCGAGGCAACGCTCAGGATGCTCGCCAAGACGCGCGTCAAGAGCATCGACATCATCGCCCATTCGATGGGAACCTGGCTGACGATGGAGGCGCTGCGCCAACTTGCCATCACCGGCGACCGCGATCTCGGCGGCAAGCTGGGTTATGTCATCCTTGCCTCACCGGACATCGATGTCGACGTGTTCAAGAAGCAGATGATCCGTTATGGCAAACCCAACAAGCCGTTCGCCGTGCTGCTTTCGGGCGACGACCGGGCGCTCAAATTGTCCTCGTTCATCTCCGGCGACAAACCGCGCGTCGGCGACTATGGCGATGCCGCCGATCTCGCCTCCTATGGCGTGTCGGTGGTCGATCTGACCAAAACGAAAGGCGGTGACGGTGGCCTCAACCACGCGAAATTCGCGGACAACCCGTTCCTGGTGCAATTGCTGGGCGACCGGCTGCGCACGCCGGCCGGGCTCGCCGCGGACGAGAACCCGGCACAGCTCGCCAATATCGGTCAGGGCCTGGGAAAGGTCGTCGGCTCCGCCGCCGAAGTCATCATCACGACGCCGTTCAAGGTGCTGACCATCGCCACCGGCGGCTGAGCAGCCACGAGCGGACGGCTGGTCTCAGACGAACAGATCGACCTTCTGGAACGTCGTCACGTCGATCAGGCCGACGTCGGAAATCCTGAGCTCGGGAATGACCACCAGCGCCAGCAGCGAGTGCTGCATGTAGGCATTGTTCAGGGAACAACCCATCTTGCGCATCGCCTCGGTCAGTTTCTCGGCCTTGGCGGCGACGACCTCGGCCCGCTCGTCCGACATCAGTCCGGCGATCGGCATTTCGACCAGCGCCAGTTCCTTGCCCCTGGAGAACAGCACGACCCCGCCGCCGACTTCGCCCAGTCGGTTCACGGCCAGCGCCATGTCCTGCTTGTTGGTGCCAACGCAGATGATGTGATGGGCGTCATGGGCGACGCTGGAGGCCATGGCGCAGTCGGCCATGTAACCGAAACCGGAGACGAAGGCATTGGTGACGCCACCCGTGCCCCTGTGCCGTTCGACCAACGCGATCTGACAGACGTCGTTGCGGCGGTCCATCGCGACCAGCCCGTCCTCGACCGGCAGATCGGCCTCCAGAGCCCGCGTGGGTGCCTGGTTCTCGATGACGCCGATCACCCGCACCCGCACCTCGTTGGCGCCCTTGGGTGCCGTGATATCGAAATCGCCGGCCTTCAGTTCCTTGCCCAACTTGACGGTGTTCTTCGCCGTCTTCGGATAATCATAGGCCGGGATCTCGATGTCGAGCTTGCCGCCCTTGGCCAGCCCGACGCCGCGCGCATAGACCTCGTCGATGCTCATTGCGGCGAGATCGGAGACGACCAGCAGGTCGGCCAACCGCCCCGGCGCGATCGAACCGATCTCGCGTTCCAGTTTGAAATGCTGAGCGGTGTTGAGCGTTGCCATCTGGATCGCGGTCACCGGCTTCAGCCCCTGCTGGATGGCGTGGCGCACCACCCGGTCCATGTGGCCGTCCTGGACAAGAGTGCCGGAGTGGCTGTCGTCGGTGCAGAGGATGAAATTGCGCGGATCAATGCCGCTCTCCGTCACCGCCTTGATCTGAGAGGCAACGTCGTACCAGGCCGAGCCCAGCCGCAGCATCGCCTTCATGCCCTGGCGCACGCGCGCGATGGCATCCTCGCCCCGCGTGCCTTCGTGGTCGTCCTCTGGGCCGCCGGCGACGTAGCCATGGAACGGCAAGCCAAGGTCACGCGAGGCATAGTGGCCGCCAACCGTCTTGCCAGCCTGAACCGTGGCGGCGATCTCGCCCGACATGACGGGATCGTTGGCGGCGACGCCGGGGAAATTCATCACTTCGCCGAGCCCGATGATGTTTTCCCAGCTCATTGCTTCCGCGACATCGGCGACCGTCAGTTCAGCGCCGGCGTGTTCCAGCCCCGGCGCCGAGGGGACGCAGGATGGCATCTGCACATGCACGTTGATGGGCATGGCCACCGCCTCGTCATGCATCAGCCGCACGCCCGGCAGGCCCAGCACATTGGCGATCTCGTGCGGATCGATGAACATCGAGGTGGTGCCGTGCGGGATGACGGCGCGGCAGAATTCGGTGACTGTGACCATGCTGCTCTCGACATGCATGTGCGCGTCGCAAAGGCCGGGCACGAGGTAGCGGCCGCCGGCGTCGGCCACCTTGGTGCCCTGCCCGATCGTATGGCTGGCATTCGGCCCGCAATAGGCGAAGCGGCCGCCCGATATGGCGATGTCGGTGCCGGCGATGATCTCGCCCGAATGGACGTTCACCCAGCGCCCGTTGCGGATGACCAGATCGGCGGGTTTGCGGCCCATCGCGACATCGACCAGATCGGTCGCCATTTCGGTCCACGGTTTGGGTTTCGTCGCGCGGACGGGCGGCTTCCTGGTCATCAAAGACTCCTGTTTGTCCGACTGTGCCAAGCCGACGGCGTTTTGGCCAGCGAGGAAGAATGGATTTGCCTGGAGATTGCCGGATTACCCGGGTTTCACGGGAGTGAGCTTCAGGCTGAGCTTGGCCTGCCCCGAAACTGAATCGGGAACGGCCACGGCCTTGGCAATGATGAGCGTCAGTGGTTCGGCCACCGCGGCCTGACCGACCAGCACCACCGCCGCGACGGCCGCGACCAAGCGGAACAAGATGCGCATGAAGGATCCTCTCACGATGGCGGTGTTTCGCACGAGGCGCGCGCCACCGCAATCGCGGCAGGGCGCTACCCGCCGACTCCTTGAGACCCGCGAGGACGCTAACCGCGTTTGCAGAAATCCGATTCCGTTTTGCCGCAAATCAGGTTAGGCTCCGACCTGGGATCTATGACTCTTCTCGGGGAGTTCGATGCGTCGCCTGATGGTCGCAAGTGCCGGTCTTCTTGCCCTGTCCTTGCCGGCATTTGCTGCCGACGCGACAGTCGATGTGCCGATGACCGCGCCTGGCTTCGACTGGACCGGCTACTATGCGGGCCTGCAGGCAGGATATGGCTGGGGCCGCTCCGAGATCACCACAACGGAAGGCGCGCCGTTTTCCATCACGCCGGACGTCGGCGGTGGGTTCGTAGGCGGCCATGTCGCCGGCCTCTGGCAGTTCGATCAGGCAGTGCTGGGCGCCGAGGCGGATCTCAACTATTCCTCGGTCGACGGCACGGCGCAATCGGGCCTGGGAGATACATTCGGCGCCGACATCAAATGGTTCGGGTCGGTCAACGCCAAGGCCGGCTTCGCCATGGACCGCCTGCTGGTCTATGGCATCGGCGGCATTGCCTTTGCCGGCATCGAGACGTCGCAGACCTCGGGGCCAGGGTTCGACAACTCGGGCACAAATGTCGGCTGGACCGTGGGCGCAGGCGTCGACTACGCGCTGACAGACAAGTTCGTCGTCGGCGCGCAATATCGCTACTACGACTTCGGCTCAGAGAACCACGAGGCGCCAGCCCCCTTCAACGACCGCGATCAGAGCGTGAAACTGAACACGGTCGGCATCAATCTCAGCTATAAATTCTGAACGTAGTTCCACGGGCAACGTTTTCGGCCCTGGCTTACAACGGCCGCAGCCACTCGCTGGAAAGGGGGCGGCCGGCGCCCCCAAGTGGGCGGGGGGATGGGTTGGCCTGAGAGGCGCCGGCCTAGGCGGATCGGATCCGCCACGCAGATGTTTACCGATGCGCGCGGCGCGCATAATTCCGCGATCGCGCCAGTATCGTTATGCCACCTCCTCTGGGTGCGCGTTCGGCCACCGCAGAACACGACTTGACGGGCTGTGTCTGGCATCTGAAAAGGACGTGCCTGCGGACGTGGCGGAATTGGTAGACGCAAGGGACTTAAAATCCCTCGATCTCTGATCGTACGGGTTCGATTCCCGTCGTCCGCACCAGAAAAAGTCTTCAGATTTGTTTTGATTTTCTCTGTTGAACCGCCGCAGCATCATTTAGCCGCGTGCCACTGCTGCGGATCACTGCTGTAACTCGGACAGCGCCCTCTCCATCGGGGCCATTGAAATCTGGATCGGGCCGGAAAAAGCCACGTCCATGTCGAAGATCAGGTAGATCGCCCCGGCAACCAAAGCCGCCGATGCCGCGTAGGTCGAAACGGTGATCGTATTGCGTGGCGCCCTGAAGCCGAAGCTGGCGAAGATCAGCACCAGCCAGGTAACCAGGAGCGTGATCAGAGGCACCGGAATTGTGCCCTCCGACTGCTCAATCAGCACCCAGCGCAACTCCAGCACTTTCTGCAAATGCTGGCGGGCGTCCTGCACAATGAAGCCATGCGCATCGTCGGTCGGCGCCAGCGCACTCAGCCGGGTGCCGATTTCCGCCAGCAACTGCTCAGAGAGCCGGTTGGCGGCGACCAGCGTCTCGCTGGTGGGCGAAGAATCACCCGCCACGCGCTGCACATAGACGACCAGCGGCTGGCGTACCGTGTCGGTTTGCGGGCCATACTGGCGCAAGGTCCTGTCGAGAAGGATCAATTCGGTCGCATAGGCGTGCACGTTGCGGTCGATCGATTCGAAGGTGTTCCTGGCCGAGTTGATCATCAGGCCGAGCATCAGCGAGGTCATGACCCCGAACAGGTTCGCGGCGTGCCGAACCACGGTGTTCGTGTCGTCATCACGATGTTTGGCTGGCAATTTTGGCCATATCGCCGTGCTGGCGAGCGCGGCCACGGTCAGGCATAGGAAGATTACCATTGCGATGAAAGCTTCGCGCATGCCGCTCATTCCGATTGGCAATGGCAAGGCGTCAGTTGATGACCGCCATCACTATTCCGGCGCGTCCTTGCGCCCTGCCGAACGCCTGCCGCGCCCCTTGTAGCCGAGATAGGTGGCCGTCACCGCCCCACGGAAGGCAAGCCAAACCAGACGCCGACGCATCGAGGCCCCCAGAGCCTTCGATCTCGATGACGGGTGTGTCATTCGATGTAAGTCACCGCACCCGTTTGCAAGTCATAGATTGCCGCGACTATCTTCAGCTTCCCCGCCTTGATGAGGCCGGCCAGCACCTTGCTCGAGGCGGCCAGTCGCCTCGCGGTCCTCCGTGGGCTTTCCTTGGCGGTGTTGTCGACGAAATCACCCGCTTCGCTCCGCGCTGCTATCGCCGCGGGCAGGATCGGTTCGATCATCGGACCGATCGCGCCAGGATAGGTCGCGTTCTTGGTCACCACGTCGCACGCCGCCTTGACGGCGCCGCAGTTTGTGTGCGCGAGAACAACGATCAAGGGCGAGCCGAGCACCGCTGCCCCGTATTCGACCGTGCCGAGCGTGGCAGTGTCGACGAGGTTGCCAGCATTCCGGGCGACGAACAGCTCTCCAACGCCGTGACCGCCGAAGATCAGTTCAGGCGGAACGCGACTGTCGGCGCAACTGATGATCGTGGCCCAGGGCGCCTGGTGTGCGGCAACAGCATTCCGCTGCGCGGCAAGGTCTATCGAGCAGAGTTCCGGGTGACCGACGTAGCGTTCGTTGCCGGATTTCAGTGCGGCGAGCGCGTCATCGAGGCTCAGCGCGGTCACCGCACCTTGGGCCGCGCGCGCCGACCATGTGGCCCCACCAACGCCGAACGCAACGAGCCCCGCGCCGACTTTGAGGAAATCCCTCCGGTCGACCGCTTTGCCATCACAGGTGTAGCACATTCTCAATTCCCCGCCCTGGTCCCCAAGGCATAATATGCGCTCGCTCTAATATATAGCAAGCGATCGGCGACAACGTCAGAATTGATGAGATGGCGGCGGGATGCGAGACGACGAAAGCCACCGGCAACGCAGTGCTGGGTGCCCTCATATCAACCGGCTTACCGCCTTTAGGTGATCTTCAGCGAGAAATTGCCGTGGATCTGGATGCCCAGTCGCTCGCCCTTTCTCCAGCGCACTTCCGCTCGATAAGTCGCACCGTCCAACGGCACGCGCAGCCGGAAGGTATTTGGCACTTCAACCCCCGCAGCGACACGCAACTCGGCGCCATGCTCATGCTGGTTTCTGACGGCGCAGCCTATTTCGCCATCCTGCGTGATTATGAACGCCTCCTTCAAAACCACCTCGCGTAAGTGCGTTCGACGCTCTACTGGAGGTTCAGAAGGTTTATCGGTCATGGCAAGCCGCCTCCGACGAGCGAAATGCTACCAGACCAAGGTCTGCAGCTCAGGACGCAAAGGTCTGACGTTTTCGCTTAATTCGTGTATCTGACCCTTTGTACGCTCGGCACATTAGTAAATCGTGAAATATATACTCTATGGTCGTCGCCAAAATTGTCACCTGACGCTGAGACACAGACGGCGAAAATGGCATGGGGAAGCCAGGTATGTTCATCGACTTCTACGAAATGCTGGAAATCAGTCCGAATGCCAATTCGGAAACGATAGAACGCATTTTTCGGCATTTTGCCATGCGCTACCACCCCGACAACCAAGTGACTGGGAACGAGTCACGCTTCAGCGATATTCTTGAGGCTCACAACACGCTCAAGGATCCGGTCAAGCGTGCGCAATACGACATTCAGTACAAGGCGCATTTGAACCACCGGGCCGAGCTGACCGATGAGGCGAGCAACACAAAGGGCTTCGATCGAGATTCCGTCATTCAAGCCAAAGTGCTGTCACTGTTGTATGTAAAACGCCGGCAGGACGTCAATCATCCCGGGATAGGCGATGAAGAACTCGAACGAATGTCAGGCTGTCCGCAAGAGCACCTCGAGTTTCACCTCTGGTATCTGAAAGCGAAGGGCTGGATAGCCAGGACGGAAAACGGCACGTTCGCCATAACCGTCGAAGGCGTCGATCGCGTTAATTCCGAACATCATCGTGACGCGGCCACCACCCGACTGTTGGGTCACGCGGGCTGAATTGAGATCGCTCGGTCTCTGATCAAGCCGTCACCGGATTCAGCTTCAGGTGCTGGATCAGGATGATGGTCTTGGCATCGACAATGCGGCCATCGGCGATGCCGGCCAGCGCTTCGTCGAGCGGCATTTCCAGGACCTCGATGTCCTCGCCCTCCTCCGGAGCGCCGCCGCCGGCCGAGATGCGGTCGGCGGGCGAGTAGCGCGCGACGAAGAACCAGAGCCGCTCGGTGACGCTGCCCGGGCTCATATAAGGCGAAAACAGCCGCTCGATGTCCTTCAACCGGTAACCCAGTTCTTCCTCGGCTTCCTTGCGGATGGCGGTTTCCGGATCGTTTTCGTCCAGCAAGCCGGCGCAGGCCTCGATCAGCGGCTCGCGGTGGCCGGTGACATAGGCGGGATAACGGAACTGGCGCACCAGAAGCACAGTCGAACGCTGGGGGTCATAGGGCAGGATCACCGCGCCGTCGCCGCGATCATAGGTCTGGCGGACCTGCGTCTCCCATTGACCGTCACGCCGGCGATAGTCGAGCACGGTCTTTTTCAGGACCGCCCAGTCGTCGGAGAGAACCTCTTCCGAGCGGATACGAACGCGGTCTTCCATATGACACCTCGATGCTGGCTGGCGGACGCAGGCGTAGCCGCGAAGCGGAACAGGCGCAATCCGGCGATTGGTCCAGCGCGCGCTTCACCGTCTCGTGTGTGGTATGGACGGGTGCCGTCGCCTAGATAGCGCATTCCCCTTCCCGGAGTCTTTCCATGACGACATCGCTTTTCCAGCCGATCACTCTCGATGGGCTCACCTTCCCCAACCGCATCGCCGTCGCGCCGATGTGCCAGTATTCCGCCGAGGACGGCTCGGCCAGCGACTGGCATCTTTACCACTGGATGAACCTTGCCATGTCCGGTGCCGGCATGGTCACGGTGGAGATGACCGACGTCGAGCGGCGCGGACGCATCAGCCATGGCTGTCTCGGCCTCTATTCCGAAGACAATGAAGCCGCCGCGCGGCGCGCGCTGGATGCGGCCAAGCGCGTGGCCGCGCCCGGCACTAAGTTCGGCACGCAGCTGGCGCATGCCGGCCGCAAGGCCTCGAACCGCAAGCCCTGGGAAGGCGGCGGCCCATTGCAGCCAAACGAGGATCCCTGGCAGACCGTCTCGGCTTCAGCCATCGCCTACGACACCGGCTGGAACGTGCCGCGCGCCCTGGACGATGAGGAAATCCTGCAGCTCGTCGAGCGGTTCGCGGACGCCGCAAGGCGGGCCGACCGTGCCGGCTTCGACTTCATCGAACTGCATGCGGCGCATGGCTACCTCATCTTCCAGTTCCTGTCGCCGCTGTCCAACCAGCGCACGGATCGCTGGGGTGGCTCGCTGCAAAACCGGATGCGTCTCGTCGTCGAGATCGCCAGGGCGGTGAAGAAAGCCGCGCCGAAACTGATGCTCGGCGCACGGCTGTCGGTGAAGGACTGGGTCGATGGCGGCTTTGACGTCGCGGACGCGGTCGAGGTGGCGAAAGCGCTGAAGGCCGAAGGCGTCGCCTATCTCTGCTGCTCGAGCGGCGGCAATTCGCCATTGCAGAAATTACCCACCGGCCCCGGCTATCAGGTGCATCTGGCCGAAGCCGTGCGCAAGGGCGCGGGCATCCCGACCCGGGCGGTCGGCCTGATCGACGACCCGAAACAGGCCGAGGCTGTTATCGCCGAGGGTCGCGCCGACATGGTGGCGCTGGCGCGAGCCTTCCTCGCCGATCCGCGCTGGGGATGGCGTGCGGCCGCCACGTTCAGCGAAAAGATTCATCCGGCGCCGCAGCTCGCCCGCTCGGTGACGACGATGGAACATTGGATGAAGGCCGCCGGCTGATCGCCCTTTCTCCCGACGCGGACGCGCTTGCGCAACGGCGTCGCGACCTTTGGGCGCAGGCCGAAGGCCACTTTTGCAACCAAATTGGCTGCTTTGCGTTGCGGCCATGATGATGGACAACAAACCCTTTGAAACGCCGGTCGTGGTCGAGCTTGGCCATGTCGGTAAATATCGCCATATCCGCTCGACCCAGGAGGCGGCCGAGTGCCTGATGACGGTGTGGCCGCTCAATCGCGGGCCTCGTCATCGTGATGCCCTCGACACTTGCCTCAAAGTGCTGGAAGGTTATCGTTCGACAGCGGAAGCGCGCCGGGCACTGATCGAGGCGGCCAGGGAATCGGAAGTGCTGGTGCCCGACGACAAGCTGCCCGACGACCGGCTGCATTGAGCAGGCGGACCTTTTAACTGGAGGTTTTGATGGCGAAGCTGACTTACAAGATCGTCGAGCATGACGGTGGCTGGGCCTACAAGGTCGGTGCGACCTTCTCGGAGACATTTCCCACCCATCAGGATGCATTGCGTGCCGCCGAGATCGCTTCGGCCGAACAGCAGGTGGCGGGTTCCACCGATGGTATCCAGTATGAGGACGCCGAGGGCAAATGGCACGAGGAACTGGCCGACGGCCGCGATCGGCCTCAGACTGAAATCTCGGATTGATCCAGCCCTGCGCCAGCCGCGGACGCCAGGAGAGACGGCGTCCCGCGGCAGGCAATACGCGGCTGCCTATTTACTTGCCGCAATACTGATCGTTGACGTTGCCCTGAGCGTTCGCATCGGGGCCTGGCGTGCTTGAGGCACAAGGCCCGGCCGGGCCGGGGTTGCCAAGGGTGCTCAATCCAGAGCCGTCGGCGTTGATGCTGCCAGTGGTGCTCTGGTCGATGGCCGACGAATCCTCATTGCCGAACAGCCACCAATTGTGATGGTTGGAATAGGTAGCGTCCGACGATTGGGCCATCGCCGATGTGGCGAGACCGATCGTCAGGACGGATGCTGCGAAAAGTTTCCTGTACATTGATTTTACTCCGTATCTTGATCTTGGCCGCCTTGGGATGCGACACGGGGTAAACCTGACCGTCAGCCGAATGGTTCCCTGAAATTCTCGTGAAGTGGCGGTGATGTCGGGTGACAAAAGCGCGTGCCGCCATGCGCTCGAAGGCTGTGACCTGTTCGGGCGCCACGGATTGCGGCACCACCTCGGCCCTGGTCGCCCTCCGCGACCGAGGACAATCCGGAAGGGCTTGTTCCCATCCTGGTCAAGCCGCGCTTGGTACTGCAATGCAGGTGTGGTGGACGTGTCGGATCGTTCGCCTTTGGACGGCATTGCCGCCGCCCATCCGCCGCGCTATTTCAGGCGACCCGTCCTGCCGGAGCGTTCCATGCCTGAAATCGTCACTGCCGCCATGCTCGTCATCGGCGATGAGATTCTGTCCGGCCGCACCAAGGACAAGAACATCGGCCATCTCGCCGATATCATGACGGCGATCGGCATCGACCTGAAGGAGGTACGCATTGTTCCCGACGAGGAAGACGAGATCGTCGCGGCGGTGAATGCCGTGCGCGCGCGCTATACTTATGTCTTCACCACCGGCGGCATCGGCCCGACGCATGACGACATCACAGCCGATTCGATCGCCAAGGCGTTTGGCGTGCCTTGCGAATACGATGCCAAGGCCTATGCCCTGCTGGAGGCGAGCTATGCCGCGCGCGGCATCGAATACACGGAGGCACGCAAGCGCATGGCGCGGATGCCGCGCGGCGCCGACCATATCGACAACCCCGTCTCCGTGGCGCCCGGATTCCGCATTGGCAACGTCCATGTCATGGCCGGCGTGCCCTCGATCTTCCAGGCCATGCTCGACAATGTCGTGCCGACCTTGAGAGCCGGCACCAAAATGCTGTCGGCCACGGTGCACTGTCCGTTCGGCGAGGGCCTTGTCGGCGGGCCATTGGGCGAGATCCAGAAAGCCCATCCGGATACGATCATCGGCTCCTACCCCAAGTATGGCGACGGCAAGTTCTGGACCGAACTGGTCGTTCGTGCCCGCAGCGCGGAGGCGCTTGAAGCCGCGCGCGCCGACGTCGAGGCCATGGTGGCAGGCTTCGCGGATAAGGCGGGCTGATCCGCTGCAAACCGGAACCAAGAACGACGGTACCACGTTTCCCTGGCGCGAGGCTCGTCACTCGCACGATTGAGGGGTCATCATGCGTTTCAAGACCATTGTTGCCATTCTGCAGAACGAGCAGGACGCCGAGCGGGTGCTCGACTGCGCCATTCCGCTTGCCAGCCGCTTCGAGAGCCATCTGATCGGCATCCATGCCGAGGCGCTCCCGGTGCCCTACACGTCGGCGACCGGCTTTCCCGATACGGAGTTCCTGCAGGTTTCCGCCGACATGAACCGGGAGCGGGCCGACAAACTCCAGGCTGTCTTCCTGAAGCGGATCGAGGATTCCGGCCTTTCCTTCGAATGGCGCAGCCTGGAAAGCTTTTCCGGCGACAGCGCGCTAACCGGCATCTCAAGCGTGCGCGCCGCCGATATCATCATCGCCGCCCAACGCGAGACCGGCGGCGATCCGAGCGCCGACGTCGATACGCTTGTCTACGACGCCGGCCGGCCGGTGCTGGTGGTGCCGAGTGCGGGCCCGCTGGTCACCACCTTCAAACGCGTGCTGCTTGCCTGGAACGGCAGCAAGGAGGCCGCGCGCGCCGCTTTCGATGCCTTGCCTTTCATCATCGAGGCTGAGAAAACCGACATACTGGTCATCGATCCGCCCGATACGCTCGACGAGAGCCCGGAGGCCGCGGGCGCCGAAATCGCGTCGGCCCTGTCGCGCCACGGCGCCACCGTTAGCGTCTCGGTGCAAAAATCGAGCGGCACCTCGGTCGACGACATGATCCAGAACAGGATCACCGAGACCGGCGCCGATCTGCTGGTGCTTGGCGCCTACAGCCACTCCTGGCTGCGCCAGCTGCTGTTCGGCGGGGTAACACGCACGGTGCTGCGCTCGGCACAGGTCGCGGCCTTCCTGTCGCGATAAGTCCACAGCGATTGCTGCCGGCCACCCTTGCCAAGTCTGGGGGTTTCCAGTTAATTCCGCGCGCATTCCCCTGTTTCTTGCACGCGGCCGCCGCGTGCCGTGGAGTGCGCGAGACATGTCCCTTCCCGAAAAAGCCTTCCCGGTCTCCTGGGACCAGTTCCATCGCGACGCGCGCGCACTTGCATGGCGGCTTGCCGGCACCAGCAAAGGTCAGTGGAAGGCTATCGTCTGTATCACGCGTGGTGGCCTGGTCCCGGCGGCGATTATTTCACGCGAGCTCGGCATCCGCGTGATCGAGACGGTCTGTGTCGCCTCTTATCACGACTACACCAGCCAAGGGCAGTTGCAGGTGCTGAAGGAGATCACGCCGGCCTTGCTGGCCGACGATGGCGCCGGCGTGCTGATCGTCGACGACCTCACCGACACCGGCAAGACCGCCGGCATAGTGCGGGCAATGATGCCGAAGGCCCATTTCGCGACCGTCTACGCCAAGCCGAAAGGCCGGCCGCTGGTCGATACGTTCGTCACCGAGGTCAGCCAGGACACCTGGATCTATTTTCCCTGGGACATGGGTTTCACCTATCAGAAGCCGATCGCCGACGATCACGCCGGCTGATTCGCGGCAAGCTGCTTTTTATCAATTGAGCTGGCGCCGACGGCGATATTTGCTTGCGCGGAGCGCGCTGGGGGCAAAATATCCTGTGAAATCGACCCTCATTGACGAGAATCAGCTCGCTTGACCAAAGTTTTACTTTTATTGGTCACCATTCGCCCTAAGATTCATGAGGCGGCAAACGATTCTGGAGGCTGGGGCTAGCTTCTCCGATGTTGACACGACCAACGACGCACAACCACCTTGCTGAAAGGGTCAGGCGACTCTTCGGCACGGCGCCGTGCCGTCTGCAGGTTGCCGCCCTGCCCTGGCGCGATGTCGGGAACGGCATCGAGATCATGTTGATCACCAGCCGTGATACTGGCCGCTGGGTGCTTCCAAAAGGCTGGCCGGAAGCCAGGGAACCGCTCTGCGAAGCGGCCGCCCGCGAGGCCGCCGAGGAAGCCGGTTTGCGCGGAAACATCTCTCATCTCGAAGCCGGCCGCTATTTCTATGCCAAGGTGCTGGCTTCGGGCGAAGAAGTGCCTTGCGAGGTTCTGGTGTTCCCACTGCACGTCGACAAGATCGCGGACCGCTGGAAGGAAAAGCACTCCCGCACCCGCAAATGGGTCAGTTCCAGCGAAGCCGTGCGCATGGTCAATGAACCCGACCTTTGCCAGATCATTGCCTATTTCTGTGCTGATCCACGCAGGTTCTCCTGATCGGCGCCTTTCGCGTGTATCGCGGTGGACGCACAACCTTGTGCCGCAAAGGGTTTGCTAATTTTTGTTGATTAGGATCGATCAGTCCTGGCGTTTGATCGATGGCGAATCCCGCAGACCCACTTCAGCACGACCCCGGCGAGCCGCAGCGCGAGCATCGCCCGCGCGTGCTCAAAGGTGGAACAGTCATCACTGGGATCCAGAATTCCGAAGTCGCCTGTACGGTGCGCAACCAGCATGCGGGCGGAGCCGAACTGAAATTACCGGCCGAAGCCAGGGTTCCCGATCATTTCCTTCTCTACATACCGCTCGACGGCGTCGCCTATCGCTGCGAGGTCCGCTGGCGCCGCAGCGACCGGATCGGCGTACAGTTCAACGGGACCGAACCCAAGCCGAAGCTACACTACGGCTGAGGCCCGGCTCACCGGCTTGGCTGGCTTTTTGCGGCATCCCAGCAAATGTTTCGCAGCGCCCGTGCCGCTGGCCAACGATCGCACCGGCTTACCGCCGGGCAGATGGCCGACGGCGGGTCGATTCTATCCCCGTTATCCACATGTGTGACACACAAGATGTTGGGGTCACAAAAGCTACGCAAACGAATCCTTGACGGCTCGAAACGAGTCGCCTTTTATAGGCCATGCGCTCCTGTTGAGAGCGCGACCGGAAAGTTCTTAGCCCGGTCTTTTTCCCGGATTATGTGCGTTTTGCCCGCATTTCCGCCTGTTCACGAGGCCGGCGGAAGCGTTGCGATCGTGGGTTGGGTGGGCGACGAAAGGGAGAATTGTCGGACTGGAATAAATTGTCCGTTAATACTATATTTAGTGTTTGCAGCTAAGTTCGACGCTAGATAGTGTGAATTTCCCTCGAGTGAGGGAATCGAAAAATTCAGTTTTGAGGGGCCCGCGGGCCGGTTGGCAGCCTCGGCAGATGCCTGCAAGGCGTATTGTCGTGCGCGTGGCCGAGCCTGCGAAGAGGAGATGCCGGCATTGTTCGCAATGCCGGCAAACGGCGGACTGCGCGTTTCGTCTTTTGGGGGCAGAAATCCCCTGATGAAAGCGCTATATATAGACAAAAGGGACCGGACCAATGCGCATCGAGCGTCGTTTCACCAAGCCAGGACATGCAGGCCAAGAAGGGGCCGCTTATGCGGAGATCGAATTCCGCAAGGCGCTTTCCGAGATCAAGAATCCGGATGGCTCGGTGGTGTTCCGCCTGGACAACATCGATGTGCCTGCGCAGTTCTCCCAGGTCGCCGCCGACATCCTGGCCCAGAAATATTTCCGCAAGGCCGGCGTCCCCGCGCGCCTGAAGAAGGTCGAGGAAAACGACGTCCCCTCCTTCCTGTGGCGTTCCGTCGCCGATGAGGCCGAACTCGCCAAGCTTCCCGAGGCCGAGCGCTACGGCTCCGAGATCGACGCCCGCCAGGTCTTCGACCGGCTGGCCGGCACCTGGACCTATTGGGGCTGGAAGGGCGGCTACTTCAAGGCGTCGGAGGAAGACGCGCGCGCGTTCCGTGACGAGCTTGCCTATATGCTGGCGACCCAGCGCGTCGCGCCGAACTCGCCGCAATGGTTCAACACCGGCCTGCACTGGGCCTATGGCATCGACGGTCCGAGCCAGGGTCACTTCTATGTCGACCCGTTCACCGGCAAGCTGACCAAGTCGAAATCCTCCTACGAGCATCCGCAGCCGCATGCCTGCTTCATCCAGGGCGTGCAGGACGACCTCGTCAACGAGGGCGGCATCATGGATCTGTGGGTGCGCGAGGCGCGCCTGTTCAAATATGGCTCGGGCACCGGCTCGAACTTCTCGCTGCTGCGCGGCGAAGGCGAAAAGCTGTCCGGCGGCGGCCGCTCGTCCGGCCTGATGAGCTTCCTCAAGATCGGCGACCGCGCCGCCGGCGCCATCAAGTCGGGCGGTACGACGCGCCGTGCGGCGAAAATGGTCATCGTTGACGCCGACCACCCCGATATCGAGGAATTCATCGACTGGAAGGTCAATGAAGAGCAGAAGGTCGCCTCGCTGGTGACCGGCTCCAAGATCGTCAAGAAGCATCTCGAAGCGATCATGAAGGCCTGTGTGAACTGCGAAGGCCATGACAACGACTGCTTCGATCCGGCCATCAACACGGCGCTGAAGCGCGAAATCAAGTTGGCCAAGAAATCGGCTGTGCCGGAAAACTACATCTACCGCGTCATCCAGTTCGCCAAGCAGGGCTACACCTCGATGGCGTTCAAGACCTACGACACCGACTGGGATTCTGACGCTTATCTCACCGTTTCGGGCCAGAACTCCAACAATTCGGTGTCGCTGAAGGACAATTTCCTGCGCGCCGTTGAAGAGGACGCAGACTGGCATCTGACCGCCCGTAAGGACGGCAAGGTCTTGAAGACACTGAAGGCGCGGGACCTCTGGGAAAAGATCGGCTACGCCGCCTGGGCGTCGGCTGATCCCGGCCTGCACTTCAACACCACGATGAACGACTGGCACACCTGCGCTTCGGCCGGTGCGATCCGGGCCTCCAACCCGTGCTCGGAATACATGTTCCTCGACGACACGGCCTGCAATCTCGCCTCGATCAACCTGCTGCCCTACCGCAACACCGACGGCACCATCGATATCGCAGCCTACGAGCACACCGTGCGGCTGTGGACCATGGTGCTGGAAATTTCGGTCATGATGGCGCAGTTCCCGTCGAAGGAGATCGCCAAGCTCTCCTACGACTACCGCACGCTGGGCCTCGGCTATGCCAATATTGGCGGCCTGCTGATGACCTCGGGCATTCCCTACGATTCCGACGAGGGCCGCGCCATCTGTGCCGCGCTGACCGCCATCATGACCGGCGTCGCCTACTCCACCTCGGCCGAGATGGCCTCCGAACTCGGCGCCTTCCCCGACTATGACCGCAACGCCCAGAACATGCTGCGCGTCATGCGCAACCATCGCCGCGCCGCCTATGGCGACAAGGACGGCTACGAGAAGCTGGCCGTCAATCCTGTGCCTCTCGTCGCATCGGACCTGAAGCAGCAGGATCTGGCCATCCACGCCAAGGCCGCCTGGGACCGCGCCATCGAACTCGGCGAGGAGCATGGCTACCGCAACGCACAGGCAACCGTGATCGCGCCGACCGGCACGATAGGCCTGGTCATGGATTGCGACACCACCGGTATCGAGCCCGACTTCGCCCTGGTGAAGTTCAAGAAGCTCGCCGGCGGCGGCTATTTCAAGATCATCAACCGCGCCGTGCCGGAAGCGCTTCGCACGCTGGGCTATTCCGAGAGCCAGATCGCCGAGATCGAGGCCTATGCCGTCGGCCACGGCAATCTCAACCAGGCGCCGGCCGTCAACCCCGGCTCGCTCAAGGCCAAGGGCTTCACCGACGACAAGATCGCGGCGCTCAACGCGGCGCTGAAGTCGGCCTTCGACATCAAGTTCGTCTTCAACCAGTGGACGCTCGGCGCCGACTGGGTGAAGGAGACCTTCGGTTTCACCGACGAGCAGCTCAACGACTTCTCGTTCGAAATGCTGCCGGCACTGGGGTTCTCCAGGAAGGACATCGAGGCCGCCAACATCCATGTCTGCGGTGCGATGACGCTGGAGGGCGCGCCCTTCCTCAAGGCCGAACACCTCCCCGTGTTCGACTGCGCCAGCCCCTGCGGCAAGATCGGCAAGCGCTCGCTGTCGATCAACAGCCACATCCAGATGATGGCGGCGGCACAGCCCTTCATCTCCGGCGCCATCTCCAAGACCATCAACATGCCGAACGACGCGACGGTGGAGGATGCCAAGAGCGCCTACATGCTGTCATGGAAGCTGGCGCTGAAGGCCAACGCGCTCTACCGCGACGGCTCGAAGCTGTCGCAGCCGCTCAATGCGTCGCTGCTCGCCGATGGCGAGGAGGACGAGGACGAGGCGATCGAGCAGCTGATCCAGGCACCGGCGGCGGCGCGCGCGGCGCAGATCACCGAGCGCATCGTCGAACGCATCATCGAACGCGTGTCGCGCGAACAGGAAAAGCTGCCCGGCCGCCGCAAGGGTTATACGCAGAAGGCCAAGATCGGCGGCAACACCATCTTCCTGCGCACCGGCGAATATGACGATGGGCGTCTCGGCGAGATCTTCATCGACATGAACAAGGAGGGTGCCACCCTGCGTGGCCTTCTCAACAACTTCGCCATCGCGATCTCGCTTGGCCTGCAGTATGGCGTGCCGCTCGACGAATATGTGCACGCCTTCACCTTCACCAAGTTCGAGCCGGCCGGCATGGTCATCGGCAACGATGCCATCAAGAGCGCGACGTCGATCCTCGACTATGTGTTCCGTGAGCTGGCCATTTCGTATCTCGGCCGCAACGATCTCGCCCATGTCGACCAGTCGGATTTCTCCAACACCGCACTCGGCCGTGGCATCAGCGAAGGCAAGACCGACGCAGTCTCCAAGGGCCTGACCCGCGGTTCGCCGGTGAAGCTGGTGTCGAGGGCAGGCGAGCCGAAGGGCTTTGCCGGCTCCGGCACCCCTGCCCGCTCGGCGCCGACAGCCTTCTCCGGCTCCAACGTGCTGGCCTTGAAGCCTGCAACCGACGAGGCGGTCGCCTACAAGCGCGACTATGAGGAGCGGGCTAGGGAATTGGCGGAAGACATCGCCTTCGAGGAAGCGGCCTCCGATGCCTCGACCGATACTACCGCGGCGCTGTTCACCGACACGGCGGCCCATGAAGCGGCCGAAGCGAAGAAACTCGCCGCCGACCGCCGCGCCAAGTCGCTGCTGCAGGGCTACACCGGCAATTCCTGCTCCGAATGCCAGAACTTTACGATGGTGCGGAACGGGACCTGCGAGAAGTGCGATACTTGCGGCGCCACGAGCGGGTGCAGCTGAGGAAAGAACTAGCCACTAACTAACCGTAACATCATCGGCCCGGTCGCAAGATCGGGCCGAAAATGCAAATAGGCAGGAAAATATTCGACAAACCCTCCCGTACACACTTCTGTCGACTTAGAGACTCCATCCACACGCATCTTGTCTCAACGAATAAACCCCCGTATTGATAGGCAAAAGCATTGGGGAGGGGGAGCCAATATGGCGAAGATTATCGTTGGACTTAGCTATCAAAAAGGCCGGATACGCCACACCACAATATCAGAGAATGGAGAAAGATTTCAGTATGTTGCTCATGGATCGATTAAGTACGATCCCGATCTTCCGCTTGGTGAACTTGTCGAGCGATGGCGATTAGACTTTGACGAGCTCTTAAAGGCTCAAAAGCCTGTTATTGTTGGGGCAACAGAAATCCTTGAGAGCGGCTCCCGCAACTCCGCTCGGTATCAAATACTGCCCCTTGGTTTAACGGCACTGTCTTGCCAAAAGTGCGACGTGCCATTGAAGGTGTTCTCTCCGCAAGCTTTTATCAAAGGGGGACCGTTCGGCTTGGCTCAAGGGGTTAGACCAATCTCTCAAGTAGATAGTCAGTTTGGTTCGCATTCGCCAAACTGGGACGACATGCAAAGAAAAAGCGCATTGGCCGCTTGGCGAGCAGGATTGGATTAAGCAATGCTCTTTGCCCCCGGATCAAATGTTAGCAACGTCCAAATTAAAAAATATGTCGGCGCAGGCGCGTTTGGTGAAGTCTACCATGCCGTCGACCTCGTGATGGACAGGGAATGCGCTGTAAAATACGTCGAGAATAAGGACCCCGTGGCTTTCAAAGCTCATGTGGAGGGGCAGATACTTCACATATGTAAACATGAATATGTCGTTGAGGTTTTTGACGTTCAGCCTGTTAGCCATGCAGGAAAGATGTTCGCTGCAATCGAAATGGAGTATATGCCGGATGGCTCGGCGGAGTCGTATTTGGAAAACAATCACGTATCCGTGAAAAAGGCGATCCGGTGGCTGATCCACGTACTATTCGCCCTTGAGAACGCCCACCATCATTCTGTGCTGCATCGTGATATAAAGCCAGCAAATTTCATGCTTTCAGGTGGAAAAGCAAAGCTCTCAGATTTTGGCCTTGCAAAAGTGTCTGGGGGTGTTCCGCATGGAAGCGCCAAAGGCACGCCTGTATACGCTGCCCCGGAGCTATTTTCCGGCGGGAAAACCACAATTCAGACTGACATATTTTCTTCTGGAATTTCACTTTTTCAGCTTGCAAGCAATGTGAACGACTGGGATGCACATTCGCTTAGCACTTCTGATTTGAAGAAGGGTAAGGTCATTAACCGATGCGGATTTCCGGGTTATGTCCCGCAGAGACTTCGCCGCGTCTGCAACAAGGCCTGCCATTATGACTCGACCAAACGATATGGAAGCGCGCGTGAAATGCGGCAGGCCCTTGAGGCACTGTCCGTTAAGTTGGACTGGGTGCAATCAAAACCTAATGACTGGACAGCGGAGGTCGGTGGCAATTTACATCGGCTGACGATTGCCCCGACAAAAGGGAGATATGAAGCGGTATATCAGTTAAATGGCAGGAGGAAGAACAAGAACTGCAAGACATTTTCAACAATGGCTGCTGCAATTGGTTTTATGCACGATACGATTGCGGATACTACGCTGCGATAAGGCAGCGCGGTCGAATTCGATACCACTTGAGTAAGGCGAACAAGCCACCGCCCACTGCGAACAGAGTCCTTAAGCAGTCCGGTGCGAGGAGACGATTACATGCGCTACGCCGTTGTGATCGAGAAGGCAGAGATAACTTCTCTGCTTATGTGCCGGACTTGCCCGGCTGCATCGCGACGGGCGCGATCGTATCTAAGGTAGAATCCGAAATTCGCGACGCCATACGATTCCATATTGAAGGCTTGCGAGCCGATGGGCTGAATGTGCCCAAAGGTGTCAGCTTGTCCGAGTATGTGGAGGCATAAATCGCCAGTTCGCGGCCCTGCAATCGTTTGCTTGGCGTAAAGGATTGGCGACCTACCCAGCCGATAACACCCGCAGCGTCTGTTCATCGAACAGCGGTTCGTCCTGCCCCGCCCGGACGAACAGCAGCTTGTGCGCCGCACTCGCCGGCACCTCGAAATACTGGATGCCATCCGGCATTTCGCCCCAATCGCCACAGGGCGGTTCGGGTACTTCATCATTGGCCTTCGCCTTCAGTTCCTTCTCATAAGCGGCGTCGGGGCTGAATGTGTAGCGTTTGACGCCGGCGGGCACGGTGCCCTCCGTGTAAGGCGCGAGCACGCAGCGGGCGTTGACGGCCTTGTCGGTCTTTTCCAGGAACAGACGCCGCATGGCAGCCTCCGCGGTTTCGCCAGGCTGGATGTCGAGCACCTCGACAAGCGGATCTGGCGCACCGCCATCGCTGTATTTGATGGCAAGCGCATTGCCGACAAACTCGAAATGGATCTGGCGAAAGCCGGAATCGCAGCGCTGCGCCCATGCGACCAGGCCGATCGTCTTGTCCGTCAGTTTTTCCCAGACGCATTTGTCGATCGGCTGCCGCGATGGTACCGGCTCCTCCGCACGCGCCCCGGCAGATACCGTCACGGACGCGAACAGGGCGCAGGTCCAGACGATCGATCTCATGGCGCTATTCATCGCTGCATCCCGTCAAAGTGAAGGCATCCCATGCCCAGCCATCCGGATTGGCATTGGCGAAATCGGCCCATTCGGTGAAAGCCGCGCCGAAATCCGGCAACAGCAACCCTTTCGGCGCCGGTGTCGCTTCGCGCGAATTCAGCTGCTCGGCGCCGCCTCCGGTCAAGGCATAGACCTGCCCGTCCCATATCCGGCAAAGCCCGCTGTCGTCTTGCAGACCCGCTTCGCGGTCGTCGTCGGTGCAGGGGTGGCGGATGGTACCGAGCGGAAACGAGTTCTTGCCGTTGGTCCAGGTAATATCGGCCGGCAGGCTTATGCCGGTATGAGGCACGGCCAGCGAGAACACCTGCGTCGTCAGTGCCGCCGGTTCGTTGCCCAGCGGCCGGAATTGCATGACCGCGCCCGAGCGTGGCTCCTGGTAGGTGGCGTGGCTCAGGAGGCATTCCTTGGCGCTCGCCCCTTGCATGAGCCCGAGCGAACCCAGGGCAACGAAGGCCAGTTTGCGAATGATCATCGATATCTCGGGCAATGTGTTTGTGAAGCAAGGCCGGCTGCGTGCCGGGCCGCACAGTCGCATCATCGGTACAAAACCATAAACGAAATCCGGAACCGCTGCGTTTATCGTCCCTCGATCGAAAACTTGCCCCACACAAACCCGCAATCTGTATGATCGAACGCAGCGGCCCAGGAGACAAAAGATGCAGCGTTTGGCACTGATCATAGCGATCTCCGCAACGGCGATTGTGCCGGCCGTAGCGGCAGCGCCCTATGTCGGGACGTGGTCCAGCGACAGGTTGAACTGCCATGCGACCGCCGACATCCAGCGCCAGACTGTCTTCACTGTGGATCAGTCGGCCCTGTCGTTTCCCAACCTCGGCTGCGAGCACGCGATCTTTCGCAAAACCGCCATCGGCTGGGTGGTTCGCGCCAGCCAGTGCTACGGCGCGGACCCATCGCTCGACGAGCCATTTTCTCGCACCATCCATATCAAAATCGACGGCGCGACGGTGCGGTTGAGCTGGCGCGGATTCGACAGCGGACCTCTCGTGCGCTGCTGAAGGCGGTGACACTCAGACCAACCCGACCAGCAAGGCCGCGCCGCCGAGAAAGCCTGCCGAGCAGACCCACAGCAGCCATAGCCCACGCACCCGGCATTCGAGCACCGCCGAGGCGGGGTTGGCGGGGTCATAGCGAACGTCGACCTTGCTGCCCTGGACATAGCGCCGCGCCTGACCGCCGACGAGGCCGGGCAGCGAGGCCGTCACGCTGGCGCCGAAAGCGACGCGATCGGCGCTGTAGCGCTGTCCGGCGACACCATAGCTGTAGACGATGCGGGATTTGAACACCGTGCGCCAGGGCCGGTACCCACCGCCCTCAAACCGGTCGCGGGTCTTGATTGCCTGCAGGCCGGACGCATCGATACGGCCGGCGGCGGTCGGCCATGTTGCCGCTTGTCCGGCCATCGATCTTTGGGCAAAGCCCATGCGCAGCACAAAAAGCCCCATGAACAGCAGGAATGCCGCTACACCGAGGTTCCGCGGCTTGGGCAGATGCGGCCCGATAGCCTCCAGCACGCCACCGACCGAAAACACCAACACCAGCGCGCCAAGCACGAGCCCCGCCGAAAGCTGGACCATGAACTTGAAGGCGCCGTCCGGCATGGTGCGCTCGATCACGGCCTTGCCCGGACTGGACGGGTCATAGAACACGGTTACCGCCGCGCCACGCGGAAACCGCGCAAGGGTTTCCGCGACTTCGAAATTTCCGAGGTTCTCCTGCACGCTGTAGTGCGAACTTTGAAATGTCTTGCCGCCCACCTTGTACTCATACGTGATGGCCGGAAAGTTGCGGATTTCGGTCGAGGTGCTGCTCTCCGAGCCGGTACCCGAGCTTGTCACCTCGCGCGCCTCGACGCGCGACGAGACGATCTTTCCAGGCGTCGGCAACCAGCGGCTGGCCGCCTTGACCTCGAGCCATTTCAGGAAGGTGACGATCGACAGCATGCCAGCGACCGCGCAGGCAAAGCCGACCAACAGAAACTTGAGCTCCAACTCGTCCCCCCGACGACTAGAGTACAGCAGCACGCATATAGACAGCATGGCGAGGGCAATGTCTCGTCTATTCGCAAGATCAGGAAATGACCGCCGGCAAGGTTCAATGCTGTCGCGTGGCCATGGGAGCGGCGACCAGCCGCTATTCGGCATCCTCTATTGCCATGACACGAACATAGCCCTCCAGCTGAAGGGCGCGATCCCGGATGATGTTGGTGGCGTCGGCTGCCTGCATGGGCACGTACATCGTGCCTTGCCTTGTTTCATAGAGAGCGCCCCGTGTCTTCGCCTCGCTGTCGCGGAAGGCCAGCCAGGCGCGTTGTGACAGGCGAAGATTTTGCGCTGCCTGGCGCGGTAATTTGCGCAGGAGTGTCGCATAAGCGGCATTCATGCGGCGATCGTAGTCGCTTGATGCCGTCGCCTCGCAGTCGGTTTGGCCTGCTGTAGAGCCATTGGCTGGATCATCCAGGCAGCGGTCGAGCGTATCGGCGGTGGCGTCTTGCAGACCCGCGGCCATCGGGCTCGCGGGCAACAGCAATGTCAGCAAGCAGACCAGTGCCCCACCGAGCCGAAGCCTGACACGAATGTTCTCCATCTTGCCTCCGAGGACGTGTCCGAAGCACGGTGGGAACCACGCCAGGAACTGGTGGCCAATGCGGCGGGCCATCCGCACGACGACGTGATAAAAGGACGATCGATCCGATCGGACGGAGATCCAGGAGACAACAGCCGGGACGATGCGCATGAGCGAACAAACCGAAGATGACACCGATATACTGAACCAGCTCGCCTATGTCAGGGCCGATCCGACCCAGCACGACACGCTGACCCTTCTCGCCATGATCGATGCCGCGATCGCCGAGATCATGGGCTTGAGGGCGCGGCTGCGGTTGAGCGAGGAAAAGAACGGCGGGAGCAACCAGTTCCAATAGGTGGACAGGACGAGCGCCGACGCGAAAGCATGGGTTCTAATCCGCGTCGGCCATCACCGCCCGACCTCCGCCGCCGGCCCAGGCGCGCCATTGCCGCTCATCGCCATGGAAGACGTTGAGATCGATGCGGCCGGTCACGCCATGCGACAAGCCGGAGCCGGAATACTGCCAGAACAGCCATTTGCGATCGGGATAGACCTTTGACGGATGCCGGGCCACGGCGCGCAGCCAGAACGGGTAATCCGGGAATGCGCCCTGGAGGTTGTCGCGATAGAAATCGGGCGCCGTGTAGATGATCGGCCGCTGGCCGTAATGGCGCTCCAGCTTGTCCATGAACACCTGCATCTTCTCCAGGACCTTTTCGCGCGACGGGCGCCGCTGGCAGCTGGAGTCGCCGTTCCATTCGACGTCGATCACCGGCGGCAGCGCGCCGTCGACCTTCGGCACGTTGCGGATGAACCAGTCGGCCTGCTCGCCGGCGGTGCGGCACCAGTAGAAGAAATGATAGGCACCGCGCTTCAGGCCCGCCGCGTCGGCATCACGCCAGTTCTTCATAAACAGGGGGTCGAGGTGGTCGCCGCCGTCGGTCGCCTTGATGTAGGCGAAGTTGGCGCCCTGGGCGCGCAGCTTCTCCCAGTTGACGTTGCCTTGCCAGCGCGACACGTCCACCCCGTGCACGGCAAGGTGACGGGGCGACGAGCGGCCGAAATTGATCGGCTTGGCATCGCGGAAGCCATAACGCGTGACCGGGCCGGCCAGCATGGACGGTGCCGCCCGCGACAACAGCTTCGGCGGCGACACCAGGGCGGCCTCCTCGATCGGCGGCTCGACGCTGTCGGGCAGTTCGGGTGCGGGAAACGCCACCGTCTCTTCCTCGGCAAGGCCATAAGGCCGAGCGGTGGTATCCTCTGCCGCAGCCTCAATCCGCTTGCGCGCCGCGTTTGCCCTGGCCACCGGAACGGACGCGATCGGCGCGCTTGGACGCACCACCGAACTGGTGACTTCATTGGACGGCTTCTGCATGTCGAGCGCATCCATGCCCGATGTCGACGAACAGCCGGCAAGGCACAGCGATGCGATCACGAAACTCACGACGCCTGGTAACCGCATCTGGACCTGTACTCGAACACAACAGACCGAAGGCGACGGCCGACGGACAACCAGACGAGTTATGAACGAGAAATTACCAATAAAGTTTGAATCAAGTTTTTTACCATAGCTGTGGCCGCGTTCCGACAGTCGTCGGCAGCGGCCCGGCCAAGCCTTGACAGGGCCATGATGTGGCTGTTGAGAACGGGGTGCGGCGCGGCGGCCCTGCCCGCGCCAACGGCCGCAAGCTGCCGGTCGAGAATTATTACGGCTGGCTCGTCGACGGCAAGCTCGACGAACTCAGGAGCTTGCTCGACAGGGCAGCTGAGGAACACTTTCAACACGGAGCTTGCGTGCAGTCGTTCATCGACCAGAGCGTATGTTTCATCGAGAACCATCAGGCCTGGGCGGGTCTCGTGGTCGGATTGCTGGCCTTCGGCGAATCGCTGGTGCTGGTCGGCATCCTGTTGCCTGGCACCACGGTGCTGATCATCGTCGGCGGGCTGGTGGGCGCCGGTATCGTCCAGCCCCTGCCCGTTCTCCTCGCCGCGATGCTCGGCGCGGCGCTTGGCGACACCATTTCCTATTTTCTCGGCAAATGGCTGGGGCGCGGCGTCGTCCACAAATGGCCGCTCAACCGCTATCGCCGCGAGATCGCCAGGGCGCGCCTGTTCTTCCACCGCTACGGTGTCGCCGCCGTTTTCGTCGGCCGCTTCTTCGGTCCGGTGCGTGCCACCGTGCCGCTGGTCGCCGGCATGATGGGCATGAACAGGCGGCGCTTCCAGGCCGCCAACATCCTGTCGGCGATCACCTGGGCGCCGGTCGTGCTGTCGCCTGGATGGCTGGTGGCGAAAGGAGCCGACAATCTGCCCGAACTCGACGCGACCAGCCTGTTCGGCCTGGCGGTGATCGCGGCCATGGTGGTGGCGATCATCGTCGCCGTGCTTGTCGTCAGACTGCGTGGCAGGCGCAATGCAGGGAGTGCGTCTCGCGATTGAAGGCGCCTTGCATCAGCCGCCGCGCTTCCTGAAGACGCCGATCATCGGCCCCAGATTCCAGTAGTCGTCGTTGCGACCGATGGCCGGAGCGAGCAGGCTCGATATCGTGCCGTCGAGAAAGAGCGCGTTGTCGCAGCCGAGCGCGTCGCGAAACAGGCGGGCGAAGGCATGGAACGTCACCGTGCCGTTCGAGATGGCAAAGACGGCAACACCGTCCTTTCGCACTCCGACGCCGTCGCGGCTCTTGCGCGAGGTGCCGTCGGCCTGGAATTTCGGGTGAAGCTGGCCGTCGATTACCAGCATTGGCCCTGATTGTGTCGCATAGTCGGTGGCTGGCCGCTGCCTGACGAAGTCCTTGGTCGCCCGCACCACGGCCTTGCCGCGGCTGATATAGAAAATGCCATTCGGCTGCAGCGAAAAATTGCCGCTTCCCGATCCCGTTTTCACACCGGCCATTTCCTGGCCGCGTTCGACGTAAAGGCCGACCGGCCTGAGATCGGGGTGGTACATGCCGGCATTGATGGCAAACAGCATGGTCCGGCCCGCCATGCGCTGGGCGTTGTCGAGATTGTGCAGCGACTGAAAAGGCTTGCCTGCCGGGTCTTTCCAGAACAGTTCGATCGAATAGAGCTTCGGATCGACCTCGCAGACGAGGAAGCTCGTAGCCTCGAAGGAGACGTCGCGGCACGGCGGCACCGAAGCGAACCACTGGCCGAATGCCGCTGTCGTGGCGACCGCGTACGGCAACGCGGCCTTGAACAAGCTCAGCAGCAAGGGCGCCGAATAAAGGACGGTCAAAAAATCCATGCGCGTTCCGGATTGCCATTCCAACGAACTGTCGTGGATAGCACCGCTTGCCGGCACGATGAAGGATTTGCTGAAAGAAGTATGGTTATCGCCCGGACGTCGGCAGCGACTATTTGACGGCGCTGACCAGCTTCTCCTCGCCGGCAAGAATAGAGACCCAGCGCCCGGTATTGTCGCTCGCCTGTCTTTTGAGATAGCGATACGGGGTCTGGTTCCAGAGGCGAACCTTGTCGACGAGATTGTCGAGGATGAAGTCGCCCTTGTCGGTGCGCACCGTCAGCACGGCATGGCCTTCGCCGTCCGGCTTGCGAACCACCGTCATCAGGAGATTGGCTATGGCGATGCCCAGGCTGTTGAGCTCACGCCGCTTTTCCAGCGCGTAATCCTCGCAATCGCCGAAGCCATTGTCCGGATAGGCCCACCATTCCTCCTTGCCGTAATTGTCCATGTCGCTCATCGGCTTGACGCGCGCGTTGACCGAGAGGTTTACGGCGCTGATCTCCCGCAACAGCTTGCCAGTCATCTGTTCCGGCTCGCTGTCGGATGAACGGATCGAGCACTCGGCGGCATGAATCTTGCAAAAATCATAGTGGCCGATCGGCTGGGACGTCGAGCCGCCGATAGCCATGGAAACGGGAGCCGTGTAGGCGGAATTCGCCGCCGAACAGAAAGCAATCAGGGCAATCGCAAGCCCCAGCCCCTTCGCCTTCCGGCGCCAACCCATCGAGGATGCCATCCGGCCCCGCCCATCTGTTTTGTTAACAGAACGTTAAGGGCGGTTGTATCCCGAAGTCAACCAAACCGGCCGATCACATCTTGGAGGGACGCCGCATGCCCCTTCGAGGGTTGCAGCAGCGCAACACCGAGGTTCGGGCTAGGGAGCTAGACGAGCCATCCCATCGCCACACCCAGCAGCAGGACGACGCCAAGCAGGCCACGGTAGATGACAAAGGGCCAGGCGGAGAAGCGTTCCAGCACATGCATCAGGCCCCAAATGGCGAAGAAGGCCGAAATCGAGGCGACGAGCAGCCCCAGGCCAAGAACCGACCATCCATGGGCATCGAGATGCACCTTGTGCAGTTCCCACAATTCCTTGAGGCCGGCGAGCGCGATGGCCGGCAGCCCGAGCAGGAACGAGAAGCGTGCCGCCTCGGCCCGCTTGAAGCCGAGCCCCAGTGCCGCCGTCAGCGTCGAACCGGAGCGAGAGACGCCCGGGATCAGCGCGCCGACCTGGGCGACACCGACAAGAAGCGCGTCGGCGAGCGACGCTTCGCCGATGGTGCGCTTGTGGCGGGCGAAAATCTCGGCCAGGGCCAGCAGGATAGCCATGCCTATGCAGGCCCAGCCAATCACGCTCAAGCTGCGCAACGGCGAATTGCAGGTGTTGAGAACACCCGAAAGTACCACGCCGGCGATCACAATCGGGATTGTCGCCACCACGATCCAGGAAGCCAGTTGGAAATGCCGATCGGCGAAATCGCGCCGTGTGAGAGCGTCGATCGAACCGAACAGGAGATCCCTGACATCGCCCCAGAAATAGCTGACCACGGCGGCAAGGGCGGCAAGCTGCATGGCGGCGGAGAAGGCGGAACCCGGATCCTGCCAGCCAAGCACCGCCGGCACAATGCGCATATGGGCGGTCGAGGAAATCGGCAGCAGTTCGGTTATGCCTTGCACCAGGCCGAGGAATGCGACCTTGGCAAATCCAAGGCCGACAAAGCCCGTGTCGACGCCTTGCGTGCAGATATCAGCCATGTCGGGTTCCATCCGGGAGAGATCGGAGTTGCGAAGGCACCATCGGAGGAGATCGGTGCCCGGCAAGGCATACCGTCATGCGGCGGATAATCAATTTACGGATTTGTAAGCTGGCACCGCCGCGTCGGACGCGCACGGTTCAAACCGGCCCGAAGGGCCGGCGATGCTCCCATGGCTGGAGGTTGGCAAGACGATTATGGGCAGAGCCAAAGTTTCTGGCAGGTCCTGGCAATAACATGGGCGGGCGGCACGACAGGCTCCTCCGTGGAGGGCCGGCGAGCCCGCTCGAGCAGCATGCGCACCTGTTCCGGGCGCACACGGTCACGTTCCATCACGAGCAGGACCATCGGATCGCTCAAAAGCTCGTCCAGGGTGCTGATGCTGTCGTTCATCCGTCGTCTCCTCGAATGCCGGGCCCGCGACGCTTAGATAGGGAGACAAAGATGGCCCGCCAATGACGCTTTGCCGGCTATCACGTGTCTCTTTTGGATTAATTTTTGGTCATCCTGGGGCACGTCCTTTCCCTTCGCGGGGAAGAAGAAAGCTAGGCCGGCGGAGCGCCTTCAAATTGCGGCAGGCCGTCATCCAGCATCACCCAGGGCTGTTTCGAGACGGTCCAGATGTGCATCTGGGGCCTGAACAGCGACGGGTCGTCAAGCGAACCGGTCGTCACGCCGATGATGCCGGCGGAATCGCGCCGCGAAAACAGCGTCGTACCGCAGGCCGGACAAAACCCGCGCTTGAGGTCCGGCGAGGTGTTGACCGTGGCCGACGGGCCCTCGACCGTCACATCGTCGATGCGGAAAAGAACACGCGCATTGAACGCCGCGCCGATCGCCTTCTGGCAAAGCCGGCAATGGCAGATGCGCTCGTTGATGGGGGCGGCATCGGTGCGATAGCGCACGGCCCTGCACAGGCATCCGCCCTCGTATTTTGCCATCGCCTGGATCCATTGGTGGAGTGAACAGGCGGCAAAAGTACCGGCGAGGTCGATTGGGTCAATTGAAAAGCTTTGATACAAGGTCATCGATTATCGTGATGCAGCAGGATTGTCATGACACCCGACATCGAAACGATCGGCATCGCGGCCCTGTTCGGGTCGCCCTCGCCCGCGCGCGACCGCGCCGACGCCGGGATCATGGCCGCGGCGGCCGGCATCGGCTTCCTGGCGGTCCGGGATTTTCCCGGCAATAACTGGCTGACGCCCGACAAGCGCGCGCAATTGCTGCGCATCTTCGCGCTTCCTGACGCCGAGAAGCAGGAATTGCTGCGCTGGAATTTCGATCACACCAAGAAAATTTCTACCGCGGCTGGTTTCCGCTGCAGCCGCAAGCCGTTTCCTACAAGGAAGGTATCGACATGGGGCCGGACCTTGCCGATGCGGCGCGAGTCACGGCTTCCGACGATCCTTTGTGCGAGCCCACACCGTTGCCGGACGAGAATGCCCTGCCCGGCTGGCGCGCTGCGGCAGCCGACTACTATCGCGTGATGGGAACGGTCGGCACCATGCTGATGCGGTCGATCGCCCGCGGGCTTGGCCTGCCCGAGATGACCTTCGATGCCTATTTCGACGGTGGCATCTCGACGCTGCGCCTGATCCGCTATCCGCTGCGCGACGCCAGTGCGGGCGTCGATACCAGTGGGCCCGAGTTTTCGGTGACCCACAAAGGCGAGACGCGCACCATCATAGGCCGCGAACATGCCGATTCAGGCTTCGTCACCTTGCTGGCGCAGGACGGCGTCGAGGGCTTGCAGGCGAAGAACCTCGCCGGCGAATGGATCGACGTGCCTCCAGCCGATGGCACGCTGGCGGTCAATTTCGGCCAATTGCTGGAACGCTGGACCGGCGGCCGCGTGCGGGCGACACGGCACCGGGTTATTGCGCCAAAAACGGTGCGGTTCTCGATCCCGTTCTTCCACGAGCCACGCGTCGACGCGGAAATCTCGCCTCTACCGCTGGATGGCGCCGAACCCTTCGCGCCGTTTCTTTACGGCGACTATCTCTGGGAGTCAGCGACGAACTTCGTCGAAATGAGCGGCATCAAGCATCTGAGGCAGCCGCGCCGGGCCAAGGCTTCCTGAACAGCACGCCGGCTGTCTCGCAGGAGACGGCCGGCGGAGATGGCAGGGGTCATTCGGCTTCGCCGACCACCTCGTCCCAGCTCTTCACCCTGGTCTCGCCATCGAGGAACGGCAGTGCGGCGGCCGTCAGTTCCGGAGCGAAGAAGACATCGTAGTGGGTGCGGTTGGGCAGGATGGCCAGCCGGTTCCTCGACAGGTTCTCGCGCATCCAGCCGGCATCCTTCAGGCCGCCGCCGAGCATCTGGTAGAACTTGATCTCGTGCTCGGGCTTGTACATGTCGCTGTCGCCATAGGCGAGCATCACGGGCATCTTCAGCTTGGGAACGTCGGCCGAGAAGTCGTAGTTCTGGCGCATGAAATTGCCGAGCGCGTCGAGCAGTTTCGGGAAGTCCTCCGGATGCGGGGCGACGGCGACGTAGGATTTGTACATCGGCGTGTCTTTCATGTACGTCGCGGCGGCGGCACTCACCTGTGCCTGCTGCGGACGCATCTCGTCGTAGAAGCCGTCGGCGGCATAACCGGTCGAAACAAGGACCAGCCGGCGCACGGCCTCGGGATGCTGGACCGCCATGCGGAAGGCAACCCCGCCGCCCAGCGAATAGCCCATGACGTCGACCTTGTCGTAGCCGAGTGTCTTGACGATACCAGCCATGTCGTCGCCGATCGCCTGCAGGCTGAATGGCCGGTCGCCAAGGGCGGTGCGGCCATGCCCCTGCAGGTCGACCCCGATGACGGTGCGGTTTTCGGCTAGCTTGGGCAGGATCGGCGCGAACATGTCGGTGGAACCGAGGCCGCCATGCAGCAGAAGCAGCGGCTCACCCTTGCCATAGACGGCGTAATAGTAATTCACGCCATTGATCGGCAGCAGGCCGGACTTTTGCGGCTTCGGCAGTGTTTTCGTTTCGGTCGTCACGGCAGGCTTTGTCTCCTCTGCATTGATGGTGCCCAGGCAAGCGAGAAACGCAGCGGCCGAGGCAAAAATGGCAAAAAACAGAACTTTGGACATATATCGAACTCCTCCGGTGTGGCTCTGTCAGAGCGTCCTGGCGAGATCTTCGAGCTGATCGGTGCACTGGCCCCAACCGGCGTGAAAGCCCATGGCCTCGTGCTGCTCGCGGTCGGCGACGCTCCAGTGCCGGACGCGCGCGATGTAGCGGGTCTTGCCCTCGCCCTCGTCCTCGAAGGTCAGTACGACTGTCATGAACGGTTTTTCCGATGGCACCCATGACTGGGTATAAGCATCGGTCAAGACGATCTTCTCGCCGGGAACGACCTCGAGGAAGACGCCGGGGTTGGGGAACTCATTGCCGTCGGGCCCTGCCATGACGACCAGGCTGTTGCCACCGGTGCGCACATCCATCTCGGCACGTGGCGTCGTCCACGGCTTTGGCGCGAACCATTGCGTGATCAATTTCGGTTCGGTCCAGCAGCGATAGACCTCCCCGCGCGGTGCATCGATGATGCGGGCGAGAACCAGTTCGCGGTCGTCGGCGGGGGCGATGTCGAGCTTGGTGGCCACGGTGGTCTCCTCGGTTTGATCTGGCTTCCGTCCCAAGGACGAGCCGACGCAAAGCAAACCGACATCGCCCGCGAAAAATTCTGGAAACGCAGGTTGAAAACCGTGAGCGGAGCGCGTGTCAGTGCCGCTTGGCTTGCACCAGGTAGGCGTCGATTACGGTCTCGCCCAGCCATTTGGCGGCTTCGAGCCGGTGCAGGCCTTCGACAAGTATGTGCCGCTTGCCATCGTGGCGGACCTGGATCGGCGTCTTCATGCCGTTCTCGAGTATGTCCTCGGCCAGATGCCGGACGGTCTCGGGGTGCAGCGTCTTCTTCCGCGCCGTGGGCACGTAGATGTCGTCGACCTTGACCTGTTGAACCCTGAGCATGCCCTGTCCCCATGGCGGAACTGCCGCCGTCTTACTGAGATAGTCGGTTTGGCGAAGGCGGCCAAGGGTGCGGCTAACGAATGCTGGCATGATCGTTTCCATTTGACGCCTGGCGGGCGGATCGCCGAAATGGCGCCTCAGATGGGCCAGGGCTTCATGATCAATCCGCCGACCGAATTCCCCGATTTCGGGCTGACAGCCGAGCAGCGCCGCCACGCGGTGCGCGGCCACTATTACGAGTGGCCAGGCATGGATGGCGAGCGCGGCGAAATCTGGTGCTACAGCGACCGGTTTTCCTATCGCGCCGGCGAGACAGTGACGCTGCATGTCAGCTCGACCGCTCCGTCCTTCGGCATGAGGATCATCCGCGATGGCGGCACCGAAACGAGAGTATTCGAGAAATCGGACATTGCGGCGCGCTGGCAGGAGAGTCCGGAGCAATGCTCGGTCGAAGGCTGCGGCTGGGAAGCCTCCTTCGAATTTCGCGTGGAGAGCGACTGGCCCTCCGGCGCCTACCTGATAACGCTGACCGCCGACGGACGTGACGGCAAGCCGATCCAAAGTCACCACATTTTCATCGTCTCTCCCCAGCCCGGCAAGAAACCTGGCCGTGTGCTGCAGGTGGCGGCGACAGGCACCTGGCTTGCCTACAATACCTGGGGCGGCTCCAACCATTATCAGGGCATCACCGGGCCCAACCGCGACCAGTACTCGCCCATCGTGTCGACGCAGCGCCCCTGGTGCCGCGGCTTCGTCGTGTTGCCCGGGGATGCACCGCGCGTGCCGTTGGAGGTGGCGGTGCCGCCGAAGACCGTGCCGCGTTATCCGCACATGGAATGGGCGCTCGCCACCGGCCATTCGAAGAAATACGCCTCGTCGGGCTGGGCCAGCTACGACAGTCATTTTTTTCGCTTCGCCGAACGATCAGGCTACGGCGTCGACCTCGCCAGTCAGCATGACCTCCACTTCTCGCCCGAGATTCTCGACGGTTATGACTGCGCGGTCTTCGTCGGCCATGACGAATACTGGACTTGGGAGATGCGCGACGCGGTCGACTTCTATGTCGAACGCGGCGGCCATGCGGCGCGTTTTGCCGGCAATTTCATGTGGCAGACGCGGCTGGAAGATGAGGGCCGCCGGCAGGTCTGCTACAAATATCGCGCCCGCACCGAGGACCCGGCCTATCGCGGCGGCGACGTGACCCGCGCCACCAATTCCTGGGAAGCACCGGAAATCGGCCGGCCGGGTTCGGCGACCTTCGGGCTCAATGCGACACGGGGCGTCTATGCCGGCTGGGGTGGCTGCGCGCCACGTGGCGTACGCGGCTTTCCGGTCTATCGGCCGGAGCACTGGGCCTTTGCCGGCACCGGCATCTACTATGGCGACCTGCTGGGCGCCGACAGCCACGTCTATGGCTATGAGGTCGACGGGCTCGATTTCGAGATCCGCGGTGGGCTGCCCTACCCCACGCCAGACAGCGGCGCGCCCGACGGCCTGCAAGTGCTGGCCGTCGGCATGGCTAGCCAGGTCGAGGAAAGCGCCGACATTCCGATCGAGGACCAGTTCCTCACCGACGAGGATGGCCGCTTCACCGCCGAAACCTTGTTTGGCGAGGCAAGCGACGCCAATCTCGAAAAGGTCAAACGCGGCAATGGCATGATCGTCAACTTCCCGCGCGGCAAGGGCGAGGTGTTCCATGCCGGAAGCTGCGAATGGGTCGCCGGCCTGCTAAGACAAGACCCGATGGTCGAACGGGTTACCCAGAATGTCCTCGACCGCTATCTCGGAAAGTCCTGACATGTCGAAAGCCCAGACCGCCGTTCAAGACACTGATGCCCGGCGCCAATCGCACTTGTTCTACCTCTCCAGCCTGCGCCGGCCGCTGATCGACCGCGCCGAAGGCATTTACATGTGGACGCAGGACGGCCGCCGTTTCATCGACGGATCGAGCGGCCCAATGGTCGCCAATATCGGCCATTCCAACCGCAATGTGCTCGATGCGATGAAGCGGCAGATGGACCGAGCCACCTTCGCCTACCGGCTGCATTTCGAGAACGAGCCGGCGGAAGAATTGGCGCGCGAACTGGCTGGAAAGTTGCCGGAAGGCATGGACCGCATCTTTTTCGTGTCCGGCGGCTCGGAGGCGACGGAATCCTGCATCAAGCTGGCGCGGCAATGGGCCGTGGCCACCGGCCAGGCCAGCCGCTGGAAGGTGATCACGCGGTTTCCTTCCTACCACGGCGGCACGCTCGGTTCGCTTTCGATCACCGGCGACGACGCGCTGGCCGAAACTTTTACTCCGATGATGCGGGTGATGCCGACCGTGCCGGCACCGACCGCCTGGCGCGACCGCGACAATCTCTCGATGGAGCAGCGCGGCGTCCGCTACGCCGACATGCTGGAAGAGAAGATTCTCGCCGAAGGTCCCGAAAGCGTCGTCGCCTTCATCATGGAGCCGATCGGGGGTGCTGCAACCGCGGCCCTGGTGGCACCCGACAGCTATTATGCGCGCATCCGCGAAATCTGCGATCGCCACGGCATCCTGCTCATCCACGACGAGGTGATGAGCGGTGCCGGCCGCACCGGCAAATTCCTCGGCGGCGACCACTGGAACTGCAAGCCTGATATCGTCGCGCTGTCGAAGGGGCTCGGCTCGGGCTATGCGCCGCTCGGCGCGCTGGCCGCACCGATGCGACTGGTCGAGCCGCTGCTCGCTTCCGGCGGCTTCCAGCATGGCCACACCTATGCCGGCAATCCGCTCGCCTGCGCCGCCGGGCTTGCAGTGCTGGGCGAAATGGACCGGCTCGACCTGATTGCCAATGCGGCTGCCATGGGCGACGTGCTGATGGACGGATTGAAGGCGCTTGCGAAGCGGTTCCCGTTCATTGCCGATGTGCGTGGCAAAGGGCTGCTTACGGGCGCCGAAATGGTCGCCGATCCCGATACGCTGAAACCGATCGAGCAGAGCAAAAAAGCCACGCAGCGCCTGCTCGATCTCGCCTATGACCGCAGGCTGATCATTTATGGCCGCAGGGTCAAGGGTGGCGTCGACGGCGACAATTTCATGGTCGCGCCGCCGATGATCGTCACCAGCGAGCAGGTCGGCGAGATCATCTCCATTATCGGCGACTCGCTTGAGGTTCTGGCCGCCGAATTCGACCTGCCGGTCGAAGGCCGAGGGTAGCGAAAAATGGCGCCGCGAAAAGTCATCATCACCTGCGCCGTTACAGGCTCGGTACACACGCCGTCGATGTCGCCTTATCTGCCCGTGACGCCGGACCAGATCGCCGCGGACGCTATCGCCGCGGCCGAGGCCGGCGCCTCGATCCTGCATCTGCACGCCCGCGATCCCAAAGATGGCCGTCCGACCGCCGACCCTGAAGTGTTCATGCAATTCCTGCCGCGCATCAAGCAGGCGACCGATGCGGTGATCAACATCACGACAGGCGGCTCCTCGCTGATGACGCTGGACCAGCGGCTGGCGGCGCCGCTTCGGGCTCAGCCCGAAATGTGCTCACTCAATATGGGCTCGATGAATTTCGCGCTGTTCCCTATGCTCGACAAGCCAAGGGAATGGCTGCACGAGTGGGAACCGAAGCTGCTCGAGGCCACCCGCGACACTATCTTCAAGAACACCTTCGCCGACATGGAAGGCGTGATCGAGCGGCTGGGCAAGGGCTGCGGCACCCGCTTCGAGTTCGAGTGCTACGATGTCGGCCACCTCTATTCGCTGGCGCATTTCCGCGACCGGGGGCTGGTTTCGGGGCCGCTGTTCATCCAATTCGTGCTGGGCATCCTGGGCGGCATCGGCGCCGACCCGGACAACCTCATCCATATGAAGCGCATCGCCGACAAATTGTTCGGCGACAGCTACCAGTTTTCGGTGCTGGCCGCCGGCCGCAACCAGATGCCGCTGATCTCGATCGCCGCAGCCATGGGCGGCAATGTGCGGGTCGGACTGGAGGACAGCCTCTATGATGGCCGCCAGCTGGCGAAGTCCAACGCCGACCAGGTGCGGCGCATCCGTGGCATTCTCGATGGACTGTCGCTGGAGGTCGCCACGCCGGCCGAAGCGCGCGACATGCTGGCGCTCAAGGGCGGCGACAGGGTGGCTTTTTGACGAGATGACAGCGCCCGGTCCTGCCACTGTACCTGTCACGCGTGCGATTATCCTTCGCCCCGGCACCATCGATGACGTCGAAACCATTCACGCGGCGATCCTGAAGCTTGGCACTCATATCGGGGCGCCCGAGGAAATCATCTCGACGGCGGACGATCTCAGAAGCTGGGGCTTTGGCGAAAAACCCGCCTTCTCGACCCTGATCGCTGAAGTCGACGGTGAATTCGCCGGGCTGTGCCTGCATTTCCCGATCTTCTCGACCTGGATGGGGCGGCCTGGCGTCTATGTGCAGGACCTCTATGTCGAGGACCGGTTTCGCGGCCGCAAGATCGGCGAACGCCTGCTGCGACGCGTGGCTGCCGAGTGCCGCAAAGAGGGCGGCGTGTATCTGAGGCTGTCGGTCGACACCGACAATGAGGGTGCCAAGTCCTTTTACGAACGGCTGGGCATTGCCTGGTCGAGCTACGAGCAGACGCAGAAAATCATCGGTGAGGCCTTTTTCGCCTTCGCCGACGCGCCGGAAAATGGGGAGCAGCAATGAAGGCCTTCTATGCGCAGGAGCAGAAGCGCCACGATCCCAGGGCCTTTCTTTCCAGTGGCGCGGCGCAGCCCAACCCTGAACAGCCGGAGCGCGTCGAAAGATTGTTAGCCGGCGCAAAATCCGCTGGTTGCACGGTCGAGCGACCGCGCGATCACGGCCTCGGTCCGATCTCGGCGGTGCACACACCCGAGTATCTCGACTTCCTCGAACATATTTTCGAACGCTGGCAGCGGATCGAAGGGGCGTCGGCCGAGGTCATTCCCAACATCCACCCGATCGCCCGCAACGGCTCCTATCCGGCCTCAGCAGTGGGCCAAGCCGGCTACCACATGGCCGACACCGCCTGCCCGATCTCGGGCGAGACATGGCAGAGCGCGCTGTGGAGCGCCTGGAGCGCGGTGGAAGCCGCCGAAACCGTCATGGCCGGAGCGTCGGCCGCCTATGCGCTCTGCCGCCCGCCCGGCCACCACGCCTTCGCCGATGTCGCCGGCGGCTTCTGCTTCATCAACAACTCAGCCGTGGCGGCGCAAGTGCTGCGCAGGCAGGCGGCCCGCGTCGCGATCCTCGATGTCGACCTGCATCACGGCAACGGGACGCAAGGCATTTTCTATGCGCGACCTGACGTGCTGACGGTGTCGCTGCACGCCGATCCGGTGCGGTTCTACCCGTTCTTCTGGGGCCATGCCGACGAGCGCGGTGAAGGTCCCGGGCTTGGCTATAATTGCAACCTGCCGCTGCCGCGCAAATCCGCGGATGCGGCGTTTCTGGAAGCGCTCGGCGTGGCGTTCCAGCGTATCCGCGCCTTCTCCCCCGATGTGCTGGTCGTGGCGCTCGGCCTCGACGCGTTCGAGGGCGATCCGTTCGGCGGGCTTTCGGTGACGACGCCGGGCTTCTCGCGCATCGGCGAGGCCATCGCCGGGCTCGGCCTACCGGCGGTCATCGTCCAGGAAGGCGGCTATCTCTGCGACGAACTCGGCGACAATCTCACCGCATTCCTCACCGGCTTTGGCGGCAAGGCGCGGTGAGAGTTCAAACCCAAGTCAGGAGCGTTGCTGCCTGAGCATGGCAATTACCCGGTGCACGCTCTCCAGCGTTTCGCCGATTTCGGACGCGGTATTGTAATGCGCGATGCCGATGCGCACGACGCCTTGCTCGGCCGGAATGCCGAGCTGATGGACGATCTCCCAGGCATAGTTGTGGCCCGACCACACGAAGATGTTCTCGGCGTTCATCTGCCGCACGATCGTTTCGGGGACAATCCCATCGACGGTGAAGGAGACAGTCGGCACACGATCGCCGAGCCGTTTCGGATCGGTGATGCCTCGGACCGTCAGCCCGGAAATGTCGGACAGGCCATCGATCAGCCTTTGCGCCAGCGGGTTTTCATGGGCAATGGAGACCTGGAACGCCCTGGCGATCTTCTGCCTTCTTGAACCACCCTCACCTGCCGCAGCGCCGAGTTCGGCGAAATAGTCGACCGCGGCGGTCAAGCCGGCCATCAGTTCGATCTGGGGCGTGCCGAGCTCGAACCGCTCCGGCAAGCCGTTCGAGGAGCAGCGGCACTTATAGGCTTGCAGACCTTCGATGACCTCGCGCCGGCCCCACAAGATGCCCATATGCGGACCGAAGAATTTATAGGCCGAGCAGATCAGGAAATCGCAGCCGAGCTCCTGCACGTCGATGAGCCCATGCGGCGCGAATTGCACGGCATCGACATAAACCAGCGCGCCGGCCTGTTTTGCAAGTTGGGTCAAGGACCTGACCCGGTTGATCGAGCCGGTGAGATTGCTGGCATAGTTCAACGCCACCAGCCTTGTCTTCCCGGACAGCAGACCGGCGAGCGTCGCCTCCTCGATCTGCCAGGTCTTTTCGTCGAACGGCAACCAGCGCACGACGAGGCCAAGGTCCTCGGCCAGTTGCAGCCAGGGCGACACATTGCCCTCATGATCCATGCGGGTGAGGATGATCTCGTCGCCTGATTTCATCGTGCGGCCGAGCGTGCGTGACATATGATAGGTCAGCGTCGTCATGTTGGCGCCGATGACAATCTCCCGCGGGCTCGCCGCGCCGAGGAAGTCGGCCATCGCCAGATGCGCCTCGTCAACGACCTGCTGCGCCGCGATCGTCGTTTCAAAATAACCGCCGAGGTTGGCGTTGGTCGTAAGCAGGCAGCGCGACACCGCGTCGGCCACGGCCTGCGGCACCTGCGTGCCGGCAGGATTGTCGAGATAGATGCGCCGCCGGCCCTTGTCGGTCAGCGAGAGAGCGGGGAATTTTCCACGCACGGCCTCGATCGAAAAATCCACCATGGTCTCCATCCCTTTGCTGCTACACGACAATTCCGGGCTCGGTCACGGGCAAGGATTGCCGACCCTCTGGTGAACGGCATCCACCGCCTTCTGCATTTCTTCAGTCCAGACGACATCCACCGAAGACAGCGCCATTTCCAGTTGGGAGATGGTTGTCGCGCCGATGATGTTGGAGGTCACGAAGGGCCGGCTCGAGACATAGGCATTGGCAAACAGCGCCGGCTCCAACCCGAAAGAGCGTGCCAGCTCATTGTATTCGAGCTGCGCTTCGGCGGCATTGGGCGTCTCGTAACGCTGGCCGCGGTTGAACAGCTGCGAGCGCGAGCCCTGCGGGCGGGCGCCATGATCGTATTTGCCGGTCAGATAACCCTGGGCCAGCGGCGAATAGGCAAGCAGCGACACCCCTTCCCGCTCGCAGACCTCGGCGAGGTTCACCTCAAAAGTGCGGTTGACGAGGTTGTAGGCGTTCTGGATCGAGGCGACGCGCGGACCGATCCCTTTGTCGGCCTCTGCGACGAAGCGCATCAGGCCCCAGGAACTCTCGTTGGATAGACCGAAATGGCGGATTTTTCCTGCCCTCGCCAGGTCCTCGAATGCCGCGAGCGTTTCGGCGATCGGCGTTTCACCGACCGGTGCGCCGACAGAATCGGCACGCGGCGCCACGGCGCCGACGCGCGTCGGGTTGGCGCCCCAGGGGATGTCCCGCTCCGGCCAGTGGATCTGATAAAGGTCGAGATAATCCGTGCCAAGCTTGGCCAGCGACTTGTCGATGGCATCGAAGATATCGGCCCGCACCAATTGCGAGGGCCGGTCGCCGCGAAACCAGCTGTTGGCCGTGCGGCCCACGACCTTGGAGGCCAGGATCACCTTGTCGCGGTTGCCCTTGGCCTTCATCCAACTGCCGATGATCTTCTCGGTCCGTCCTTGCGTCTCCGCCTTGGGCGGGATCGGATAGAGTTCGGCGGTGTCGATGAAATTGACGCCGCGCGAGAAGGCCAGGTCCATCTGGGCATGGCCCTCGGCCTCGGTGTTCTGCTGGCCCCAGGTCATCGAACCAAGGCAGATCTGGGTAACAAGAAGATCGGTCCGACCGAGACGGCGTTTGTGCATGGAATTCTGCTCCGGAGGGCATGTATGCGCGGCTGCGCGGGGAGGAGTTCGCATCTTATAGGAAAAGCGGAAGCGCTCTCCAAGCCTTGCCAGGCCGACTTTTGCGTGAGCAGAGCGGGGTTAGCGTCGTGCGGCGGCCACGGCGCGGCGCTTGGCCTCGTCGATCAGCATGTTGGCCACCTGCATGCGGATCATGGCGCGCTGGCGCAAATGCGGGGCGACGCGATCGGGATGGTTGGCGAAAGCAAAGCTGCGGCGCATGCGGCCGAAGTCGGCGGCGCTCTTGGACTGCTCCAGACCCAGTTCGACCGCAATCGATTCAGGATCGATTGGCGGCAATGTTTCTTCCGGCTTCGGCTCTTCGCCAGCCAGCGCCAGCCTTGCCTGTTCAAGCACGGCGGCAAATTCGCTGGCCAGATCAGCGCCGGCCTCGCGATATTCCGCAGCGGATACCTTGATGCGGCCGGAATGGAGTTCATCGGCGACCGAGAGATAGTCGAACGGGATGGATGGGCGCGCGCCGGTCTCTACGCCCTCACCGCCGTTGCCCTTTTCGGTGGCAACGAAGAGGTCGTCGAGCAGTGACGCAAAATCCCGCTTGGCGCCGGTAGCGATATCAGCCTCCCCCATGCCCGACAGTCGAGTTTCAGACCATAGAACCAGCTCGTTAAAAATAAATGCCGCCGGTCTTAACTAATTTCCCTTCAGGGGATCGTTGCCGGAGGCGCCGGCAAAAGCCGGACTGCATGTTCATGCAGTCCGGAAATTCGCCAGGAGCGGCGAGGAAAACTGGTCATGTACCAGCTTCGAAGCCTACGTTGGGCGCGGCGCAAGAGTTTCACCTTGCTGCAAAAAAATTTTACAAAAACCATCCGGACATGGCAGGCATGCATATGCTGCACTGCACAATCTTCACGATTCATCTATATTGCCTGATGTGGAGGACCAACCAGGAGCCTGAATCATGGGTTTCTTCACGGAAATGTTCGCCCGGCCGCGCCCGCAGGAACATCTGAGATATCGCGCGGCGCTGGCGCTCCTTTATTCGATGAGCAATGCCGAGCGCGCCGACATCGGCATCAAGCCCGCCGATTTCCCGCGCATCGCCCGCGAAATGTCCATCCGCTAAGCAGGTGCGAGATGTCCCGGATCGACCCGGGACATCCCAAAGTCTGATTTCTCAATGCGATCCGAGGAATGTCGCCTTGCCCAACGGCACGCCATTGTGGCGCAGGATGTCGTAGGCGGTGGTCAGGTGGAAATAGAAATTGGGCATGGCCACATGCAGCAGATATTGCGTGCCGCTCAGCGTCGTTTCCCGGCCCCCCAGCTTCAGTTCGATCATCCGGTCATCCGACCCGTCGATATCGGCTGCGGAAAAAGTCGCCAGGTAGGCGACCGTCTTGGCGAGCCTCGCTTCGAGATCGGCGAAGCTTGCTTCATTGTCCTCATATTTAGGCACTTCGCGGCCGGCCAGCCGTGAAGGCGCGCCCTTGGCATGGTCGGTTGCGATCTGCACCTGCCTGGCAAGTGCGAACATGTCGGGCGCCAGCCGCGCCGTCAAAAACACCTGCGGGTCGATCTTGCGGTCAAGCGCATTCTGTTCGGCTGCAGCCAGCACACTGGAAAGTGCTTTCAGCCTGGCTGAAAACACGGGCACGGATGCCTCATACATCGATATCGTCACGTCGGATCTCCTGTCCGGCAGGAACGCCGGCGCGAGGACGTAGCGCTCTCAGGCGCGATTCTTCAAGCGGCGGGCGCATGGCGTCACCACGTCGCCGCAATCGCCGTGGTAGAATCTTCGTTATCGAGCGGAGATCCCCGATGACACGCGCCCTTTTCGCAGCGACTGCCCTTCTCTCCCTTGCCACGACAGGCCACGCGGCATTGGCCGCAGCCGATACGCCCGAAGCGCCTTACGTCGATGATCGGTCGAGCGCGGATGCGGTCGTGCATTCACTCTACAGCGCCATCAACCGGCATGAATTCGCCCGCGCCTGGGGCTACTTCGGTGATACAAAGCCGGCAAAGGATTTCGACACATTCGTCAAAGGCTATGACGGCACCGATAGGGTGGAGGTCAAGACCGGTCCGATTTCGGACGAGGGCGCGGCGGGCAGCATCTATTACAACGTCCCGGTCGCCATCCAGGCAACCGACAAGAAGGGCGAGGCGAAGGTTTTCGCCGGCTGCTATACGCTGCGCCAGGTCAACGCCCAGATCCAGGCGCCGCCGTTCCAGCCTATCTTCATCGACAAGGGAGCGCTGAAGCCCTCCACCGCCGACTTCGACGAGGCGTTGCCGCCAAGCTGCGGCGACGGCCCGCCGCCGCCGAAAAAGGACACCGCACTGGAACAGGCCAAGAAGGCCTTCCTGGCGACCTATGGCGACCAATGCGACAAGGACCGCCTGGCCAATGAGCCAGAGGTCTTTTCGATCAAATACAAGGACAGGAATGCTCAGCCGAACGATCCTGACAAGGAGACCCGGCTGTTCCACTTCTCCTGCTCGGCCGCCGCCTACAATGAAAGCTCGGTCTATTACATGACCGACGAGGTGGACGGTGTCAGGCAATTGCAGTTCGCCGAGCCGGAGACCGATATACGCTACGAGAACAACGACAGCGACGGCAAGCTGTTGAGTGTAACGGTGATCGGCTTCCGGACCACAGGGTGGGCGGTCAATTCCGACTATGACCAGAATGCTCACACCATCACCACGCTCAACAAATGGCGCGGCGTCGGCGATGCTTCGGATGCCGGGACATATCTGTTCCGCAACGGCGATTTCTCGCTGGTCCAGTATGACGTCGACGCGTCCTATGACGGCGAGGAGAACCCGCAGACGGTCGTCGACTACAACACCGCGCCTTAGACCCTCTAGCGCATCAGGCTTATGGTGCCTTCGACAGCATCCAGTCGAGCGTGCCGCGCCAGTCTACCATGCGGATCGGCGTGCCGTGCGTGCCGGTCTCGAAGCGCACGAAGCGGGTCGGATAGTTTTTTGATTTGGCAAGGATGGAGCGGAAGAACGCTTCCTGGTTCGCCACGGGAAAGACCACGTCATGGCTGCCCTGGCCGAAGAACACTGGCACGCGACGCTTGAAGGCGGGACTGCCGAGAAAGCCCTCGTCCCACAGCGATCCGAGCAGCAGCAGTCCATTCACGCGGCCACCAGTATCCTTGCGTGCGGCAAGTTTCCAGCACAGCGCGCCGCCCATCGAGCCGCAGGCGACGAAGATTTTCGCGCCCGGAGACTGTTCGGCATAATGGTCGATCAGGGCGGCGACCAGTGCCGCGCCCTTGTCGCCGAAATCAGGGAAATCCGGAGAAATATAGAGCCCGCCATTGCCGGCCATCAGGTTCTTGAGCCGGTTGAAATTGCCGCCGAAGGTGAAATCGTCGACGCCTTGCTTGCGGCTGCCGCCCTGCCCATGCAGGTAAAGCACGATGATGGCGGCTCCTTGCGTCCTACCGACGGCGACATGCCTGACATCGCCGGCGTCGGTCTTCAGCATCAGATCCTGCTGTACCTTGCGCACGCCGGTGTCGGTGTACTGGGCATGCACGCGTTTTTCCGGCACCTCGTCGCGCTGGTTGATGTCGCGCATCTCGCGGTAGTCGAGGACCGTGTAGGCGCCGTTGCTGTCGGATGACAGCGTCGCCGGATAGGCGAAGAGATCGTCCTTGAAGGGTTTCAAGGACAAGGTGTCGGCACTGGCGGCCGAGGAAAACAAGAAAAGCATTGCCGTGACGAAAACGCGGCACGCGACGGTACGAATAGCCATACCGCAGGCATGCTAATGCCGCCTCCGTTTGTCAATCCTGCAGCACGCCGCCCGCGCCTTCCAGTGCCTCTCGGGTGTCGACATCGACGGACGCGCCCTCGCCGATCTCGACATCGATGACATCGAGCCCTTCGGCCTCGATCAGATGGCGAGCGCCGGTGTCGCCTTCGAGATGGGCGATTGCCGCGAATAACGAGCGCGGCAAAAGCACCGGGTTGCCGCGTTTGCCTTGGTGCGTGGCACGGACCACCGAGTTGCCGCCGGCCCTGCGGAAGGCATCGATAAGCCTGTCGAGGTCGTCGGATGCGACACCCGGCATGTCTCCCAGAACGATCATCGCACCAGCGGCGTCTTCGGGCAGATAGGCAGTGCCGGCCTTAAGCGAGGTCGACAGGCCATCGGCAAAATCAGGATTGTCGGCGAAGGTGACGTCGAGGCCCGACAATGCCGCGCGCACCCGCTCGCGCTGATGACCGGTGACGACGATCGTGCCCGAAGCCTTCGAGGCGAGCGCGCGTTCGGCGGTGCGGCGCACCAGCGGCTGGCCGTCGAACAGCGCCATCAGCTTGTTCGGCCCGCCCATGCGGCTCGACCGGCCTGCCGCCAGAAGCACGATCCCGACCTTGAGCCGGCTTTTGGCCGGCAGCGGCTCGCGCGGCTGCGGCCGCGTCGGTATCTCCATCAGCAGGCCGCCGACGCCCATGCCGGCAATGTCGCGCGCGGTGACGTCCAGGCCGGCAATCAATCGGTCGAGCACCCAGTCGAAGCCGTTCTCCTTGGGGCTGCGGGCGCAGCCAGGCGCGCCGATGATACGCTTGCCGCCGAGTGTGCCGAGCACCAGCAGATTGCCGGGATCGACCGGCATGCCCGCGCGGATGACGGTACCGCCCGCCCCCTCGATCGCCGCCGGAACGACGTCGGCGAAATCGCTCATGGCGGAAGCCCCGAAGATCACCACCATGTCGTTGTCGCGCGCAAGCGCGATGGCGGCCTCGGCGACAGGGGCGATCTCATGCGGCGTACGGCGCTCCGCCGTCAGCCAGCCGCCGGAGCGCGCCAGCCGGGCTTCGGTGACGCGCAGCGTCTTGTCGAGCACGGTTGGCTTGGTGCCCGGCAGCACCGTCTGGATGACGCCGACACGCATCGGCCGATAGGCGTTGACGGCAAAAATTTCGCCGCTGGCGCAGATTTCCGTCACGGCAGCCACCAACGAGGAAGAGACCGCGAAGGGGATGATCTTCACCGTCGCGACCATCTGGCCCTTTTCGACCGACGCGTGCTGGGCCAGCGTGGCGATGGTGATGGCAGGATCGACCGCATTGATGGCATCGATGACAGCGGCATTGACGGTGAAGATGCCAGCCGCCTTGGCGTGGAGATTGACCCGGCCGGTAGCGGCGGGCTTCGCCTCGATGCCGCCTAAGGTCATGCTTTCGGCAATTTTTTGCGCCGCGGCGTCCTCGCCGAGATCGTCCGGCGCCAGCACGGCCGCAACGACCTGCGAAACACCTGCCCCCTTGAGCGTTGAGACATCTTCGGCGCTCAGCCTGTGCGCCTTGCGAAATCGCTTTTCGCCGGCCGCGGTCGCATGCGCCAGCACCGCCCCTTCGGCCGCCTCGATCGGGATCGGACCGAATTTCACGCCGCCGCGCCCTTCGCATCGAGGCCTCGTGAGCGGAAGGCAAGAATGGTCTGCGCGAGAATGGCGACGGCGATTTCGGCGGGGCTTGCCGCCCCGATGTCCAGCCCGATCGGCGCGTGGATACGCGCGATCTGGTCCGCACTCGCGCCCAACGCCAGCAGGCGCTCGACGCGCTTGGCATGCGTCTTTCGGCTGCCGAGCGCTCCGACATAGAAGCAGTTGGCGTCGAGTGCCGCCTTCAACGCGAAATCGTCGATCTTGGGGTCATGGGTGACGGCGGCGAGCCCGGTGTAAGCGTCGAGCGGCTGGCGTTCCAGCACGTCCTGCGGCCAGTCGGCATGCAAGGCGACATCGGGAAAGCGGTCCGATGTGGCAAAGGCGGTGCGTGGATCGATGATCTCCAATGGATAGCCTGCGATCCGGGCCATCGGCGCGAGCGCCTGACTGATATGCACGGCGCCGATCACCACCAGGCGCGGCCGCGGCAGATGCGCATTGAGGAAGAAGGTCCGCCCTTCCGCCTCGACAGACCCCGAATTGCCGGATCGAAACGCCTTGGCGATCGCCGCTCCGAGGTCGCCGGCGACCTGATCGCCCTCCCGCACAATACGGTCGCGACCATCACCGAGATCGGTGACGAGGATCGCCGCGCGGCGGGCGCGCCGCTCGGCATTGAGCGTCTTCAGCGCATAAGGATCCATCGGGGTCAGCCCAATCGCTCAACATAAACCTTGATGCGGCCGCCGCAGGACAGGCCGACTTGCCAGGCGGTCTCATCGGCAACACCGAACTCCAGCATCCTGGCTTTGCCGGAGCCGATGACGTCGACCGCCTCGGTCACGACAGCGCCCTCGACGCAACCGCCCGAAACTGAGCCGTGGAAATTGCCATCGGCATCGATGACAAGGTGGCTGCCGACCGGGCGCGGCGCTGAACCCCAGGTCTCGACCACGGTCGCGACAGCGACATCCTTGCCGTCCTTCATCCAGGCTTCCGCGATGATCAGCGGGTCGCGGGCCTCATCGAGATAAAGACTGTCACTCATCGTTGCTTCTCTCAGGGTCTGTTTTTCCAAAAGCAGGAAAATATATGGCTATGCGGCGCGCCTTGCGCCAGCATCCATCCACCGCCGTGGATCGACGGAAAGGACCGATTTCTTGTCCAGCGAGGTGCAGAGATCGGCGAGCGCGTCGAGATTGTGCACCGCGCGGAATTCGTCGACATGCGGCAGCATCGCCTTGACGCCGCGGGCGCGCGCCTGAAAACCATCGAAGCGCAACAACGGATTGAGCCAGATCAGCCGCCGGCAGGATTTGTGCAGCCGCTCCATTTCTTCCGCCAAGCCCCCTATATCGTCGCACTCCAGCCCGTCGGTGATCAGAAGCACCACCGCGCCCTGTCCCAGCACACGTCGCGACCATACAAGGTTGAACTCGGCTAGCGTATCGCCGATGCGCGTGCCACCCGACCAGTCCTTGACCGCCGCCGAGCAATCGGCAAGGGCGGCATCGGGATCGCGGTGGCGCATCTGCCGGGTCAGGTTGGTCAGCCGCGTGCCGAAGACGAAAGTGTGCACGCGCCGGCGCTTTTCCGTCAGCGCATGCAGGAAATGCAGGAAGATGCGCGTGTATTGGCTCATCGAACCGGAAATATCGGCCAGCACCACCAGGGGCGGATGAACTTCGCGGACCGAGCGGAATTTCGGCAGGATCAATTCACCGCCGGTGCGCGCCGCCGAGCGCATCATGGCACGTGGATCGATGCGGCGGCCATGCGCATCGGCCTTGAAGCGTCTGGTCCGCACCATGTCGACAGGCAGCCGCAACGCCGCGATCGCCTTCCTGGCGTCAGCCATCTCGACTGCGTTCATCTGCGCGAAATCCTTGCCCCGCAACAGCTCGTTGCCGGAAAAGGTGAAGCGGGCGTCGACCTCGATCTCAGGGATTTCCTGAGGCGTCTGGTTTTTCTGATGCCCCTCGAACATCGCCTGGCTGACGCGATTTTCAGCCGCGCGCGGTTTCTGCTTCTGCCTGACGTCAGGCGCCACCGGCGAAAACATCGCCAGCAGCTTCTCGATCAATTCGCGCGATTTCCAGAACAGTCGGAAAGCTTCGTCGAAGGTGGCATGATCCTCATGCCGCGAGACCAGAACGGCGTGCAGGGTCCAGTAAAAGTCATCACGCGAGCCGATGCCGGCGACGAGCACCGCCTCGATCGCGTCCTTGACCGAAGCGGGCCCGACCCGCATGCCGGCCTTGCGCAAGGCGCGGGCGAAATAGACGATGTTGTCTGCGATCCGGCCGTCCGCCGTCGCCTCTCCAGGGTCGGGTCGGGACGCCTTCACCACCCTACTCCGCCGCCGCGAGCTCGGCCTTGACCTCATCCAGGATGCGCCGGCCCTCGCCCGCGCCGATGCGGGCAATGTCGTCCTGGTATTTCAGCAGCACCCCGATCGTGTCGGACACCGTCTCCGGATCGAGCGCCACCTTGTCGAGTTCGGTCAGCGCGCCGGCCCAGTCGATGGTTTCGGCGACGCCCGGCACCTTGAACAGCTCGATCTGGCGCAGCTTCTGGATGAATGACACCACTTCGGCCGAAAGCCGCTGGTTGGCCCGAGGCACCTTGCGGCGCACGATCTCCAGTTCGCGCTCGGCATCGGGGTAGTCCACCCAGTGATAAAGGCAGCGCCGCTTCAGCGCATCGTGGATTTCGCGGGTGCGGTTGGTGGTGATGATGACGATCGGCGGCTCTTCCGCCTTGATCGTGCCGAGTTCAGGCACAGTCACCTGGAAGTCGGAGAGGATTTCGAGCAGGAAGGCTTCGAAGGCTTCGTCGGTGCGGTCGAGTTCGTCGATCAGGAAAACCGGGGCTGCGCCCGTCTTGCCCGTCAGCGCATCGAGCACCGGCCGGCGGATCAGGTACTTTTCGGAGAAAACGTTACGCTCCATGGCGGAGCGGTCGACCTTGCCGGCGGCCTCCTCCATGCGGATTTCGATCATCTGCGCGGCGTAATTCCACTCATAAACGGCCGAGGAGACGTCGAGCCCCTCATAACACTGCAGACGGATCAGCCGGCGGCCAAGCGCCTCGGCCAACACCTTGGCGATCTCGGTCTTGCCAACGCCGGCCTCGCCTTCGAGGAAAAGCGGCCGTCTCATGCGCAGAGACAGGAAAAGCACCGTTGCCAGCGACCGGTCCGCGACATAGTCCGCGCCGGTCAGGAGATCGAGCGTTTCGTCGATCGTCCGCGGCACGGGGCGCGGTTTCAAGTCGCTCATTCCTTCTCCGCGGGTGCGGCGGCCCCACTTTCCAGGACGTGGTAGCCGCGGGCGTGATAGATCAGCGGCCGCAAATTATCGCCCATACGCAGACCTGTCACCTTGCCAAAAAGCACACGATGGGTGGCCAGGTCCTTGGTGTCGATCAGTTCGCAGTCGAACACGGCGAGCGCGCCCTTCAGCGTCGGCGCGCCGGTGGAAATCACATCCCATTCGCCGAGCGCGAAGCGCTCTTCGACCGGCAGGCCAGTCATGCCGGAAAATCCAATCGACAGCGGCTCCTGGTGCGAAGCCAGCGTGTTCAGGGCAAATTTGCCGTTCTTCACGAACAGCTCATTCTTGGCATTTTCACGATTGAGGCAGACCAGAATGGTCGGCGGCGTATCCGACACAGAACATGCCGCGATCACCGTCGTCCCCCGCTTTCCGGCGGGTCCGTCGGTGGTCACCACATGGACATGACCGGCAAAATGACTCATCGCGTCGCGATAGGCCTGCGGTCCAATATCGTTCTTCTTCAGCACTGGAAGATTCCATGGCCATTGTTCACCTGACATATATGGCCAGACATCACATGCCACAAGCGAAGTGCTTGGCCCATATCCCGAATTCGCGTGTTGCACCAAGGCCGGGCAGCCTTTAGGTCTTGGCGGGAATTTGACGCCTGCGCGACGTCGCGGGCTTGGAGGAATTCTTCGGCAGCATGCGATCCGGGGCAACCATAACCGCAGCGCTGGCCTGGCTGTTCATGGCCGGCGCCGCCAGCGCACAGACGCTCACGATTGGTGTCGCAGCACCCCTGTCGGGACCATCGGCCATCCTCGGCAGGCAGATCGAGGCTGGCGCCGGGCTCGCGGCAGAGGTGGACGGCATCCAACTCAAGACTGTTGATGACGCCTGCACCGGCGATGGCGGCGCCGCGGCGGCCAGGGAATTCGTGGCAGCCAAGGTCAATGTCGTGATCGGCTTCCTCTGCACGGAGGCGATCGAGGCGGCGATGCCTGTCCTTAAGGACGCCAATATTCCCGCCATCACCGTTGGTGTGCGAACCGAAAGCCTGACCGACCGCCGCGCCAAGACCGGCTGGCCGGTTTATCGCCTCGGCCCGCGAGGCGACGACGAGCGCAATGCCGTCGCCTCCACCCTTACCCGCCTATGGCAGAACGAGCTGTTCGCGATCATTGACGACGGCACTATCTATGGCCGCGAGATGGCGGAAACATTTCGTGCTGCTGCCGAGCAGGCGGCACTGAAACCGGTCTTCGTCGACACGTTCCGGCCGCAGCTCGACAACCAGATCGGCCTGATGGGACGGTTGAAAAAGGCCGGCGCCACGCATGTCTTTGCCGGCGGCGATGGCGACGACATCGCCATTATGGGGCGCGATGCCGCCCAGCTCCAGACGGGCATCGTCCTTGCCGGCGGCGAAAACCTGCGCACGCCGCCCGGCGACGTGCCTTACGCGACCGGCACGCTGATGATCGCGCCACCCGAATGGGCCGATGTCGCGGATCCCAAGGTGCTGGAAAGCTTCTCCGCGCACAAGATCGTGCCGGACGGCTACGCCCTGCCGGCTTATGCTGCGGTCGAGATCGCCAAGGCCGCATCGTCGGACGCAGCAGGCTCCGGCGGGCCGCTGGCCGAGGCACTCACCGGGCATGATTTCACCACGGCGATCGGATCGGTCCGCTTCGACGACAAGGGCGACCTCAGCCAGAGCCTCTACCGTGTCTTCCGCTTCGACGGCACCCGCTTCGTGCCCTTGGAAAACAACTGATGTTCCGCACCGGTCCACGCAATCTCATCACCGATGTCATGGGCCTGCGCGTTGGCAATGCTTCCGACGCGAGGCTGAAGTCCGGCCTGACGACCGTCCTTTGCGACGAGCCGGCGGTCGCGGGAGTCCAGATTCTTGGCGGCGCGCCTGGCACCCGCGAGACGGATCTGCTGGAACCGCACAATTTGGTGGAGACGATCCATGCCGTGGTGCTGTCGGGCGGTTCTGCTTTCGGGCTCGATGCTGCCTCCGGCGTGCAGGCCGCACTGCGCGAACGCGGCATCGGCTTCGAGGTTGGCGGCTTCCGCGTACCGATCGTGCCGGCGGCGATCCTCTTCGACCTGCGCAATGGCGGCGACAAGGACTGGGGCCGCTATCCCCCCTATCGCGACCTCGGCTACGAGTCGGTGCAGACTGCCGCTGTCGATTTCCAATTTGGCACGGCGGGCGCCGGAACCGGTGCACTGACGTCGGGGCTGAAGGGTGGCCTGGGTTCCGCCTCGACACTGCTGGACAATGGGATCACCATCGGCGCGCTGGCCGCCGTCAACCCGACCGGCTCGGTGACCGTCGGCCGCACCCGCCATTTCTGGGCGGCACCCTTCGAAATCGGCGATGAATTCGGCGGGCTTGGTTATCCCTCGCCCATGCCCGAGGACGCGAAGCGGATTTTGCTGAAATACCGGGACAAGGATCACGGACGGCAGTTGGACAGCGGCGGCAACACGACCATCGCGGTCATTGCCACGGACGCGGTTCTCACCAAGGCCGCCGCCAAACGCCTGGCAATTTCGGCGCATGACGGCTTCGTACGCGCCATCTGGCCGACCCATACGCCGGCCGACGGCGACCTGGTGTTCGCGCTGGCCACCGGCAATAGCGGGGTCGAACTGACCGCCGACGCGGCAATCGACCTCTACGCCGCCGCCGGCGCCACTATGGCGCGCGCCATCAGCCGTGGCGTGTTTGCCGCGACGCCAGCCGACAACGACCTGTTTCCCGTCTGGTCGTCACGTCACTAGGCTGGCTAAAGCCGTCGATCAAACCGGATCGGATTTTTCTTCCTCGAACGTCACCGCGACATCGGAATTCGCGGACAGCCACACCTTCTTGCCATCGACCTCGGCAACCAGGGCCAGTGAAATATAGTGGTGATGGCCCTTGTGAGCCCCCTCGCCACTGTCGGCCTTGGTCAGCTTGATGCGCTGGCCATCGACCTTGTCGACGGTGCCGATATGCACGCCGTCGGCGCCGACGACGTCCATGTGCTCACGAATTTTGCTGGTGTCGGTCATGTTAGCTTCTCCATTGGGGTGGGTTTCCCTTGGGACTGCCGACAATAACAAATGACGAGCGGTTTGGATGCATCGGCCTTGGTCCGCACGACGTTTTGATCTCGTCGTGCTAGGGATGAAGCGATCAGGCCGAAGGAGCGATGACAATGCGGACGCTTTTCCTGTTTGCCGTTTGCCTGGCCACGCAGTTCGCGGCGTCGATTGCCCAGGCCGGCGATGTCGCGGAGCTCGAAATCCTGGGCTTCACCCGGGATGGCGGCGTGTTCGCCTTCGAGGAGTACGGCATCCAGGACGGGTCGGGCTTTCCCTATGCCAACCGGTATTACATCGACACGAGCAACGACAGCTTTCTCAAGGGCACGCCGGTCAGGGTCCGGCTCGACGACGAGAAGGCAACGCTCGACGCTGCCCGCCTTCAGGCCCGGCAAAAGGGCGAGGCCATTGTCAGCCAGGCCGAGCTGAGTGCCAACCGCGGCATCACCGCCGGCTCCAACCCGGTGACCGAGCTTTCGGCCGATCCACATCGCATAGTGGTCAATCCGCGACCGATCTTTTCCCCTGTCGACCAGCCGCTCGAGTTCCGGCTCGACGAGATCGGCATGAATGACACCGAAAGTTGCGCCAGCCAGGGCGAGATCAATGGCTTCCGGTTGCTGCGTATCGAGGCGCGGGATGGCGGCACCACCAAATTGCTGCACGAGGACAAAGCGATCCCCAAGAGCCGGGGCTGCCCGAACGGCTACCGCATCGGCGCGGTGCAGACGTTCTCGATGGACAGCCTCAGCGCTTATGCGGTGCTGATCGCGGTGCGCCAGTATGGCTTCGAAGGGCCGGACTTTCGCTGGATCGCCGTGACCGGCCGCCTGTGACAGAGCTTGTCCAACCCGTCAGGCGCAATCGCGCCCTGCACCACCTTCGCGGCGCCATGCCGACACTGCGTGCAGCGCTTCTCGGTGCGCTGCTGTGGGCCGCCGCCATGGGCGCCAGCGCACTCGTCAACCTGTTGCTGGACAATTGGGTGACGCCGGGCAAGATCCGCACCGTGTCCCTGCTGTTTGCCGTCGGCGGCGCCCTGGCCTTTCCGGTTGGCCTCTTTGCCGCACGGCTGGTTTCGCTCGGAAGGGGCCGGGAGGTCGCCTTCGCGGCGATATTCGTAGGGCTTGCTGCCGCAACGATCGGCCTCACCGCCCTGCTGTATGCCCTGCAATACCGCTCCTACTATGCCGAATGGCATGCGCCCGTATTCACCCTCACCTGGGGCTTTCAGCTCGCCTTCACGATGGCGGTGGCGTCCTACCAGTTCGTGGTGCTGGGCATCCGGCTCTATTTCCCGCTTGGTTTCGTCGCCTTGTTCGCCGTCAGCCTCTGGTTTGCACGGCAGCAGCGTTGAGCATTTGGCCCGCCTCTGTTAGGACGCGGACAAATCCCTCCGATACATCAGGAATGACCGATGATCCCTCGCTATTCCCGGCCGGAAATGGTCGCCATCTGGTCGCCCGAAACCCGGTTTCGCATCTGGTTCGAAATCGAGGCCCATGCCTGCGACGCGCTGGCCGAACTGGGGGTCATCCCCAAGGAAGCGGCCAAAACGATCTGGGAAAAGGGAAGCGCGGCCGAATTCGACGTCGAGAAGATCGACGCGATCGAGCGCGTCACCAAGCATGACGTTATCGCCTTCCTCACCCATCTTGCCGAATTCGTCGGGCCCGACGCGCGCTTCATCCATCAGGGCATGACGTCTTCGGACGTGCTCGACACCTGCTTTGCGGTGCAACTCACCCGCGCCAGCGACATTTTGCTGGCCGACATCGATACGTTGCTTGCAGCGCTCAAGCGCCGCGCCTTCGAGCACAAGGACACCGTCACCATCGGCCGCAGCCACGGTATCCATGCCGAGCCGACGACCTTCGGCATAAAGCTGGCGCAGGCTTATGCCGAATTCTCGCGCTGCCGCGAGCGGCTGGTGCACGCGCGCGAAGACATTGCCACCTGTGCGATTTCGGGCGCGGTCGGAACCTTCGCCAACATAGAGCCCTATGTCGAGGAACATGTGGCTCGTAAGCTCGGACTGAAGCCGGAACCGGTGTCGACGCAGGTGATTCCGCGCGACCGCCACGCCATGTTCTTCGCGACCCTCGGCGTTATCGCCTCCTCGATCGAGCGGCTGGCGATCGAGGTGCGGCATCTGCAGCGCACCGAAGTGCTGGAAGCGGAAGAGTATTTTTCGCCGGGCCAGAAAGGCTCGTCGGCGATGCCGCACAAGCGCAACCCGGTGCTGACCGAAAACCTCACCGGCCTTGCCCGCATGGTGCGTTCCATGGCGCTGCCGGCGATGGAGAACGTTGCGCTCTGGCATGAGCGCGACATCTCGCACTCCTCGGTCGAGCGCATGATCGGCCCGGACGCCACCGTGACGCTCGATTTCGCGCTGTCACGCCTGACCAGCGTCGTCGACAAGCTGGTCGTCTATCCCGACAACATGCTGAACAACATGAACAAGTTTCGCGGCCTCGTGCATTCGCAACGCGTCATGCTGGCGCTGACGCAGGCCGGCCTGTCACGCGAGGATTCCTACCGGCTGGTGCAGCGCAACGCCATGAAGGTGTGGGAACAAGGCGCTGATTTTCTTGAGGAACTTCTGGCCGACAAGGAAGTGACAGCCGCACTGCCGGAGGCGCAAATCCGCGAGAAATTCGACCTGGGCTACCACACCAAGCACGTCGACACGATCTTCAAGCGGGTGTTCGGAGGGGCATGAGCTTTCCTTCTCCCCGTTACGGGGAGAAGGTGCCGTGATGACGTCCAATCAAGCCTTACCCGGCACGGTCCTGATCACCGTGCCCCAAGGATCCTCACGGCTCGTTTCGCTGGTCACATTGTCCGAACGCATCTCGACCCAGGCAAGGCCCGAGCGGGAGGGATCGCGGCGGCCGGCGCCGGCGCTTTGCCAGGCATTGGCGCCGATGTGGTGGTGATAATGCCCCGACGACAGGAACACCGCCTGGCCGCCATATTTGGCGACCGTGTCGAAGCCGAATTCCTGGTTCCACCAGGCTTCGGCCTCTTCCGGTCTGCCGACGCGCAGGTGGACATGGCCGACAATGCTGTTTTCCGGCGCGCCTTGCCATCCCGCATCGCCGGCCGGCACTTCGGCAACGACAGACGGAATGTTCATCCGCTCGGTCGCCATGGCGATCTTGTCGCCGTTCCATTTCCAATCCTGCGGGCGGCGGTCGGCATAGATTTCGATGCCGTTGCCCTCGGGATCGGTCAGGTAGAGCGCTTCGCTGACCAGATGGTCCGAAGCGCCCTCGATAGCGATCTTGTCTGAGATGGCGTGGTTGATCCAGCGTCCGAGATCGGCACGGCTGGGCAGCAGGAAAGCCGTATGGAACAGGCCGGCGCTGCGCGGATCGTCCGGTTTGGCGGAGCTGTCCGGCTCAAGCACCATCAGCGGACGGCTGCCGGCACCGAGCGTGATCGCGCCGTCGGCGCGGCTCAATTCCTGCAGTCCGACGACTTTGCGATAATAGGCGGCAAGACTCTCGGCATCACGCGCCTTCAGGCCGACGCGGGCGACGCTCACCGGCGTGGTGGCGGCAAATGGCAATTCGCTCATCATTGTCTCCGTTGCGGCGACGTCTCGCGAAGCTCCCAAAGCGAGGAGTCCGGCGGCGCCGATCACTCTACGTCGTGTCAGCGCCAAAATCCCGGTCCTCCACGGCTGTTTCTCTCCCGACAGAGATCGTCGATCTTCATCGTTCACACAAGACAGCGAAAAGCGAACATGGTGTTCACCGTTGCGACCGGAAGCCTGCCCATCAACGGTTGCATGAGGCAATCGCGCTCGCTATCTGAGCGCCATGAAAGTCAAGGACGCAGATATTCTGATCATTCCCGGATACACCAATTCGGGGCCTGAGCATTGGCAGACCCGCTGGCAATCGAAACTGTCCACGGCGCGCCGCGTCGAGCAAGCGGAATGGTCGAAGCCGGTGCGCGAGGACTGGACGGCAAGTGTGGCCAAGGCGGTCAACGAGGCCGAGAGACCTGTCGTTCTCGTCGCTCACTCACTTGGAGTGGCCGCGGCCGTACAAGCCATTCCGCAGTTCCGGAAGCCGGTCGCCGGCGCCTTCTTCGTGGCACCGCCGGACGTCGCGAATCCCAAGATCAAGCCAAGACATCTGATGACCTTCGGCCCTTATCCTCGCGAACCGCTGCCGTTTCCCTCCATCGTGATCGCCAGCCGCAACGACCCCTTCTGCCCTTTCGATGTCGCCGAGGACATCGCCGGCGCCTGGGGCTCGCTGTTCATCGATGCCGGAGAAACCGGCCATCTCAGCGAGGATTCAGGCTTTGGCCCCTGGCCCGAGGGATCGATGACCTTCGCCAAGTTCCTGACGGACCTCTGAGGCGCGCCAAAATCAACGCACGATGGCATTCGATCAAACTGCAGGACTCGAATAAATAATAATTTAAGAGGGCCAGCGTTAACTATTCAGAAGCAGTGGAAATTGCTTTCTGGATGATCATCCGTGCTTGAACCGGGCTGCCAATTCTTCGCCCTTGAAACAGAGGTCAATGCTTGCGCAAGGACGCTTCACTCGAATTCTTGAGAGGTGCCGCAGCGCTTATCGTTCTCAATTGGCATATCTTGTGTGCTTTTGCGCCGTCCGCGGCGGGCGAAGAGGAGGCTGCGCAATCGCTCAAGACAAGTCTGGCTTTCATCGCTTTCAATGGCGGCTCTGCCGTCTACTTGTTTTTCGTCCTCTCTTCCTATGTGCTTGTGAAGCGTTATTTCCAGTCCCGCGACGCACAAGACCTTCGGCTGGGTGCGATCAAACGTTTGCCTCGTCTGGCTGGACCCGTGCTTGTTGTGGTTCTATCGTCCTGTGTCATCTTCAAGCTCGATCTGTATTTCTTCGAGGATGCAGCGGCGGTCGCTCAATCTGAGTGGCTCGGCAGATTCGGCAATGCTTCAAAGGTACTGTCGCGGGAGACAGCGAGTTTCTCCGACGCATTCCTGCAAGGAGCGTGGCGGACATTCATTTTCGGCGACAAATATTACGACAGCAGCCTGTGGACCATGACGATCGAGTTCTGGGGCAGCATGCTGACCTTCGCCCTCGCCCCGATCGTCTTTTTCTTCCAAGGCCGCTGGGCGCTATTGTCCTGGTTTTGCATAGCAACAGGCGTATTCTTGGCGGCGCAAGTCAGCTTCTTCTTTTGTGCCTTTCCGGCCAGCCTCCTACTCTATCCGCTTCTCGCCATGGGATTTCGCCCGAATCGATGGGTGAGAGGGGCCATGGCGATTATTTCGCTGGTGCTGCTGGGTTATGCAGGAGACGCTGTCGGAATATACCGGCCCTTCGCCGTGCTCGATATTGCAGCTTCCGATATCGGTTTGCGGCAAGCTTGCGTGGCCATCCCGGCAAGCATCATGCTGGTTTACGCCGTGCTGAGCACGGATGACCCACCGTCATGGCTCTCCGGCAAGGCCGCACGTTTCCTGGGCGACCTGTCTTTCCCGCTCTACCTCGTGCATGTACCCGTTATCTGCTCGTTGGGATCATGGGCGCTGTTGGCAAGCGACTCCGCCGCACTCGGCGCTGCCGCCGCGATATCTGGGTCGACCCTCGCGGCATTGCCGCTGATGGCTTTCAACAACTGGTGGGTCCAGGCGCTCGGCGCTTTGTTCGACAGGATCAGACGCGGCGGATCGGCCGCCACGGCGCTCGCGGTGCAGAGGCCTGAGCAACACGCTGGCGACAGCAGTCCGCTGGTTCAGGATCCGATCGAGTCCCGCATGTCCTTGAGCAAGGTCCTTGCTCCCAATGAAATCAGCGCGTGCTCGGAGCCCGTGGCGAGCAGGCGATAGCCCATCGACACGACGCGGCCGGCTATAGCCGGTTCGACGACATAGATCGCCGCATGCCTGCCGGCCTTGCGGGTGCGCTCGGCAACCGAAGCCACCGTCTCCATCATGCTTTCCAGCGTCGAATTGACCGTGGTGCCGTTGGTCCAGGCGATCGAGAAGTCGGACGGCCCGAGGAAAATGCCGTCGATGCCTGGCGTGTCGAGGATGCCGTCGAGCGCATCGAGCGCGGCGCGCGTCTCGACCATGGCAAAAGCCATGGTGCGCTGATTGGTGTCGCGCAGCCATTCGGCATAGTCGCCCTTGCCATGGCGGGGAAAGGCATAGGTCGGACCCCACGAGCGCTCGCCGAGCGGGGGATATTTCATGGCCGCGGCGAACAGCTTTGCATCGGCCACCGAGTTGACCATCGGCGCAATGACCGCCTCGGCGCCGAAATCGAGAGCGCGGCTGGCCATGTCGAAACGGCCAACGGGAATGCGCACCAGCGCCGGCTTGCCCACGGCCAGCACGGGTGCCAGGCCGCGCAGGACGCTGTCCTCGTGATGGCCGCCATGCTGCATGTCGAGTGTCACGGCATCGAAGTCCTGCCTGGCGAGGATCTCCACGGTCAAGGCGTCCGGCACGCCCGACCAGGCGGTTACCAGCGTTTCATCTGCGGCAAGACGGGACTTCAGGGACATCTAATCTCTTTCCTCGTTAACGTCGGCAGTTTCAGCCGGAAACCGCCGCAAAGGCAAAGAAAAACCGCCCGGATCGGCCGGGCGGTCGATTGGGCCAGAAAGCGGCCGGATCAGGTGTTCTTGATCTGCTCGATCGCCTGCGCCATCATTTCGTCCATGGTGCGGCGGATCTGGTGATCGGACTGCTCGACGCCGGCGGCATCGAAATCCTTGCGGATCTTGCGGAACACGTCGTGGTCGCCGGCTTCCTCGATGTCGGAAACAACGACTTCCTTGGCGTAGGCGTCGGCATCGGCGCCGGACTTTCCGAGCTTTTCGGCTGCCCACAGACCAAGCGCCTTGTTGCGCCGCGCCGAAGCCTTGAACCGAAGCTCCTCGTCGAATGCGAATTTGCGCTCGAAGCCCTCTTCGCGGTCTTTCATGCTGCTCATGGCGTCCCTCCGGTCAAATCCGATTCGTTGGCAATGGATATGTGTGTTGCCGAAGCACAAACCAAAAGGTCGCGGGCCGGTCAATATGCTTCGTCATATGCTGCGCTGCGGCATTTCAGTCCCGAAAGCGGTTGATTGAAAGGATTTGCCGATTGAGCAAACGGTGTGATTGGGATAGACCCGGCATTGAACGTCACCGTCGCCGCATTAATTCAGGCGGACGGACAGGAAGTGGTCGCTTGCCGCCTGTCCGCAAATCCAGAGAAAAATTCAAATGAAAAATCGCCGCCGCATTTATGAAGGCAAGGCCAAGATCCTCTATGAGGGACCCGAGCCGGGCACGCTGATCCAGTTCTTCAAGGACGACGCAACCGCGTTCAACAAGAAGAAGCACGAGGTCATCGACGGCAAGGGTGTACTCAACAACCGCATTTCCGAATACATCTTCAATCATTTGAACCGCATGGGCATCCCGACCCACTTCATCCGCCGGCTCAACATGCGCGAGCAGCTGATCAAGGAAGTCGAGATCATCCCGCTCGAGGTGGTGGTGCGCAATGTCGCCGCCGGTTCGCTGTCCAAGCGCCTCGGCATCGAGGAAGGCACCGTCCTGCCGCGCTCGATCATCGAATTCTATTACAAGGCCGACGCGCTCGACGATCCGATGGTTTCGGAAGAGCACATCACGGCGTTCGGCTGGGCAAGCCCGCAGGAGATCGACGACGTCATGGCGCTGGCCATCCGCGTCAACGATTTCCTCTCCGGCCTGTTCATGGGGGTCGGCATCCAGCTCGTCGACTTCAAGATCGAGTGCGGTCGCCTGTTCGAGGGCGACATGATGCGCATCGTCGTGGCCGACGAGATTTCGCCGGACTCCTGCCGCCTGTGGGACGTGGCGACGCAGGACAAGCTCGATAAGGACCGTTTCCGCCGCGACATGGGCGGCCTCGTCGAGGCCTATCAGGAAGTCGCCCGCCGCCTCGGCATCATGAACGAGAACGAGCCGCCGCGTCCTACCGGTCCGGTGCTTGTCGCCTCGACCGATGGCCTCAAAGGCAAGCCGCACTGACAGCGGCTTGCCCCCAACGTTCAGAACAGGAGCATGTCCAGCGTGATCAAGGCCCGCATTACCGTCACCCTCAAGAATGGTGTGCTCGACCCGCAAGGCAAGGCGATCGAACACGCGCTGTCGGGGCTGGGCTTCGATGGCGTCGGCCAAGTGCGGCAGGGCAAGGTGTTCGACGTCGAGCTTTCGGAAAGCGACAAGGGCAAGGCCGAGGCCGATCTCAAGGCCATGTGCGACAAGCTGCTGGCGAACACTGTAATTGAGAATTATAGTGTGACGCTTACCTGAAGTTGTGCCGGAGGAACTGATGGCCGAGAGCGATGGAAGCTTGATATTTGAAGGCCTCAAGTCCATTCAATCACGGTTGGACAGGATGGATTTGACGCTCGGAGAGGTAAAATCCGAGCTTGGCTCCATCCGCGGTCATCTGATAGCCACCGAGAGTGACGTGAAGAACATCTATGGCGTGCTCGCTCGCCGGGATGATTGGCTAGAACATATCGAGCACCGTCTCGATCCGCGCGAGCTTGCCGAAGCACAAAGGCCTTACGAACCAAAATGAAATCAGCCGTCGTCCTTCTCCCTGGCCTCAACCGCGACCGCGACATGATCGCGGCGCTGACCAAGATTTCCGGACAGGCGCCGGCAACCGTCTGGCAGACCGACACCGAAATTCCCGATGTCGACCTGATCGCCATCCCAGGCGGTTTTTCCTTTGGCGACTATCTGCGCTGCGGCGCGATCGCGGCACGCATGCCGGTCATGCGGGCGGTCGCCGAAAAGGCGGCCAAGGGCGTCATGGTCATCGGCGTTTGCAACGGTTTCCAGATCCTCGTCGAGGCCGGTCTGCTGCCAGGTGCGCTGATGCGCAACACCTCGCTGAAATTCGTCTGCCGGCAGGTCAAGCTCGAGATCGCCAACGCCAACACCATGTTCACGCGTCGCTACCAGCCGGGCCAGATCATCCGCTCGCCGGTGGCGCATCACGACGGGAATTACTTTGCCGACGCCGACACACTTGCCCGTCTCGAGGGCGAAGGCCAGGTGGTGTTCCGCTATGCCGAAGGCACCAACCCGAACGGCTCGATCAACGACATTGCCGGCATCGTCAACGAACAAGGCAATGTGCTCGGCCTGATGCCGCATCCCGAGAATCTGATAGAAGCAGCGCATGGCGGCAATGACGGCAGAGCGCTGTTCGAAGGCGCCTTGGGCATTGCCGCTTGAAGTTTGCAACCGCAACCTTAAGAATTGCGGCAATTCAAGATCATAGCGTGAGGGAGAGACGGTCATGAAACTCTATTCGCGGCCGTTGTCGCCCTACTCTTCGATCGTGCGGGCGCTGGCCTATATCAAGGACGTGCCGATCAAGATCATCGCGCCGCCGCCCGGTTTTCCGATCCCCGAGGCGTTTCGCGCCATCTCGCCGATGAACCGGATTCCGGTTCTGATCACCGGCTCGGGCGAAACGATCGTCGAATCGGTGGTGATCGCCGAATATCTCGAGGAACGGTTTCCCGAACCGGCTCTGTTGCCGCCCGATTCGAAGGACCGCGCGCTGGTGCGCATGTTTGCCCGCATCGTCGATCTCGACGTACTCACACCGACGATGAAGCTTTTCGAACTGCATTTCGTGCCGAAGCGCGACACTGCCGAGATCGACGCCCAATTCGCCCGTCTGCACCATGGGCTGGCCGCCATCGAGGCACGCATGGCGCAAGGCCCCTTCGCGCTCGGCAGCGACATCAGTTTCGCCGATGCCTGGCTGACGCCGACGCGGTTCATCTTCAACAATTTCCGCGCCATGACCGGCCGCCACGACCTGCTCGACGCCTATCCCAGATTCGATGCCTATGAGCAGATCGCCTCGCAGCATCCGGCATTGTCCAGGGTGTGGGGCGAGATGACCGACGGCCTGAAGATCTTTCTGTCCGAACTCGAAATGGGTGCCGCTTGATCAAGAACAGGACGATCGCCCTGATCGCCGCGTCAGGCTTTGCCTTGGCATCTTGCCAATCGAGCCCCAAGAGCACGCCCGTGCCGTCCGGCAAGAGCGCCGCGCTGCTCTCCATGGAACAGGTGGCGATATCGGCCCACAAATGCTGGATCGCCAGCAAGGATCCGGCCTTCAAGCAGTATCAGATGGCCAATGAGCTGAACTCGTTCAGCGGCACGCCGCGCTTCCTTCTGGTTCCGGCCAAGCACTATGGCGGCAAACCGTTGCTGGTCGTGCAGGCACAGGGCAATTCAAGCCGTGTCGACGTCTTCGGACCGTTGATGAACGACCCGCTCGGCGCACGCATCAGCTCTGATGTCGCGCGCTGGCAGGCGGGCAATCCGGCCTGCGCGGCCACCGCCTGAGCCTGCCATGGGCCGGTTCCTGCAGATCGCGGGATTGGTTGTTGGCCTGATAGCGCTCGCTTTGCAGTTCTCGATCACCATTCCGGCTTCGATGGTAGCGGGCCGCGGCCTGCTCGGCTCGATCGTGTTCTATTTCAGCTTCTTCACCATCCTGACCAACATTGGCGCCGTGCTGGTCCACGCTTCGCTGTTGTCATCCAGCTTCTATGCATGGCTGCCGGCCTTTGCCGGACCACGGATGCGCGCGGGCGTCGCGGCTTCGATCACCCTGGTGTTCATCGTCTATGCCACGGTTCTGGCGCGGCTCTGGCAGCCGCAAGGCCTGTTCCTGCTCTGCGACATCCTGCTGCACTACGTGAAGCCGGTGCTGTTCGTGCTGTGGTGGCTGATATCGGGCGCCGATGGCAGGACGCGATGGAGCGACATCTCCTGGTGGGTGCTCTATCCCATCGCCTATCTGGCCTATGCGCTGGCGCGCGCGCCGCTGGCGGGCGAAGTGCCCTATCCCTTCCTCGATGTCGCCAGGAACGGCGTTGAAAGCGTCGCCATGGCCGCGCTCGCCATAACCACACTTTTCCTTGTGATATGCGTCGTCGCCGTTTTCGTCGACCACGCTATCGGACGCCTCAGGAGCAAAGGCATCCGGTAGACGTGCCGCTATTCCCAGAGCGGCTTGATGCCTTCGCGGTGAGCGTCGCAGCGTGAGATGCCGATGTCCTTGAGTTGATCGTCGGTCATCTCCAGCAGCGCCAGCCGGCCGCGCCGGCGCTCAAGCAGGTGGTCGATCCATTTCGCCAGCGAACTGAGCACTTGCACAATTCGGCCGGCGAAGCCGCGCTGCCCGGACGGGCGAGCAGGCTGACCGAGCAATTGGGTTGCCGAGTGGCGGAATGTTCCGATTGTATTCATTTTCTTTCTGCCAAATGTCAATTGCACCCTTGGTTGGGTGCACTGCCGATATGTATTGACTCCGAAAACGGTGCAATATAGAAAATTGTCACCATGACAAATTGGGTTCCAGATCTCACCGGTTCAGGACCGCTGTATCAGCGTCTCGCGGATTCCATCGAGGCGGATATCGATCGAGGAGTGATCGGCGCGGGGGCAAAACTGCCGCCACAGCGCGACCTTGCCTACGACATCGGCGCCACGGTCGGCACCGTCGGGCGGGCCTATCAATTGCTGCGCGAGCGCGGTCTCGTCAGCGGCGAAGTCGGACGCGGGACCTACGTGCTTAGCCAGAACATCGGAGTTACGAAGCCGGAGACGCCCGACACCAGCGTGGAGGGCACGCGCTATGTCGATGCCCCCAAGGGCAAGTTGCGGTTCGACAGCACGGCAGCCCCTGATATCGGCCAGGGCGCCGTTGTAGCCGATGTCCTGTCGCGCACCGCACAGGACCATCCGCATGAGATTTCAAGTTACACGCGCGACTTCCCGGATCGCTGGTACGAAGCCGGCGCCCGGTGGCTGTCGCGGAATGCCTTCCGACCAACGATCGATACAATCGTGCCTACCCTCGGCACCCATGCGGCGGTGATGGCCGCGATCGCGGCCCTGACCACGCCCGGCGACTATGTCGCCTTCGAGCACCTCACCTACTCGCAGATTTCCCGCAGTGCCGGCCTGATCGGCCGGCGCACCGCGCTGGTGGCATCCGACGATGAAGGCCTCGATCCGGCGGATTTCGAACGCGTCTGCGCGCAAAAGCACCCCAGGATGATCTTCCTGATACCGACGGCGCAGAATCCGACCTTGGTGACCTTGTCGTCGGCGCGACGCGAGGCGATCGCGCGTATCGCCCGTGATTACAACGTCATCCTGATCGAGGATGACCTCTACGGCCATTTGACCGACGACCCGACTCCGCTGCTTGCCGAATTCGCGCCCGAGCGCACCATCATCGCCGGCGGCCTGTCGAAATCGGTCGCCGCCGGCCTGCGTGGCGGCTGGCTCTCCTGCCCGCCCGCCTATCGCCATCGCATCCGGGTCGCCCACAAGATGATGACGGGCGGCATGCCATTCCTGCTGGCGGAGGTGAATGCCCGGTTGGTGCTTTCCGGCCAGGCCAGCGAAATCCGCAAGCGTAGCATCGCGGAGATCAGCGCCCGCATGTCCATAGTGCGCGAAAGTTTGGCGGGATTCTCACTCAGATCGCACGACAAGGTGCCGTTCGTCTGGCTCACCCTGCCCGATCCCTGGCTTTCCGGCACGTTCAAGAATGCCTGCCTGGAGCATGGCGTGCTGATTGACGATGAGGATGAATTCAAGGCGGGGCGCTCGGAGCGGGTTTTCCATGGGGTGCGCTTCGGTGTTTCGCAGCCGAGCGGGCGCGAGGATGTTGCCGGCGGCGTCGCGGTGATCAGGCGGCTGCTGGACGAGGGCCGCGCGGGCTACGACAGTTTTTCCTGAACCGTTCGCGGCCACCCGCCCTGCTGCCTCGAGACGTCGACTTGCGACACTGGACTTGTCAGAACCAGACCCGGATCAACCTTCGGCCTTGAAGTTCTTGGCTTCCTTCTCGGCTTTTTCCTTGCCGTGCTTCTCAGCCAATTCCTTGGCCTGCCGCGGCGAAACGTCGGTGGTCTCCGCGATATGGAGAGCTTCCTTGTCCGAGAGGCGATTGTCGTTCTTGCCTTGCTTGGTAGCCATGATTCTGTCTCCTCGGTGATAGGGACCTAACGACCGGGGCATCGGAGCGTTCCCCATTTTGGTTTTGCGGGGACTTGAAAGCTGGGTGGACGCCTTTCACTGCTCACCAAAAGGCCTGGCCGCAACCATCATGGTCATCACCCCTGTAGCTTTCTGCCTTTTTCCTCAGCCGACGGGTGTATCGGCCGCAAGGCTTGCGATAAGAGGAGACTCAAAATCCCTGCTCCATGGACATAAATCGACGCCCATGACCACTTCCAATTCCGTCCCGATCACATCAGACCTCATCGCCTCGCATGGGCTGAAGCCCGATGAGTATCAGCGCATATTGGACCTGGTCGGTCGCGAGCCGAGCTTCACCGAACTCGGCATCTTCTCGGCGATGTGGAACGAGCACTGCTCCTACAAGTCCTCGAAGAAATGGCTGCGCACCTTGCCGACCACCGGCCCGCAAGTCATCCAGGGCCCGGGCGAGAATGCCGGCGTGGTCGACATCGGTGACGGCGACTGCGTCGTCTTCAAGATGGAAAGCCACAACCATCCCTCCTTCATCGAGCCCTACCAGGGTGCGGCGACGGGCGTCGGCGGCATCTTGCGCGACGTCTTCACCATGGGCGCGCGGCCGATCGCGGCGATGAACGCGCTGCGCTTCGGCGCGCCCGACCATCCCAAGACCAGGCATCTGGTCGCGGGCGTGGTTTCCGGCGTCGGCGGCTACGGCAATGCCTTCGGCGTGCCGACGGTCGGCGGCGAGGTCAATTTCGACGCCCGCTACAACGGCAACATCCTGGTCAATGCCTTTGCCGCGGGCCTTGCCAAGACCGATGCCATCTTCCTGTCCGAGGCTAAGGGCGTCGGCCTGCCGGTCGTCTATCTGGGCGCCAAGACCGGCCGCGACGGCGTCGGCGGCGCCACCATGGCCTCGGCCGAATTCGACGACAAGATCGACGAGAAGCGCCCGACCGTGCAGGTCGGCGATCCCTTCACCGAAAAATGCCTGCTGGAGGCCTCTCTCGAACTGATGGCTTCGGGCGCCGTGATCGCCATCCAGGACATGGGTGCTGCCGGCCTCACCTGTTCGGCGGTCGAAATGGGCGCCAAGGGCGACCTCGGCATCGAACTCGACCTCGACAAGGTGCCGGTGCGCGAGGAGCGCATGAGCGCCTACGAGATGATGCTGTCGGAAAGCCAGGAGCGCATGCTGATGGTGCTGCGCCCTGAAAAAGAGAAGGAGGCCGAGGCGATCTTTCACAAATGGGGCCTCGACTTCGCCATCGTCGGCAAGACCACCGACGATCTGCGCTTCCGCGTGCGGCACCAGGGGAACGAGGTCGCCAACCTGCCGATCAAGGATCTCGGTGACAAGGCTCCCGAATACGATCGCCCTTGGGTCGAGCCGAAGAAGCCGGCGCCGCTTGCCGCCAACGATATCCCGCAGGCCGACCTCGCCGATGCGCTGCTGAAGCTGCTTGGCGGACCGGACCTGTCTTCGCGCCGCTGGGTGTGGGAACAATACGACACGCTGATCCAGGGCAATTCGCTGCAGCTTCCGGGCGGTGACGCCGGCGTGGTGCGGGTCGAGGGCCATCCGACCAAGGCGCTGGCCTTCTCCTCCGATGTGACGCCGCGCTATTGCGAAGCCGACCCCTACGAGGGCGGCAAGCAGGCGGTGGCCGAATGCTGGCGCAACCTGACCGCCACCGGCGCGCTGCCGCTCGCCGCCACCGACAATCTCAATTTCGGCAATCCCGAACGGCCTGAGATCATGGGCCAGTTGGTGGGCGCGGTGAAAGGCATCGGCGACGCCTGCCGGGCGCTTGGTTTCCCGATCGTGTCGGGCAATGTCTCGCTCTACAACGAGACCAACGGCCAGGGCATCCTGCCAACACCGACCATCGGCGGCGTCGGCCTGATATCAGACTGGTCGAAGATGGCGCGGATCGGTTTCGCCGCGGAAGGCCAGATGATCCTGCTGGTCGGCGCACCGGCTTCCTGGGGAACGCATCTTGGCCAGTCCGTCTATTTCAGGGATATCCACGGCCGCAGCGACGGCCCGCCGCCGCCGGTCGACCTCGAACACGAGAAGCGTGTCGGCGACCATGTACGCTCGTTGATCGCTGCCGGCATCGTCACGGCCGCGCATGACGTCTCAGATGGCGGCATTGCGGTGGCGCTGGCCGAAATGGCGATGGCGTCGGGCATCGGCGCGACCGTTCCCGGGCTTGTCGGTACCGATCCGATCCCGGTCTGGTTCGGCGAAGACCAGGGCCGCTATCTGCTGACGCTGTCGATCGATCCGCATGGCGATGAATGGGACGCCATCCGCAAGCAGCAGGGTGAACTCGGCATTTTCGCGCCGTGGATCGGCTCGACCGGGGGCGCCGCGTTGAAGCTCGGCGATGCCAGGGCAATCCCGGTCAGCGACTTGACCGCCGCCCATGAAGGCTGGTTCCCGCGCTTCATGGATCAGGCCAGTTGACCAGGGCATGATCCTGAAAGGTGGAAACCGGTTTTCTCGGACAAAGGGAAAACCGTTTTGTCCAGAGATCCTGCTCAATCATAAGAAACTGGCCGTCCGGGCGCTGCTTGCAGTGGTCTTCTGGCCGTCGCTGTTCTTCTTCTGGTGTCTCGGGCCGTTCGTCTTCTTCCTGCTCTCGACAACATCGAGCGAGGTTTGTCCCAGGCTGGAAACGCGCGGAGAATTCCTCGCCGCGGCCAACGGCACGATTCCGATGCTTGTCCTGCAGAACCTCATCTATGCGGTTCCGATCGTCTGCCTGCTGCTTTGGAACCGGCTTCTGCCGGACCAGGCGCGGACAAGACACGTCGTCACCTGCATCAAGCTTTTCGCCGTCTCGGCCGTCTTGGGGGCCTTGTGGGAGTACGGCTCTTCGCTTGTCTGCGATGGTTACGGCCAGCCGTTCTTCTCGCCCGCCTGGCGAATGACCAGCTATCTGCCGATCGCCAACATGGCGGTCAACCTCCCGCTCTACGTGCTGGTCTTCAGCCTTGGCCGCGCCTTCTCGATGCGCGAGGATGAGCCGGCGCAGGGGCCGGATGAAACCATCGCCTGAACACCAACAGAACGGACACCGGACAGAACCGCTTCAATCCGGATTGGAAAGGCTTTAGGCTTGCCCGACTCTCATCATATGGGCCGCCGCACCGCCGCCCTTCCGAAACAGGAATTTCCGCAATGGCAATGGACGCCCACGACATCGAAAAACTGATCAAGGACGGCATACCGGATGCCCGTGTGACGATTCGCGACCTCGCCGGTGACGGCGACCACTACGCCGCTGAGGTCGTGGCCGAGAGCTTTCGCGGAAAAAGCCGGGTCCAGCAGCATCAGATGGTCTATGACGCGCTGAAGGGCAATATGGGCGGCGTGCTGCACGCGCTGGCGCTGCAGACCAGCGTTCCCGACTGAGGCATTCCACCCGACACGCTTGGCCCAAAGCCGCCCATTCTTTGCGCCATTCGGGTGATGGCATGGCTAAAGTCTTGTTTCGGGCAACCTATGGGTTTATTTGAGGGACATGTTTCGAGCCTGACTCCCACAGGCGTGAAAGGATATTCCATGAGCGGCATCAACGACTACATCGACAATGAAGTGAAGGGCAACGACGTCGTCCTTTTCATGAAGGGCACGCCCGGCTTCCCGCAATGCGGATTTTCCGGCCAGGTCGTCCAGATCCTCGACTATATCGGCGCCGACTACAAAGGCGTGAACGTTCTGGACTCCGCCGAACTGCGCCAGGGCATCAAGGACTATTCCAACTGGCCGACGATCCCGCAGCTCTACGTCAAGGGCGAATTCGTCGGCGGCTGCGATATCATCCGCGAAATGTTCCAGGCCGGCGAATTGCAGACCTTTCTGGTCGAGAAGGGCGTGAGCGTCAAAGGCGCCGCCTGACTTCAGTTTTGGGCGTGTCGGTATCGACATGCCCAAGCCACCGGGGCGGCCCCACCTCGGCAATTTTACAAGCCCGGATCCCGGGACCAGGACGAGCCAAATGCGCCGGCCCGCCGGCGCGTTTTCGTTTGAGAGATCGGACTTGCCGTGGACCAGCAGAAATCAGCGCCGCAAGGGGCAAGCACCGTGTCCCGGGCAAGCCAATTGCCGATTCCGCGCTGGGAGTTCATCGCGCTCTGCGCGGCACTGATGGCGCTCAATTCGCTGGCCATCGACATCATGCTGCCGGCGCTGCAGCAGATCGGTGCCTCGCTCGGGGTCGAGAACGAAAATCATCGGCAATATGTGGTCACCGCCTACATACTGGGTTTCGGCGGCGGCCAACTGTTTTTCGGGCCGATCTCGGACCGGTTCGGGCGCCGCTCGCCGCTCGTCGCCGGCCTTATCATCTATGTGGCGGCGGCCGCGGCGGCCGCTATCGCCCCGAGCTTTGAAACGCTCTTGATATGCCGCGCCGTGCAAGGCCTTGGCGCGGCCGCCACGCGCGTCATAGCGGTCTCGATCGTGCGCGATACATTCGACGGCCGGCGTATGGCCGAAGTCATGTCGCTGATCTTCATGGTGTTCATGGCGATCCCGGTCGTGGCTCCAGGCATCGGCCAGTTCATCATGCTGTTCGCGACCTGGCATTGGATATTCGTCACAATGGCCGTCGGAGCTATGATCGTCTCGGCGTGGTCGCTGCTGCGCCTGCCCGAGACACTGCATCCCGAATATCGCCGGCCACTGACGGTTTCATCCATCCTCGGCGGCTTCCGCATCGTGCTCACCAACCGCATCGCGCTCTGCTATGCCTTCGCCAGCACCTTCATCTTCGGCGCCATGTTCGGCTTTATCGCCTCGGCGCAGCAGATCTACGTCGGCGTCTTCGACGTCGGCGAGATGTTTCCCGTCATCTTCGCCGGTGTCGCGGGCGTACTCGCCTTCTCCAACTATCTGAACTCGCGCCTCGTCGGCCGCGTCGGCATGCGCCGCCTGTCGCAAAGCGCGCTGTTGCTGTTTCTGGTGATCAGCCTGGCCTGGCTGGTGGTTTCACTGGAAACGAAGATGCCGCTCTGGCTGTTCATCACCTTCTTTGCCAGTGCCATGCTGCCGTTTGGCTGTCTTGGAGCCAATTTCAATGCGTTGGCCATGGAGCCGCTTGGCCAGCTGGCCGGCACGGCGTCATCGATCCTGGGTTTCATGCAGACTTTTCTCGGCGGCATTCTCGGCACGCTGATCGGCCAGGCTTTCAACGGCACGGTGACGCCGCTGGCCGCCGGTTTCTGCAGCGTCTCGGTGGCCGCGCTGCTGATGATCCTGTTTGCGGAGCGCGGCAAGATGTTCCAGCCGCAGAACGCCCCCGTTTCAGGCCACGTCACCGACCTGCACTGATTGCCGTCTGCTGGTGGCGTCAGGATGCGCGTTCAAGCGCCGCCGTGAAGCGAGGAGAGAGCATCCGCCCCGCGATCGCTCCGCCCATGCCGTTTGAAAAGGGCAATGGAAGAGCGTCGTCGAGCGCCTTGAGGATGGACGCCACGAAGGCTCGGCTGAGCCGCGGATCGGCCCCCAGATCGGAATAGGAGGCGCGAGGCGTCCCGATCAGCGTCCCGTTGCGACGGAGCGAGAACTGCATGGTCAAGGACATGCCCGCGGTTCCGGGTGGCGGTTTCCAGCAGGCATAGATAGCGTCCGACATCTCCTTGATGGTGTCGATGGGATCGGAACTGTGACAGGGGCGTTCTTGCGCGATTGCCGCGCTGGAGTTCGCAAACAGCACCACGGCAAGAGCCGCCGCAAAAATTGCGAACCGAGGTTTCATCCGAGAGCCTCCGCCAAAACGCCCGACTCGATCATACAACGGTTTAAGCGACAGGAATTGGTCCTATTCCGCCCACAACTCGCGGCGCAGTTCCTGCCAGCTGTCCTGGTCCGGCGCGACAAGCAGACCGCCATCGACATGCGAGGGCAGATAGGCGCTGCCGTCGATGCGAGCGGCATGGCCGCCGGCCTCCTGATGGATCAGCACGCCGGGCAGATGATCCCAGGGCATCAGCTTGTTGTAGACGACAAAATGCGCATGCCCGCTCGCCAGCAGGCGATATTCGTGAGCAGCGCAGCGATAGGCGAACTGCGACAGTGCCTTGGTCTGGTTGCGCGCCAGGCGTGAGCGCTCCGGTTCGTCGAGATATTGCCAGGACACCGCGCCGGTCATCTGCGAGATCGGCACGGGCGCCGCCACATGCACTTTCTCCAGGTTGCCATGGGCATGCCTGATATGACTGCCGGCACCCCTGGCGGCGATGAGCCAGTCCTTGCCCACCGGATCATGAATGATGCCCGCGACCGTCTCCCCCCTGACCACGACCGCCAGCATGACGCCGAACAGCGGCACGCCGGACGCGAAATTGAAGGTGCCGTCCACCGGATCGACGGTGAACGCCAGTTCGGCATCGCCCAAGCCGTCGAGCAGCGCCGGATCTTCGGAGCAGGCCTCCTCGCCCACCACCATGGCAGAGGGATAGCGATCGCGCAGCCTGGCGGTGATCAGCCGCTCGGCGTTGACATCGGCCTCCGTCACCAGGTCGGCGGCGGAAGTCTTCTGCCTGATGTCGCCGTCGCCCAGTCGGCGAAAGCGCGGCATGATTTCGGCTTGGGCTGCCTCGGCCAGAATGCCGGCCAGCCAGTCGATCGCGGTGTCGTCAAATGTCATCGGAAATGTCTTGCCTGATCGCGAGGGTTTCATTGAGGGCGGCGAAATCGAACAGCTTTCGGTCGAGCAAATGCGACGGCCTGGTGTTGGACAGAGCGCGAATCATGGTGTCCTTGCGGCCGGGCATGCGCTTTTCGATGTCCTCGAGCATCGCTTTCATGGCGTTGCGCTGCAGCCCTTCCTGGCTGCCGCAGAGATCGCAAGGGATGATTGGGAACCGCATCGCGGCAGCGAATTTCTCCAGATCGATTTCGGCGCAGTAGCTCAGCGGCCGCAACACCACCACGTCGCCTTCGTCGTTGAGCAGTTTCGGCGGCATGGCGGCAAGCCGCCCGCCGTGGAACAGGTTCATGAAGAAGGTTTCGAGGATGTCCTCGCGATGATGGCCGAGGACCAGGGCCGAGCAGCCTTCCTCGCGCGCGATCCTGTAGAGATGGCCGCGCCGCAGCCGCGAGCAGAGTGAGCAATAGGTGCTGCCTTCGGGGAGCTTGTCGGTCACGACCGAATAGGTGTCCCGGTATTCGATACGGTGCGCTATGCCGTTGGTGTCGAGATAGTCGGGCAGGATATGTTTGGGGAAATTCGGCTGGCCCTGGTCGAGATTGCAGGCCAGCAACTCGACTGGCAGCATCCCGCGCCATTTGAGATCAAGCAACATGGCCAGCAGACCGTAGGAATCCTTGCCGCCCGATAGCGCGACCAGCCAGCGCTCGCCCGGCTTCACCATCGAAAAATCCTCGATCGCCTGGCGGGTCAGCCGCAGCAGTCGCTTGCGCAGCTTGTTGAACTCGACCGAGGACGGTACATCGGCGAACAGCGGGTGAGAGCCGCCTTCGGCGGCCGGTTCTAGTGTTTCGATGTCTGGCTGCATGTTCATGGCGCGACGGCCCCGGATGTGACTTCCGCCCGGCTTAGCGCATTGTCTGGAAAATCGAAATTGATTTTAACGACACACCGCAAAGCGGGTGCCCGAAACAAAAAGGCCGCCTTGAGGGCGGCCTTTCCGGTATCGCAAAAAAAGCGTTCGCTTAGCGCGAGTAGAATTCGACGACCAGGTTCGGTTCCATCTGCACGGCGAACGGAACGTCCGCCAGGCCCGGGATGCGCGAGAAGGTCGCGGTCATCTTGTTGTGATCGGCTTCGATGTAGTCGGGCACGTCGCGCTCGGCGAGGCCAACCGATTCCAGGACGATCACCAGCTGCTTCGACTTTTCGCGCACTTCGACGACATCGCCCGGCTTGCAGCGATACGAGCCGATGTTGACGCGCTTGCCGTTGACGTTGACGTGGCCGTGATTGACGAACTGACGGGCGGCGAAAATGGTCGGCACGAACTTGGAGCGGTAGACAACCGCGTCGAGACGCGATTCGAGCAGGCCGATCAGGTTCTCCGAGGTGTCGCCCTTGCGGCGATCGGCCTCTTCATAGACCTTGCGGAACTGCTTTTCCGACACGTCGCCGTAGTGGCCCTTCAGCTTCTGCTTGGCACGGAGCTGCAGGCCGAAGTCGGAAAGCTTGCCCTTGCGGCGCTGGCCATGCTGGCCGGGGCCGTATTCACGCTTGTTGACCGGGGACTTAGGGCGGCCCCAGATATTTTCGCCGAGACGGCGGTCGATCTTGTATTTCGCGGATTCGCGCTTGCTCATCGCATTCCCTTTCAAAGACAACACACCCGGCACCTCATGGTCCGGGTGAAGGAAACGCGCCCTCCTCTGGCCTCTGTTTTCGAGACCTGACAGGGTTTTCCCACGCAACGCGGCGGAAAACCCACGGGACACGTCAGTTCAAACAAGATCGGAAACGATTGTCGTGACAGATCTTGCGTATGCAAAACAAACACCGGACATCGCTGCCCGGCGTTGGCGGCTGGTTAAACCGAGATTTAACCGGTGTCAAGCTTGTGAGTGGCGCGGCGCAACGCAACCGTATAGCGTCCAAGGCGTTGATGCGATGCCGATGTGGCGGGAGGTTTGCGCCAGCGGCACCAGGAAGGGACTGGAGCTAGAGGAGCTTAATTGCATGAAGAAGTTTTTCCTTACCCTGGCAGGGGCCGCGGTGCTTGCCGGGTCGATGGCGGCGGCCCCTGAGCCGGCCATGGCGCGTCATTGGCACGGCCACAAGCAGGTCTGCCGCATCATCGTGAAGAAGCGAGTGGTGTGGCGGCATGGCCATCGCAGGGTGATCGTCGAGAGAGTACGGCGCTGCCGCTGGTAAGACTGTTCAACGCCACAATTCCCGGGCCAGCGAACGTCGCTGGCCCTTTTTCATTCCAAGGTAGTCTGGCTCGAGCGCTCAATCCTTAGGATTTTTTCTCCGGCAATCCCTTGCGCTTCGTCTCGGCGAATTCCTCGAGCTGCTTTTCATTCATCGATTCATACATGCCCTTGGAGGCGCCCTTGAGTTCGCTTTTCTTGGTCTCGCCGCGTTTGGCGGAGAGTGCGGCGCCGGCGGCTTTCTGCTGGGCTTTCGAAGTGGCTGGCATGGCGGGTCTCCTTTGCTGTCAGGAGAAACGCCACGCTTCGGCGCCGGTTCCAGCGCCAGTGGCGCGGCTCCCGGTCCGCCTGGTGCCAACCCTTGGCCGCGCTCGGCGATTTTCGTCGGCAGCCTTCTCGTGTCCGGAACCCCAGTGTAGGACGGCTGAATGAAATCCCTGACCGATCCCTCACAGGTTCTCTCCGCGGGACTGGCGAAAATCCGCGCCGAATTCCACGTGCCGGACGGATTTCCGGCCGATGTGCTTGCCGCGGCGGAGGCGGCGGCCAAACGTGTGCCCAACCAGCATGCCGATCGAACTGAAATGCCGTTCGTCACGCTCGATCCGGCTGCTTCCACCGATCTCGATCAGGCGTTCTCGATCGAGGCGAGCGGTGGCGATCTTCTGCTGCATTACGCCATCGCCGAGGTGGCCTGGTTCGTCGAGGACGGCGACGCGATCGATCGCGAAGCCTGGACGCGGGGCGAGACGCTTTACTTGCCGGACGGCAAGGCCGGGCTCTATCCGCCGGTAATTGCCGAGGGTGCGGCGAGCCTGTTGCCGGATGGACCCCGTCCAGCTGCTATCTTCACGGTTCGGGTTGCGCAGGACGGCGCGACGAAGTTGGACGGCGCGGAGCGGGCAATCATTCAAAGCCGCGCGAAGCTCGCCTATGACAGCGTGAAGGCCTCCGATGTCCCGGCCGGCTTCGCCGAAATGGCGCGGCGCATGGCGGCGAATGAGCGGCGCCGTGGGGCTTCCCGCGTCGACCCACCCGAGCAGGAGGTGGAAAGGCTTGCCGACGGCACATTCCGGCTTTCGTTCAGGCCGCTGCTGCAATCCGAGCAGGACAACGCCGCGCTTTCGCTGGCCGCCAACATGGCGGTTGCCGATGCCATGCTTGCGCATCATACCGGCCTGTTTCGGGTGATGTCGGGGCCGGATACCTTCAAGGTTCAAAGGCTGCGCAACGCGGCACAGGCTCTCGGACTGTCCTGGCCGGCCTCGACCAGCTTGCGGGAGTATCAGCGAACCCTCGATCCGACCGATCCGCATCAGGCGGCGCTGATGCTGGAAATCCGCCATGCAAGCCCCGGCGCATCCTATCAACCGTATCAGGACGGCGTTGTCCCATGGCATGAGGCGATGGCCGCGACCTATGCCCATGCAACGGCGCCACTGAGGCGCCTTGCTGATCGCTATGTCGTGCGCTGTGCGCTGGCTATCGCCAACGGCCAACCCGTGCCCCAGGCTGTTGCCGACGCGTTCGCCAGGTTGCCGAAGGCGATGGGACGTGCGGATAGCCGCGCTTCCCAGATCAACCACGCGGCCATCGACCTTGCCGAGGCGGTAATGCTGGAGGGGCGCGAGGGCGAGACGTTCAAAGCCGTCGTCACCGACTTCGTCGACCATGGCGTGCGCATTCAGCTTGCCGACATGGCGGTCGTTGCCACCGTGAAGGCCTCGGGGCTCAGACAGGGTGATGGTCTGACGCTAAGGCTGGTCCTGGCCGATCCGGATCAACGCAGCATCGTCTTCGAACCTGTTTGAGTGGCGGGCGGTTTTGCCACTGTCCAAGTGAACGGTCAGCCCGAAACCCTGCATCAGGCGGCTGACGGCGAAATCCGCCTTGCCCGAGGTGAAAACCGCGATATCAGGCTCGGCTTGCGACAGCGCCCCATCAAGGGGCGGCAGCAGCGAAAGGGCGCGCCGTGCGATCGCCTCGGCCGGATCGATCCAGTCGACCGGCCAGGGAGCGGTCTTGCGCATGCGATTGACCAGAAAGGGATAGTGCGTGCAGGCCAGCACGACGATGTCGGTGCGCATGCCGTCGCGCTCGATGAAGCATGGCTCGATCTCGGCGCGCACGGCCTCTTCGTCGACGAAGCCCTGGCGCATATAGGCTTCGGACAGGCCAGCCAGCCTGTCGCTGCCGACCAGGCGGACATGGCATTTCTGCGCCCATTTGCTGATCAGGTCGCGCGTGTACTGGCGCTTCACCGTGCCCGGCGTCGCCAGCACCGAGACCAGCCCGGAGCGCGTGCGCTCGGCCGCCGGCTTGACCGCCGGCACCGTGCCGACGAAGGGATGGCCGGGAAATCTTTCGCGCAGCGCGTCGATCACCAGTGTCGAGGCGGTGTTGCAGGCGATAACGGAGATGGCCGGCGCGAAGCGGTCGAGCAGTTTGGCGAACAGTCCGAGTATATGCTCCCTTAGGGCCGGCTCCTCCCAGGCGCCAAAAGGAAAAGCCGCATCGTCGGCGACATAGATGAAGCGTCGGTCCGGCATCAGGACGCGTGCCTCGCGCAACACGGTCAGACCGCCGACGCCGGAATCGAACATCAGGATCGGCTGGTCAGTCATTGTCGGTTCCCTTGCCGCCGAGCAGTGGCGTGTCCGTGTCGTCGCCGCTAGCGTCCGGCGCCCGACCAGTCGCCTCCGCCTTGCGGGCGCGCGCCGCCGCCGCGGGCAAACGCCTCGGGTCATCGCCAGGTGACCCATCGCCGCGCGGCATCGCCGGCGAGAACCGGTCGAGCGAAGAGATGATGCCGCGCAGCACCTTGAGCTCCGGTTCCGCAAAACCGGCCCTTGTCAGCACGGCGCGGAGGTTGTCGACCATTTTTGGCTTCTTCGGTGCAGGGCGGAAATAACCGCGCGCCTCGAGCGCGCCTTCGAGATAGGCGAACAGGCCATGCAATTCTTCCTTGCTGGCCGGCTTCATGTCAGGGCCGGTAAAGTTCGTCTTGGTCTCATCCTCCAGGCCCGACTTCATCCACTCGTAGGACATCAGCAAGGCCGCCTGGGCGATGTTGAGCGAGGAGAAATCAGGATCGACCGGGAAAGTGACGATCTCGTCGGCGAGGCCAACCTCGTCATTGTAGAGGCCGAAGCGCTCGCGACCGAACAGGATGCCGGTGCGTTGCCCCATTGCGTGACGGGCGCGCAGCATCCTGCCCGCTTCCACTGGGCCGCGCACGGATTTGAAGCCGTCGCGCTGCCTGGCGGTGGTGGCGAAGACGAAGTTCAGGTCGGCAAGTGCCGAGGCCAGATCGTCGAAAACCTTGACGGCATCGATTACGTGGTCGGCACGGCTGGCGGCGGCACGCGCCTTCTCGCTCGGCCAGCCATCGCGCGGATTGACCAGACGCAGTTCCGACAGTCCGAAATTGGCCATGGCGCGGGCGACCATGCCGATATTCTCGCCGAGCTGCGGCTCGACAAGGATGATCGCCGGGCCGGCTGCGGTATTATCGGGGTCTTTGGTAATGGGCATGATTGTCAATGAACTGCTGTTTGCGGCATTTCAGCGTCCCCTGCCATATTCGGCCGCGAAAATGAAGCATTCGCAAATGACGGCGCCGTGGGCTCACATTCGTGACCGATCGCCGTTTGCGTGGCCAAAAGCGCTTTGATATACGGGCGGCATCCCCGGCCGACGCCACGCGGGCAAGGCCGTCCCATTCCCAGCAACGAGGCATTCTTTCCATGGCGAAGATCAAGGTGGCGAACCCGGTCGTCGAACTCGACGGCGACGAGATGACCCGCATCATCTGGCAGTTCATCAAGGATAAGCTGATCCACCCTTATCTCGACCTCAAGCTCGAATATTACGACCTGGGCATCGAGCATCGCGACGCCACCAACGACCAGGTGACCATCGATTCGGCCAACGCCATCAAGAAATACGGCGTCGGCGTGAAATGCGCGACCATCACCCCCGACGAGCAGCGCGTCGAGGAATTCAAGCTGAAGAAGATGTGGAAATCGCCTAACGGCACCATCCGCAACATTTTGGGCGGCACCATCTTTCGCGAGCCGATCATCATGAAGAACGTGCCGCGCCTGGTGCCTGGCTGGACCAAGCCGATCATCGTCGGCCGCCACGCCTTCGGCGACCAGTATCGCGCCACCGATTTCCGCTTTCCCGGCAAGGGCAAGCTGACGATCAAGTTCGTCGGCGAGGACGGCCAAGTCATCGAGCACGACGTGTTCGATGCGCCCGGCGCCGGTGTCGCCATGGCCATGTACAATCTCGACGAGTCCATCCGCGAATTCGCCCGGGCGTCGCTGAACTACGGCCTGCTGCGCAACTATCCGGTCTACCTGTCGACCAAGAACACCATCCTCAAGGCCTATGACGGCCGCTTCAAGGATATTTTCCAGGAAGTCTACGAGGCTGAATTCGAGGCTGAGTTCAAGTCGAAGAAGCTCTGGTACGAGCACCGCCTGATCGACGACATGGTGGCGTCGAGCTTGAAATGGTCGGGTGGCTATGTCTGGGCCTGCAAGAACTATGACGGCGACGTCCAGTCCGACACGGTGGCGCAAGGGTTCGGTTCGCTCGGCCTGATGACCTCGGTGCTGATGACGCCCGACGGCAAGACCGTCGAAGCGGAAGCCGCGCACGGCACCGTGACCCGTCACTATCGCCAGCATCAGAAGGGCGAGGAAACCTCGACCAATTCGATCGCGTCGATCTTCGCCTGGACGCGAGGCCTCGCGCACCGCGCCAAGCTTGACGACAACGCCGAACTGAAGCGTTTTTCCGAGACGCTGGAAAAGGTCTGCATCCAGACTGTCGAGAGCGGCTTCATGACCAAGGACCTGTCGCTCTTGATCGGCCCCGACCAGCCCTGGCTCTCGACCACCGGCTTCCTCGACAAGATCGACGAGAATTTGCAGAAGGCGATGGCGTAACCGCCTCGCGGACAAATGGGCAAGCCGGTCGTCTACGGCGCGGATTACAGCGTCTATGTACGCATCGTCCGGCTTGCGCTCGAGGAGAAAGGCATCGCCTACGATCTCGTGCCGGTCGACATCTTTGCAGAAGGTGGCGCGCCGGCATGGTACGGCAAACACCATCCCTTCGGCCGCATCCCAGCCTTCGAGCATGACAATTTCCGGCTGTTCGAGGCGAGCGCGATCGCTCGCTACGTGGACGAGGCTTTCGACGGGCCGGCGCTGCAGCCCGCCGACACGCGCGGCCGCGCGCGGATGAACCAGATCATCGGCATGCTCGACGCCTATGGCTATAGGGCCATGGTCTGGGATGTCGCGGTCGAGCGTCTGGAGAAAGAAGTGCCCGACGAGAGCTTGATCGCGGATGGCCTGCGGCAGGCAGAGACGGTGCTGAAGGTGCTGACTTCGCTGAAGCAAGATGGACCCTGGCTGCTCGGCGACCAGCTGACCCTGGCCGATCTGCACGCGGCACCGATCATCGCCTACTTCGCCAAGGTTGCCGAAGGGCGCAACTTGCTGACGCAGTTTGCTGGCATCTGGGATTTGTATTTGCGAATGGCTGGCCGCCCGAGCTTCGTGCGTACCGAAAAAGCGTATAACTCGAGGTGAGCTTCCTCGACGTCGCGCCGCCCCTGCCCTGCCGGGCATTTCTCCCCGTGAACGGGGAGAAAGAGGCTGGTCGCGTTGTCGGCGCTCCTCTGCAACGAGGGCGATTGGCGAAGGGCGCGACGAAAGCGCCCTTCTCCCCGTTCTACGGGGAGAAAATGGCGGCAGCCAGATGAGGGGCAGCGCTGCCCCAAGAGAAAGGATCCCGCCTGGCCCCACGCATGGTAGCTACGCTGCCTCGAGCGCCGCCCTCACCGCCGCGATCGCATCATCGGCCCTCGACGCATCCGGGCCGCCGGCCTGCGCCATGTCGGGGCGGCCGCCGCCGCCCTGCCCGCCCAATGCGGCGGAGGCCACGCGAACAAGGTCGACAGCGCTGAAACGGCCGACGAGATCATCGGTGACAGCGACCACGACGCTCGCCTTGTTGTCTTCTCCGGCGCCAACGAACACGACGACGCCAGAACCCAACGAAGTCTTGCCGGCATCGGCCAGCGGCTTCAGGTCCTTTGGCGAGACACCTGACACCGCCTTGCCGAGAAAGCCGACGCCAGCGACGATCTCGTTGGCGGCAGGAGCATCAGCAGGCGACCCACCGCCCAGCGCCAGTTTCTTGCGCGCTTCGGCCAGGTCCTTTTCGAGCTTCTTGCGCTCTTCGAGCAGCGCTTCGACGCGCGCTGGCACATCTGCGGGCGAAATCTTAAGCGTTGCCGCCGTGGTCTTCAGGCGTCGGTCCTGCTCATCGAGATGCCTGCGCGCGGCCTCGCCGGTCAACGCCTCGATGCGGCGCACGCCGGCGGCGACAGCACCATCCGAGACGATGCGCACCAGGCCGATATCGCCGGTCGCCTTGACATGCGTGCCGCCGCAGAGCTCGACCGAATAAGGGCGGTTGGCCTTGGCGCCATGCAGGCCCGTGCCCATCGACACGACGCGCACCTCATCGCCGTATTTCTCGCCGAACAGCGCCATCGCGCCCTCGGCAATGGCGTCATCGACCGACATCAGGCGCGTGGTCACCGGGCCGTTCTGCACGACGATCTCGTTGGCCATGCGCTCGACCTCTTCGAGCTCCTGCGCGGAGATCGGCTTGTTGTGCGAGATGTCGAAGCGCAGACGCTCGGGTGCGACCAGCGAACCCTTCTGCGCGACATGGGTGCCCAGCACCTCGCGCAACGCCTCGTGGATCAGGTGCGTCGCCGAGTGGTTGGCGCGCAGCCGGGAGCGCCTGGCATGATCGACCTTAAGTTCGACCGCGGCACCCGGCCTGACCGTGCCGGCGACCACCTTGCCGAGATGCACGAAGAGGCCATCGGCCTTCTTTTGCGTGTCGGAAATCTCGATCGAGAAGCCCTCGCCCGAGATTATGCCGGTGTCACCCATCTGGCCGCCGGACTCGCCGTAGAACGGCGTCTGGTTGACGACCACGGCGACCGCATCGCCCTTGCCGGCGCTGTCGACGGTCTTGCCGTCCTTGACCAGCGCCTCGATGAGGCCTTCCGCCTGCTCGGTTTCGTAGCCGAGGAATTCGGTGGCGCCGGTCTTTTCACGCACGGAGAACCAAACCGTCTCGGTGGCGGCCTCGCCGGACCCGGCCCAGTGCTTGCGCGCCTCCGCCTTCTGCTGCTCCATCGCATTGGTGAAGCCGGCAAGGTCGACCGAGATGCTGCGCTGCCGCAGCGCGTCCTGCGTCAGGTCGAGCGGGAAGCCATAGGTGTCGTAGAGCTTGAATGCCGTTTCGCCATCGAGCATGTCGCCGGCGCCGAGCTTCTCCGTCGCCTCGGACAGCAGCCCGAGGCCGCGCACCAGCGTCTTGCGGAAACGGGTCTCCTCGAGTTTCAGGGTCTCGGCGATCATCGTTTCGCCGCGTGCCAGTTCGGGATAGGCCTGGCCCATCTCGCGCACCAGCGCCGGCACCAGCTTCCACATCAGCGGCTCGTTCGCCCCCAGCAACTGCGCATGGCGCATGGCGCGGCGCATGATGCGGCGCAGCACATAGCCGCGGCCTTCGTTCGACGGCAGCACGCCGTCAGCGACCAGGAAGGAGGACGAGCGCAGATGATCGGCAATGACGCGATAGGACGCAACCGTTTCGGCGTCGGGCGCGCGCCCAAGTGCCGAGGACGCCGCATCGATCAGATGACGGAACAGGTCGGTCTCGAAGACGCTCTCCACCCCTTGCAGGATGGACGCCATGCGCTCCAGGCCCATGCCGGTGTCGATCGACGGGCGCGGCAGGTCGACGCGCTCCTCTTTCGTCACCTGCTCATACTGCATGAACACCAGGTTCCAGAATTCGAGGAAGCGATCGCCGTCTTCCTCGGGACTGCCGGGAGGTCCACCCCAGATGTGCTCGCCACGATCGATGAAGATTTCCGAGCATGGTCCGCAAGGACCGGTGTCGCCCATCGCCCAGAAATTGTCCGAGGTCGGGATGCGGATGATGCGATCGTCGGAGAAACCGGCGATCTTCTTCCAGAAGCCAGCCGCCTCGTCGTCCGTGTGATAGACGGTGACCAGCAGCTTGTCCTTCTTCAGCCCGAACTCCCTGGTGATGAGGTTCCAGGCAAGCTCGATGGCGCGCTCCTTGAAATAGTCACCGAAGGAGAAATTGCCGAGCATCTCGAAAAAGGTCAGGTGGCGCGCGGTATAGCCGACATTGTCGAGATCGTTGTGCTTGCCGCCGGCGCGGACGCTTTTCTGGGCTGTGGTGGCGCGCGAATAGGGCCGCTTCTCCAAACCGGTGAAGACATTCTTGAACTGCACCATGCCGGCATTGGTGAACATCAATGTCGGATCGTTGCGCGGCACGAGCGGGCTCGAGGCCACGACCTCGTGGCCTTCCTTGCGGAAATAGTCGAGAAAGGTCGACCGGATCTCGTTGACGCCACTCATGGATACTGCCTTTTCAAGAGAGCCGCCGGCCGGACCGGCGGGAGATGGCTCTGTATTTTCTAGAAGATGGAGCTGGCCTTTTAGCCGTAGCTCTTGACCCTGTCCAGAAACACGGAATTGGGCCAATTCGCGCTTTGCACCGGCACTTGCGGGGCCGCCCAAACGAAAACCGCCGGCGCGAAGGCCGGCGGTCTGGAACGCGGTACTACAGAACTCTGTTACTTAAGCATTGACTAATAGTCTGGATTTATGGCCAAATTCTGACCGTTGCCTACATCGCGCCGGCTTCGTCCTCAAAACCGTCTTCGCCATTGCCCTCGGAGCCACCATTTTCGAGGAACTTTTCGGCGATCAATCCGGCATTCTGCCTGAGCGCCAGCTCGATCTCGCGCGCGGTATCGGGATTGTCGCGCAGGAACAGTTTCGCATTCTCGCGGCCCTGGCCGAGACGCTGCGAATTATAGGAGAACCAGGCGCCCGATTTCTCGACCACGCCGGCCTTGACGCCGAGGTCGACCAGTTCGCCGGTCTTGGAGACGCCCTCGCCATACATGATGTCGAACTCGACCACCTTGAAGGGCGGCGCCAACTTGTTCTTGACCACCTTGACGCGGGTTTGGTTGCCGACGACCTCGTCACGATCCTTGACCGAGCCGATACGGCGGATGTCGAGGCGAACCGAAGCGTAGAATTTCAGCGCGTTGCCGCCGGTCGTGGTTTCGGGCGAACCGAACATGACGCCGATCTTCATGCGGATCTGGTTGATGAAGATGACCATGGTGTTGGAGCGCGAGATCGACGCGGTCAGCTTGCGCAGCGCCTGGCTCATCAGGCGGGCCTGCAGACCCGGCAGCGAATCGCCCATCTCGCCCTCGATCTCGGCACGCGGCGTCAGCGCCGCCACCGAATCGACCACCAGCACGTCGATGGCGCCGGAACGCACCAGCGTGTCGCAAATCTCCAGCGCCTGCTCGCCGGTGTCGGGCTGCGAGATCAGCAGGTTCTCAAGATCGACGCCGAGCTTGCGGGCGTAGACCGGATCGAGCGCGTGCTCGGCATCGACGAAGGCGCAGATGCCGCCCTTCTTCTGGGCTTCAGCCACGGTGTGCAGGGCCAGGGTCGTCTTGCCGGAGCTTTCCGGCCCGTAAATCTCGATGATACGGCCGCGCGGCAAGCCACCGACGCCGAGCGCGATGTCGAGGCCGAGCGAGCCGGTCGGCACCGTTTCGATCTCGACGACCTGCTCGTTGGCGCCGAGCCGCATGATCGAGCCCTTGCCGAAAGCCCGCTCGATTTGCGACAGCGCCGCATCCAGAGCCTTTGATTTGTCCACTGCCTTATCCTCTACCAGCCGCAAAGAATTCTGAGCCATGATACATCACCCCTTGGTCGTCAATGAAGGCCGGACAATCCGTGATCCCTGCCATTTTGTACCTTTTTTGTTCTCATTTCGCAAGGGGTGACAACCAACTGAAAAACAAAGGATATCGCGGTTTGTTCTTTTTTTGTCTCGCAAACCCTGGCACGAACGGGCTCCGCATTGGGCCAGACGGCTCGATCGTATCGCTCGACCGAATCGCCGACCAGCATGCGAAGCTCTGTCGCGCACTCTAGCGCTTGTGCGGCCGCAACAACAAAGGTCATATCGCCACCATGGTGGAATCTCCGAAGATCCTGGCCGTGGGCGGCGCCCATATCGACCGGCGTGGCCAGGTGTACGGTCCCTACGTGCCGGCAGCCTCCAATCCCGGCACGATGCGCGAGGATATCGGCGGCGGCGTCTTCAATGCGTTGCGCAGCATGGTGCGGCGCGGCGTGTCGGCCTCCCTGGTGTCGATGCGGGGCGGCGATGCGTCGGCCGATACGGTTTCACGGGCCATCGCCGAGGCAGGCATCGCCGATCTTTCGGCGGTGTTCCTCGACCGTACCACGCCGAGCTACACGGCATTGATCGATCGCGAGGGCGAATTGATCGTCGGCTTTGCCGACATGGCACTGTACGACCTGGCTTTTCCCAAGCAGATCAGGCGTTCCAAGATACGCCAGGAGGTGGCCGCCGCCGATGCCATCCTGTGCGACGCCAATTTGCCGTCGGCCGCCCTGGAGCGGCTGCTGTCGCTCGCCGCCGACAAACCGGTTTTCGCCATCGCGATTTCGCCGGCGAAGGTAACGCGGCTGATACCGGTTCTCGGCGGGCTGGCCCAGCTCTTCATGAACCGGCGAGAGGCCGTCGTGCTGGCCGGTGTCAATGCAGCGGCCGCCGAGCGGGAAATGGTCGACGGGTTGCGGTGCAGCGGCCTTGCCAGCGGCGTGGTCACGGCCGGCAGCGGCCCTGTGCTGGGTTTCGATGAGACAGGCGCCTTTTCGATCCTGCCGCCTGCCCCCAGAAAAGTCGCCGATGTCACCGGCGCCGGCGACGCGCTGGCAGGTGCGACGGTCGCAGCACTGCTGCGGGGCCAGCCGCTGCGCCACGCCGTGCGCGAGGGCGTCGCCGCGGCAACGCTGGCCATCGAAAGCGCCGACGCGGTGCCCGAATTCACCGCGGCGAGCTTCGCGGAAGCGCTGGCCCTTGTGCCGGATGCCAGGGAAGTGGCATGAGACCCGGCAAGTTCATAACGCGCGGTGAAGCTACGCTTTCCTGATGGATGCGCCGCACTCCGGATTGGAGATCAGAGATGACGCCAGACACCGCCCGCCCCTTCATCGATATCCACGCACCGGTGGCGCAGGCCCTGGCCGCCGGGCGCCCGGTGGTGGCGCTCGAAAGCACCATCATCACCCATGGCATGCCCTATCCCGACAATGGCGCCATGGCGGCCAACGTCGAAAAGATCATCGCTGACGGCGGCGCCGTGCCGGCAACCATCGCGGTGGTGAACGGCCGCATCAAGATCGGGCTTTCGGACGGCGAACGCGAATCGCTGGCGATGACCGGTGACGCCATGAAGCTGTCGCGCGCCGATCTCGGCTTCGCCGTCGCGCAGGGCCGCACCGGTGGCACCACGGTCGCCGCCACCATGATCGCGGCTGACATGGTCGGGATAAAAGTGTTCGCCACCGGCGGCATTGGCGGCGTGCACAAGGGGGCGGAAAAGAGCTTCGACATCTCGGCCGACCTCGATGAATTGGCGCGTACACCGGTGATCGTCGTCTCGGCCGGCGCCAAGGCGATCCTCGATATCGAAAAGACGCTGGAAGTGCTGGAGACGCGCGGCGTGCCCGTGGTCGGCCATGGCTGCGAGACGATGCCGGCCTTCTGGTCGCGGCAGTCACCGTTCCGGGCGCCATTGACCTTGCACGGACCGGAAGATATCGCGCATTTCTACCGGACACGCCTGGCTCTGGGCTTGGGCGGCGGCATGCTGATTGCCAATCCCGTGCCGGAATCCCACGAAATCCCCGCTGAAGAAATGGCGGGCTATATCGAAGCCGCCCAAAAGGCGGCCGAAGCCCTCAACGTCACCGGCAAGGCCGTGACGCCGTTCCTGCTGGGAAAAATCCTCGAACTCACCGGCGGCCGCAGCCTGAAGACCAACATCGCGCTGGTCGAGAACAATGCAAGGCTGGCGGCTGAGATCGCCAAGGCGCTGTAGGGACTGCCAAGAAAGTCCCCCTCACCCGGATTACCAAGACCGAATTGCAAAGAGCAATTCGGGGCAATCCGACCTCTCCCCGAGGGGAGAGGAACTTGCGGCCTCAACGCAAACCTCTTCTCCCCGCCGGGGAAAAGGCGGCCGCGAAGCGGCCGGATGAGGGGTGGCCTCGCGCTGGCGGGACCCTACTTCCCCGCCCGCCGCCCAGCTTCGTAGGCGCGTCGCGCCCACACCGTCATTTCGTCGGGATCGTCGAAAGCGCTGTCGGGAATGCTCCAATAGGGCATGGCGACAAGCTTGCCGTGGCGAGAGCCGGTGTAGGTCCATTGCCGGCAGCCCGCGGCTTCGAACTCCGATGCGCTCTGCGCGTCGGCTTTCAGCAGCAATTCGCCGCGCAGCACGATGGCGACGATGACGCCATCGAAATAGATGCCTTTGCCGCCGAATAGCTTTCGGATGCTGACCGGACCGAGGCCCTCGAACAGTTCCGCGATGCGCTCATTGTCCATGCCGCGATCATGTCACCGGCATTTGGCCTTGTCATCGCCGCAACCAAAATCATGCTGACAGGTTGTGGCTATCCTGTCGGAGTTTTTGCCATGCCTGTGCTGCTCAAGGGGTCCTGTCGCTGCAACGCCGTGCGTTTCGAGGTGGAAAGCCACACGCCTGTGCCGTTCATGCTGTGCTACTGCTCGATCTGCCGCAAGCAGCAGGGCGGCGGCGGTTTCGCCATCAATCTCGGCGCCGCCTACGAGACGCTGAACATCAGGGGCAAGAGCAATCTCGGCGTCTATCGCGCCGAGATCGAGGATGACGAGCATCCCCACTGCGAGATCTCGACCGGGGAGCGCAATTTTTGCCGCAAATGCGGGTCGGCGCTCTGGCTCTACGACCCAACCTGGCCGGAGCTGGTGCATCCCTTCGCCTCGGCGATCGACAGCGACCTGCCGAAACCACCCGAAAAAGTGCATCTGATGCTGAAATACAAGGCGAACTGGGTCGAGCCTGAGATCGGCAAAGGCGACAAGACGTTCGACGTCTATCCCGAGGAATCGATCGCGGACTGGCACAAGCGGACGGGTATGTGGGTGGAGTAGCTTTCTTCGCCCCGTCTACGGGGCGAAGAAAGATCAGGCTGAAGCGCGTGCCTCGGCCAGCGCCTTGAGATCGGCCGGCTTCAGTTCGACCGATTCGCCACAGCCGCAGGCCGAACTCTGGTTCGGGTTGTGGAAGGTGAAACCGGTGCGCAGCGTCGTCTGCTCGAAATCCATCTCGGTGCCGAACAGAAACAGGGCGGCTTCCGGCGCGACATAGACATGGGCGCCGTCGCGCTCGATATGGTCGTCCTTGGTGTTGGGCTCGGTCACCAGATCGACCGTGTATTCCATGCCGGCGCAGCCGCCCTTCTTGATGCCAAGGCGGATGCCATGCGCGTTTTCGCGCGTGGCGACGATCTCGCGCACCCGCTCGGCGGCCTTATCGGTCATCGTGATGACGGCAAAGCGTCCCATGTTTTTTCCTTCTCCATTCCATGCAGGTTAAAGGCCTGCCGAATGATTCCTCACCTAAAATGGTGAAGTTTTACCACTGGCGCAAGTGTGCCAGGTGCGGCGCTAGTACCAGCCCACCGCCACCTGCGCCTCTTCGGACATGCGGTCGGGCGTCCAGGGCGGATCGAAAGTCATGTTGACCTCGACGCCGGAGACGCCCTCGACGGCACCGACGGCATTTTCCACCCAGCCGGGCATTTCGCCGGCCACCGGGCAGCCAGGCGCGGTCAGCGTCATGTCGATCTTGACCGAGCGGTCGTCCTCGACGTCGATCTTGTAGACGAGGCCAAGCTCGTAGATATCGGCCGGGATTTCCGGGTCGTAGACCGTCTTCAGCGCCGAGACGATGTCGTCGGTCAGCCGCGCCAGTTCATCGGCGGGAATGGCCGAGGCGGAAACGACGCCGTTACCGGAGTTTTCCGGCGTAGCTTCGGTGGTGGTGCTCACATCATCCATGGTCGTCACCCGAAAAAAATCGTCATCCGAAGAATTTGCGCGCTTTTTCAAGCGCCTCGGCCAAAGCGTCGACTTCCGCCCTGGTATTATACATGCCGAACGATGCCCTGCATGTGGAGGTTACGCCGAAACGTTTCAACAGCGGCTGGGCGCAATGGGTGCCGGCACGGACCGCCACGCCTTGCCTGTCTATCACCATCGACACGTCATGGGCATGAATGCCTTGCAGCTCGAAGGAGATGATGGCGCCCTTGCCGGGCGCATCGCCGAAGATGCGCAGCGAGTTGATGGCGCGCAGGCGCTCGTGGGCGTAGGTCTTCAAGTCTTCCTCATGCGCGGCGATGCGCTCACGACCGACAGCGTCCATATAGTCGAGCGCGGCGCCCAGTCCGATCGCCTGGACGATCGGCGGCGTGCCGGCCTCGAAGCGATGCGGCGGCTCGTTGTAGGTGACGATGTCTTCCGTCACCTCCTCGATCATCTCGCCGCCGCCCATGAAAGGCCGCATGCCGGCGAGACTATCCTTCTTGCCGTAGAGGACACCGATGCCCGAGGGGCCATAGACCTTGTGGCCGGTGAAGACGAAGAAATCGCAGTCGAGATCCTGCACGTCGATCGGCATGTGCACCGCGCTCTGGCTGCCGTCGACGAGCACGGGAATTCCACGCGCATGCGCGATGCGCACGATCTCCTTGATCGGTGTCACCGTGCCCAGCGCGTTCGACATTTGCGTGATAGCCACGAGTTTAGTGCGATCGGTCAGCCGCTTTTCGAATTCCTCGATATGGAAGACGCCGAGATCGTCGACCGGCACCCAGACCAGCTTGGCGCCCTGCCGCTCGCGGATGAAGTGCCAGGGCACGATGTTGGAGTGGTGCTCCATGATCGACAGCACGATCTCGTCGCCCTCGCCGATATTGGGCATGCCATAGCCATAGGCGACGGTGTTGATCGCCGAGGTGGTGTTGGAGGTGAAGACGATGTTGTCGGTGCTTGGCGCATTGAGAAAGCGGCGCACCGTTTCCCGCGCCTTTTCGTAAGCGTCGGTTGCGGCATTGGAAAGGAAATGCAGGCCGCGATGGACGTTGGCGTATTCCTGGGAATAGGCGTGCTGGATCGTGTCCAACACCACCCGCGGCTTCTGCGCCGAGGCGCCATTGTCGAGATAGACCAGCTTCTTGCCGTAGACTTCGCGCGACAGGATCGGGAAGTCGCGGCGGATGGCCTCGACGTCGTAGAAATCTCCAATCTTGCCCGGTGCGTTCATCAGCTTCACCCGTGCGTCACAAACCACTCGTCGAGCTTCGCTTCCAGCGCCTCGACAATCGTCTCGTCGTCCAGTTCCTCGATCACCTCGGCGACGAAGGCTTTGACCAGCAGACCGCGTGCGCTCTTTTCGTCGACGCCGCGCGCCATCAGGTAGAACAGATGGTCGTGGTCGATCTCGGTCACCGTCGCGCCGTGGCCGCAGACGACGTCATCGGCGAAGATTTCGAGCTCCGGCTTGGTCGAGAACTCGCCATCGTCGGACAGCAACAGCGTGTTGCAGGCCATCTTGGCGTTGGTCTTCTGCGCATATTGATGGACGTTGATGCGGCCCTGGAAGACGCCACGTGCCTTGCCCGTCACCACGTTGCGGACGATCTCCGTCGAGGTCGTGTGCGGCACGGCGTGGTCGAGCACCATGGTCACGTCGGTGTGGGTGTCGCCGGCGAGCAGGTTGATGCCGCGCAATTGGAAGTCGGCGCCCTCACCTGTCGTCCTGACCATAATCTCCTGGCGCACAAGCTTGCCGCCGGCGTTCATGACGAACAGCGTCAGTTTCGCGTTCTTGCCGATATGGGCCTTTAACTGTGCCAGATGCGTCGCCGTCTCCGGCTGCTCCTGCACGATCAGCCACGTTACCTCAGCACCTTCGCCGAGCACGAGTTGGCTGACCGAACTGGTCAGCGCCGCGCCCTCGCCCGCCTGACGCTCGACGATGACGGCCTTGGCGCCGGCGCCGACGCGAACGGCCAAGCGCACATGGGTCTGGCCGCCGGCCTGTAAATTCTGCAACTCGATCGGTTTTTCCAGTTCGGCGCCATCGGCGATGTCGACAAAGTAGCCGTCGGCGACGAAAGCCGTGTTCAGCGCACCGATGGCATCGTCATTGCCATAGGGATCGAGGCCCGGCGCGATGCTGCCGTCAATCAGCTTTTCCGACAGGCGCTGGACGCTGACGCCCTCGACAACTGGCGCCTTGGCACTCGATACGCCGTTCAACAAGCTTAGAACCGTCGAACCGTCGACGATTGGCGCAATGGCTTTCGCCGTGGCGGCCGGGTCGAACTCCGGCACCGCGTTCAAAAGGCGGCGCAGGTCGGTATAATGCCAGGATTCGATGCGTCGCGTCGGCAAGCCGTGCTTGATCGCTTCGATGGCATCGTCGCGCTTCAGCATCACCGCGCCGTCCCCCGGCAACAGCGACAGCCGGTCGCCGAACGCGTCGATCAACGCTGTCTCGGCCGGTGTGCGCTGCGGTTGTGTGTGCATATTCATCAGCTTTGTCCCGTCTTTTGGCACAAAATGACCTGGCATCTCACGCGGCTTCGCCGATCACGCCGGCATAGCCATTGGCTTCAAGGTCGAGCGCCAGCGACTTGTCGCCCGACTTGATGACCTGGCCCTTGTAGAGCACGTGCACGCTGTCGGGCACGATGTGCTCGAGCAGGCGCTGGTAGTGGGTGATGACCAGGAACGCCCGGTCCGGCGCGCGCAGCGCGTTGACGCCATCGGAGACGATCTTCAGCGCATCGATGTCGAGGCCGGAATCGGTCTCGTCGAGCACGCAGAGTTTCGGCTCCAGCAGCTTCATCTGCAGGATCTCGGCACGCTTCTTCTCGCCGCCGGAGAAGCCGACATTGAGCGGCCGCTTCAGCATCGCCATGTCCATGCTGAGCGAGGCGGCGGCTTCCTTCACGCGCTTGAGGAATTCCGGGATTTTCAGCGGCTCTTCACCACGCGCCTTGCGCTGCTCGTTCATGGCCACCTTGAGAAATTCCATGGTCGCGACGCCCGGTATCTCCATCGGATACTGGAAAGCGAGGAAAATTCCTGACGTAGCGCGCTCGGCCGGATCCATTTCGAGGATCGACTGGCCGTTGTAGAGGATGTCGCCCTCGGTCACCTCATAGTCCTCGCGGCCGGCAAGGATGTAGGACAGGGTCGACTTGCCCGAGCCGTTCGGGCCCATGATCGCGGCGACCTCGCCGGCTTTCACCGTCAGGTTCAGGCCGCGGATGATCTCGGTGCCGTCATCGACGATGCGAGCATGCAGGTTCTTGATCTCAAGCATTCTTTGTTTCCTGAATATTTATCTGGGCTGGTCAGCCCACCGAGCCTTCCAACGAGATGCCGATCAGCTTCTGCGCCTCGACAGCGAACTCCATCGGCAGTTGCTGGATGACGTCCTTGACGAAGCCGTTGACGATCAGCGCGATGGCTTCCTCCTCGGGGATGCCGCGCTGCATGACGTAGAATTTCTGGTCCTCGGAAATCTTCGACGTCGTCGCCTCATGCTCGAACTGCGCCGTCGAGTTCTTGGCTTCCATGTAGGGCACGGTGTGGGCGCCGCACTGGTCGCCGATCAGCAGGCTGTCGCAGTTGGTGAAATTGCGGGCATTGGTCGCCTTGCGGTGCGCTGAGACCTGACCGCGATAGGTGTTCTGCGAGAAGCCGGCGGCGATGCCCTTGGAGATGATGCGGCTCGACGTGTTCTTGCCGAGATGGATCATCTTGGTGCCGCTATCGACCTGCTGGTAGCCGTTCGACACCGCGATCGAATAGAATTCGCCCGAGGAATCGTCGCCGCGAAGGATGCAGCTTGGATACTTCCAGGTGATTGCCGAGCCGGTCTCGACCTGGGTCCACGAAATCTTCGAACGGTCGCCACGGCAGTCGCCGCGCTTGGTCACGAAATTGTAGATGCCGCCCTTGCCCTCGGCGTCGCCGGGGTACCAGTTCTGTACCGTCGAATATTTGATCTCGGCATCGTCGAGCGCGACCAGTTCGACCACCGCCGCATGAAGCTGGTTCTCGTCGCGTTGCGGCGCCGTACAGCCCTCGAGATAGGAGACGTAGGCCCCCTCCTCGGCGATGATCAGCGTGCGCTCGAACTGTCCGGTGTTCTTCTCGTTCATGCGGAAATAGGTCGACAGCTCCATCGGGCAGCGCACCCCCTTCGGCACGAAGACGAAGGACCCGTCCGTGAATACGGCCGAATTCAGTGTGGCGTAGTAATTGTCGGAGGTCGGCACGACAGAGCCGAGATATTTCTGCACCAGTTCGGGATGCTCGCGGATGGCTTCGGAGATCGAGCAGAAGATGACCCCGGCCTGCGCCAGTTCCTTTTTGAAGGTGGTGACGACGGACACGGAATCGAACACGGCGTCGACGGCGACGCGGCCCGACTTGTAGACGTTGTCGCTGGCTTCCTCGAACTCCGAGGCGTCGGTCTTCTGGACGCCTGCGAGGATCTCCTGCTCCTTCAACGGAATGCCGAGTTTCTCGTAGACTTTCAAGATCTCAGGATCGACGTCGCTGAGCGAAGTCGGTCCGGGCGTGCTCTTGGGCGCCGCGTAATAGTAGATGTCCTGGAAGTCGATCTTGGGGTAGTTGACGCGCGCCCAGGTCGGCTCTTCCAGCGTCAGCCAGCGCCGATAGGCTTCGAGGCGCCATTCCAGCATCCAGGACGGTTCGTCCTTCTTGGCCGAGATGAAACGGATAATGTCTTCGCTCAGGCCCTTGGGAGCCTTGTCGACGGCGATCTCGGTCTGGAATCCGTATTTGTATTGGTCGACGTCGATCTTTCGGACCCGATCGATCGTGTCCTGCACAGCAGGCATAAGCGTTCTCCATCCACGCCGGGGTCAAGGCCCGACAGTTTTCAAACTATGGCACCGCCAAATGGACGCCCGAGCAGCATCCGCGGCAGCGTAAGTTCAATATAGTGCGCCTCCACCGGAAATTCACCCGGCCAGCATGAAACGCACGGCTCTACCAGGCCGAAAGGCCCAAATCCGTTTTTCTCAAGCATCGGATTCTCCGGTCCGATGCTCCAACCGCTAGGCGGCCTTCTCTCTACTCGCCCGACGCGCGGCAATGCTTGCCAGCGCGGTGCGGAACAGTTCGATGTCCTCGGCGGCGGTCGCGGCACCGACCGAGACGCGCAGGGCGCCAAGGCTGTCGCCGTGCCCCATGGCTTTCAGCACATGGCTCGGCCCGACCTTGCCCGACGAGCAGGCGGATCCGGCGGAAAGCGCCACGCCTGCCAGATCGAAGGCGATCTGGGCGGTTTCGGCTTTCACGCCGGGAATAGCGAAGAATGTCGTGTTGGCAAGCCTTGGCGCGCCCGTTCCGAAGATTTCCACGTCCGGCACCAGCGTCTTCAGGATGGCTTCGGTCTCATCGCGACGCTGCCGCACGGCACCGACGGCCTTCAGTCCGGCCAGGGCTTCTCGTGCAGCGGCGCCAAACCCGGCAATGCCAGGCAGGTTCTCGGTGCCGCCACGGTGGCCTTTTTCCTGGCCGCCGCCATTGATCAGCGGCGTCGGCATCATCAGGTCGGCCGCGGCGACGATGGCGCCGGCGCCCTTGGGGCCGCCGATCTTGTGTGAGGACACAATCGCATAGTCGGCGTATCCAGCCGCCATGTCGATCGAAACCCGGCCAGCGGCCTGCACGGCATCGACGACAAGAATGCCGCCCGCCGCCTTGACGATTTCGGCAATGCGACCAATCGGCTGGATGACGCCGGTTTCGTTGTTGGCGGCATGGATCGCCACCAGCGGCAGACCATCGGCCTTGTCGTGGCCGGCGAGCGGCGCGGTCAAGGCGTCGAGGTTGACGATGCCATCGGCGTCGACACCGATCCGCGTTACCTGGCTTGCCGGGAAACGTCCGCCATTCAGCAGGCACGGATGGTCGGCCTCGCACACGTAGAGCCGGCTCATGCGAATGGCGCCGCGCCCCATCCGCCAGTCCGGCGTCAGAAGCGCCGAGGCGGCCTCGGTCGCACCCGAAGTGAAGACGACATGTTCGGCCTTGCCGTTGACCAGTGCCGCCACGTCGCGCCTGGCATTGTCGACGAGCCTACGCGCGGCGCGCCCCTCGGCATGGACCGAAGAAGGGTTGGCCGCATCAAACGCCGCGACCATGGCCTCGCGCGCCGCTGAAAGCAGCGGCGCACTGGCATTATAGTCGAGATAGGCGCGTCTCGCGGCCATTTTTGTCCAGTTCTTCCCGTCAGAAGCCATTCCGCCGACGTATGGCGTTATTTCCTTGAAATTCCAAGGCAAGCCGTCCTATTTACGCGGCTTGCGGCGAGGGCGACCGGGCGATTGCGTTTCGGCCACCCAGTTTTGAACAATTCTAAACTAGCTTCTATGAAGACGCTCGCCCTGCGTCAAGGTCTGTGGAAGCGCGGCCAGAGGAACAGTTTTCCGGGCACCGCGCACTTGTATGTCACGTGGAGTATTTCATGCCTGAGGTCATTTTCACCGGTCCGGCCGGCCGCCTGGAGGGACGCTACCAGCCCTCGCGGGAAAAGAGCGCGCCGATTGCCATCGTGTTGCATCCGCACCCGCAGTTCGGCGGCACGATGAACAACAAGATCGTCTACGACCTCTTCTACATGTTCCAGAAGCGTGATTTCACCACGCTGCGCTTCAATTTTCGCGGCATCGGCCGCAGCCAGGGCGAGTTCGACCATGGCACCGGCGAGTTGTCGGACGCGGCGGCGGCACTCGACTGGGTGCAGTCGCTGCATCCGGATTCCAAGAGCTGCTGGGTCGCCGGCTATTCCTTCGGTTCGTGGATCGGCATGCAGCTGCTGATGCGCCGGCCCGAGATCGAGGGCTTCATCTCGATCGCACCGCAGCCCAACACCTATGATTTTTCCTTCCTGGCGCCCTGCCCGTCTTCGGGCCTGATCATTCATGGCGACGCCGACAAGGTGGCGCCGCCGAAGGATGTGCAGGGCCTGGTCGACAAGCTGCATACGCAGAAGGGCATCACCATCACGCAGAAGACCCTGCCCGGCGCCAACCACTTTTTCGCCAACGACGCCGATCTCTTGATCGAGGAATGCTCCGATTATCTCGATCGACGGCTGGCGGGAGAATTGTCCGATCCGAGGCCGAAGCGGCTGCGTTAAGACATCTGGCCAGGCGTGTTCGTGGGGCTATGAGCGGGCAATGTCCGCCTCGCCATATGCTGCGGTACGGTCCGGCAGCTTATTTTTCCGGGGCGATAAGCCGGAAGGATGATTTGCGGACCGGCAATCCTGAAGCTGCCGGCCGGAAGATGAAACCGAGCCTGGCAAAGACCAGTCCGCACGCCAGCGCGAAGGCACAGCCAAGGCCGAAGCCGGCGACGGTGTCGCTTGGATAGTGCGCGCCGACGAAGACCCTGGTCGAGGCGATGCAGCCCGTCACCACAAGGGCGATATACCAACGCCGCGGAAACAAAAGCAGCAGGATACCGAAGACGGCGCCCATCGTCGTGGCGTGGCCGGACGGAAAGCCGGCAAAGCGCGCATCGAAGGCAAAGGGGTGCAGTGCAAGGACGCCAAAATCCTGGAAGTAGAGCGGGCGCGCCCTGCCAATGGCGTATTTCAAGACATTGACGGTCAGGCCCGACAGGCCAACGGCGCTCAGCACCAGAAAAGCCAGACAAGTCCAACTGTAGACCAGCATCAGCGCGCGCCGCGAAAGGCTTCGCCAATCTGTCAGATTGGCCGCGACAAGCAGAAGCGCGGACGGGATGAGATACCAGCCGCCCAGTCCGAACTGCGTGAAGAATTCGGCAAGCCTGGCAGCACCCGCCGACCATTGGCCATGAGCTACCCCCGCCGGCGTATCGAGACGAACAAAGGCGGCTGCCGTCAGAAAGACCCAGACCAGTCCCCAAGCCCACCATGAGATGTTGGGATAGCGAGCGGGCCGAACGGCGAGGCGCCGCCTTGCGATCCGCAGGGTGTCGCGAAAATTGCCGAGGGACCGGCGTCCTATCCCGAGGGGGGAGCTGGTAACTGGCGGGCGTGATTTCACGAGCATTGGAAACTGGACTCTGTCATCGACCCAGCCGTCATTGGGCCACACGATAAAGGCCAAGCGACAGTTTGTCTCCCGACGAATAGTTGAGGCCATCGATTTCAGCGACGCGGCTCACCGATTTGCCTCGGGCCGACAGCATGCCATTCAGCTTCTGCTCATCCCCGATCGGGGCCAGCCCCAAGGCACAGGCAGGATCGGCGAGCAGGTGCTCCGCCACGCCTCCGACATCGGTCAGCACCGTTTTCGTGCCGACCAGAAACACCAGGCTCGGCTCCTGATACCGCGCCGAGGCCAGCACCGTTGTGTCGCATGCCTGGTTGGCAAGCACGGCTTGCCTGATCGCCGGGCTCAGCCACATCGGCTTCAGCGACGGCGCGATGACCCCGAACAGCAAGGCATAGGTGATGCCCGCGCAGGCGGCGGTGGCTCCAATGCGAGGCAGCGGCACCTGCAACTGCCTGGAGAATGCGAGATAACCGGCGCCCAGCGCTGACGCTGCCGCAGGAATGCTCCACCACGAGAAACTGTGCGTAAGGTAGATCGGCGCCCCGATACAGACCGCCGCCAGCCCGAGGCTTACCACCACCAGGCCGAACGCGGTCGACCACCACAACCACTGCTGCCAGCGCTTGAGCGGCGCATTGGCGTCCTGCGGCGACAACGTCAGCAGCCAGCCGATCAGCAGCGCCATGCCGGGATAGGCCGGCAGGACGTAATGCGGCAGTTTGGTCGGGATGAGTTCGAACACCAGCCAGAACGGAATGTACCATGCCAGGCAAAAGCGCAGCCTGAAATCGTCGCGCACACGATTGAGGGCCTGCAGGCCGGCGCCGACCGCGATCAGGCCGAACGGCCACATGAACAGCGAATAGGTCAGCATGTAGAAGCCGGGCGGCAGGCCGTGCGATTCCTCTCCGGATGCGACCTTGTTCAGCATATCCTTGCCGACGGCTTCCTGAAAAAAGGCGCCGCCGCTCTTCCAGCCGATAAAAGCGACCCAGGGCAGCACGATGAGCAAAACGAGCGCGACGCCGCGCACGAGCTTCAGCTTCAAAAGCCAGCGCCAGTCGCGTTCGAAAGCAAACAGCGCGGCCGCCGTCAGCAGTGACAGAAGCGGGGCCACGGGTCCCTTGATGAGGATCCCGACGCCTTGCGCGAACCAGAATATCCACGGCAGATGGCCGGCCACCGGCTCGTTGCGGCGCGACGCCAGGTAGACTTGCGCCAGCGCGCCCTGCGCGGCCACGCAGCAGGCCAGAAGCATGGCGTCGGTTTTGGCGTCGCGTCCCTCGAACGCGGTTGCGAAGATCGCCGCCATCATCAGGCCGGCGGCAAGGCCGGCATTGGCGCCGAACAATTTTGTGCCCGTCCAGCCGATGCCCAGGACAGCGAGCGCGATTCCGAGCATCGAGACAAGGCGGTACACCCAGATCGGTGCGGCCGCGCCCTCGCCGCTCAATGCGACGGCAGCCGATTGCAGCCAGTAGATGCCGATCGGCTTCTTGTAGCGCGAGACATCCTGGAAGCGGATGTCGATATAGTCGCCGGTTTCGACCATCTGCTTGGTCGCCTGGACAAAGCGGGACTCGTCGCGGTCGATCGGCGGAAGGCTCGCCAAGCCGCTGAAACTCATGACCAAGCTGAACAGAAAGAGGAAGAGGTAGTTTCTGTTCATCGCGGGAGCTTTCCGGATCTGATCTGCGGGACGACCCCGTCGCGGCGTGCGGGCGCTGCCCTTGCGCGGCGCCTCATTACGCCAGCGGCATGGATGAGGCAAGGATTCGCAAATGCCATCCGCGCCGGCCGCAAAACCGGAATCCACTTTTGCTGATCGTAGACTCCTCTTTGGCGCGCGATCAGGCGCAAAACCGGATTCCACTTTTGCTGATCGCGGACTCCTTGTTGGCGCGCGATCCGACGCAAAACCGGATTCCACTTTTGCTGATCGCGCTTGGGTGCTAAACGCGCGCGTTCACATATGCCCGCGCTGGACGGGCACACGCTTTCGGGAAAAAACCATGCCTGCCTTCAAATCCGATTTCCTGCGCACGATGAGCGAGCGCGGTTTCATCCACCAGACCTCGGATGATGCCGGTCTCGATCAACTCTTCGCCAAGGAGACGGTGACGGCCTATATCGGCTTCGACGCCACCGCCAGGAGCCTGCATGCCGGCTCGCTGATCCAGATCATGATGCTGCACTGGCTGCAGCAGACCGGCCATCGGCCGATCGCGCTGATGGGCGGCGGCACCTCGATGATCGGCGACCCCTCCTTCAAGGACGAGGCGCGCAAGCTGCTCACGCCGCAAGACATCGACGGCAATCTTGCCGGCATCCGCCGCAACTTCATGCCCTACCTCAAATTCGGCAGTGGTCCGAACGACGCGGTCATGGTCAACAATGCCGACTGGCTGATGGAGATCAACTACGTCAATTTCCTGCGTGATGTCGGCCGGCACTTTTCCGTCAACCGCATGCTTGCGTTCGATTCCGTCAAGTTGCGGCTCGATCGCGAGCAATCGCTTTCGTTCCTCGAATTCAACTACATGATCCTGCAGGCCTATGATTTCGTCGAACTCTACAAGCGCCTCGGCTGCCGCCTGCAGATGGGCGGCTCCGACCAATGGGGCAACATCATCAACGGCATCGATCTCGGCCGCCGTATGGAAGATGCGCAACTCTATGCGCTGACCACGCCGCTGCTCACCACCTCGTCCGGCGCCAAGATGGGCAAGTCGGCGTCGGGTGCGGTCTGGCTCGATCCGCAGATGCTGAGCCCTTACGAGTTCTGGCAGTACTGGCGCAACACCGAGGATGCCGACGTTGCCCGGTTCCTGAAACTCTACACCACATTGCCGCTGGACGAGGTCGCACGGCTCGAGCGGCTGGGCGGCTCCGAGATCAACGAGGCAAAGAAGATCCTCGCGACCGAGATTACCGCCCATCTGCATGGCCGCGCGGCCGCCGAACAGGCCAGCGAGACGGCGCGAAAGACTTTCGAGGAAGGCGCTCTCGCCGACACTTTGCCGGCCGTCGAGGCGGACAAGGCCGCGCTCGAAGCCGGTGTCGGCATCCTGTCGCTGTTGGTCAGCGCCGGGCTGGCATCATCCAATGGCGAGGCACGGCGGCACATCCAGGGCGGCGCCGTGCGCCTGAACGACCAGCCGGTCGGCGACGACCGCCGGCTGGTGACGCTTCAGGATCTGAGTCCGGAAAACGTTATAAAGCTTTCATTGGGCAGGAAAAAACACATCCTGGTCAGGCCGGCCTAAGGCCCTTGGAGCCGTTTCCCGGAAACGGCTCCAACTATTTGTCTTGAGGCAATTCCGGGCGGAAAACCGTTTCGCTCTAGCGATACTCGAAGATCGACCTGAATATCCCCGGAGCGATCACCGACAGCGGATTGACGTCGAGCACGGGCTTGTTGGCATTGCCCCTGAGGCGGTAGGTGACGCCGATCAGGCCGCGGTCGCGGCCATTGCCCAGAAGCGCGCCGACGATGGGCAATTCGCCAAAGATGCGGTTGAGACCGTAGGCAGGCATGAAGGTGCCGGTCATATCCATATTGTTGTTCTGGTCGTAGAGGATGCCCTGGAAGGTCGTGCCGATGCGCGGGCCGCGCAGCACGCCATTGGTCAGCCGCAGATAACCGCTGCCCTTGTCGATTTCGGCATAGCCGCGCTCGAACTTCACCCGCGACGTGTCGAGCTTGCCCTTCACCGCCTGGTTGAGGCTGCGGCTGTCGCCGGCCGGCGTGGTCGAGACGATGGAGGCGAGCTTGGGTTCGTTGACGATGAAGAAGTTGCTGGTGTCGACCTTGCCCTTCATCGGCCCGTCGTTGGCCCCGGTCAGCGCCAGCGTGATCGATCCGCCTTCCATGTGCTCATAGATGTTGAGGAACCGCAGGATGGCGCCGGCGTCCGCCGACTGCACATTGAGCGAACGCCTGCCGTCGCCGGTGGTGTTGCTGATGGCGATGGCGGCACCCGAACTTGCCGTCGCGCTGACCTTCAGTCCGTTCACTCGCGAACCGGCCGCACTGTAGTCGAGCTTCAGGTTGGAGAGCTGCTCGTCGTGGAAACCGGTGAGCTGATTGACGTCCGCACTGACTAAAATATTGTCTGTTCCTGTCGTTTTGGTCGCGGTGTCCACATCGGACGTGAACTGCTTGATCAACGAACGAGCATCAAGCGCATTGCCATTGATGCCGACCGCATAGCCCTTGCCCGATCGCTTCACCGACACGGAAACATCATCGCCCCGGTTCAGGGTGACCCTGCTGAACTTGGCCGACGACAGCGCGCCGTTGACCAGCACGATGCCGCCATCGATGGAGAATGTCTTGCCACCGAGGTCGAAGTCGGACAGCGTCGTGGTGTCGCCGGCCTTGGTCATGACGAAGGTGGCGCTGGCGGGAACCCCCGCCCCCTTGCTCCAGCCGGCCCAGGGAATGTCCAGCCTGGCATTGGTCAGGTCGACCGAAACGTTCTGGTTGCCGCTGCCGCTCTTGTCGATCGCGACCTTCACCGTTCCACCAAGCAGCGGCGTCAGGCCGGGCATGGCGGCGGCGCGGATCTTGTCGTCGAGCACAAGGGCGACTTTGCGGCTGCGCGCCGGCCCGTCATCCACCAACGGCTCGACGAGATCGAGTTCGGCCGGAATGCCGTTCAGCGATGCCTTGGCCGAAATGACAGCCTTTTGCGGGTCGACCGTGATCGAGCCGTCCGCGTCCGTCACGGCCTGCCCCTCGAACGGCTTGGCCAGGGACAGGCCGGTGTAGTCGAGCGACACCAGCCAATCGAGCTTCGCCGTATCGACGCCCGACTGCAGCGGAATATCCGCCTTGACGTGGCCGGTGACGCTGCCGGAAAGATCCTCAGGCAGGATGCCGACATGGCGCATGGCGTTGATCGGTTCGTAGGAGGCAAGCTCGGCGACGGCCGGCGCCTCCCCCTCGACATCGATGTCGAGTGCGCCGATGACCGGCGGACGGTTGGCGGCCTTGACCGTCAGCGTGCCATTGCTGGCCGCCACCGTGCGGCCACTCGGCATGAAGACGGTGCCCGACGACAAGGATACGTCGACGTCGTTGCCGTGGAATCCGACCACGCCCACCGCGTCGCGGATCGGTGGGATGCGGCCGGCAGTGTCGAAACGCGCGCCTTCGATCTGGAAACGGCCGAAGACCTCGTCGGCGGAAAGCGGCACGCCATTGCCGAGGCGATCCGGCACCACCTGGAACTGGAGGCTGGCGTCGACCACGCGGCCGCCGAACAGATTGTTCAGCACCCAGAGCCGCGCATTGCGCGCCGAAAACCACGGCCACAGCTGTTTGACGTGCGAGACCGGCATGTCATGGATGTTGAGCGCCAGATTGACCCCGGGAGCCTTGCCCTCGACGAATTCCACAGCCGCGGTCCCAAGCACCTCGCTGCTCCCGGCGGACCGAACCGCGATCTGCTCGGCCACCAGTTTATGGCTTTGCGGCTGGTAGACGCCGGCGATGCGCGCCAGGAACATCAGCGCGGGCTCAGGCGATTCCGATGGCGCCAGGGTCGAACCGTCGCTGGTCAGATCGTAACGGTAGGAGGGTTCCTCACCAGCCACCCCGGTTGCTGGTTTTGGCCCGATCGAGCCGCCGAAATCGAATGAAGACCTGCCGGTTTTCAAGAGCAGCCTGTCGACCTGGATCTTGTTGGAGCCATAGACAAGCGTCGCATTGACATCGGCATCCGCCGGCAGCAGCCCGCGTGTGCCAAGATCCAGCACGGACCCGGTGGACGAAAGGGCGGCGGTCAAGCGTGATGCGGTGGCACCTGACCCTTCCGATCCTGTCAACTTCAGCGCGACGGCACCAAGCTTGCCGGAGCCGGCAGCGGTGGCGCCGGCATCCGCCAGATTGATGCTGGCATCCAACGCCGTCACCCGATGCGCCGCGATGTTACGGGTGGCGGAAGCTACAACGGTGACTGTCCTGCCGTCGACGTCCGCGTCGGAGGTGAACTCCATGCCGCCCGGCCCCGACTGAACCACGGTGGCGTCGGCGATCTTGACCAGCTTGATCGATCCAGCGTCGGGCAACACGAACTCGACATTGCTGAGATCGATCCGGCGCATCGAATCTTCCCGCACGGCGTCGAGCGCACGATGGATGTAGCCGAACACCGCGTCCGACAGCTTCTCCGGATCGACGAGGCCGTTCTCGTTGCGCAGTGCCGCCGTCCAGTCGCCGCCGGACGGCATCGCCGCCATGACGATGCGGGCATCGGAGATCCTGGCGCTGGTCAGCCGCACCTCGCCCCACAAAAGCGGCACCAGGCGGATGCCGAAGCGCACACGCCCGGCATCGGCCATGGGTTTGCCGTCCGATGTCTTCAGGCTGACATCGCTCACCTGCAGCGCCACGAAGCTCGAACTGTCGAGCGTGATGCGGGCGGGCCCGACAGCGACATTGACGTCGACGCCCGCCAGCCTCTCGATGGCGCTCTCCGCCTCGACGCGCAGCCGGTCAGAACCAATGCCGGAAAGGCCGATGAGATAGACCGCCGTCGCGGCCAGCAGCATGAACGCGACCACGCCGGCAAACACGCGCGAAAGGATGCGAAAGCCGCGGCCGATCGCCGCCTGGCCAAGAGGCGGGACGCGGCACGCGGACGGCAGGGCGCCCAGGTCGGTGATTTCGTCCCGCCTGAACCGGATCTTCTCGTGCTGCGGTTGCTCCTGATCCACGCAATCTTCCGTTGTACAAACTCGCTCGTGGACGAATCCCCGGTCGACACTATATCGGTGTGGCTTCGCGCGTAACCTCAAACAAGGGCATCGATATGGCTGACCTCGAAGTAGGCGATCCCGCGCCGCAATTCGATCTGCCGCGGGACGGCGGCGGATCGCTCAGCCTGGCCGCATCCGCCGGCAAGCCAGTCGTGCTCTATTTCTATCCTCAGGATGACACGACAAGCTGCACGCAAGAGGCGATCAGCTTCTCGCGGCTGAAGCCGGAATTCGAGAAGGCCGGCGCTGTCGTCATCGGCCTGTCGCCAGACAGCGCCAAGAAACACGACAAGTTCAAATCGAAATACGATCTAACCATCGATCTTGCCGCCGACGAGGAGCGCAAGGTGATCGAGGCCTACCGCCTGTGGGTCGAGAAATCGATGTATGGCCGCAAATACATGGGCGTCGAGCGCGCGACATTCTTGATCGGCCGTGACGGACGGATCGCCAAGATCTGGCGCAAGGTCCGGGTCAAGGGCCATGCCGAGGCCGTTCTGGAAGCCGTTCGCGCGCTTTGAGCGTCGCCAAAGCACACGACGCAAACGACGATCGTGGCGCTATTCGTCAGGCACCGCGTCGGCTTTCGGCTGCCGCCGGGTCTTCCAGGACTTCGAAACATGGTCCACATGATCGGCCAGTGCGGCGAGATGACCGCGCAAGCCGCGCGCACCCATCATCGACGACAGCGCGACTGATTGCGTGGCGAAGCGGCGCTTGAAATCCTCGCCGCCGCAGAGAAAATCAATCGTGGCAAGGCCACGGTCGAGCGACCACTGGATATAGTCCATCATCAGCACCATACCCGGCGAGGCGCGCTCGTGTTCGGGATCGTAGGTGGTGACGAAAGCCATCATCGTGCCGTGCTGCTCGAAGTTGATCGAGACCGCGATGATCGTGTCGTCAAGCTCCAGCACGAAAATGCGCAACAGCCCGAGGTCGGCCAGCACGGAAATAAGCGCGGCGAGAACCGGCGAGCCCTCATCGAACAGATCCGAAGCGCGGCCATGCCGAACGAGCCAGAGCCGCTTCAGCGTCGCGACCCGCTCGAGCACCGGCTCGCGCGGGTCATCCGCATCCAGGAGGCGGAAACGCAATGCGCCGCTCTCTTCCATGAATTTGCGGCCGCGACGATAGTTCTGCCGGCCCTTTTTCGACAACGTCTCGAACCATTCCGCCCCACTCTGCCAGGGACCAGTGACACGATAGCTGATTTCACCGCGGTGGTTGGGCCGAAGCGCTTTGCCATGGGCCGGGTGCAGCAGGGCATGAACCCCGGCATCCGGCAGCAGACGGTTGAGGTAGATCAGGTCGAAGCCGCCCTGATCGAAGACATGCTGCCAAAGGCGGGAGATCGCCTGCGGGTCGCTGTCGGGTGCAACCAGCGCGTCGCCATAGTCACTGTGATCCTTCGCCGCCCATTCGAGCATGCGGATGCCGGAGCGCCTGAAGGTCGCGAGCGCTATCACGCCCTCGAGCCGGTCGCCGTTCCAGGCAAGCCCAATCCTGAGGGCGCGCCGCTCCTGATGCGGGGTGGTGCGCCACCAGGCCGCGATCCAGTCGGGATGCTGGAAGACAAGCCCGCCAGCCCGCTGCCAGAGCGCGCTCCAGGCCGGTGCGATCTCGGCCAGGCGCACCGCCGATGTCACGATTTCGAAGGTGCGTGTCCGCGGGATGGAGAGCGTGACGGGAGCGTTCATGGCCGTGTCCCTTCCGATGGTCGCGCAGTCCGTGGCTGTCGCTTTCCAGGCCGGATGCGCCTGGCAACATGACCCCACATCCGCTTCAGCGGCATGACATAAAGGCCGGCGAGCGACTGGTAGTCGCGCACATCGCGGTCGACCAGTCCGAACTTGAAGTCCTCGTCGGGCCTCGGCACGCACAATGTTCCGAAGAGCCGGTCCCAGAACGAGAAGAGCAGCCCGAAATTCTTGTCGTAGTGGCGCGGATCGACGCTGTGATGCAGCTGGTGCCAATGAGGACACAGGATCAAGTTGTTGAGCGGGCCGAACGAGATCTTGAAATGCGTGTGCCTGACGAAATCCATCATCAGGATGTTCCGCATGACATAGACGTTAACGCCAAAGACGGTCAGTTCGACAAGGTTCAGCGAAATCAGCGACCAGATGCCGAAGCACAGCCCCACGATAAGCCCGTCCCAGGCTCGGTTCATCAACTCGTCGAGCGGATGGACCCGGTCCTTGGTGATCCCGACCAGCACCTCGGCCGAGTGATGCACCTTGTGCAGTTCCCAAAGCAGGGGGTAGCGATGCTGGGCGACGTGATAGAGATAATAGGAAATGTCGTAGGCGAGCAGCATGCTGATGGTGAAGATCAGCACCGTCACCGGTCCTGCCGGCCCCTCGATCAGAGGCGGCTGAAACTGGAACAGTGTCGAAAACAGCCAGTTGGTCCCGTAGCCCACCGCCGTGACGAAGACAATTCCGGCGGGCAGCATCAGGAAAGGCATCAGGGCCTTCCTGGTGACCCAGAACAGCAGGTCGGCCTTCGCGGAGGGATGGGTGATGACCTCATGGGGGACGACGAACTCGAAAAATTCCTTCCAGCTCTTCTCCTCGACCGTGCGCCAATAGGCCACGAGCGCGCTGACAAGGGTCGTCAGCAGCAAAAGCCCGGTCGCCAGCAGACTGGTGCCCGAAATCTTGTCGAGGATCTTGCCAACCAGGTCGTCCAGCATTCCTACCGCCACGGTGAATCCGAAATACCAGCAGGTCTTTACTCGAAAAGAGTCAATTAAATGCAATCGAATACAGTTAAGAAACCTGGAGCTTGCTCAGCGCGTGACTGACCGCTGCTGGCGGAACATTGGTGCTCCTCGCCAACGATTTCGCGACGTAGCGGCCGTAGCTGGCGATTTCCATGCAACCTCTCGCCTGCATTGCGTGCATTCGGCGTCGCGCTGCCGATACGGCAAGCCTTTGTTAACCCTAATAATGTGTAATCAGGCGGTCGTGGTGTCGTAACGAAAGCTTGGTCCCGTGAACGCAACCGGTCAGTCCGCAGTCTTCGGCAGGCGCAAGGAACCGCACACGATCATCATCGCCCGGGGCAACGAGATCAGGCACTTCACGATCCGTCCCTGGCTGGCGGCATTCATCGGTTCAGCACTCGCCGCCATTGCCATCGGCTACCTCCTGGCCACATCCTATCTCGTGCTGCGCGACGACCTGATCGGCGCCACCACGGCGCGCCAGGCGCGCATGCAGCAGGCCTACGAGGACCGCATTTCGGCGCTTCGCGCCCAGGTCGACCGCATCACCAGCAGGCAGTTGCTCGACCAGCAACTGATGGAGACCAAAGTCAGCGAATTGCTCGAGCGCCAGACGCAGCTCAGCCAGCGGCATGGCCGTCTCGGCCCACTGCTCGAACGCGCCGAAGGTGATGTCGGAACGGTGCCCGCCGAAGATCCGGCCGCGCCCGCCAAGCCGGACAAGCGCGCCGAGGTGACCGGCAGCATCAGCCAGCCAGCGCGGAACTACGCGGTTGCCAGCCTGGGCGCGGACCTCGGCACCGCCGACACAAGGCCCTTCTCCTTGTGGTCGACCCGCACCGATCCGCTGCCCAGCGACTCAGCCGCCGATCGCGCCGACAGGCTGTTCGTCTCGATCAACCAGTCGCTGAAATCCATCGAGAATGAACAGCTCAGCCGCATCAACACGCTCGCGGACAACGCCTACAAAAGCGCCGATGCCATCCAGCAGGCGCTGCAGACGGCCGGACTGCCGGTCGACAGTGATTTCGGCAAGAACGAAAGCGATGTCGGCGGACCGCTGATTCCGCTCGACTCGTCGATGATCTTCGACAGCAAGGTCAAGGAACTGGACGAGGCGCTGGATACGCTCGATCACCTCAAGAAGGAAGCGCGCCGGTTGCCGCTTGCAAACCCTGCCCCTGGCCACTCCGTCACCAGTCCGTTCGGCGTGCGCACCGATCCCATTCTCGGCACGGCCGCGTTGCATTCGGGCATGGATTTCAGGGCGCCGATCGGCATGGCGGCCAAGGTCACCGCGCCCGGCATCGTCACCAAGGCCGGCTGGAATGGCGGCTATGGCCGCATGGTCGAGATCGACCATGGCAATGGCTTTGCCACGCGTTACGGACATCTCAGCGAGATCGACGTGACGGTAGGCGAGAAAGTGGACGCCGGCGCCGTCATCGGCAAGACCGGCAGCAGTGGGCGCTCGACCGGCCCGCATCTGCACTATGAAGTGCGTCACAATGGCGAGGCGATCGATCCGCTGCGCTTCCTGACCGTCGGCAAGAAAGTCGCCCAGTATCTCTAGCAAGATCAGCCGCTCGCTTGCTGAATCCGGAGCCGTCGGTCCCGGTCGAGCACACCTCTCCCCGTCATGCGATATCCCGCACGCCGTAAACCGCCATAGGATCGCGGCTCCTCAGCTTCCGGATTATTTTTGAATTCCATTTGACTGAATAAATATTTGATGCGAACCTTACGTCAAGTGGGGGCGCAAGGCATGGCATTGCGGGGGACCAATCAGGAGTTCGGGCGGCCATACAATCGGCGCATCGTGCTTGAGTCCATCCGCCGTCATGGCCCGATTGCACGCGGCGACATCGCCAGGCACGTCGGGCTCACCGTGCAGACCGTGTCGACCATCGTTCGCGAACTGGAGGAACAGGGCTACATCCTGTCCGTGCGCGAAGAGCCGAAGGGGCGTGGTCTGCCACCGGCAACGCTGCGCATCAACCCGGAAGGCGGCTATGCCGTCGGCATCCACCTGACGCCGCTTGGAATAGACGCCGCGCTGATCAATCTCAGCGGCGACGTTATCGAGAGTTCACGCCGCGAAGCGTCCAACGCGACGCCCGATCACGCGTTCGACCAGATCGGCGCCATGGTCCGCGACCTGACGGGCAAGCGGCCCGGCGGCCGCGTCATCGGCGTCGGCATGGCGCTTCCCGGCCCGTTCGATGTGGACTCCATGAGCTTTGTCGGCCCGACCACGATGACCGGCTGGAAGCATGTGGCGCTGCGTGAGCGGCTGACGGCCGCGACAGGATTGCCGGCGTTCTTCGAGAGCGACATGGCCGCGGCCGCGATGGGCGAGCGGCTCTATGGCATCGGAGCCCGCCATTCCGACTATTACTATCTCTATTTCGGCGTCGGGCTTGGCGGCGCGATGATGCATGACGGCAGCGTTCTGCGCGGCGCCTGGGGCAATGCGGGCGAGATCGGCCACATTCCCGTGGTCCCCGATGGCGAGCTTTGCCCCTGCGGCAACCGAGGCTGCCTCGAGCGCTATCTCTCGCTCGAGGCGCGGGGCCGCCGGGCCGGCAGCGACGCCGATTGGGTGGCGCAAGTCGGCCCGATCTTCCGCAACACCATCGCCATCATCGAAAACCTCTTCGATCCAGAGACGGTCGTGCTCGGCGGCCTGGCGGCATCGGAACTGCTCGAGCGCCTGGCGGACGCGGCCGAACCGCTGCACAATTCGGTTTCGGCCCGCGCGGACCGCAAGACGCCGCGCGTCATCGTCGCCAGCGGCGGCCAGCATGCCGTGCTGCGCGGCGCGGCGGCGCTCGCCGTTTCAGGGGTGTTGTCGCCACGCTTCGGGCAGATGTTCGCCGCCGAACGCGAGCGCGGCCGCGACATACTTTCGGGCAGGGAGATTGCCGCATGAGCGAACCCCTGCTGGTGCTCGACAACGTGACCAAGAACTACGGCGCGATCGAAGCGCTGAAGGGGATCAGCTTTTCCATCGGCAAGGGCGAAGTGGTGGCGCTGCTCGGCGACAACGGCGCCGGCAAGTCGACGCTGGTCAAGATCATAGCTGGCGGTCTCGAACCGACCTCCGGCCGCATGCTGTTCGAGGGCAAGGAATTCCTGGCCCGGTCCCCGGCGGAAGCCAAGGCGGCAGGCATCGAGACCGTCTACCAGGACCTGTCGCTGTGCACCAATGTCGATGTGGTGGCCAATTTCTTCATGGGCCGCGAGATCACCAGAAAGGTGCTCGGCATTCCGGTGCTCGACGAGCGCGCCATGGAAGCCGTCGTCGGCAAGGCGCTGGCCAGCGCCGGGACCCGCATTCCTTCACTGCGCACCAATGTCGAGCATCTCTCGGGCGGCCAGCGGCAGGCCATCGAGCTGAACCGCTTCGTGCATTGGGGCGGCAAGCTGGTGCTTCTCGACGAGCCGTTCGCCGCACTTGGCGTCGAGCAAACCCGGCGCGGTCTCGAAATGATCCGCCAGGTGGCGAGCCAGGGCATCGGCGTCGTCATCATCACCCATATCATGCAGCAGGCTTTTCAGGTCGCCGACCGGATCGTGGTCATCCGGCAAGGCGTCGTGGCGGGCGATGTCGCCCGCAACAAGACAAGTCCCGATGCGGTGATCAACATGATCACCGGAGAGACGCTTGCCGGTGCCGGACCGGCGGGCTGAGGGACAAAGAGGGGTCCGGCTTAACAGGGAGCCAACGACATGAAGCGAATACTTCTTGCTGTCTTCGGTATCCTGGCACTGGCCTTTGCCACGCTTACGCCGGCATTCGCCCAGTCCAAGGGTATCGTCTACTACATGGTGCCGACATTGCTCGACGAATTCCAGACCGGCTCGGTGAGCGCGCTGGAGCTGTTCCTGAAACAGACCGGCTACGAGATGAAGACGCTGAACGCCGACAACAAGACCGACGCGCAGCAATCGCAGATGAACGACGTTATCGCGCTGAAGCCGGCGGCGATCATCCTGGCCGCCGTCGATTTCAATGCGCTGAAACCATCGATCGAGGCCGCGCGCGCGGCCGGCATTCCGGTGGTCGAGTTCGACCGCCAGATCACGTCGACACCGTCCGACTTCACGTCGGTCGCGGGCACCGTCGAGATCGGCTACGTCGCCGCCGAGCAGGCCGAAAAGCTTCTGAAAGCCAAGAACGGCTCGGTGAAGGGCAAGGTCCTGCAGGTGCTTGGCGATCCCGGCGATCCCTACACGCTGGACATCCAGAAGGGTTTCGAGGAGAAGATGAAGGCGTTCCCGGACGTCAAGATCATCTCGCTGCCGGCCATGCAGTGGGAGGCCAGCAACGCCGGCACCATCGTTGCCGACCAGATGCTGGCCAACCCCGACATCGACCTGATCTTCAGCCATGCCGCACACCTGTCGGTCGCCGCCGTCGCCTCGCTCGAGGCCGCCGGCAAGAAGCCGGGCGACGTCATGCTGATGAGCTCGAACGGCGCACCGGTCGGCCTCGACCTGATCCGCAAGGGCTGGCTCAACGTCGAAGTCGAGCAGCCGCTTTACGCACAGGCCGCCGCCGTCGCCATGTTCATGGACAAGGTCGTCAAGAAGGAAGAGATCAAGCCCGGCGAATACGATGTGCTTGGCCTGAAATCGACCCTCACCAAGGAAGCCTGGGGCCCCAACATCAAGATCCCGGGTGCCGCCATCACCAAGGAAAACGTCGACAACCCGGCTTTCTGGGGCAACCAGAAGCCGCCGACGGATACCGTCAAGCCGGTCGAATAGACAGGCGGCCCGACCGCTCCGGGCCATACCAGGCCCGGAGCCCTGCCCTGCCCGCATGAAACGAGACGCAGGCAACCTGCCGCGGCCTTGATCCCGCACGCCAACCGGATCGACACATGAACCCTCGCACACGCCACGCCCTGGAGTTCGTCCTCGACAACCTCGTCTGGTTCATGCTGCTTTTTGTCCTGGTCGTCTTCTCGCTGTTCATCCCGAACTATTTCCAGCTCGGCATCTTCGCCAACATCATCGAGGCGTCGAGCGTGCTCGGTGTGATGTCGATCGGCCTGGCGCTGGTCATCATTGCCGGGCACATGGACCTGTCGGTCGAATCCGTCGCCGCGCTCAGCGCCATGGCGGTGGGCATCCTGTTTTGTTCCTCGGGCATCGGCCTCGGCGTGCAGTTGCACCCGGAATGGCTGATGGTTCCGGTCTCGCTGCTGCTGGCGCTGGCCGTCGGCGGCCTCATCGGCGCCTTCAACGGCTATCTCGTGGTCAAGGTCAAGATGAGCGCTTTTATCATCACGCTCGCCTCCTACATTTGGGTGCGCGGCCTGGTGCTGGTCATTTCGGGCGGCCGCTCGGCGCAGGATCTGGCACCCGCCATCCGCTGGTTCGGCATCCAGCGCCTGGTCGGCCTGCCGCTTACCGCCTGGATCGCGGTGGCCTGTTTCGTCGTGTTCTCGCTGATCATGGCCAAGACCCCGTTCGGCAGGCACCTGGTGATGATCGGCGGCAATGAAACCGCGACCTTCCGTGCCGGCATCCGGGTGAACCGCAACCTGATCATCGCCTTCGTGCTCGCCGGCGCCATCGCAGGGCTGGCCGGCTGGCTGCTGGCGATCCGCACCTCGGGCGCCACCGCCAATCTGGGCGTCGGCCTTCTGTTCAACGCCTTCGCGGCCGTGGTTATCGGCGGCGTCAGCCTGAAGGGCGGCGTCGGCACCTTGCCCGGCGTCTACGCCGGCGTGCTCCTGCTTTCTGCCATCAACACGGCGATCAACCTGATGGGCCTGCCCGCCAACTTCACCCAGGTCATCCATGGCCTGCTGGTGCTGGCGGCCGTGCTGCTCGATGCATTCAAGCAAACCATTCGCCAACGATTGGCGTGAGACGGGGATTGGCGTGACAGGACGGCTCGCATGACAGGACGACTGGAAGGCAAGGTGGCGCTGATCATCGGCGGCGCGCGCGGCATCGGTAAGGGCATCGCGCTGCGCTTCGCCGAGGAAGGTGCAAGGCTGGTGCTCGCCGACTCCGAGACCGAGGCCGGGCGGGCAAGTGCGGATGAGCTTGGCGTTCCCTTCATCCGCACCGACATCTCGCAAATGAGCGACGCCGAGGCCGCCGTGGCGCTTTCGCTGAAACACCATGGCCGCCTCGACATCATCGTCCAGAATGCCGGCATCTATCCCTGGCAGTTGATCGAGAACACCAGCGCCGACGACTGGGACCGCGTCATGGCGGTCAATTTGCGCGGCACCTTCAACGCCAGCCGCGCAGCCCTGGTGCCGATGAAGGCGCAGCGCTTTGGCCGCATGCTCTACACCTCCTCCATCACCGGCCCGCATGTCACCAGCCCCGGCCATGGCCACTATTCGGCGACGAAAGCAGGCATCAACGGCTTCATTCGCGCCGCAGCGCTGGAATTCTCCGGCTACGGCATCACCGTCAACGGCGTCGAACCCGGCAATATCCTCACCGAAGCCATCCAGGAGCATCGCGGCGCCGCCTATATCAAGAACATGGAGGATTCGATCCCACTCGGCCGGCTCGGCAGCCCACGCGACGTGGCCAACGCCTTCCTGTTCCTCGCCTCGGACGATGCGAGCTACATCACGGGAACGACCATCGTGGTCGATGGCGGGCAATTGCTGCCCGAGGGCAAGGATTTCCGTATGGTGCCGCCGTGATACCCGACGCGCCAGCGGCCGGGTCTCAGCTGACTTGAAATGTGAGTTTGAATGGTGGGCGATGACGGGCTCGAACCGCCGACATCTTCGGTGTAAACGAAGCGCTCTACCAACTGAGCTAATCGCCCGCTCCGGGCCGGACCTTTAAGCGGTCGGGACCTGCTTCGCAAGGCCAAATGAGTGCGGGATGCCCTGTTCGCAGGCCGGATTTGCGAACAAAATGCCGGCTGTCAAAAAACCTTCTCCTGTTTGGCGTTATGATGGTTTGGTGCGCTTGACACCCGGTAGCGAACCCCTTATCCAGCGCCCCAACGACGAACACGGCTGACACGTGCTCGTCAATGCGCGGGTGTAGCTCAGTTGGTTAGAGTGCCGGCCTGTCACGCCGGAGGTCGCGGGTTCGAGCCCCGTCACTCGCGCCATTTCCCCTCAAGGACGATGATCCTTGGCTCCGGGGAAATGCCGACAAAATTGTCAAAGACCTCTCCAGGAACAGCGTCCGAAGACCTTCTTCGGCCCCGTTCTTCTCGGCTCCAAAATCGCCCTTGCATGAGCGATGCCTTGGAATCCACGACGCGATTCGTGTGGGTCGCCAAGCAACGGACGAAGAGGCCCTGCGGACAGCGGACGACTTGGTCGTTGCGAATCTGCTTGCGCAACCGCCCACAAAACGCTCGATTCATGCCGCAGGCAGCCACATTGCAGTATGCTGCCGGAATGGCATGGAGGACGTAATGTCAATTGCACCGAACATTTCCACGCGCACGATATTCACGCTGATTTGCCTGGGTGGCGCGACGACGGCCGCATCCGTCCTTTTTCCCGCCGCCGCGTCGGCCGACCGGCTGCAGCGATGCGCTCGCGAGGGTGAGATCTGCCGCCTGCCCTATCCCGCCGAGGTCGTCTACGGCGCCAGGGGCCGCACGACCTCGCGTTACATCGAGCGCAACGCGGTACCCTGTTCGAACCGCGTTTTCGGCGATCCCGCGCCGGGCAAGGAAAAGTTCTGCTTCATCGTGAAGCGCGACCGTGACGAGTCGAACGACGACTACGATCAGCCACGCCGCGAGAAGTGGGCGGTCTGCGCCGAGGAAGGCGAATTCTGCGATTTCTATGGCCGCAAGGTGGTCAGGTATGGCGCCCGCGGCCGGTTCACGCAGGACGTGTTCCGCAATGGCGTCCAATGCGACAACGATGCATTCGGCGATCCCGCTCCCGACCAGGGAAAGCGCTGCTACGTCATGCAGTAGCTTCTCAACGCCCACTGACCCGGAGGCCAGAACGGTCTGGGCTCCGGGGGCTCCGCGGGCTTTGGGCAGCCTTAGCGCTTGGCCAGCAACGCCTCGACCTCCTGCAATATCGGCATAGACGGTGCCGTGCCTGGACGGGTCACCGAAATGCCGGCCACGGCGCAGGCGAAGCGCACCGCCTCCAGCGGCTCCACGCCGCGCGAAAGTGCTGCGGCCAAGCCGCCGTTGAAGGCGTCCCCCGCGCCGGTGGTTTCGACGACAGGGCCGGCACTGATGGCGGAAACATGCTCGGAGCGATCCTTCGTGTGCAGGAGCGCGCCCTTTTCGCCCAGCGTGACGATGACCGTGCCGACGCCCTTTTCGAGCAGCTTGCCGGCGGCGGCGCGGGCCTCGTCGACCGAAGAAACTTTCAGCCCGGTCAATTCCTCCGTCTCTGTCTCGTTCGGTGTGAGATAGTCGCACAGTGTGTAGGTGCGATCGGGAAGCTTTGCCGCCGGTGCCGGGTTGAGGATGGTCGCCACCCCGGCCCCGCGCGCGATCTCCAACGCCCGCATCGCGGCATCGATCGGCTGTTCGAGCTGCGTCACGAAAACTCCGGCCCCCCTGATAAGGTCGGCATTGGCTTCGATGTCCTCGGGCGTGATCAGCATGGCAGCGCCGGGGCTGACGATGATGGCATTGTTGCCGCTCCCCTCCTCGACGAAGATATAGGCGGCGCCGGTGTAGCTGTCCGGCGTGTCGATGGCGGCGCTCTTCACGCCGGCATCCTTCCAGGTCCGCTTGGCCATGTCGGCGAAGGCATCGACACCGAGGCGGGTCAGGAACGCGACGTCGGCCCCCAGCTTGCCAGCGGCCACGGCCTGGTTCGACCCCTTGCCGCCTGGCCCCAGCTTGAAGGAATTGCCAAGGATCGTTTCGCCCATGCGCGGCTGGCGCTGGGCCCTGTAGGCCGTGTCGGCGACAAACACACCGAGGATGACGACCGGCTTGCCCGAGGCCATGCCGCTACTCCGCATCCGGCGGCACGACGCCCTTGCGGAAGGCAAAGCAGCCGTAGAAGCGGCGTTCGCCGGTCTGGATGACGCAATAGGCCTGCTTGGCGCGCTCGTAGAAGGCGTAACGCTCGACCGGCACCATCGGCCAGAACTTGCCCTCCGCGGCGTCGATCTCTTTCTGCACTTCCTTCTGCACGGCTGGGATCTCGTCCGGCTTTCCGACGATCTCCATTCGGGCGGCGGAATCATCGACGAACGTGTCCAGCGGGTAGAGCGACAGCACCGCCTTGACCACTCGCGCCGCCGGCGCATCGATGCGGAGCACCCGACCGAGTGCCGTCTGGCGCGCCACCGAATCGGACGGGAAGTTGGTGTCGGCGATGATCAGGTCGTCGCCATGCCCCATCGCCCGCAATGCCTGGAGCACGTCGGCATTGAGCAACGGATCGATCCCTTTGAGCATGATGGTCCTCGTGGAGTGCGTTTGAGATCAGAGACGCTTGCCGGTCTCGGCATCGAACAGATGGATATGGTCGAGCCTTGGCCGGAGCTTCAGCGTATCGCCGGGCTTGAAGTCATGGCGCTCGCGAAACAGCGCCACCATCTCGCCGTCGCCGAAGCGGAGGAACACCAGGGTTTCCGAGCCGGTCGGCTCGACCACGGAAATCTTCGCCGGCACGCCTTCGGGATGGATTTCGAGATGTTCGGGGCGCACACCATAGACGACGGAGCGCCCTTCCTCGACGGTGTTGTTCGGAGCGACCGGGAATAGCGTTCCGGCAATCTCGACGCCGCCCTTGCGCCCGGTACCCTTGAGCAGGTTCATCGACGGCGAGCCAATGAAGCCGGCAACGAAAAGGTTCGCCGGCCTGTCGAAAAGCTCCAGCGGCGCGCCGACCTGTTCGATGCGGCCATCGCGCATGACGACGATCTTGTCGGCCATCGTCATGGCCTCGATCTGGTCGTGGGTGACATAGATGGTGGTGGTCTTCAGCCGCTGGTGCAGTTCCTTGATCTCGGTGCGCATCTGGACGCGCAGCTTGGCGTCGAGATTCGAAAGCGGCTCGTCGAACAGGAATACCTGCGGATTGCGCACGATGGCGCGCCCCATGGCGACGCGCTGACGCTGGCCGCCGGAAAGCTGGCGCGGGTAGCGCTTCAGATAGGGGCTGAGGTCGAGGATGTCGGCGGCGCGCTTGACCCGCTCGGCAACCACGGCCGGATCGGTCTTGCGCAGCTTGAGGGCGAAGGCCATGTTCTGCTCGACCGTCTTGTGCGGGTAGAGCGCATAGTTCTGGAACACCATGGCGATGTCGCGTTTTGCGGGCGGCAGGTGATTGACGACACGGTCACCGATGGCGATCGTGCCGCCGGAGACGGTCTCCAGCCCGGCCACCATCCTGAGCAGCGTGGACTTTCCGCAACCGGACGGGCCGACAAGCACGACGAACTGGCCATCGGCAATGTCGACGCTGACTTCGTGCAGAACCTTGACGGTTCCAAACGCCTTGGCCACATTGCTGATCGCGACTTGAGCCATCGTTCCCCCATCGGCTCCACTGGCCGTAGGCGCAGAAGCTAACCAACGCGACCGGTCAGGGCAAGTCGGTCTCTTATAGATAAAAACCCGTCCTCGTTGACACGGCGTTTGGTTGTGAGAATAGTGACGAGCGCCAATCCGAACGCCGGTACTCTACCCGAAAAAACGGAACGCGAAGCGACGCAGGTCGGGGTCCTGATTTCGCTTCTAAAAAGGCCAGCGCCCGGCACGATTGGCACTTTCGATTCACGACTAACGTTCTGGGAGGAAATAGTCCATGCGAGTAGGTCTTTACGACAAACTGGTACGTGCCGGCGCCACAAGGCGCGACATATTGAAGGGCGCGGCCTCGATGGCCGCGATCGCCGCCGCATCCGGCGCCGGACTTGGCGCGCTGACGCGCCCGGCTTCCGCCGCAAGCGAACTGCGCTCGAAAATCCTGCAGATCCCCGGGGTTGGCAAAGGCCAGCCGACAGACGCCGACTTCCAGAAGGTCGGCGAGCTTTGCCTGGAGGCGACCAAGGCCAATGTCAAGGAAGGCGAGTTCGCCGGCGTCGAGCTCACCTTCATGGGACTCAACAACCAGAACCTGCACAATGTGCTGTTCCGTGGTTTCCTGAAGCCATGGGAGACCTATACCGGCGCCAAGATCAGCTGGATCGACCTGGCGCAGGCCGACTACAACGCCCGCCTGCAGCAGTCGATCGCCACCGGCACCGTCGACTTCGACATTATCGAGATGGGCGCGCCGTTCGAGGGCGACGTCTGCGGCAAAGGCCTGACTTCGGAGATGCCCGACTGGGTCAAGAAGCAGATCGACTTCGACGATCTCGTCAACTACCTCAAGCCGCCCGTCGGCACGTGGGATGGCAAGCAGTACCGGGTCACCATCGACGGCGACGCGCACAATTTCAACTACCGCACCGACGTGTTTGCCGATGCCGACCTCGCCAAGCAGTGGAAGGATGGCGGGGCGACGAGCGAATGGGGCGTGCCTAAGACCTGGCAAGAGGTTCAGGCCGTGACCAAGTTCCTGAAAGGCAAGAAGTTCAAGGGCCAGGATGTCTACGGCTACCTCGACGCGCCCAAGCCCTGGGGCGGGTTCGGCTTCTATTTCCTGGGCAGCCGTGCCACCGCCTACGCCAAGCATCCCGACGACAAGGCCTGGCTGTTCGACGCCGACACGATGAAGCCTCGCATCAACAATCCGGCCTGGGTACGCGCCATCCAGGACGTCATCGACGCCCTGCCGTCGGAGCCGGCCGACCAGATCAATGCCGACCCGAACACCACCGCCTTCCAGCAGTTCCTGGCCGGCACCGGCTCGATGATCCCCTGGTGGGGCGACGTCGGCTCGAACGTCAAGACCAATGACAGCTCGGTCATCGGCGATGTCACCGGCTTCTCGATCCTGCCGGGCTCCGACGATGTCTACAACTCCAAGACCGGCAAGTGGGAGAAGCTCGCCAGCGGCCCGAACTATTCGCCCAACTGCGCCTATCTCGGCTGGGGCGTCTATGTCATGGCCCGCGTCGATAGCGACGAAAAGAAGAAGAAGGCGGCATGGTCGGCCGCCGCCCATCTCGGCGGCAAGGACCTGTCGATCTGGACGGCGATGTATCCGTCGGGCTTCCAGCCCTACCGCAATTCGCACTTCGACATTCCGGAGTGGGTGGCGGCCGGCTACGACGAGGCGTTCATCACCTCATACCTGAAGTCGGAAGGCGACAGCTACAACCATCCCAACGCGGCGATCGAGCCGCGCATCCCCGGCATCTTCCAGTATTACAGCGCCGCCGAGGATATCCTGGCCAACACCTTCGCCGGCAAGATGAAGGCGCAGGAAGGCGCCGATGCCATCGCAGCCGCCTGGGAGAAGCTGACCGACCAGATTGGCCGCGACAAGCAGATCAAGCTCTACAAGGCCTCGCTCGGCATGTAGGCTGCCCTGTGAACCGTGGTCCGGCGGCAGCGCCGGGCCACAGCCTTCCCTTCCAAACGGGCGAGATTTGTGACTGACCAGACTTCGACCGCGACCCGGTGGCCGGCAGACGCCGCCCCCAATGATCTGATCCCGCCGGGCCGCAGGCGTCTGGGATGGGCGCTGATGGCGATTGCCACGTTCGGCCTGCTGGCGACGATCGTGGTGCAGATCCTCTACAAGACCGAGGTCGATACGATCGGCTTCGAGACATGGCGGCCCGTGGTCTACGCCTATGTGCTGTGGGGTGTGGCGATCGGCATCGGCCAGGTTCTTACACGCGGCGAGGACGGCCAGCGCGCGCTGTTCCTGCTGCCGGCCCTTTTGTTCACCATTGCGATGGTGATCTTCCCGACCCTGTTCGGCTTCTACATCGCGCTTACCGATTGGAACCTCTCCTCCTTCAGCGGCCGCAGGTTCAACGGGCTGGACAATTTCTGGCAGATGCTCGCCGACCCCTACTACCGCAACGCCCTGTTCAACATGGTACTCTATGTGCTGGCGGTGCTGGTCGAATATGTCATCGCCTTTGGCCTGGCACTGCTCCTCAACGCGCAGATCCGGGCTCGAAAGTTCTTCCGGGTGGTGTTCCTGATGCCCCTCATGCTGTCGCCGGTCGCGGTGTCGTGGATGATCGGCAAGTCGCTGATGGAATACCGCTTTGGACCGGCAGCCACGCTGGCGCGCCATCTCGGCTGGGAAGACCCGGCCTTCTTCTCGAACCCGATCACCGCCCGCATCTCGATCATGCTGCTGGACGCCTGGACCTTCATCCCCTTCATGATGATCATGCTGCTGGCGGGGCTGCAGGCGATGTCGCGCGAGGTGCTGGAGGCGGCACGTGTCGACGGCGCCACGGCCTGGCAAACCTTCTGGCAGGTCACTTTCCCGCTGATGCTGCCGGTGTCGGTGACGGCGGTGATCCTGCGCATCATCTTCAAGCTGAAGCTTGCCGACATCATCATCACGGTCACCTCGGGCGGTCCGGGCGGCGCCACCGATTCGGTCTCGAGCTTCATCTACCGCGAATACCGCGACCGCTCGAATGTTGGCTATGGCACCATGCTGGCGATGGCCTATCTCGTCATCATCGTGGTGTTCGTGACCTGGCTGTTGAAGTTCGCCGGTCGTTTCGTCCGCAATGTGAATTAGGTAGAGATGAGCGTTCAGACCACCGACTACGTCGCATCCGAAATCCGCTCGCCGGCGAGCTTCCTCGCCAGCCGCGTCTTCATCTATGGCGCGCTCGCCTGCTGGGGCTTCATCTGCCTGTTTCCGATCTATTGGACCATCACCACATCGTTCAAGACGGCGGTGGATGTCACCCAGGGCCACCTGATCCCGTTCGTCGACTTCCAGCCGGATTGGAAAGGCTGGCGATCGCTTGGCCTGTCACCGGACTCGATCTTCCAGACATCGACGGTGCGCGACGAGTTCCTCAAGCGCTTCATGAATTCGGTCATCACCTCGGTTGGCGCGTCGAGCCTGGCGATCATCATCGGCAGCCTCGCCGCCTATGGCCTGACCCGCTACCGCTACCATTTCGCCTGGTTCAAGAACGAGGACATCTCCTTCTTCTTCCTGTCGCAGCTCATCCTGCCGCCGGTGGTGCTGGCCCTGCCCTTCCTGGTGCTCTACCGCGAAGTCGGATTGCTCGATACCCGCGTCGGGCTGATCCTGCTCTACACGCTGATGGTGCTGCCGATCGTCATCTGGATCATGCGCGACCAGTTCAATTCCATCCCCGTCGAACTCGAGGAAGCAGCCCTCGTCGACGGCCTGTCGATCTGGGGCGCCTTTTTCCGTATCGTCATGCCGATCGCGCTGCCGGGCATGGTGGCCGCCTTCATCCTGGCGATGGTGCTGTGCTGGAACGAGTACTTCTTCGCCGCCCTTTTGACGTCCACGGACGCCAAGACAATTCCCGTCATGGTGGCGAGCCAGACCGGCTCGCAGGGCATCAACTGGTGGTCGATGGCAGCCCTTGCCACGGCGGCAATCGCGCCACTGGCGGTCATCGGCATCGCCCTGGAGCGCTACCTGATCATGGGCATGACCGCTGGCGCGGTGAAGTGACCGGGCGTCTTCACCTCCCCTCGGTCGGAGAAAGGTCGCGCTAATCTAAGCCTTCAGGATCGCGCGCAGATGATCCATGATCATGGCGACGCCCTTCTGTCCAAGTGCTGCCGAGGCTTCCGCCGCAGTTGCCGTATACCAGCTTTTGTTGTCCGCGAAATGCGCGGCGTCCACCGCTTCCGGGCATAGCGCCAGCATCAGCGATGTCTCGCCGATGCCGGCATGGTCGAACGGATATTTGCCGTTCATGGCGGTCGGCATCAGCGGGTGCACCTGCACCCAGTTGAAGAAGTTTTCGCCCTCGGCATGTCCGGCATAATAGTCGGCCATCGTCTCTGAACCCCACCAGCCCTCGCCACGCTGCTTCTCGAGGAAGCGGAAGATCGCCTGTCTGCCTGCGGTCTTGAAGGCGAGATCCGTCGGCATGCCGGCGGCGAAATTCTCGGTCTGGTGATGAATGATGGCGTGGATGTTGCGAAACCCAATGCGCAGCAGGCTGTAGAACAGCGCCTCGCCGAATGGCGCCAGTTGATTGCCGCCGACCTGGACGGAGCCGCTGCCTTCCGGCGGTGCCACCGCGTAACTCGCCGCGCCATAGTAGAAGGGCGGCAGGATGACGACATCGCTCTCTTTTTCGAACAGCTCCAGCGTCTTGATGACTGCCAGCGTATCCATGCCGACGGCCATGTGCTCGCCATGGTATTCCAGCACGCCGAGCGGCAGCGCGACCGGCCAATTCTGGGCGATTGCCTTTCGGATCTGGTGCGGCAGCATCAGTTCATAGCGCATGATCTATTCCATGTTGGTGTGGCGGGCGCGCATGGCTTCCGGCGACGCCGCGGTCATCTCCCTGAGTTTCAGCACCATGATCTCGAACAGCACGAACAACGCGCCCTCGAACACCGAGCCCATCGGCAGCACCGACGTCTTTTGCGGCCCCTGGTCGTCGGCCATGGTCTGCGCCGGGATCAGCAGCGTCAAATCGGCCAGCCCTGCGGCGCTGCCGCCTGCCTGGGCGGTCAGGAGCAGGACGGTGGCGCCTGCCTCGCGCGCGATGCGCATCAGGGTGAGTACGGTCGAGGTTTCGCCGGGTCCGGAACTGACAAGCAGGACATCGCCCTGCCCTACAGGCGGGGTGGTCATGTCGCCGACGACCGAAACCGGCAGGCCCAGATGATAGAGCCGCATGGCGAAGCCCTTCACCTGCAAGGCCTCGCGGCCGCAGCCATAGACGACGATCTGTCTGGCACCGACCAGCATCCCACAGGCGGCGTCGATCCGATCGCCATCGACGCGCGCCAGCACCGCGCCAAGCTCGTCGAGCGCGGTCTTGAACATCTCCGAGCTGGAGTTGCTCACGGCCGCGCCGCCTGCGCGCCGGCAATCGAATTGGATTGGCAATTCCTGATCACGCTTTTCCCCGGAACAGCTTGATTTCGTTCATGCTAGCAACCGGGAAAATGCGTGTCCAACGCTCAGCGGCGCTTTTGCCAAGCCACGAGCGTGATAGTGTCATGTCAGACAAATCAATCCGGGAAAATTTCAAGATATGAAGACACGGCATTTCGACCGCATCGGCAATGGCGGCATCACCTTCACGGAGCTGGGTTTCGGTACAGCGCCGCTCGGCAATCTTTACCGCGCCGTCTCCGACGAGGATGCCAATGCGACGCTGGAGGCCGCCTGGGCGACCGGCTGCCGCTATTATGACACCGCGCCCCTCTATGGGCTCGGCCTATCGGAAACGCGCCTCAATCCGTTCCTGCGATCCAGGAAGCGCGACGACTACGTGCTGTCGAGCAAGGTCGGCCGCATCATGCGCGCCTGCCCGCCAGAAGAGCGCACCGGCATCGGCAAGTTCTTCGACACGCCGTCGCGCAAGGAGGTCTACGATTACAGCTATGACGGCGTCATGCGCTCGTTCGAGGCCTCGCTGGAGCGGCTTGGCGTCGACCGCATCGATATCCTGTTCGTGCACGATGTCGATATCTTCACCCACGGCAGCAAGGAGGCGTCCGACCGGCGCATCGAAGAGTTCATGCGTTCGGGCTATTATGGCCTGCTCGCCTTGCGCGACCAGGGCGTCATCAAGGCGTTCGGCGGCGGCATCAACGAATGGCAGGTGGCCCAGACCCTGGCCGAGCGCGGCGATTTCGACCTGTTCCTGCTTGCCGGGCGCTATACGCTGCTGGAACAGGAGGCGCTGACATCGTTCCTGCCGCTTTGCCAGAAACGCGGCATCGGCATCGTTCTCGGCGGCCCGTACAATTCCGGCATCCTGGCCACCGGACCGAAGTCCGGCGCTTACTACAATTATTCCGAGGCGCCGCAGGAAGTGCTCGATCGCGTGGCGCGCATCGAGGCCGTCTGCAAGCGCCATGGGGTCAGGTTGATCGAAGCCGCCCTGCAGTTCCCGCTGTTGCACCCGTCGGTGGTTTCGGTCATCCCCGGCGGTCAGCGGCCTGAAGAGGTCGAGAGCAACCGCTCGCTCCTGGACGCCAAACTCCCTGCAGCGCTCTGGGCCGACCTCAAGAACGAAGGCCTCATGCGCGCCGACGCCCCGACAGCTTGAGGAGCTACCGTCCGGCCCAATACGCCGAAAAAGAAAAGCCGGGCAAGCCCGGCTTTTCTGGTTTTTTCAAAAATAAAAACGCGCTTAGTTGACGGCGTCCTTGAGACCTTTGCCGGCCGAGAACTTCGGCACGGTGCGCGCCGGGATCTTCACTTCGGCGCCGGTCTGCGGGTTGCGGCCGGTGGATGCGGCGCGCTTTGACACGGTGAAATTGCCAAAGCCGACAAGCCGGACATCGCCGCCCTTCTTCAGTTCGCCGGAGATGACAGAAAACACTGCATCGACCGCAGACTGCGCGTCACCCTTCGAAATGCTCGCGGCGTCGGCGACAGCGGACACCAGTTCGTTCTTGTTCATAAAAATTCCCTTCCATGAGAACACCGGAACTCACGACTCATCCGGCAGGAAACGGACTTTAGAAAGAAGCGTTCCCGCAACCAAGTCGAAAAGGCAGGAAAATAGCGGAAAAAGCCCGGAATTCCGGGGTTTTTCACATGAAAAAGCCGGGCGCGAGGCCCGGCTTTCTGTTTGTGCGCTGCAACCTTAGAAAAAACTAATGCGCAAGCGACTTTCCAGCGTCATCGCTCGTGTCCGTGGAAGCCGGCGGATTGACCGGTTCGACCCATTCGATCGGCTCCGGCATCCGCACCAGCGCGTGGCGCAACACCTCACCGACGCGTGAGACCGGAATGATTTCCATGCCGTTCTTCACGTTGTCCGGGATCTCCGCCAGATCCTTGGCGTTGTCTTCCGGGATCAGCACCTTCTTGATGCCGCCGCGCAGTGCGGCGAGCAGCTTCTCCTTGAGGCCGCCGATCGGCAAGATGCGGCCGCGAAGCGTTATCTCGCCAGTCATCGCCACATCGGCCCGCACCGGAATACCCGTCAGCACCGACACGATGGCCGTGGCCATGGCGGCACCGGCGGACGGACCGTCCTTCGGCGTGGCGCCTTCCGGCAAGTGCACGTGGATGTCGCGCTTGTCGAACAGCGGCGGCTCGATGCCGAAATCGATGGCGCGCGAGCGGACATAGGAGGCCGCCGCCGAGATCGATTCCTTCATCACGTCGCGCAGATTGCCGGTCACCGTCATGCGGCCCTTGCCGGGCATCATGACGCCTTCGACCGTCAGCAGCTCGCCGCCGACTTCCGTCCAGGCAAGGCCGGTGACGACACCGACCTGATCGTCAGCCTCGACCTGGCCGAAGCGGTAGCGCTGAACACCGAGATAGTCGGCGAGGTTCGCCGCCGTGATGCTCACCGTCTTCTTCTTCGTCTTCAGGATCTCGGTCACCGCCTTGCGCCCGAGCTTCATCAGCTCGCGCTCCAGGCTTCTGACGCCCGCTTCACGGGTGTAGGTCTGGATGATGGCGCGGATCGCGTCCTCACCGACGGAGAACTCCTTTGGCTGCAGCGCGTGATCGCGGATCACCTTCGGCATCAGGTGCCGCTTGGCGATTTCGATCTTCTCGTCCTCGGTGTAGCCGGCGATACGGATGATCTCCATGCGGTCCATCAGGGGCGCAGGGATGTTCAGCGTGTTCGCCGTCGTCACGAACATTACGCTCGACAGGTCGTATTCGACCTCGAGGTAGTGGTCCATGAACGTCGAGTTCTGTTCGGGGTCGAGCACCTCGAGCAGCGCGGACGACGGATCGCCACGGAAGTCCTGGCCCATCTTGTCGATCTCGTCGAGCAGGAAGAGCGGGTTGGACTTCTTGGCCTTCTTCATCGACTGGATGACCTTGCCGGGCATCGAGCCGATATAGGTGCGCCGGTGGCCACGGATCTCGGCCTCGTCACGCACGCCGCCAAGCGCCATGCGGATGAATTCGCGACCGGTCGCCTTGGCGATCGACTTGCCGAGCGAGGTCTTGCCGACGCCGGGAGGGCCAACGAGGCACAGGATCGGCCCCTTCAGCTTCTTCTGGCGGCTCTGCACGGCAAGATACTCGACGATGCGGTCCTTGACCTTGTCGAGGCCGAAGTGATCGGTGTCGAGCACGTTCTGCGCATAGGCCAGGTCCTGCTTGACCTTGGAGTTCTTGCCCCACGGGATCGACAGCAGCCAATCGAGATAGTTGCGCACGACAGTCGATTCGGCCGACATCGGCGACATCGTCCTGAGCTTCTTCAATTCGGCATCCGCCTTTTCGCGGGCCTCCTTGGAGAGCTTGGTCTTCTTGATGCGAGCCTCGATCTCGGCGGCCTCGTCGCGGCCGTCCTCGCCCTCGCCGAGCTCCTTCTGGATCGCCTTCATCTGCTCGTTGAGGTAGTATTCGCGCTGCGTCTTCTCCATCTGGCGCTTGACGCGCGAGCGGATGCGCTTCTCCACCTGCAGGACGGAGATTTCGGCTTCCATGAAGCCCATCGCCTTTTCCAGCCGCTCCTTGACGGAAAGCGTGGCCAGCATTTCCTGCTTTTCAGGGATCTTGATGGCAAGATGCGAGGCAACCGTGTCGGCGAGCTTGGAATAGTCGTCTATCTGGCTGGCGGCACCCACCACTTCGGGCGAGATCTTCTTGTTCAGCTTGACGTAGTTCTCGAAGTCAGTGACGACCGAGCGGGCCAGGGCCTCGACCTCCACCTCCTCCTCTTCCGGTTCGACCAGAGCCGTGGCCTTGGCCTCGTGGAAGTCGGGACGGTCGGTGAAGGAGACGATTTTCGCACGCGAGGCGCCTTCGACCAGAACCTTGACGGTGCCGTCGGGCAGCTTCAGCAATTGCAGCACATTGGCGAGCGTGCCGATGTCGAAGATCGCATCGGGCTCGGGATCGTCATCGGCGGCATTCATCTGGGTGGCAAGCAGGATCTGCTTTTCCTGACCCATCACCTCTTCCAGCGCCTTGATCGACTTTTCGCGCCCGACGAAGAGCGGAACGATCATATGCGGGAACACCACGATGTCGCGCAGTGGGAGGACCGCGAAGACGCCGTCGCTGGGAGCCTTGGATATTTTGGCCATTGTCCAACCTTTCATGTCGCGGCCACCATCAGGCCAACCGCGAATCTCATATTAACGACCGGGGATCGTTCCGCCTACCACCGTTTATGACGGGAGTTTTACAGCACAGAAATCGGGCACCTCGGCCTTCTCGTGTTAGGTGGAGGCAGGCAGGGCAAAGATCAAGAGTTAACATCGTCCCCAATCCACTCCATCGCGACGCTGTGCCGGTTCCTCACAGCAAAACGGCGCCGCAGGGGCGCCGTTCCATAAAAATATAGGGCCAAGTGCCATATCAGGCGCTGACATTGCCCTTCTTTTCCTTCTGTTCGGAATAGATGTAGAGCGGCCGGGCGCTGCCGGTCACCACCTCTTCCGAAATCACAACCTCGCGCACGCCTTCGAGCGCCGGCAGTTCGAACATCGTGTCGAGCAGGATCGCTTCCATGATCGAACGCAGGCCGCGCGCACCGGTCTTGCGCTCGATGGCGCGCTTGGCGATCGCCGAAAGCGCGTTCTCGTGGAAGGTCAGATCGACATTTTCCATCTCGAACAGGCGCTGGTACTGCTTGACCAGCGCATTCTTCGGCTCGGTCAGGATCTGGATCAGTGCCGGCTCGTCGAGATCCTCCAGCGTCGCCAGAACCGGCAGACGGCCGACGAACTCCGGAATGAGGCCGAACTTCAACAGATCCTCGGGCTCGACCAAGCGGAAAACATCACCCGTGCGGCGATCCTCCGGCGAGGCGACGACAGCTCCGAAGCCGATCGAGGTTTTCCTGCCGCGATCCGAAATGATCTTGTCCAGCCCGGCGAAGGCGCCGCCGCAGATGAACAGGATGTTGGCGGTGTCGACCTGCAGGAACTCCTGCTGTGGGTGCTTGCGGCCGCCCTGCGGCGGCACGGAGGCGACCGTGCCTTCCATGATCTTGAGCAGCGCCTGCTGAACGCCCTCGCCCGACACGTCGCGGGTGATCGAGGGATTGTCGGACTTGCGTGAAATCTTGTCGATCTCGTCGATGTAGACGATGCCGCGCTGGGCGCGCTCGACATTGTAGTCGGCCGACTGCAACAGCTTCAGGATGATGTTCTCGACGTCCTCGCCGACGTAACCGGCCTCGGTCAGCGTCGTGGCGTCGGCCATGGTGAAGGGTACGTCGATGATGCGGGCCAGCGTCTGTGCCAGCAGCGTCTTGCCGCAGCCGGTCGGGCCGATCAGCAGGATGTTGGACTTGGCCAGCTCGACATCGTTGTTCTTGCCGGCATGCGCGAGGCGCTTGTAGTGGTTGTGGACGGCCACCGACAGCACGCGCTTGGCGTAGGGCTGGCCGATGACATAGTCGTCGAGAACCTTGAGGATCTCCTGCGGGGTCGGCACGCCCTCGCGCGACTTCACCATCGAGGTCTTGTTCTCCTCGCGGATGATATCCATGCACAGCTCGACGCACTCGTCGCAGATGAACACCGTCGGACCGGCGATCAGCTTGCGCACCTCGTGCTGGCTCTTGCCGCAAAACGAGCAATAAAGCGTGTTCTTGGAATCACCGCTGTTGTTGCCGACCTTGCTCATTTTCATGTCCTTTCATGGCCGCCCGCCGATGGTCTGGCTGAAAGGGCGCATACTCTATTTATCGCGGGAATCCGCCGCCGCCAGTCTTCCGGCTCCCGCAACGTATTCCGTACGAAACACAAATCAGAAAACGTGGCAATGATTCGCAGCTTCCCCACGCAAAGCTAAGCCGTCGAAAATCAACATAGCCTTAACGTAGGCAATCCCGACCTCCGAGGGAACAGCCAATTGTGGCCGAAATGACGCAAGACACGCCAAAAGCGCGTGATGGTGCCATCCAACTGCCAACTAGCCTTTATGCCAACGCCCCCTCGGCCGCCTCGCGCGACGAAATGACCTTGTCGATCAGGCCAAAATCCTTGGCCTCGTCGGCGGTCATGAAATGGTCGCGGTCGAGCGTCTTCTCGATGTCCTCATAGCTCTTGCCGGTGTGCTTGACATAGACCTCGTTGAGGCGACGCTTCAGCTTGATGATGTCCTGGGCGTGACGCTCGATATCGGACGCCTGCCCCTGGAAGCCGCCGGACGGCTGGTGAACCATGATGCGGGCGTTCGGCGTGGCGAAGCGCATGTCCTTGTGGCCGGCGGTCAGCAGCAGCGAGCCCATCGAGGCCGCCTGGCCGATGCACAGCGTCGACACGGCCGGCTTGATGAACTGCATGGTGTCGTAGATCGCCATGCCCGAGGTGACGACGCCGCCCGGCGAATTGATGTAGAGGTTGATTTCCTTCTTCGGGTTCTCCGCTTCGAGGAACAGGAGCTGCGCGCAGACCAGCGTCGCCATGCCGTCCTCGACCGGACCGGTGATGAAAATGATGCGCTCCTTGAGGAGGCGCGAGAAAATGTCGTAGGCCCGCTCGCCGCGATTGGTCTGTTCGACCACCATCGGAACGAGGTTCATGTAGGTTTCGACGGGATTCTTCATCAGTTATCTCTTGTCTCGCGGTGGGATTCCGGCGCCGGACAGGCTGGCAGCTCGGGCAGAATCGGTTCTGGATCGTTAAGATGTAAATAGGATGCCGGCTCATCCTTGTGCAAGGCCGACCCGTCCTAGCCATCTGGGTAAGTCGAATCAAGCTTCCGGGCAAGAATTAGCAGCAGCTGATGCCACGCCGACCTCAAATACCGACCGGCCCCGCCAGGGTAGCAGTTTCTTAACCTCGTCACTTAACGAAATGCGCCAAAACCGCTTTTCTCCGCAACGGCTTCCCCTACAATTCAACGTTGAACTTGTGCCTACAGTTCAGACGGGGAGTGCCATGTCCGGGAAAACCGCATGCTTCACCATTGCAGGGATGACCATGCTCGGCTCGATTTCGCAAACGGCGGCCGGTGGTCGCGCCGTCGAATGCTACGAGCCCGTCCACACACCGGCCGTTTACGACACCGTCTACGAAGACGTCATGGTCAGCCCTCCCGGCCAGCAGATCGTCGACTATGATCCGCCGATCTATGGCACGCGCGAGCGAGTGGTGATGACTGTGCCGGCCCAGGTTCGGTATGAGGTGGTGCCTGCGGCCACCAGGACCGTCTATCACACCGTCAGGGTCGATGGCGGCGGCTATTCCTGGGAATGGCGCGTCATCCATGGCCGCCGCGTGTTGTGCAAGGTTTGGCACAAGGCACGCTTTGAACGCGTCGCCGAGACGGTGGTGATCCAGCCCGAGCGCACGCGGCGCGTCGTCATTCCGGCGCAATATGACAGCATCGCCGAGGAGGTGCTGGTGCGGCCCGAGCAAAGGCGCGTCATCGATATTCCCGCCGCGTACCAGACCGTCCCGCGCCGCGTGCTGGTGCGCGAAGGCTCATCCGGCTGGCGGCGGGTGCATATTCCAAGGCACTGCCAGGACTAGGCTTAGGCCACCTCGGCCCGCAGCCAGGCCTTAAGACCGACGACATCGCCATCGCCAATGGTTTTGGCCACACGACGCCCGACCGCCGCGCCGAACTTGTAGCCGTGACCCGAGCACGCCGAGACGACCAGGCACTTGCCGGTCTCATGCGCCAGGAATTTCTCGTCATCGGTGAACGTATAGGCGCAGGTGACCACTTCGGTCACCTTGTACTCCTCGATGCGGGCGATCGGCGGCGAAAACAGGTTGCGGATCGCCTCGCCCTCGCCGGGCACCGGCTCGCGGTTCCAGTCGGCGTCGCTGGTCGGCACCTTGTGCAGGCCCGAGCCGAATTTCATGCCGGCGCCCCGCGTAAGCGGGATCATATAGCCGTCGGTCGTGCCGCCGACATCGAGAATGACGGGCGCCGCCTCCCAAGCGGCCCTGAGATCGGCCGGCGGCTCGACATAGGCGAGCGCGGTGCGAAAGGTCTTCAATTCGCCGCCGAGTTCGGGGAACAGCTTCAGCACCCAGGCGCCAGCGGTAACGACGATGCGGTCGGCCTGCATCGTCTCGCCGGATTCGAGCACGATATGGCCGGCCTCGGCATCGATCTCCGTCACCTTGCTGTGCTCGTAGACGTTGGCTCCATTGGCACGCAGCCATTTGGCCAGCCCGGCCGCTATTTTGCGGCAATGCAGCGCGCCGCCCTCGGGCGAAAAATAGGCGTAGCGGAACGAGCCGGCCTCAAGGAACGGCCAGCGCTCTACGGCTGCTTCCGGTCCCAGCAATTCGAAAGGGAATTTTCCCTCTTCCAGGCCCTCGCGGTATTCCTCGGCCTCGTCGCCGGGCTCGCGCGAAACACAGACGAAGCCCCGCGCGTCGAGGTGGTTCTCGCCGAGATCGGCCCACATCTCGTCCCAGGCCTCGTAGGCTTCGGTGATCAGCAGCCCATAGCCGGTTCCAGCGCGGTAGGCGCGGCGGATGATGCGGTGATGGTCGCCCGATGCCGCCAGCGGATTGGGGATCGGCCCCTGCTCGACAACCGACACGGCGTGGCCCGCCTTGACCAGCGACCACGCCGTGGACAGACCGGCGATACCCGCGCCGACAACGATCACATTCATCCGTTCAGACCTTCCGCAACCCTACTGCCTGGCTCAATGCATCGGGCTGTCGGACGCAACATACGGTCTGGAACCGGGCTGGCAAGCCGCGCTATGGGTCTGGCATGACCAAATCGACGCTCTCCTATCTGGCCTTTGATCCAGCCACTCGCCAGCTCAGACTCGACCCGCGCGAACCGGCTTTCTTCCTGAACCCTTACGAGGCCTACGGCTTCCTGCACGAAGCCTCGAATGCGTTTTTCTGGGAAGAGTTCGGCTTCTGGTGCTTTGGCGGCTTCGGCGACGTCAACCGGCTGTTGCGCGACCGCCGTTTCGGCCGCCAGAACCCGGCCGGCATCCCCGACAGCCGCGGTGTCGGACAAGACAGGACCCATCTCAAGGCATTCGACGGCATCGAAGCCAATTCGATGCTCGAGCTGGAGCCACCGGTCCATACGCGGCTGAGAACACTGGTCAACCGGGCTTTCGTCTCCCGTCAGGTCGAACGGTTACGGCCGCGCGTCGAGGCGCTCGCCAACGAATTGATCGATCGTTTCGAACCTGGCAAGGCCGTCGACCTCCTGCCGGCCTTCGCCTCCCCGCTGCCAATCACCATCATCGCCGAAATGCTTGGCGTGCCGGTGGAGATGGGGCCGCGACTGCTCGACTGGTCGCATCAAATGGTCGCCATGTATATCCACGGCCGCACCCGTGAGACCGAGGAGACGGCCAACCGTGCCGCGGGCGAATTTTCCGATTTCCTGCGCGGCTACGTGACCGAACGGCGCAAGAAGCCGGGTGATGACCTGCTGTCGCTGCTGATCTCGGCCCAGGAGGACGACCAGAAACTGTCAGAGGACGAGCTGGTCTCCTCGGCCATCCTGCTGCTCAACGCCGGCCACGAAGCAACCGTGCACCAGACCGGCAATGCCATCCACTCCATCCTGGCACAAGGCGGCGACCCGCGCCGCTTCTTTACCTCACCCGAAGTGACGGCAGCAACGGTCGAGGAATGCCTGCGTTTCGATGCGCCGCTGCACATGTTCATGCGCTATGCCTATGAGGAAATCCAAATCGCGCCCGGCATCGTCGTGCGGCCGGGCCAGACGATCGGACTTCTGCTTGGCATGGCCAATCATGATCCGCATGCCTTCGCCGAACCGCAGACCTTCCGGCCGGAGCGCACCGACCAGAAGAATGTATCATTCGGCGCCGGCATCCATTTCTGCATCGGTGCGCCGCTGGCCCGCCTCGAACTGCAGGTTTCGCTGAGGACCTTGTTCGAGCGGCACCCGCAACTGCATCTCGCCGAACAGCCACGCTTCCGCGACACTTACCATTTCCATGGGCTGGAACGACTTGCCGTCGATTTTTAGCTAGCGAGTTGCCCGGAAATCCGATCGGATTCTCGATATGTGATCAAGCTTCAAACCTTGATCACATACTCCTTGCGAGTCGTTTCAAGCACTTCCCAGCTTCCCTTGAAGCCCGGCCGCAGCACGAAGCTGTCACCGGCTTTGACGGTGCGCGCTTGGCCGCCCTCTTCGGCGATTACCGAAACACCTGAGAGAATGTGGCAGAACTCCCATTCTTCATAGACGATGCGCCACTTGCCCGGGGTCGATTCCCAGATGCCGGCATAGAGGCCGCCGTCGCGCTCCTCGACATTCCAGGTGCGGAATTTCGGATCGCCCGAGATCAGGCGATCCGGCGCCGGCGCGCCGGATTCGGGTTCGACGCCTTTGGTGTCGACGGAAAGAAACGCGGTCATATCAGGTCAGACCTTGGCGAGCGCCTGTTCGAGGTCGGCGACGATGTCGGTGACATCCTCGATGCCGATGGACAGCCGCACCGTGTCGGGTCCGGCACCAGCCTTGACCTTCTGTTCGTCGGAAAGCTGGCGGTGCGTGGTCGATGCCGGGTGGATGACCAGCGACTTGGTGTCGCCGACATTGGCCAGGTGCGAGAACAGTTCGAGTGCCTCGACGAATTTGATGCCCGCCTCGTAGCCGCCCTTGAGGCCGAAGGTGAACACGGCGCCGGAGCCCAGCGGCGAATATTTCTTCTGCAGCGCGTTGTTCTTGTCGCTGGGCAGGCCGGGATAATTCACCCAGGCGACCTTGGGGTGGTTGGACAGCCAGCCGGCGACGGTGATCGCATTGTCGCAATGACGCTGCATGCGCAGCGGCAAGGTCTCGAGGCCGGTCAGGATAAGGAAGGCATTGAACGGCGAGATCGCCGGGCCGAGATCGCGCAGGCCGAGCACGCGCGCGGCGATGGCAAAAGCGAAATTGCCGAAGGTCTCGTGCAGCACGAGGCCGCCATATTCGGGGCGCGGTTCCGACAGCATCGGGTATTTGCCCGACTTCGACCAGTCGAAGGTGCCGCCGTCGACAATGACGCCGCCAATCGAATTGCCGTGGCCGCCCATGAACTTGGTCAGCGAGTGGACGATGATGTCGGCGCCATGCTCGATCGGCCGGATCAGATAGGGCGAGGCCAGCGTGTTGTCGACGATCAGCGGCAGGCCGTGCTTGCGGGCGATGTCGCCGATCTTCTCGATATCGACGAAGGTGCCGCCCGGATTGGCCAGGCTCTCGATGAAAATCGCCTTGGTCCTGTCGTCGATCTGGTTCTCGAAGGTCGAGATGTCATTGGTTTCGGCCCAGCGCACCTCCCAGCCATAATTCTTGAAGGCATGGCCGAACTGGTTGATCGAACCACCGTAAAGCTTGTTGGCGGCGACGAAATTGTCACCGGGCTGCATCAGATTGTGGAACACGATGACCTGCGCGGCATGGCCAGAAGCAACCGCAAGGGCGGCCGTGCCGCCCTCGAGGGCCGCGACGCGCTCTTCGAGCACTGCCTGGGTCGGGTTCATGATGCGGGTGTAGATGTTGCCGAAAGCTTTTAGCCCGAACAGCGAAGCGGCGTGGTCCGCGTCATCAAAAACAAAGGAGGTCGTCTGGTAGATCGGCGTGGCGCGCGCGCCGGTGGCAGGATCGGGCTTGGCGCCGGCATGGACGGCGAGCGTGTTGAAACCGGGCGAACGGGTCACTGAAACCTCCCTTTGAACTTCCTAAATTGGCCGCGCATTCTTGGCGAAGGCGGCGTGCGAATGCAAAGAAGAAAATACCTTTCGGCGCCGATCCTTCGATCACACCGCAGGATAATGCGGCAATACGCGGAATAATTTTGCGCCTCTACGCCGCGTCTATTTCTGGCGCACGCCGAAACTCTGAAAACCCTGGCGCATCAGCGGCTTCTTGGACGACAGCACGCCGGAATTGACGCCGGTCCAGCCGATCTCGCCGGAGAGCTTGCCATATTCGATCTTGGGGCAGCGGTTCATCACCACCTTGATGCCGGCGGCTTCGGCGCGAGCGGCTGCCTCGTCATGGCGCACGCCAAGCTGCATCCAGATGACTTTCGGCAAGGGATCGAGTTGCAACACCTCGTCGACGATCCCTGGGACCGCCGCGGCATTACGGAAAATATCGACCATGTCGATCGGCCCCGGTATGTCGGCCAGCCTGGCATAGGTCATTCGGCCGAGGATTTCCTTGCCGGCCTGGCCAGGATTGATCGGGAACACCGAAAACCCCTTGGCCAGCAGGTATTTCAGGACGAAATAGCTCGGCCTGACATCATTGGCCGACGCCCCGACCATGGCGATCGACTTCACCGAATTGAGGATGCCGGCAATGTAGGCATTTTCGTAAGTGTCGTGGTTCATGCGGCAATCATCTTCCTGCGGTAGTGGTATCGGTAGAGTTCGCGATTGAAACCAAGCGAGGCATAGAGCGCGCGGGCCGGAGAGTTGTCGACAACCACTTGCAGACACGCCGCCTCCGCCCCCGCCTGCCGAGCCCAACCGATCAGACCGCCTACGGTCTTGCGACCGAGGCCTTGCTGCCTGAAATGGCCGTCCGTTTCAACCGATTCCACGACGAGCATGCCATCCCGGATAACGCCAAAGGCCACGGCAACAATCGCGCCTTCTAGCTCCGTCGACACGAAAGCCCGCTCCCCGACGATCAACTTCGTCATTTCGCGGACGATCCGGCGATCGGTGTCTCCATAGGCTCCCATGCGAAACCGCGCGTCGAACCAGCTTTCGCTTGGTGCCGGTAAGATGGTAACCCGCGCGTCGGGCGACACCTTAAATTCTTCGATACCGGCAAACAGATGGATCGAGCCGCCCTCGGTGTCATAGCCGTGGCGATCAAGGATGGTGTCCATCTCGCTGGCGATGTCAGGGACCCGAAACAGGACTGCCTGGTCGTGACCGGCATAAAACGCTTCCGCGGCGGCAAGCGTTGAGTCCGGCTCCGCCCGTTTGCCACGCAAAGGATTGACCGAATTGGTGCGGCGGATCTTGCCGCTCGATCGCCGCAGAAGCCAGCCGTCGGCGACCGTCTCGGTGGCCGCCGGCCAGCCTTCACGACAGGCTTGTTCGACCCGCCATTTGAGATCTTCGTCACTGACGGTCATCCCTCGTCTCTCCAAGTGCTTCCTCCATGAAGGATCGCGGGTCATTGCTGAAATCGCGCAGCATGCGGAAGTGGTCCGTATCGCGAAAGTCGGCAAGCTCGAGCCCAAAGCGGCTGATGCGGAACAGCTGCGCGCCGGGACAGGCCATCAACAGCGGCGAATGGGTCGCCATGATCACCTGCGCGGTGCCCGATTGGTCCATGCGCCGCAGCATCTTCAGCAATTCGATCTGGCGCGTCGGCGAAAGCGCGCTCTCGGGCTCGTCGAGGATATAGATGCCTTGCCTGCGGCAGCGCTCCTCGAAGAAGCGGATGAAGCCTTCGCCATGCGACCAGGACAGGAAATCCGGCGGCGGTGGCTTGAACGGATCTTCCAGCGCTGCCTGGTCGAGGTAGCGGGCCACCGAGTAGAAGGATTCGGCGCGAAAGAACCAGCCGGCAGTGACTTTTGGCAACCAGTGGCTACGGAATGTGTTGGCCAGTGCGGCGCCACTCTCGTCGATGGCGCCGGAATGGTCGACCGGCCGGTAGCCCTTGCCGCCGCCCGCTTTCGGCCAGCGCGCCGATCGCCTCGAGCAGCGTGGATTTACCGGTGCCGTTCTCGCCGACGATGATGGTGATGGGCGTGGTGAATTCGAGCTCGAACGCGTGGCCGCGAAACAGCGGCAGGTTCCACGGATACTTCTCCCAGTCCGTAACCCGCTCCCGGTCGAGCAAAATCCGTTTGAGGTACGGTGCCTTGAGCCGTGTCAGTTGCTTGCGGTAGGCCATCAATCAGGCAGCGAAATCGTGCCGTCGTCCGCGATCGGAAAGGCTGGGTTGTGAGCCACCTCCCAAACATGCCCGTCGGCATCGGCGAAGTACCCATACCAGCCGCCCCAGAAGGCGCGGCCGGCCGGCTTGATGATGCGCCCGCCGGCCCTTTCCGCCTGCGCCAGCACTTCGTCGACCTCGGCATCGGAGCGGGTGTTGTAGGCGAGATAGACGGCCGAGGGCGCCTGGGCGAAGGTGATACCGGAGTCCTCCTCGGCGCTGGGGCGCGGGAACAGGCCGAGGATGGCGCCGCCCATCTGGAAGAAGGCGACACCGTCGGTGATCCCCGCGTGGCGCTTCAGACCCATCGCCTCGTAGAAGCGCACGGCGCGATCCAGATCGTCGGTGGCGATGGTGATGATGGAGACGCGCGGTTCCATGATCCTATTCGTCCGCCCATTCCGGCTTGCGCTTGCCGATGAAGGCGCCGATGCCCTCTTCCGCGTCCCGCGCCAGCATGTTTTCGACCATGACTCGGCCGGTATAGGCATAGGCATCGGCCAAGCCCATCTCGGCCTGCGCGTAAAAAGCTTCCTTGCCGGTCTTGATCACCAAAGTGGATTTGGAAGCAATGGTTTGCGCGTATTTGGTGACAATCTGATTCAGGTACTCGCGCGGCACGACCCGGTTCACGAGGCCGAACTCCTTGGCGGTCGCGGCGTCGATCGTCTCGCCGGTCAAGAGCATCTCCATCGCCTGCTTGCGCGAGACGTTGCGCGATAGCGCAACCATCGGCGTCGAGCAGAACAGGCCGATGTTGACGCCCGGCGTGCAGAAGGTCGCCTCGTGCGAGGCGATCGCCAGGTCGCAGCTGGCGACCAATTGCAGGCCGGCGGCTGTCGCCAGGCCGTCCACCTCGGCGATGACAGGCAAGGGATGGCGCACGATCGTCTGCATCAGCATGGCGCAAGCGGCAAAGGTCTCTTCGAAGAAGGCCTTGCCACGATCGGCATCGGCACGCCGCGCGGTCATTTCCTTGAGGTCGTGGCCGGCGCAGAACACCTTGCCGGCCGCCGACAGCACAATAACGCGAACGGCCTTGTCCGCCTTGGCGCGTTCCAACTCCGCCACGAGCGCCGCCATCACCGAAAGCGACAGGGCATTGGCGGGCGGATTGGCGAGCGTCAGGCGCAGCACGCCCTTCTCCCGTCTTGTCGTGACCGGGCCCTCGTCGGCGGCAGCAGGCTTGATGGCAAGGATTTCGGCCATGGCTAAGGTCTCCGCGATTCCGGTGATGCCGGCAGAGTATCTAATATCGGATCGGGTTTCGTCCAACACCCATCGCTTGCGCCAGCATGATGTATATGTTGCCAGAAACACCCGGCTGCGCCCATACAGGCTTGGCGCAGAACGAGAGACCGACATGCCCGCCCAGACCAACCTCAAGCCGGTGCTGACCGCAACGCAGATCAATTTGTTGATGGAAACCGTCTTTCCCCAACTCAACGAGAGTGCCGCCGCCTACGAGGCGATCGACGTGTTTCCAGGCGGCTGCATCGTACGGCTCAATGCCGGTGAACGGCATTTGCGTCCCGGCGGCACGGTGTCCGGCCCTGCCCTGTTCACGCTGGCCGACATTGGCGGCTATGTCTGCGTGCTCAGCCATGCCGGGCCGGATGCGCTCTCGGTCACCACCAACCTCAACATCAACTTCGTGCGCAAGGCCGAAGCCGGGCCGATCGATGGCCATTGCCGCATCCTGAAGCTCGGCAAGAGCCTGATGGTGTTCGACATTGACATCGTCGCCGGCCCGGAAGGACACACGATCGCGCATGCCACGGGCACCTACTCGATCCCGCCGCAGCGCGCCGCCAATGTGGTAAAATAATACCTTTAGTCCAACATGCTGTTTCTACAGCCTTTTCTGCGCTACAGGACTTTTCCGCTACCTTGACGCAGTTACTCCGCTCGCCTATAAGCCTTCACGAAGCAGCGGCCCGCAAAGGCCGCCGTTTTGTTATTGGCTGATGACAAGCGTCTTTCGCCAATCCAAGCAACAAGAAACGCCTTCACTCCCGAAGGTCAGAACCGAGAGCAGAAAACATGACAACCTTTTCGCAGAAGCCTGCGGATGTGGTGAAGAAGTGGATCCTGATCGACGCCGAGGGTCTCGTCGTCGGCCGTCTCGCCACTGTCATCGCCAATCATCTTCGCGGCAAGCACAAGCCGACCTTCACCCCGCATGTCGACGACGGCGACAATGTCATCGTCATCAATGCCGACAAGGTGGTATTCACCGGCAAGAAGTTCACCGACAAGGTCTATTACTGGCACACCGGCCACCCCGGCGGCATCAAGGAGCGCACCGCGCGTCAGCTGCTCGAGGGCCGTTTCCCCGAGCGTGTCGTCGAGAAGGCCGTTGAGCGCATGGTTCCGCGTGGCCCGCTCGGCCGCCGCCAGATGAAGAACCTGCGCGTCTATGCAGGTGCCGAGCATCCGCATGTCGCCCAGCAGCCAGAAGTCCTCGACGTGGCCAAGATGAATTCCAAGAACAAGAAGGTCGCATAAGATGGCTGAGCTTTCCTCGCTCGCAGAACTGGGCGCCGCCACCGGCAACACCAACACGCAGGCCGCCGCCCCCGTCCACGTCCAGAAGCTCGACAAGTCGGGCCGCGCCTACGCCACCGGCAAGCGCAAGAACGCCATCGCGCGCGTCTGGGTGAAGCCGGGTTCCGGCAAGATCGTTGTCAACGACAAGGAATTCGCGAGCTATTTCGCGCGTCCGGTCCTGCAGATGATCCTCAACCAGCCGATCATCGCGTCCAACCGCTCGGGCCAGTACGACATCATCGCCACCGTCGTCGGCGGCGGGCTTTCCGGCCAGGCCGGCGCGGTGCGTCACGGCATCTCGAAGGCGCTGACCTATTACGAGCCGGCGCTGCGCGCCGTGCTCAAGAAGGGCGGCTTTCTGACCCGCGACAGCCGCGTCGTCGAGCGCAAGAAGTACGGCAAGGCGAAGGCCCGCCGTTCCTTCCAGTTCTCGAAGCGCTAACCGTTTCGAATTTTCGGACAATCGAAAAGGCCGCCTCCGTGCGGCCTTTTTGCTTGCACGCGGCGGATCAATTGATGCTGGCGGTCGCGGCTGGCTCGATGCGTTCGCCCGTGCCGGCATAGGGCACCCGATAACCATTCGCCGCCAGCCAGCCGATCGCCGCTTTCGGCTCGTCGGTCTGGATGATGGTGGCGCCACGATCGGCCCAGAAGCCCCAGGCTTCGCGCGGCAGGCTGGCCTGGACCGCCAGTTCGTCGCCACGGCCGCCGGCGAGGAAGCCGCCTGGTTTGTTGACGATGGCATAGGTGTCGGCCCAGATGTGCCAGTCGCCCCTTACCGCCTCGGCGCGCATGCGCGTGCTGAACAGCGGCCCGCCGGTTTCGGTCAGCGTCTCGGCGCCCGCCCGCCAGTTGATCAGTTCGATCGCGCGCGGCGCGAAGACGTGGTCGACCGTCGAGGCGAAGCCCGCATCATGGACCGCGTCATCGGCGATGATCGGCATGAACTGGAAGCCACCGCCTGCGGCAGTCATGGCCGCCTTCACCGTGCTGATCCTGTTCTGGTCCCAAAGGTTTTCCTTGACGATGACTTGCTCGGCCATGCCGAGTTCGCGCGCTATCGCGATCATGCCCGGGAGGTCGCCGACTTCGAGCTTGTTGTCGAGATTGATGAGGATTCTGTCCCGTGTCGCCATCAGCATCTCGCGCAATGTCGAGACGGTCTCGTTGGTGACGGCATGGGTGCCCTCGATCACCAGCCGGCATCTCTTCAACTCGGCCAGCGTGTAGTTGATGACCTCGCCCTTGCAGGTGGTCGTGCGGTCGAGCCAGCTGTCATGCATGACGATGAACGCGCCGTCCTTCGAGCGCCGGATGTCGACCTCGACGATTTCAGCGCCGATCGCGATCGAGCCTTCCACGGCGGCAAGCGAATTCTCCGCATAGAGCGTCTTACCGGCCTGCATGCTGCCGGCGCGATGGGCGGCCACCATGACATGGTCGCGCCACTGGTTGGCATGCTCGAAGCGGTCGAGGATCTGCCTGGCGCGGGTTTCGCCGGCCATTGACTGGCTGGCGGAAGCCGCCAGCGTGACGGAAAGCAGAAGGCTCGGCCAGAAGGTCTGCATCGAGAATCGCTCCATTCCGGATCGAGCCGGGAATAGGCGATGCCCGTGACATCTGGGTGAACGAAGCCGGCTAGCGGTTGCCGCGATATCTCGCCTCAGATGCGTTTCGACAGCCGGCGGAACCAGGCCATCGCAGGCATCTCGACGAAACGCCAGGTGATCCAGGAGACACCTATGGTGGTAAGAAGCATGACGACGATCGCCACGGTCCCCGTCCAGCCGGCGCCAAAGCCGGTCGCGGGCTCGCCACGCAGTACGATGTCGCCAACCAGGCCGAGGCCGAGTTTGCGCTCGACCAGCCCGGCGACATTGATCAGGCGCGCCTGAACGAAGATGTGGACCATGTAGATCGAATAGGACAGCGCGCCGAGCGTCAGCATGAACGGCGTCCTCAGCAACGCGCTGATCCAGCCGCCTTCATGAGCGAAGAGAAACAGCGCCAAGGCGAACACCAGGGGCGCGGCAATGCCGGCGTCATTGTCGCCCGCCAGCGAGACAAAGAGAGCGATGACGACCACCATGACGATTTCGGCAACAGTCCAGCTCATCCTCGGGCCGTTTGCGGCCAGAACCTGTCGCGCTCCTGCAATGGAATCATGCTGAAACCAGGCCAGCAGGGCGCCCAGCGAGAAGCCGTAGAGGCAGCGGATGAAGCCTAAATCATAGGACACATCCATATGATGCGTGGAGAAGCCGAGCAGGAACAGCGGCGCGGTGACAGCGGCGGCGACGAACCATATCCAGGCGCGCGCGCCGGCGATGAAGAGCACGCCGGCAAACAGGAGATAGGCAAAGAACTCGGCCGAGATGCTCCAGCTCGGGGCGTTCCAGGTCAACCGATCCTCGAAGCCGACACCTTGCAGCAAAAGGAGATTGGCAGCCAAGCTCCTGAGGTCGAAGCCACCGGTGAAAGGAGCAGCACCCGTGCCATGCAGCTGCGGCAGCACGAGCCGCAGCAGCTCGAAGGCGGCAAAGGCGGCAATCATGACCAGATGCAGCGGATAGATGCGGCCGAAACGGACCAGCGCGAAGCGGCAGACCTCCTGAGTGCGGCCGAGCCGATCGGCATAGCTGGAGGCGATGACGAAGCCGGAAAGGACGAAGAAGAAGTCGACGAAGAGATAGGACGAACCGATAAAGCTGCTCTGCGAGATCGTCGAGGCGGTCGGGAAATGAAACAGCGCCACCAGCAGCGCGCAGATGCCGCGCCACGAATCGAGAACCCGGAACCGATCGCCGGCGATCGTACCGGTGTGGGTCGACACCACGGCATCTGACGGATTAAGAAGCGCGGTCTGCGTCATGATGATACAAGTCCTGTCTTGCCGTGGCACCCGGGCGGCGCGGTTTCGTCTCCCCAAGCCGTGACTGGCATCTTCCATGCCGGTTCTGTAGTTGTTGCACCCCGATGAAAACGAGGACCCGTAATGGCGACCAACACCATCGACCATGCCTTCACCGCCCGCTCCAAAACGGGTGGCGCCCTCGAGCCGACCTACTCCGGCGCGCTGTCTTTCATGCGGCGCAAATACACCAAGGACGTGAAGGGCGCGGATGCGGTGGTGTGGGGCATTCCCTTCGACGCCGCCGTCACCAACCGACCGGGCGCCCGGTTTGGGCCGCAGGCGATCCGCCGCGCCTCCGCGATCCTCGACAACGACCCGCAATACCCGTTCTCGCGCGATCTGTTCGAACACCTTGCCGTGGTCGATTATGGCGATTGCCTGCTCGATTCGGGCAACCATCAGAAGACGCCCGGCACGATCGAGCGCGAGGCGGCCAAGATCCTGAAATCGGGCGCCTTCCTGCTGACGCTTGGTGGCGACCATTTCGTCACCTGGCCGCTGCTCAAGGCGCACGCCGCCATCCACGGACCGCTGGCCTTGGTGCAGTTCGACGCCCATCAGGACACATGGCCCGATGACGGCAAGCGCATCGACCATGGTTCCTTCGTCGGCCGCGCGGTCAAGGAAGGCATCATCGATCCCGATCGCTCGATCCAGATCGGCATTCGCACCCATGCGCCCGACACATTCGGCATCAAGATTCTCCATGGCCATGAAATCGAGGAAATGCGCGCCTCCGACATCGCCTACGCGATCGTCGATCGCACCGGTGGCAAGAAGACCTATCTGACCTTCGACATCGACTGCCTGGATCCGGCCTATGCGCCGGGAACCGGCACGCCGGTTTCGGGCGGCCCGTCGTCGGCGAAGATCCTGTCGACGCTGCGCCAGCTGAACCAGGTCGATATTGTCGGGGCCGATGTCGTGGAGGTTGCGCCGGCCTACGATCACGCCGATATAACGGCGATCGCCGGCTCGATGGTGGCCATGCAATATCTCGGTCTGCTGGCCGAGCGAAAGGCCCGGCTCGAGGAGCTGAACAACGGCAACCACAATGGCGCCACGGTCAATCATGGCAACGGCATATAGTTTCGAGATATCAGGGAATTTGATCAGGCAATGAAACCGAAAATCTTCATCGATGGCGAGCACGGCACCACCGGCCTCCAGATCCGAGCGCTGCTTGCCGAGCGCGGCGATCTGGAGATCATTTCCATCCCGGTCGAGCGCCGCAAGGAAACGGCCGTCCGCGCCGAATTCCTCAACGCCGCCGATATCGCGATCCTATGCCTGCCCGACGATGCGGCCAAGGAAAGCGTCTCGCTGATCGCCAACGAAACCACCAAGGTCATCGATGCGTCGACCGCGCATCGCGTGGCCGAAGGCTGGGAATATGGCTTCGCCGAACTGGACAAGGAGCAGGCGAAAAAGATCGCCACGGCCAAGCGCGTCGCCAATCCCGGCTGCTGGCCGCAGGGGCCGATCGCAACGCTCAGGCCACTGGTCACCGCAGGCCTGCTGCCGGCCAGTTTCCCGATCGCGGTCAACGGCATTACGGGCTATTCGGGCGGCGGGCGCCCGATGATCGAGGATTATGTCGCCAAGGGCGAGGACGCTTCGGAATTCCTGCCCTATGGGCTGACCCTACAGCACAAGCACGTGCCGGAATTGAAGGCCTATGCGAAGCTGTCGCATGATCCGATCATGCAGCCGGCGGTGGGCAATTTCGCGCAAGGCATGATCACGGTGGTGCCGTTGCAGCTCGGTGGCCTCGACCGCGTGCCGACGGGTGCCGAACTTCACGCCGCCATTGCGGACCATTTCGCCGCGATCCAGGGCGGCGTGGTCGAGGTGGCGCCCTATGCACATCTGGAACGCGTGCCTGACATCGATCCGGAGATCTACAACGGCACCAACCGTATGAAGGTCTATGTCTTTGCCAACGACAGCAGAGCCCAGGCGCTGCTGCTGGCGGTCTACGACAATCTCGGCAAGGGCGCTTCGGGTGCAGCCGTCCAGAACATGGACCTGATGCTCGGTCTCTGATGGATGCACCAGCCTTTCCAGCGCGCTGGAAGGTCAGCGAACCGGAACTCATGGCCGAGACCTTTTCGAGCCGCATCTGGAAGGTGCGACTCGAGGACGGCGCACCAGACCGCCAGGTGCATATCGCCGTCGCCCAGGCCAGGCTCGATGCGCTCAAGGCCGCTGACAGGGTTGCCAAGGCAAATCAGGACCAGGCGGCCAGGCCGACCAGGACAAATCGGCACCATCCGCCGCCGCACTGCGTCAGGCTGAATTCGACGGCGAGAAGACGACCCAGTCGAACGAATTCTGGATGTGATCGGCTGCACTCAACGTCCGACGGCAATCTCGTTGGGTAAGGGATAGGCGCCCTTGGTGCCGCGCCAATGCGCGGCGGCAAAGCCCAGCACGACGAGCGCGAAAGCCTGATGGGTCAGCGCCATGTGCAGGGGCACCTGCATCAGCAGCGTACCAATACCGATCGAAGCCTGCACCAGCACCAGACCGAACAACAGTGTCGCGCGTCGCGCATGCGTTGAGCCGGGCAGACGCAGACGCGTGGCCATCATGTGCCAGAGCGCGACGGCGAAGACCGTATAGGCGCCAAGCCGGTGGATGAACTGCACCGTTTTCGGGCTTTCGAAGAAATTGCGCCACGCCGGCTCGAGGACGAGCAGATCGCCGGGGATAAGCCGGCCGTCCATCAGCGGCCAGGTGTTGTAGCTCATGCCGGCGTCGAGACCGGCAACCAGGCCGCCGAGATAGATCTGGACCAGCGCCAGAAGCACAACGAAACCAGCCAGACGCTGCGTCGAGCGATCGGCAGCGGGTTCGGAATGCGGCGCCAGGCCACGCGCGACGACCATGGTCGCGGTGAAGATCAGTGCCGCCAGCGTGAGATGCGTCGCCAGCCTGTACTGGCTCACCGACACGCGGTCGACCAGGCCGGACGCCACCATCCACCAGCCGATGGCCCCCTGCAGGCCGCCGAGAAGCAGGATGCCGACCAGTTTCGGCCCAAGGCCGCGCTCGATGCGACGCGTCGCCCAGAAGACCAGCAGCGGCAAGGCAAAGACCAGGCCGACGCTGCGCGCCAGCAGGCGATGCGCCCATTCCCACCAGAAGATCGACTTGAACGCCTCGACGCTCATGCCCTTGTTGAGTTCGGCGTATTGCGGGATCTGTTGATAGCGCTGGAATTCCTCCTGCCACTCGGCGTCGTTGAGCGGCGGGACGACGCCATGGATCGGCTGCCATTCGGTGATCGAAAGGCCGGATTCGGTCAACCGCGTGGCGCCGCCAACCAGCACCAGCGCGAACAGCACCAGGAGCACGACGTAGAGCCAGCCGCGCACGAGTGCCCGGTTGTGCAGGTCGCGGTCGCGGGCCTGATAAGGCGCGGCGGCGGTGATGGCGGCCATGGATATGTCCCGGCAGGTTGAATGTCGCGGATTGGTGAACCATCGCACTCCTGCTGGCAAGGCCGCGCAGCGCGGCACGCCGTCGCGCCCGGTGTCGTGGGTTGCGCGTGCCTTGCGTTCGGCCTAAGCGGTAGCCATCAACGAGGCCAAGACATGCCCATTCGCCTGAAAAAACTGATCGGAATGTTCCTGCTGTTGGCGCTGGTCATCATCTACGCGCTGGTCGCCTCGATCTTCGCCGTTGCCCGCCTGTCGGAATCGGGCGCACTGGTGCAATTCCTGTTCTTCCTCGTCAGCGGCCTGCTCTGGGTGCTGCCGGCAATGGGCATCATCAAATGGCTGATGCTGGAGCCGCGGACTAAGCGCTGAGCCCTGCCCGGCCAGGCCGTATGTCAGATAGTAACGAGCATCTTGCCAGCATTGGCGAGCGGGGTCGTCACGCCCGACAGCATGGTGCGGATGTGGGCGAGGCTCTGGTAGCGGCCATTGACCGAAATGCGCGGCAAGGCATGCAGGAAGCCGGCATGTTCGGCGCGCAGCACGCCGTGGCGGGTGGTCACGGCGGAGGCATAGCAGGCGTCGCGCGCAAAGCCCACTTCGCGGCAGCCGACGGCGCTCGCATAGCCATAGGGATAGGCGAAATGGCGCGGCTCCTCGCCAAGTCCGGTCCGCAGCATGTCCTTGACGGCGCCGATCTCGCGCCGCGCATCGGCCTCGGAAAGCCGCTTCAGATTGCTGTGGCTGATCGTGTGGGCGCCTATGGTCACCAGAGGGTGCGCGGCGACGGTGCGGATCTCATCCCAGTTCATCAGCGTGCGCAGGCGCGGGGCGTCGGCGTCGACGCCATTCGACGCGGCGAGACCGCGCAGCACGGTCCGCAGGTCTTCCTCGCGGACCTCGGTGGTGAAATAGGCATGCAGGCGGGCGATGGCCTGATGTTTCCTGGCGGGGGTCCCGCAATCGATCACCGCAGGGCCGTTCGATGTGGCCAAGGTCAGGCGGTCGCATGCATTGACGATATCCTCCACCACATCCCACCAAAGGTGGGCGGAGCCATCGATCAGCCCGGGCGCCACATAGATGGTGAGCGGCGCGCCATGCTTTTGCAGCACCGGCAGGGCCTCGGTCATGTTGTCGCGATAGGCATCGTCGGCGGTGATGGTCGCGAACCGGCCGCCCTTGCCGCCTGCCTTGATACGCTCGACCGCTTCATCCATCGAAACGAAGGCATAGCCGCCCGCTTTCATGTCAGCTATCACGGCATCGAGGAAACTGGGCGCGATGTTGAGGTGCCGGTTGACGCTGTCGGGCTTTTCGGGCGTCGCCGTCACGCGATGCAGCATCAGGATGGCGCCGATGCCGCCGACAAACGGCCTGGCCAGCGGTGCGAGGCCGGTATAACGGGCGACGTTGAGCGCCAGTTTCCGGATTGCCTCCCCACCGTCGATCATTCATTCACCTTTTGCGCCTAGGCTAACCAAGCACGGAATACGCCCGAGCGCCCCCCAAATCGGGATCAATACGCCTTAAGGATTGAGGTATGGTTGACGCAACCGCGTCATTTGATGGCAAGCGGCTCGCGGCGAGCCAGGCCTCGCCACGCACACTACCCAGAAATGCCGCGGGGCCGTCGGTTTCCATTGCCGCCGCCGAGGGGCTCGCGGCATATGCGACGTTCTGTCGTTCGGCGCTCTATGCTCCAGCGCAAAGTGCGGCATGGGTGTTGAACTGGGCCGCCGAGGTCAGGCCCGATCTGCTCATTGCCATGCTGGAATTGGAGGGCAAGCCGGCCTTCGCACTGGCGTTGGAGGTGGTCAAGCGCGGCCCGTTGCGGGTCGCCCAGTTCATGGGCGGCCGCCACGCCAATGGCAATTTCTGCGCCGCCGAACCGCAATGGCTGGCCAGCGGCGACCTCACAGCCATCCAGTCGATGCTCGCGGCGATCGCCAGATTCCGGCCCGATATCGATCTCATCGCGCTGGAAAGATTGCTGCCCGATCTCGACGGCACCGCCAATCCGCTGGCATCGCTCGATCACTTCGCCAGCCCCAATCTTTCACTGGCCGTCGATCTCAGCGGCGGATTCGATGCGCTGCTGCTGCGCGCCAGCGGCAAGCGCAAACGCAAGAAGCATCGTTCGCAGACGCGCAAGTTCGAGGCTGTCGGTAGCTACCGGCGCGTCGAGGCGAGCAGCGACGGCGATGTGGAGAGGCTGCTCGACGCGTTCTTCGAGATGAAGGAACAGCGCTTCCGCAAGATGGGCATCGCCAACGTCTTCGGTGACGACCGGACACGCGCCTTCTTCCGCGGGCTGTTCAAGCAAGCACTTGCCGAGGACAAGCCTTGCTTCGTGCTGCACGGGCTGGAAGTAGCCGGCAAGCTGCGCGCCGTCACCGGAGCGAGCCGCTCGGGCGGGCGGCTGATCTGCGAGTTCGGAGCGATCAGCGAGGATGATCTTGCCCACACCAGCCCGGGCGACTTCCTGTTCTTCGACAACATCCAGGATGCCTGCCGGAGCGGGTTCGCGGTTTATGATTTCTCCGTCGGAGACGAGCCTTACAAACGGTTATGGTGCGATATCGAAACCCGGCATTTCGAAGTCCTCGTCCCGCTGACGCTCAAGGGCCGTGCGCTGGGACAGGCGCTTCGGCAGGGCGCGCGGCTGAAGGCCTTTGTCAAGAACAGCCCGACAATCTGGAAGCTCACCAAGCTGCTGCGCCGCAAGGCCGTTGGACAGACAGCGCCCGTGCCCACGGAAGACGAAAACTAGCCCCAATACGCCAACAGGATATTCGATGTGACGACGCTGGAACTCGAATAGACCTGATGGGCCTCTGAACAGCTGTTATCTCAAGCAGCCGAACGCCGCCCCGGCACCGGATTGCCTGGCGGCTCGTGGCCGAGCGGCGTCACCAGTGTCAGGTCGGGATAGCCGCTCTCGATCAGCTTGACCGCGGCCTGCGTCACCTCGTCGTCGGCCTCCAGCATGGACAAGAACACCTCGGTGGCCTCGCCGCCCAAACGGCTGATGCCTTGTGCATCGGCCGGCCCGCACTCGACCACCACCAGATCGTAGGCTGTTGTCAACGACTGCATTATGATCGGCAGCCGATCGGCGGCACGCATGGCACGGACCGGATCGGCGGTGCCGACGGGGATGACATGGCAGTCGGAATAGAGGTCGCCATGGATCACGTCGCTGAACTGCGCCTGCGACGCCAGCAGATTGGTGATGCCCGGGAAAAGCCCGCTGTCCAGCATCGGGCGCGAGGCAGCCCCTGAGGCAGTGAGGTCGAGCAGCAGGACGCGCAGTCCGGCGTCGGAAACCTCGCGCGCCACCAGGATCGCCGACGCCGCCGCTTCATCGCCCTCGGGGGAAACGAATATGGCGCGCGCGGCCCCGCTGGCGATCAGCTTCTCGGCTGCCTTCTCGACGTCGATCTCGCCGAGCACGGAGCGCGGCCGCCGAACCTCCACGGGTTCCGGCTCAGCCATGGGCTCAGGCTCTGCCACGGGTCCAGATTTGGTCAAGGATTCGGATTTGGCCAACGGTTCAGGCTCGGCGATAGGCTCCGCTTTGGCGACGGGCTCGAACTCGGCGGCAGACCGCGGCTGCGCCGGAGTTTCCGTGACCGTTTCGGGCCATGATACGTCGGCGGTGCGAGTGGCGCGCTCAGTGGCGACAGCCGGTTCGAGGCGGGTGGACGGCTCCTGATAGGCGGCCGGCGGCATCGTCACCTCGTCGATCGGCTCAAATCGCGCGCCCCTGGCTGGGCGCATGGCACGGCCCGAGAAAAGCTCCCGCAGCAGCGTGAACACGGCCGCCAGCAGAAGGGAAGCCGCGGCGGCAGCACCGACGATCGGCCCGACCTTGGGGAAGTATGGCTCTGCGGGGACCGAAGCCGGTGAGGCGATGCGGGCGTCGACCGGGATATAGTTGCGATCCTGACGCGACGCCGCCTCGCGATAATTGGTCAGGTAGAGTTCGAGCTGCTGGCGCTTGGCGGCGGCATCGCGCTGCAGCGCGTCGAGACCGACCTGCTGCTCACCGGCCTGCGCCGAAGCAGCCTTGAGCGTGTTGACGTCGGCGACGAGCTGGCTTTCGCGCGCCTTGGCGGCATCGGCCTGCATCGCCAAGCCCTTCATGATCTTCTGGGCTTCGCTGCGGATCTGCGCGTCGAGATCGGCCAGTTGCGATTTGGCCGCGCGAACACGCGGATGATTGTCGAGCAGCGTCGTCGACAGATCGGCGATGTTGGCGCGCAGCTCGACCTGGCGCTCCCGCAAGCGCTGGATCAGATCGGAAGACAGCACTTCCGGCAGCGAATCCAGCGATCCGCCGTTCTGCAGCGCCTTGCGCACGCTCTCGGCCGTGCCTTCGGCCGCGGCCCGGTTGGCCCGCACCCGCGACAACTCGGTCGACAGTTCGGCCAATTGCTGGGTGGCCAGGGTGGAATTGTTGCCGCCCATCAGGAGGTCGGACTGGGAGCGGTAAGCCGCGACCTTGGCTTCGGCATCCCTGACCTGCTTGGACAGGTCGGCGATCTCGGGCGCCAGGAAGTCGGCGGCGGCGGTGTTCGATTCGCTCTTAGCCGCGCCCTGCCCCGCAATGTACGCGGCGGCAATGGCATCGGGGATGGCGGCCGCGAGCTTCGGATCTTCCGAGGAGAACTCGATGGCAATGATGCGTGTCTTTTCAACGCCGTAGACGTTGAGCTTCTCGCGCATCTTCTTCAGGACACGTTCATCGGCCGGAACATCCATCGGGTCGTTCTTAAGGCCAAGCAGGATCAGCACGCGACTCAGCGACGACATGTTGATCGTCTCGTCAAACTCGGGCAGTCGCGACAGGCCGAGCTTCTGCGCGACCTGCTTGAGGATCTCGTTGGACGAAATTATCTGGACCTGGGTAGCAACGCCCTGCTCGTCGAGGATCGGCTTGTCGCTGTCTGGATTGCTGCTGGCGGGCCGCGTGTAGACCGATTCTCGCGGGGCGATCTCCACCTGCGTCTGGGCCTTGTAATGGCGGGTCGCGAACGACGCAGCCACGAATGCAAGCCCCGTCACCACCAGAACGAAGACCAGAATCCGCAGCCAGTTGCGTCCCAGGCTGGCGAAGAGCTGCCTAAGATCAACGTCGACGTCTGCGGCCGCGGATTGAACGGACATGCATCCCTACTCCGAAACTGGATCAGCATGCACCGTAAACAACTATGGTAACCCAGCCGTTAAGATCACGGTAAGCTTCCGTTAGGATTTTGCCGGGGCCGACAAAAAATCGATAAAATAGCAAAACTTTGCCTACTAAAACGCTATTGGCGTGCTCCTTTACCGGCCATTAACCCTAACAGGATGATAACGGACCCGATCCCAGATGTTTGCTGCGACATCGCAGCGGCCAGTCGAAGGTACCTGTCCGGTCATGAAAAGCACTGCTTCCCTGTTTCGCGCACTGCTTGCCGTTTCGATGCTCGCCGGCTGTTCCAGCTACCGGCCGACGCCGGCCGCCTTCCACGAGGTCCTCGAACAGCCCTATCGCCTCGGCGCAGGCGACCGGGTCCGCGTCACTGTGTTCGAACAGGAGGGCCTGACCAACAGCTACAGCGTCGACCAATCCGGTTATATCTCCTTCCCGCTCGTCGGCGCCATACCGGCACGGGGCCATACCGCGCAGCAGATGGAAAAGGAGATCGCCGACAAATTGCGGCAGGGCTATCTGCGCGACCCCGACGTCTCGGTCGAGATCGATCGTTACCGGCCGATCTTCGTCATGGGCGAAGTGGGCGCCGCCGGCCAGTATTCCTACGTGCCCGGCCTGACGGTGCAGAAGGCCATCGCGATTGCCGGGGGCTTCACGCCACGCGCCAACCAGGAGAGCGTCGACATCACCCGCGATATCAACGGCAAGGTGATAACTGGCCGTGTGGTCACCTCCGATCCCCTGCTGCCGGGAGATACCGTCTACGTCCGCGAACGTCTGTTCTGACAGACACCTCGTGGCGGACAAGCTCAGGATCGTCCACTGCTTTCGCTCACCCGTGGGAGGAATTTTCCGGCACGTGCGCGACCTGGCGGAAGCGCAGGTCGCCGCCGGCCACATGGTCGGCATCGTCTGCGACTCGACCACCGGCGGTGAATTCGAGGAGCATCTTTTCGGGCAGATGAAGGACATGCTGGCGCTCGGCGTTCATCGTACGCCAATGCAGCGTCACGTCGGCCCGGGCGACCTCGCCTCGGCCCGGCGCACCTACAGGATCATCAAGGAATTGCGGCCGGACGTGCTGCACGGACATGGCGCCAAGGGTGGCGCCTATGCCCGTCTGTTCGGCTCATTGTTGCGGGTATCAAGGTCTCGCGTAGCCCGCCTCTATTCGCCGCATGGCGGCTCTCTCCACTATGACGAGAACACAGCCACCGGAAAGCTGTTCTTCGCGCTCGAGTATCTCATGGCGCGCTTCACCGATTGCCTGCTGTTCGTCTCCGACTACGAGCGGCGGACCTACCGCAGGAAGGTGGGCGAACCGCCGATCCCGAACACGCTGGTCTACAATGGACTTCGCACCACCGAATTCGAGCCGGTAGCCGCCAGGGCCGATGCGGCTGATTTGCTCTATATTGGCATGATGCGGGACCTCAAGGGCCCGGATATCTTCATCGATGCCCTGGCCGCCGCCGCTCCCCGGCTCGGCCGCGCACCGAGTGCGGTGATGGTCGGCGACGGCGACGACCTGCCCCGCTACCACGCGCAGGTGAAACGCCTCGGGCTTGAAGACAATGTCCGTTTCCTGCCGCCAATGCCGGCCCGCGAGGCCTTTGTGCTGGGGGCGCTCGTCGTCGTTCCTTCGCGCGCGGAAGCCATGCCCTATACCGTGCTGGAGGCACTTGCCGCGGCAAGACCTGTTATCGCGACCTCGGTCGGCGGCATACCGGAGATTTTCGGTTCAAGCTCCCCCGCCCTGATTCGCCCGGATCCGGCCGAGCTCGCCGACAAAATGAGCCAGGCGCTGGGCGACCTTGCCACCTATCGCCGATTGATGCCTGACGAATCCACGCTCAGGGCGCGCTTCGGCGCCGACGTCATGGCCGCCGAAATCGAGAAGGCCTACTTCGCCGCGCTCGCAAGTTAGCTCAGGCCCTTCCAAAGCCACAGGTTGTTTCAAGGGTTTCTTAGCTCTCTTTTGCTAATCACCCTGGGAAGCTTGCGGACTGTTCCATGAACGAGATCGACCCCGCGCACCGCTTTTCATCAGAAGCGGTGCGTCATTTCGACGGGCCTGCCGATGGCGACAAGCCCGGCGGCATGAACGACGTTGCCCGGCAGGTCGCGTCGCAATACCGGCGCGATACGATGTCGCCGATCATGGTCAGCGGCGTGCTGCGCATGGTCGAATTCGCGGTGCTGTTCGTCTCGGGGCTCGGCGTCTATTTCTACTATGTCGGATTCTTCAATTATCTCGCCTGGCAATATCCGCTGACGATCGCCGCCGCATCGTTCCTCGCCGTGGTGCTGCTCGATGTCACCGATTGCTACCAGGTGGTGTCCCTGATGCGGCCGCTCGCCAATTTTGGGCGCATCCTGCTGGTCTGGGCCGGCACCTTCGCGCTGATGGCGCTGACGGCATTCGCCATGAAGATGTCGCAAGACTATTCGCGCCTGCTGTTCGGCACCTGGTTCGTCGTCGCCTTCATCTGCCTCTACGGTCTCAGGCTGGTGATGTCGAGGCTGATCCGGCGCTGGGCGCGCGATGGCAGCATGGAACGGCGCGCCGTCATCGTCGGCGGCGGCAAGGCGGCGGAAGTGCTCATCCGCTCGGTGGAAAAGCAGCCTTACAACGACATCCGCATCTGCGGCATCTTCGACGATCGCAACGACAAGCGTTCGCCGTCCCTCGTCGCCGGTTATCCCAAGCTCGGCACGATTTCGGAACTGATCGAATTCGCCCGCATTGCCCGCATCGACATGCTGATCGTGTCGTTGCCGCTAACCGCCGAATCGCGCGTGCTGCAATTGCTGAAGAAACTGTGGGTGCTGCCGGTCGACATCCGGCTGTCGGCGCATTCCAACGCGCTGCAATTCCGTCCGCGCGCCTATTCTTACATCGGTTCAGTACCGATGCTCGACATCTTCGACAAGCCGATCAACGATTGGGATTCGGTCGCCAAGCGCGCCTTCGACATCATCTTCAGCCTCATCGGCATCGTCGTGTTCTCGCCTGTGATGCTGGCCGCCGCGATCGCCATCAAGCTCGACAGCAAGGGACCGGTGCTGTTCAAGCAGAAGCGGCATGGCTTCAACAACGAGATCATCGAGGTCTACAAGTTCCGCTCCATGTACACCGACCGGTCGGATCCGACCGCCAAGCAGACGGTGACCAAGAACGATCCGCGCGTCACCCGTGTCGGCCGCTTCATCCGCAAGACCTCTATCGACGAACTGCCGCAGTTCTTCAACTCGCTGCTGGGCTCACTGTCGCTCATCGGTCCGCGCCCGCACGCCATTGCCGCGCAGTCGCACAACCTGCTCTACAACGAGGTGGTCGACGGCTATTTCGCGCGCCACAAGGTCAAGCCCGGGGTCACCGGCTGGGCGCAGATCAATGGCTGGCGCGGCGAGATGGACACCAATGAAAAGATCCGCATGCGGACGGAATACGACCTCTACTACATCGAGAACTGGTCGCTGCTTTTCGACCTGCGGATCCTGTTCCTGACGCCGGTCCGGCTCTTGAACACGGAAAACGCCTATTGAGCGCGATCAGCCATGATCTGCCGCGCGCGGCGGTCAACGCCAAGCTGATCACGCTGATCTCCTCGAGCGCGGTCGTGCTCGGCATTCTTCTGTCCGGCTTCGTCATCAGCGAGCCGGCGCCTTACGAAATCTACATGGCCGCGCTGATCGCCATCTGGGCGCTGTTCGGCCTGAGGATGTCGCGCGCGGCCATGCCGCTTCTGGTGCTGCTGGTGACGATGAACATCGGCGGCATGATTTCCATGACGCAGATGGCGGATCTCGCCAACACCCCGCTTTATCTTGCCGTGTCGCTGTTTCTCGCTTTCAGCGCGGTGTTTTTCGCATCGGTTACGGCCACGCAGCCGAACCTCTACCGGCTGATCTTCAATGCCTATGTCGTTTCGGCGGTGGCGACGTCGCTGCTTGGCATAGCGGGCTATTTCCACGCCTTCCCCGGTGCCGAAATTTTCACCAAATACGACCGCGCCGCCGGCGCCTTCCAGGACCCGAATGTGTTCGGGCCGTTCCTGGTGCTGCCCGGCATCTATCTGCTTTATTTGCTGCTGACGGGCCCAGTCACGCGTATGCCGCTGCTGGCTGTGCCGCTGCTGATCATCAGCGCCGGCATTTTCTTCTCCTTCTCGCGTGGTGCCTGGGGCATGTTCGCGGTCTCGGCCATCCTGCTCACCGGCTGCCTGTTCCTGCAGAGCGCCAGCGGCATGTTCCGGCTCCGGGTGGTGATCATGACGATCGCCGCGCTGTCGCTGCTGGCCATCGCAATCATCATCATCTTGCAACTGCCCGGTGTGTCGGAGATGTTCTCCAGCCGCGCGCATCTGGAACAGAGCTACGACACCGCACGCCTGGGCCGCTTCGCCCGCTACACGCTCGGTTTTCAGATGGCGATGGAGCACCCATTCGGCATCGGGCCGCTGGTCTTCGGCACGATCTTCGGCGAGGACACACACGACATCTGGCTGAAGATGCTGATGGACTATGGCTGGCTCGGCTTCGTCTCGTTCCTGACGCTGGTCATCTGGACGATCTCAGCCGGATTCCGCATCCTGCTGCGCGACCGGCCGTGGCAGCCTTACCTCCTATGCGCCTACGTCGCCTTCATCGGCAATGTCGGGCTCGGCACCTTCATCGACATCGACCACTGGCGCCATATGTATCTGCTGCTCGGCTTGATCTGGGGCGCCATAGCGCTCGAATACCGCCATCAGCGGCTATTGCGGCCGGTATTGCCGGGTCCACCAGCCATCACATCGGAACCGGTACGATTAACGCCGAATTTCGGTTGACCCGAGCCGGGTTATCACGATACATCGCGACCGGTCCGGAGTGTAGCGCAGCCCGGTAGCGCACTTGACTGGGGGTCAAGGGGTCGTCGGTTCGAATCCGGCCACTCCGACCATTTCGAAGCAGGACTTGTCCCCAAAAGTCCGCCCTGCCGCATCACTCGATTGTCGAATCGCCCGCTTTGTCCGGCTCAAGCTCCGGCTACTACGCTTGGCACACATCGACCCACTCGGCACCGGTAAGATCGGCCATGCGCTGTGGTACAATCCGGACAGCGGCATTGGTGGCGCCGGCGGCGGGGACGACTTCGTCGAATTGGCGCAGCGAGACGTCGCAATAAACCGGCAGCGGCGACGGCAGGCCGAACGGGCAGACGCCGCCGACCGGATGGCTCGTGGCAGCGACAACCTCTTGCGCGTCCAGCATGCGCGGCTTGCCGCCGAACTGGTCCTTGAACTTGCGGTTGTCGAGCCTGGCGATGCCGCTGGTCACGACCAGCATGGTGCGCTCGCCGACGCGAAGACAGATCGTCTTGGCGATCTGCGCCGGCAACACACCATGCGCCTCCGCCGCCAGCGCCACCGTCGCCGAACTTGATTGCGTGACGACGACCTCGATATCAGGCGCGCGAGCCGCGAAGAAGGCACCGACGGAATCCAGGCTCATGTCGAAAAACTCACGGTTCAGCCCCCCTGCACGGCGGATGCGTTTGGCGCGGATGGATACCGCGCATATGGACACGTGCGATCTGCAAACCGGCAAGTTCTGCAAATCGGCAAGCCCGGCCTGCAGGCGAACGCCATGGCATCCACAAGAAACCCGCCAAGCGGACCTTGGCGGGTTTCTCGCGCATGCCTGGCGCCGATTCTATGCCTGAGGCCGGCCTTGTGCGGCCAGCGTCGGTACGGCGGAAGCAATAGGAGCTTCCTGCGGCAGACGAAGCGCGGACGCAATACGACGCAGCTTCGCCGGGTCGGCCGCCCGGCCGCTCTCGATATCCTCGATTTCTTCGACCGAGAGGCCGCAGGTCAGCGAAAGCGCTTCGAGGCTGTACCCGCGCGTTTCCCGCATTGCCCTGAGGGCGTTGTAGTCCGGTCCGATCTCGTTGGCTAATGGTTCGGAGGGGGCGTGGCTTTTTGCATTGTTGGGCATTGGCAACTCCGTTGGCTGAAAGCGTTTGATCAAAATGGGATGTTGCCTGAGACGAGCAGGAAGATGCCCTCTCGCCAGCGATTTGCCAAGCGCCAATCTGGCCGTCACGGCATCGTGACCCGGATGCCCATGGGGCTGCCACGCCCTGTCCCGATCAAGTTGTTTTGAACGCGCGAGCGGGTTTTGCCCGGCAGTTTCGCCCCACCCGTTCGTTATCTCGACGTCGCTGGCGTGAAACCATTCCTTCCGGTCAGCCTTTCCCAAAAGGATACTCCAATGAACCTCAAGACACCTCTCCTCGTGCTCGGCACCATTTCCATGCTTTCCGGCATCGGTGTGGCCAGCGCGCACGCGGCGGACACATTGCGCGTGCGCGGCACGGTGGTCAGTTTCGAGCCGTCGCTGCTGACCGTGAAAACCCGTCAAGGCGACACGGCCGCGATCAAGCTGAAAGACGGCTGGAAGCTTTCAGGCGTCGCCAACGCATCGGTAAAAGACATTAAGCAGGGCGATTTCGTCGGCATCGCCTCCGTCTCCAAGGCTGACGGCGGCAGCGGCGCGCTGGAAGTGGTGGTCTTTCCAGCGGCCTTGAAAGGCACTGGAGAGGGTGATCGCCCTTGGGACCTGGAGCCGAACAGCCGCATGACCAACGGCACCGTCGCGGACGTCACCGACATAAACGGGCGTGCCGTGACGCTGACCTATGACAATGGGCAGACGAAGAATATCTCGATCCCCGACGGAACGCCTGTCGTGACTTTCGCGCCGGCCGCCCCGACCGATCTCGAACCAAGTGCGACGGTCTTCGTTACCGCTCAGCGCGAGGCGGACGGCACGCTGAGTTCCAGCCGCGTCGTGGTCGGAAACAATGGTGTGATCCCGCCCATGTAAGCCAAAGCAGCCGGCTTCGGCCCTGGCGATCATGGGGCAGGAAGCCGGTTCCTGGGAAACAGTTCAGAAACAAGATTCTACAATCGGGAAATACTGACGAAAAAATTCAGGAGCGTAATTCCGTTCGCGGCGGTCGGGATATCGGCCCGATCGATACCTGCTTGCGAAAAAGGAAACGATCCAATGAAGAAATCCCTCCTCTCGGCCCTCGGGCTTGCAGCTGCAATGGCTTTCGCGGTGCCGGTGGTCGGCGCGACAAGCGCGGACGCGGCCTCAATGGCAAAGCATCATCACCATCGTCACCATCGTCACCACCATCATCACCGTCACCATCATCGCCACCACCATCATCACATGAAAAAGATGGGCAACAAGGCCTAAGCACCGCAACGAGAAGACCAGCCCTGGCTTCTTGTCCAAGGCTGGTTTTCTCCTGGTCACAATGCCAGGCCGGGACTACTGGACAAACCCGGCGATCGCCGCGGAATCAAGCGGCTGTGGCGGATCGATCGATCCGCCTTTCTGCACCCACAGCACAGCGGTGCCGTGCGCCTCTACGCCGACGCGCTTCGGCCAGATTCCGGAGCGGTATCGCAAACCGCTGACGTCAATGGGAATAGCGGCCGCGCCGGAGGGCGAGCCGCCATTTTCTCTCTGGAAATTCTTGGGTAGCAGTCAGCGCCGGCTGAACAGCAGGCTGGCGACCAGACCGAGTACGACAAGGCCGACCGCTGCGGCCGCCGCCGGATGTTCGCGTGCCGATTTCTCGATCACCCTGCCCTGTTTGCGGATTGCCGGCATGGCATCGCGCAGACGCTCCGCAAGATCCGAATACGTATCAAGAGCAGCATCACGGCCGTCTTCATAGTAAGCGCCACCCCGCTTCGACACTGCCTTGCGCAACGCGGCGAGTTCCCTCGAGAGAGCCGCGACCTGCTTTTCGAGGTCGATGTCCGAAAGGGTCGAAAATGATGCCATCATGCGTTTCCTTGTCTTGCAGAAGGAAACGTAACGCCTCACCCCAAAGCGAGTTCCAGTTTCGAGGCTTTAAAGCGCTTCGCGGCGGTCAGCGCACCTGGTCGAGCAGTCGCTTGCATTCCAGGAGGTCAAACAGCGCTTCCTGCAGCAGCGCGCGGTTGTCACGCGAGAGCTTCGACGCGTCCGGCGCAACCGGACCTTCCTCGTCGCCCTTGCCCAGGCCGAAAAAGCGGCGGCTGGGCTTGACCCTTGGCTGGCCAACCAGTTCGTCATCTCCGCCGCGCGGTTGGGCTGCCGGCGTCAGCGGCACCTGATCGGCCTGCTTGCGCTGCGAGATCGCCTCGACGGCGGCCATGTCGCCATTGCCGATGGCGACCAGGAAATGATTGCCGTTTTCCCGCAGCAGCTTTTGCACGCCCTTGATGGTGTAGCCCTGGTCATAGAGCATATGGCGGATGCCCTTGATCAGTTCGACATCCTGCGGCCGGTAGTAGCGGCGGCCGCCGCCGCGCTTCATCGGCTTGATCTGGTTGAAGCGCGTCTCCCAGAAACGCAGCACATGCTGTGGCAGGTCGAGATCTTCAGCGACCTCGCTGATGGTGCGGAAGGCGTCAGGGCTCTTGTCCATGGGCGAAATCCTCACGCTGGCGTGTAGCCCGGAACGGTGCTCCGACGAGATCCCGCTCAACAATGAGAAGAGCTTGTTCCGCAGGTGCGGAATCGATCATAAGCCAGAACACCCATCCGGCCATGCTGCCGAATCGGGCCTTATTTCAGCGGTTTGTGAAGCAATATTCAAGTCCGCCGTTGTCGCGGAGCCGGTTTTCAACCGTGCAATGGAGGCTATTTGCCGCCCTTGGCCTTGCTGTTCTGGTGGGAACGCAGGATGCGGTTCTTCAGGACGTTGGACGATTTGAAGGTCATCACCCGGCGCGGCAGGATCGGTACTTCCTCCCCGGTCTTGGGATTGCGCCCGATCCGCTCATTTTTGGAGCGGACATGAAATGTCGCGAAAGACGACAGCTTCACCGTCTCGCCGCGCACGATCGCTTCGCAGATTTCATCCAGCACCGCCTCGACGAGTTCGGCGGATTCAGTGCGCGACAGACCGACCTTTCGGTAGACGGCCTCGGCAAGGTCGGCGCGCGTAAGTGTCTTTCCCCCCATGCGACCGTCCCATCAGCTCAAACATAAAATCGGCACAACAACGGCAGAGCCTAAGTAATTGATCCGGCAAGGTCAAGGACCGAAACCGGACCGTTCTGCACTTACCAGCGAACCAGAACGGCGCCCCAGGTGAAGCCGCCGCCCATCGCCTCCAGGAGCACCAGATCTCCCTTCTTGATGCGGCCGTCGGCGACGGCCACCGACAGCGCCAGCGGTACGGAAGCAGCCGAGGTGTTACCGTGCAAATCGACGGTCACCACCACCTTTTGCTCAGCTATCCCGAGCTTTTTGGCCGAAGCGTCAATAATCCGTTTATTGGCCTGGTGAGGCACGAACCAGTCGAGATCGTCGGCGGTAATACCGGCGGCCGAGAAGGTCGCCTCGATGACATCGGTGATCATGCCGACCGCGTGCTTGAAGACCTCGCGTCCCTCCATGCGCAGATGACCGACCGTGCCCGTCGTCGACGGTCCGCCGTCGACGAAAAGCTTTTCCTTGTGCGAGCCGTCGGAACGCAGGCTGGCCGCCAGGACGCCGCGATCGGCGATCGTGCCGGCCCCCTCACCGGCTTCCAGAACGACCGCACCGGCGCCATCGCCGAACAGCACGCAGGTCGAGCGATCGCTCCAGTCGAGGATGCGTGAGAAGGTCTCCGAGCCTATCACCAGCACGCGCTTTGCAAGGCCACCGCGGATGTAGAGATCGGCTGTCGTCACCGCATAGACGAAACCCGAGCATACCGCCTGCATGTCGAAGGCAAAACCGTGCTGCATGCCGAGCCGGTTCTGGATCTCGACCGCGGTAGCCGGGAACGTGTTGTTGGGGGTCGAGGTCGCCAGTACGACCAGATCGATATCGCCCGGGGTCAATCCCGCATCGGCAAGGGCGGCACGCGCCGCGGCCTCGCCCAGCGAAGCCGTCGTCTCGTCATCAGCCGCGATATGGCGCTGGCGGATGCCGGTGCGCTGAGCGATCCACTCGTCGGAGGTCTCGACCATACCTTCAAAATCGGCATTCTTCATGATGCGGCGGGGCAGCGCGGCGCCCGTGCCGCGCACAACTGATCTGATCAAAATTCTTTCCTATTCCCTTGCGTCGGTAACGACGTCGGATTTCCTTGATGTCAGGGCATGCGGGTTGCGCGCATGAAACAGGTCGAGGTCGGCCTCGATGCGATCAAGCAGATTGTTGCGCACCATGTCATAGCCGAGTTCGATCGCCGCGGCGAAACCGTCCGAGTCGGCACCGCCATGGCTTTTGACGACGATGCCGTTCAGCCCCAGGAAGACGCCGCCATTGGAGCGGCCGACATCCATCTTTTCGCGCAGGCGGTCGAAGGCGCCCTTGGCGAAGACATAGCCGATCTTGGCCATCAGGGTGCGGCTCATCGCGGCGCGCAGATAGCCAGCTATCTGGCGCGCGGTGCCTTCCGCCGTCTTGAGAGCAATATTGCCGGCAAAGCCTTCCGTCACCACGACGTCGACCGTACCCTTGCCGATATCGTCGCCTTCGACAAAGCCCTGGTAATTCATCGAGGCCATATTGGCTTCGCGCAACATGCGTCCCGCCTCCTTGACCTCTTCCTGGCCCTTGATCTCCTCCACGCCGACATTGAGCAGGCCTACCGTGGGTCGGCCGATGCCGAACACGGAACGCGCCATGCCGGTGCCGAGAATGGCAAAGTCGATGAGTTGGTGCGCGTCGGCGCCGATGGTGGCGCCGACGTCCAGAACCACGCTTTCGCCGCGCAATGTCGGCCATAATGCCGCGATCGCCGGGCGGTCGATGGTCGCCATGGTGCGCAGGCAGAATTTGGACATCGCCATCAGCGCGCCGGTATTGCCGGCGGAGATGCATGCATCCGCGGCGCCCGACTTCACCGCCTCGACCGCCTTCCACATCGACGATTTCCAGCGGCCATGGCGCAGCGCCTGGCTCGGCTTGTCATCCATCCTGACCGCGATCTCGCAGTGGAAGAACTCGCTGACCTCGGCCAATTTGGGGAATTTGGCGAGTTCCGGGCGCACCACTTCCTCACGTCCGTAGATGACGAACCGGATGTCGGGACGGCGGGTCGCGACCGTCATGAGCGCCGGAATGACCACGGCTGGTCCGTGATCGCCGCCCATGGCATCGATGGAAATCCTGATCACGCGGTATTCATCTCACGGTTAGGCGGCAAGTCGTTTTAGTGATCGCAAAGGTTCGGCGAAAATAGCGGTTTTAGGCTGTCGCACAACCGACTTTTCCGTCGCGAGCGAGGTTTTCAGGATTTTCGCAGCAAGGATCGCAGTTTTTGCTGAAATTCATTCTCGGCCGGTCCGGTGTCGTCATCGATGCCGATCGAGGCGCCGGGCTTGCGCGGATACGGATCGATGGCCAAACCGAAGAACTGTTCGGCAAGTGCCCCGACATCGATGGTGTCGCCCGAAAATGTCTCAGGACTGTCGGGTCCGTCGGCGTCGAGCACGATTTCGCCGCCACCTTCGAATCCCTGCCGTCCGAGTTTGGAGTCCTCGGGCAAGAGCAGAGCCTCGAACGGCTCTTCAACATGCGCTCCGATGGGGTCGAGCGTGACGATGCAGGCCTGGGTAATGTCCGCCTCGACACGGCCGCTGACCTTAACGCCGTTGCGCTTCCATGACGCAACCAGCAGTTCGGCGCGATAGGCTTCGACCGACAGCAGCCCATGGGCCTCGGCAAGTGCCGCACGCTGCGCGACATCGGCCTCGATCACAACCGGCAGCCCTTTGTGCGGCAGACGCGCGACATTGGCGAAAAAGGATACCGGACTTTGCATATCCGCGTGTTTCATCGATCAGCCTCCGTTGGCTACAGGAAACGCCATAGTGCCGACAACGATCGAGTCGGTCGGCTGCGCACTCAGTTGCCGGCTGGCGTCGGCGACATACCCGGCCAAACGTGACGCTTCCGGCCAGCCGCCGGCGTCGGGACGGACATTGCGGGCAAGTGCCGCGGTCAGACCGCCATGGTCGTTTCGTTCCAGCGCATCATCATAGGCGGCGGTGCGGCCATAGAACATCTTCGCCAGCTTCTTCATGCGTTTTGGCACACCCACGTCGCCAATGCCCAGTTCCCGCAGCGAATGATCGACGTCGAGAAAGAATTCGTCGATCAGCACCTGCGCGATCTCCTGCGCCACACCGTCCTCGCCGCGCAAGCGGTGCTGGACCAGGAACATGTGCAACGAAAGCATCTCGAAACGGCCAAGCGGCGTGTCCGGCACATTCCAGTGGGAATAAAAAACAGTCTGCCGCGCCGCCGCCACGATTTGTGCGTAAAGCGCGTCGGTGATGGCGCGGTTGGCGTGGCGTTCGCGGCCAAAAAGGCGCTGGAACATGGGGATGGTCTCCGGGGACCGTTTGTTGAATTGGCCTTGTTGCATCGGCAAGCAAGCTGGTTTACCGGTTTTGCGGCCCAGCGCAAGTTGCGGCGATATAATGGAGAATTGTTGTTGCGCGCGCTGAATTTCAAGTCGGGTTTCAATTCCAGGGCTGCCGGCGCGATCTCGCTGCTGGCTATCGTAGCGGCGCTGTCGGCATGCCACACCAACAAGATGATCGGCGACCTCAGTCCGAGCGAGACGTTCACGCAAGGCTATGTCCTCGATCAGCAGGCGATCGATTCCGTGCCGGTCGGTTCCAGCCGCGAGCAGGTGCTCCTTGCACTCGGCACGCCGTCGACCACGGCGACTTTCGACAATGAGGCGTTTTACTATATTTCGCAGACGCGCAAGCGCTACGTCGCGTTCGACAAGCCGAGGCTGGTCGACCAGAAAGTGCTGGCGGTCTATTTCGGCCCGGACAGCCGCGTCACCCAGATCGCCAATTACGGCTTGAAGGACGGCAAGATCTTCGACTTCATTTCGCGCACCACGCCAACCGGCGGCAAGGACCAGAACTTCCTCAGCCAGATCATCAACGGAGCCAGCAAGCTGGCGCCCGGCATTCCCGGCGGCGGCACCCCCTGATCCCTAGAATCCTGCTGCTTCCCTGACTTTGGGGAACAGAAATGTCTCAGGCGACCAAAAACCCGTGGGAGCGATCCCACGGGTTTTTGTTAACGGGGCCCGGCTTGCCAGTGATGGGGCAAACCCATATCAAACCGTCAGGCTGGGGGATTTGGACATGAGCAGTGACGACCATGCGATGCCGGTTGGCTGGATGGCGACCGGGACACCCGACCGGCAGACGGTGACATCAGACTGGCTTGCCATCGATCTGCCGTCGATCGATGGCGTCACAATCAAGGAAATCAGGCCGGTCGCTACATCCAACGGCTATCTGACCGAGGTCTTTCGGGATGAGTGGGGACTTGATCCATCGCCTGTCGGCCAGGTGTTTCAACGCACGATGTATCCAGGCGCGGTAACCGGCTGGCATGCGCACAGGGTGACGCTGGATCGGCTCTTCTGCTGTGCCGGCAGCGTCCGCATATCGCTCTATGACGGCCGGAAGGCTTCGCCCAGTTTCGGCACGGTGTGGCACAAGATACTCGGCGCGTTGCGGCCGGCGATCGTCATAATCCCGCCAGGCGTGTGGCACGGCGTGACGGCACTCGGGCCGGAGATCGCCCTGCTGCTCAATCTCGTCGACAAGGCCTATGCCTACGACGCGCCCGACCATTGGCGCCTGCCACCGGACACCGAACAAATCCCCTACAAGCTGGTGTAGCGTGGAAGGATCGCGCTTGTTCGATGCAACAGGGCAGCGCGTGCCGCTCGTCTCGGTGGTGATCGCCACCCACAATCGTCCCGCAGCCTTGCGACAGACGCTGTTCAGCGTCTTGCGCCAGACGCTGCAGGATTTTGAAATTCTGGTGATCGGCGACGACTGTCGCCCTGAGACACCGGCGATCATCGCCGAATTCGCCGATCCGCGCATCTTCTATATCGACCTGCCCGTCAATTTCGGCGAGCAATCCGGCCCCAATAATATCGGTTTTGCCAGGGCGCGCGGCCGGCTTGTCGCCGTGCTCAATCACGACGACCTCTGGTTTCCGGATCATCTGGCGGCAACCACGGGATGGATCGATGCGACCGGCGCGGATGTCGTCATCGCTCGTGGCGCCATCATCGAACCGGTGCGGACGAGAGACGATGCTCTCAAGACCTCGATTTACGGAATGGGCAAAGACGGTTTTTACGATCCCGTCGTCACGGCCGGATACGGATCGGCACAGGTGGTCAGGCGGGCGTCGCTGGACTGGCTCGGCCCCTGGCGGCCTGCCAGCGAATGCTCATGCGAAAGTTCGCAGGACTGGCTCTTCCGGGCCTGGCGAAAGGGAGCCGTGATCGCGACCATGCCGCACCTGACGGTGCTGAGTATCTTCTCCGGCCAGCGCAGCGGCAGTTATCTCGAAGACACGGCAATGGAGCAGGAGGAACTCATCGACCGCATGCGCATACCGGACGACCTGCGTGTCAACGTTCTTGCCGCGGCGGCGGTGCCGTCTCGCCTGAAGAAATCCAGTTATCTGAAACGCAGGGTTTGGGCTGCATGCGGCGTTCATCCGAGATCCGTCGAGTTTCGCCGCAAATACCAACGCGGTGCTTTTGTCTCCATGCTTCGAAAGGTACGCGGCCTGCCGCCCATGCCTGAACGGGAGCCGACCGTGGATGATCTGTTGGCTATGTACCGCAGAGGCAGCAAGCGGGAAGAAACCGGAGAATAGCGGCTGTCGCGCACGCGGCGCCCAGATGCCGGACCAAGCGACCAGTCAGCTGACATGAAAAAACCCGCGGGGATCGCTCCCCGCGGGTTTTTTCAACCGCTCCCGCTCAGCCGTGCGCGAGCACGGCCAGCAACAGGAGCGCCACGATGTTGGTGATCTTGATCGCCGGGTTGACCGCCGGGCCGGCGGTGTCCTTGTAGGGATCACCGACGGTGTCGCCGGTCACCGAAGCCTTGTGTGCCTCGGAGCCCTTGAGGTGCTTGACGCCGTCCTTGTCGGTGAACCCGTCCTCGAACGACTTCTTGGCGTTGTCCCAGGCGCCGCCGCCCGAGGTCATCGAGATGGCGACGAACAGGCCATTGACGATGACGCCGAGCAGCGAGGCGCCGAGCGCGGCGAAGGCGGACGCCTTCGAGCCCGAGATCAGCAGCACGCCGAAATAGACGACGAGCGGCGCCAGCACAGGCAGCAGCGACGGGATGATCATCTCCCGGATCGCCGCCTTGGTCAGGAGATCGACCGCACGCGCATAGTTCGGCTTGGACGTGCCGGCCATGATGCCCGGATCCTCGCGGAACTGCTTGCGCACCTCCTCGACGATGGCGCCCGCCGCGCGGCCGACCGCCGTCATGGCGATGCCGCCGAACAGATAGGGGATCAGGCCACCGAAGATCAGGCCGGCGACGACGTAAGGGTTGGAGAGATCGAAGGAGATTTCGCCCATGCCCTGGAAGTAGGGATATTTGTCGCCATTGGCGGCAAAGAACTTCAGGTCGTTCGAGTAGGCCGCGAAAAGCACCAGCGCGCCGAGGCCGGCCGAACCGATGGCGTAGCCCTTGGTTACCGCCTTGGTGGTGTTGCCGACCGCGTCGAGCGCGTCGGTGGAGTGGCGCACTTCCTTGGGAAGGCCCGCCATTTCGGCAATGCCGCCGGCATTGTCGGTGACCGGGCCGAAGGCGTCGAGCGCCACGATCATGCCGGCGAGGCCGAGCATGGTGGTGACGGCGATCGCCGTGCCGAACAAGCCGCCGAGCTGGTAGGTGGCGATGATGCCGCCGACGATGACGATTGCCGGAAGTGCCGTCGATTCCAGCGAGACCGCGAGGCCCTGGATGACGTTGGTGCCGTGGCCGGTCACCGACGCCTGGGCGATGGAGTTGACCGGGCGCTTGTTGGTGCCGGTGTAGTACTCGGTGATCACCACGATCAACCCGGTCACCACGAGGCCGATCAGGCCGCAGATAAACAGGTTCTTGCCGGTGATCGTCATGCCGGCGACGGTGCCGACCTCGCCCCAGCCGAGCGTGGCCGAGGTGGCGACGCCGAGGCCGACGATCGACAGCAGGCCGGTCACGATCAGGCCCTTGTAGAGCGCGCCCATGATCGAGCCGTTGGAGCCGAGCTTGACGAAGAAGGTGCCGACGATCGAGGTCAGGATACAGGCGCCGCAGATGGCGAGCGGATACAGCATCGCCGCACCGAGGACAGCGGTGCCGCCGAAGAAAATGGCGGCCAGAACCATGGTGGCGACAACCGTCACCGCATAGGTTTCGAACAGGTCGGCGGCCATGCCGGCGCAATCGCCGACATTGTCGCCGACATTGTCGGCGATGGTGGCCGGGTTGCGCGGATCATCCTCCGGAATACCGGCTTCGACCTTGCCGACCAGATCGCCGCCGACATCGGCACCCTTGGTGAAGATGCCGCCGCCGAGACGGGCGAAGATCGAGATCAGCGAGGCGCCGAAGCCGAGCGAGACCAACGAATCGATGACGATACGATCGTTTGGCTGAAGACCCATGAAATGGGTCAGGACGAGATAATAGATGGAAACGCCCAGCAGAGCGAGGCCGGCCACCAGCATGCCGGTGATGGCGCCCGACTTGAAAGCGATGTCGAGGCCGGCGGCGAGGCTGTTGGAAGCCGCTTGCGCGGTGCGTACATTGGCCCGCACCGAAACATGCATGCCGATGAAGCCGGCGGCACCCGACAGAACGGCGCCGATCAGGAAGCCGATGGCGGCGGTGATCGACAGCAGCCACCAGGCGAGCACGAGCACGACCACGCCGACGATGGCGATGGTGGTGTATTGGCGCGCCAGATAGGCCTGGGCGCCTTCGCGGATGGCGGCGGAGATTTCCTGCATGCGTGCATTGCCCTGATCGGCCGCGAGGACCGAACGTGTCGCCCAGATGGCGTATAGGATTGAAAGCAGGCCGCAGGCGATGACGGCGGAAATAATGGTCATTGCCGAATTTTCCTCGATTGTTGGCCCAAAAGAACCCCTCCCTGGGCCGTTGAGACAAAGACCGGATTCCGCGCGCGGAATCCGCCTCTTCGCATCGGTGTATGCGAAACAGGGCCGCGAACGTCAAGATATTGTTCAGTTTTTGCCCGGCTTTCGTCCAAAAGGCAAAACCCGCGACGGCAGAGCCGAAAGGGCCTTCGATTTAGATCGATTGAAATCACGCTAGGGAACCATCCGAGGCAAGACCTCCGTCTCCCCGAGGATCATTCCGCTTCGCGACCCATCCGGCGCGCCGTGTAGCGCTCTACCGCCGACAGTCCGTCATAGATCAGCACGGCAAGGGCCGCCACGATCAGGCCGCCCTGCAGGATGAAGGCGAGATTGTTGGATAGCAGGCCGGCGATGATCACCTCACCGAGTGTCTTGGCGGCCACCGTCGAGCCGATGGTGGCCGTGGCCAGGCTGATCACCACGGAGAGCCTTATGCCGCCAAGGATGATCGGTGCACTGAGCGGCAACTCGACCTTGGTGAGCCTTTGCCAGCCGGTCATGCCGGCGCCACGCGCCGCCTCGACGACGTTAGCCGGCAGCGTCGTCAACCCGGTCAGTGCGTTCTCGAAGATAGGCAGCAGTCCATAGAGAAACAGCGCGATCAGCGTCGGCTTCTCGCCGAAGCCGACTGCCGGCACGGCGAGCGCCAGCACCGCCACGGGCGGAAAGGTCTGGCCGATGTTGACCAGGCTGCGCGACAACGGCAGAAATTCGACGCCAGCCGGCCGGGTGACGAGGATGGCGAGCGCCACCGCGACGATGGTGGCGGCGACGGTCGCGATCAACACGGTGCGCAGATGCAGCAGCGTCAGCGTCAGCAGGCTGCCCTGATTGTAGATTACGGGAGCGTTGTTTTCGGTCAGCGGCTTCAGCAACGGCTCGAACCACCCCGGACTGGTGATGAAGGCAACAAGCAACACCACCAGCGCAAGCCTGAGCAGCAGCGGCAGCCAGGCCTTCATGCCGGCCTCGCCGCGCGCTTGATCAGTCCGTCGACGGTGACGCGGCCGATCGGCTTGCCGTCGGCACCCTTCACCGGCAGCGCCGGCCTGCCGGACCAGAGAAGTTCCGCGAGCGCGTCACGCTGGCTGGCGTCGCCGGGGATCGCCTCGCCTTCGGCGCCGCCCTGCTCCACCGCATCGCGTACCCGCCCCAGCGACAGTAGCCTGAATGGTTTTTCGCTGGCTCCGACCAGGGTTTCGACAAAGCTGCTGGCTGGGTTCGCCAGGATCTCCGCCGGCCTTGCATATTGCACGAGCTTGCCGGCATCCATCACCGCGATCTTGTCCCCCATGTGCACGGCCTCCTCCATGTCATGAGTGACGAGGATGATGGTGGTGCCGAAGCGCTTCTGGATTGCCAGCAGATCTTCTTGCGCTTTGGTACGGATGATCGGGTCGAGTGCGCCGAACGGCTCGTCCATCAACAGCACGTTGGGTTCGGCGGCGAGCGCGCGGGCAACGCCGACGCGCTGCTGCTGGCCGCCGGACAGTTCATGCGGGTAGCGCGGCCCAAATTCCTGGGGGTCGAGTTGGTAGAGCGTCATCAGCTCGTCGACGCGGGACTTGATGCGCGCCTTGTCCCAGCCAAGCAGCACCGGCACGGTAGCGATGTTCTGCGCCACCGTGCGATGCGGAAACAGGCCGTGGCCCTGGATGGCGTAGCCGATGCTGCGGCGCAGTTCGTACCCCGGCACCGATCGATTGTCGGCACCATCGAGCTTGATGACGCCGGCGGTCGGTTCGACCAGCCGGTTGATCATGCGCAGCAGAGTCGTCTTGCCGGAGCCCGAGGTGCCGACAATGACACAGACCGTGCGCGGCTCGACGACCATCGAGACGTCGTCGACGACAGTGGTCGCGTCATAGCGCTTGGTGATGCCTTCGATTTCGATCATGCCGTTTCAACCCTGCGCTTGGTGGCGGTCATTTCGATCACGGCGTCGAGGATGATGGCGGCGGCAAAGGCGAGTGCCACGGTCGGCACTGCGCCAAGCAGCACCAGGTCCATCGCCGTCTGGCCGACCCCCTGGAAGACGAACACGCCGAAACCGCCGCCGCCGATCAGCGCGGCGATGGTGGCAAGGCCTATATTCTGCACCAGCACAATGCGGATGCCGGTGAGGATCACCGGAAAGGCCAGCGGAAACTCCACACCGAACAGGCGCTGGCGGTCCGTCATGCCCATGCCCCGCGCCGCGTCATTGGCGGCACGCGGCACGCCGGCAAGGCCGACCACGGTGTTGGCCACCACCGGCAGCAGCGAATAGAGGAACAGGGCGACGAAGGCGGGCGCCGTGCCGATGCCCCTGATACCGAGCGCGGCGGCCCCCGGAACGTGGGCCGCGACCCAGCCAAGCGGCGCGATCAGCAGCCCGAACAGCGCGATCGAGGGAATGGTCTGGATGATGTTCAAGACGTTGAGGACGCCGGCCCGCAGGCTCTCGACACGGTGGCACAGGATGCCGAGCGGCAGGCCGACGATCACGGCGGCAAGCAACGAGCCGAGAGCAAGGGTCACATGCTTGGAGCCTTCGGCCCAAAAGCTGTCGGCGCGGTTGGAGTATTCCTTGAGGATCGAGAGGCTGTCCCAGCGTCCCGAAATCAGCAGCAAGCCGATGGCCAGCGCCGCAACGACAAGCACGCCGACGCGCGCCGAGGGCGACAGGTTGAGCCGGGTCAGCACGTCGGCGAGCAACAGCGTGAAGGCGAAGATGAGAATCCAGAAGCCGGATGCCGGCGAGACCCGAGCAAAGGTATTGCCGGCTGGAGTGAGGAATGTGCCGGCGACGCCGATGAGCAGCGCCAGCGCGACAAGCGTCACGACGCTCACTGCAAGGCGCAAGACGAGCGGCGTTTTGAGGAGTGCGATGATTGCCGCCGCGACAACGATTGCGAGCAGCAACGGCCCTATCGCCTGCGGCAGCGCCTCGACGATAGAGCGTGCCTGGCCGGGAACGATGCGGTTGGCGCGGAAGGTGGCGAACGGCGCGAGAAACGCGGCGTAAGCAGCGAGTGCAGCGATGACCACGCCGAGCTTATCGAAACGCGGGGCCATAAGGCGCCTCGCCCTGACGTCGCTATCGACGCGTCGCTATTTCAAAAACCCGTTCTTCTTCAAAAAGTCCTCGGCGACGCCCTTGACCGGCTCGCCGCCGACCTGCACGCGGCCGTTCAGCTCCTGCAGCGTGACGAGATCGAGCTTGGCGAAGACCGGCTTCAGCAGCGTTTCGATCTCGGGATGCTCCTTCAGCACGGATTCGCGGATGATCGGCGCCGGCTGATAGACCGGCTGCACGCCCTTGTCGTCAGTCAGCACCACGAGGCCCGATGGCGCGATGCCCCCGTCGGTGCCGTAGACCATGGCAGCATTGGCGCCGCTGGTCTGGTTGGCGGCGGCCGCGATGGTTGCCGCCGTATCGCCACCAGAGAGGGTGATCAGCTGGTCCGGCTTCAACGTGAAGCCGTAGGTAGTCTGGAAGGCCGGAAGGGCTGCCGCCGAATTGACGAACTCGGCGGAGGCCGCCAGGACCACCTTGCCGCCGCCGGCGACATATTTGCCGAAGTCCGACAGCGTGACGAGCTTGTTCTCGTCCGTCACTTCCTTGCGCAGGGCGATCGCCCAGGTGTTGTTGGCCGGCGCCGGTGACAGCCAGACGATCTTGTTGGCGTCGTAGTCAAGCTTCTTGGCCGTCTCATAGGCCTTGGCGGCATCCTTCCACACGGGATCATCGGCCTTCTCGAAGAAGAAGGCGGCGTTGCCGGTGTATTCGGGATAGATGTCGATCTCACCGGCGGTGATCGCCTTGCGCACCACGGGCGTGCCGCCGAGCTGGATGCGGTCCGTGGTCTTGATGTTGTTGGCGTTGAGGACGAGCTGGATAATGTTGCCGAGCACGCCACCCTCGGTGTCAATCTTCGAGGAGACGACGACCTGAGCGCTCGCGGAAGCCGCCGTGATGGCGAGCGCCATCGCCGCGCTGGCCAGAACCTTGACTGAAAACATTGTGAAACCCCTTGCTGTGAACCGGAATGCGGTGGCCGCATATGAGCATGGCTTCAACGGCCAGTCGGGGCACACGGTTTCATAAGAAGGGGGACCAGCGCAATATTTTTGTTCCGGACGCGCCGATTTGGGCCTGGCGGCAACAGCGGGCTGGCGATTGGCCGCTATCGGGTGAATAATGCCACGAGGGTGGCGGCAAACACGGAGAGCGTGTCATGGCCATACACAAGGTCGGTTATCTCATCGGCAGCCTTGCCCAGGCATCCATCAACCGCAAGCTCGCGAAGGCGCTTGTTCAACTTGCCCCTCCCGAGCTCGAAATGACGGAAATCGGCTTCAAGGATCTGCCTCTCTACAGTTACGACTACGACGCCAATTTCCCGCCGGCCGCCCAGGCTTTCAAAAAGGCGATCGCCTCCGTCCAGGCCGTGCTGTTCGTCACCCCGGAGTATAATCGCTCGATCCCCGGCGGACTGAAGAACGCGATCGACTGGGCCAGCCGCCCCTACGGCAAGAATTCATTCGCGCGCAAACCGTCGGCCGTCATCGGAACATCGCCGGGCGCGATCGCGACCGCTGTCGCCCAACAAAGCCTCCGCAGCGTGCTGAGTTTCTGCAACTCACCGCAGATGAATGCGCCCGAAGCCTATATCCAGTTCACGCCGGGACTGATCACGGATGACGGCGAGGTGACGGTTGAATCCACTGAGGATTTCCTGCGCAATTACATGGCTGAGTTCCATATGTTCATAGCGCGGGTGCTTCAGGTTCTGCCGCCGGATGCATAGCTTTCAAATTCGCGTCAAGCCGGCCGCAAGCTTGTGATCTTCAGCGCGCCGAGTGCCACGAAGCAAAGTGCGGCGACGGGAAAGATCATCCAGTTGAGCATGGTCCAGCCCCAGGCGTTGTAGACCATGCCCGACATCAGCGACGCACAGGCGACGGAGCCGAACAGGACGAAGTCGTGGAAGCCCTGCACCTTGCCCTTTTCGGAAGGGTGGTAGCTGGCCGCCACCATGGCGGTGGCGCCGATAAAGCTGAAATTCCAGCCGAGGCCGAGCAGGATCAGCGCCGCCCAGAACTGCCACAGCGCCAGGCCCGACAAGGCAACGACGGCACAGCCGATCAGCAACAGCAGGCCGATGGCGACAATGCGCTCGGCGCCAAAGCGATGGATCAGCGAGCCGGTGAAGAAGCTCGGCCCGAACATCGCCATGACATGCCAGGAGATGCCCAGCGTCGCATCGTCCTCCGACAGGCCGCAGCCCACCATGGCGAGCGGCGCGCCGGTCATGACGAAACTCATCAGCGCATAGCTGCCGACGGCGCAGAAGAGCGCCGCGACGAAACGCGGCTTGGTGACGATTTCGGAAAGGGGTCGGGCATCGCCGTCGGCAACGTCCACCTTGCTCGCGGTCCTCGACGGCAAACGAAGGAACGACAGGATCACGGCGCCGACAACCGCCAGCGGCAGGATCGAGGCGAAAGAACCGGCAAACATGACTGGTGCGAACAATTCGCGCGTGAAGATGACGATCTGCGGCCCGAGGATGGCGGTGATGATGCCACCGGCGAGCACGAAGGAGATGGCGCGGGCCTTGAACGCCGGCGGCGCGTTGTCGGCCGCGGCAAAACGGAACTGCTGGACGAAGGCGCCGCCGACACCGATGACGAGCAGCGCGAACGCGAACAGCCAGAAGCTGCCATGAAACAAAGCCAGGGTGGCGACCAGCCCGCCGAGCGCGGTGACCACGGTTCCGGTCATGAAACCGCCACGCTGCCCCAGCCAGCGGATAATGGCGGCCGCGGGCAAGGCGCCGAGCGCCACACCGAGATTGAAGCCGGTGATCGGCGCGGTCGCCAGGGATTTGTCGGCGCCGAGCAGATATTGCCCGGCCAGCGCGCCCATGGAAATGGCGATGGGAGCCACCGAGCCGATGATCGCCTGCGAGGCGGCGAGGATCAGCGCGGTGCGCCGCGCCTCCTTGCCCGCCGCGGCCGCGACGGCAGTCACGAAGCGTCCTTGCCGCGTCCCTCGCCACGCACCCGGCGTGACACGCGGTCGAGCACGGCATTGACCAGCTTCGGCTCGTCTTCTTCGTAGAAAGCCTTGGCGATGTCGACATATTCGGTGACGATGACCGCGACAGGAACGTCCTCGCGCTTCATCAGTTCGTAGACGCCCGCGCGCAGAATGGCCCGCAGCGTCGAATCGAGGCGCGACAGCGGCCAGTCGTCGGTCAGCGCCTGCCGGATGATCGGATCGATGGTCTTCTGGTTCTCGACGACGCCGGTCAGGATGGCGCGAAACCACTGCGCGTCGGCCTCGCGATAGAGCGCGCCGTCGACCTCCTTGCCGAGACGGAACGCCTCGTACTCGGCGGTGATCTCGAACACGCCGCTGCCGGCGACATCCATCTGGTAGAGCGCCTGCACGGCGGCCAGACGGGCAGCGCCGCGCTTGTTGGCGTGGCGCACCGCGGGCTGTCCGGGCGAAGCGGGTTCGCTCACGATTGCGCTCCCAGTTGTTCCTTCAACGCGATCATGGTCAGCGCCGCGCGCGCGGCAAAGCCGCCCTTGTCGCCTTCGGAGCGCTTGGCCCGCGTCCACGCCTGCGCATCGTTCTCGGTGGTCAGGATACCGTTGCCGATGCAGACCGAGTCCTGCACGGACAGGTCCATGAGGGCACGGCTGGATTCATTGGCGACGATGTCGAAATGATAGGTATCGCCACGGATAATGGTGCCGAGTGCGACAAAACCATCATAGCCCGTCCCGCCTTCGGCCATGCCGTCGAGCGCGAAGGTGATCACCGCGGGAATTTCGAGCGAACCGGGAACGGTGACGACGTCGTAAGTCGCGTCCGCTTCGTCGAGTGCGCTTGTCGCGCCATCGAGCAGTGCGTCGGCAAGGTCGTCGTGAAAGCGCGCCTCGATGACGAGGAGGTGAGCCTTCTTCTTGGGACGAATGAACGCCTTGCCGTGTTGGGATGTGCCAGCCATAGATGTCTCCGGAGTCGCCGGTGACTTAGGCCGAAGCCGGTTTGATCGCAAGCGGAAGATTGCCCGACGCGTATCAGATTGCCGTGGGTCGGACTGTCCCGCAGGCGATCAAAGCCCCTCTTTCGCCGCGTCCGCCAGCCGGGCGGCGTAGCGGGCCATGGTATCGATCTCGAGATTGACGCGGTCGCCTGCCTTGCGCTCGCCCCAGGTGGTGACGGTCAGCGAATGGTGGATTAACAGCACGTCGAAGCGAGTGCCCGCAACGCTGTTGACAGTGAGCGAGGTGCCATCGAGCGCGACGGAGCCTTTCGGCGCGATGAATTTCGCCAGATCGCGCGGCGCTTCCAGTGTGAAGCGCACCGCATCGCCCTCATCCCGGCGTTCAATGATCTCGGCGGTACCGTCGACATGGCCCGAAACGATGTGGCCGCCAAGCTCGTCGCCGATCTTCAGCGCCCGTTCCAGATTGATCCTGGTGCCGGACTTCCAACCGGACGCCGTGGTCAGCCTGAGCGCCTCCTCCCAGGCCTCGACCTCGAACCAGCGCGCGTTCGAGCCGCTGTCGGGCAAAGCCGTGACCGTCAGGCAGACGCCACCGCAGGAAATCGACGCGCCGATGGCGATGGTCTCGGGATCATAGGCGGTGTCGATGCGCAGTCCCACCCCTTCCCGCAGCGGCTTGATGGCGGCCACGGTGCCGATATCGGTGACAATCCCGGTAAACATCGATCGCTATCCCTGAAAATCCCTGATCCATTCGGCGTAACCGTCTTCGCCGAACCGCATCTCGCGCAGCTTGCGAAAACCCGCGGGGACATGGTCAGCGTCGACAGGCGATGCAATGCCATCTTGGCCGATCGCTTCCGGACCCTGGAACAGCACGATGCGGTCCACCAGCCCGTCGGCCAGGAAGGCGCTCGCCACCTTGGCGCCGCCCTCGACCAGCACGCTTGCCATGCCAAGCGCCGCCAGATCCTCGAGCAGCTCCGGCAATGCGACGCCGCCCTCGTGCGTCTCCGTACCGATGAAGCGCACGCCGGCGCGCTCGAGCGCGGCCCGGCGCTGCGGATCGGCCTCCAGGCAAGCCGCCACATAAAGAGGTACGCGATCGACGCCCGACACCAGCTTCGAGCCCTCCGGCAGCCTGATCTGGCGGTCGAGCACGATGCGTGCCGGCGACCGGTTCTCCAGTCCGGGCAAACGCACCGTCAGTGCCGGATCATCTTCCAGCGCCGTGCCGATGCCGACCAGGATGGCGTCCGCCTCGGCGCGCATCAGGTAGACTTCGCGGCGCGCCATGTCGCCTGTTATCGCGACCTGGCCGGCGCCTTCCCTGCCGATCTTGCCGTCGCTGGAAAGCGCAAGCTTCAGAATTACTTCGGGGCGTTTTCTCAGAGAGCGAATCAAATAGCCCGCCATCTGTTCGGCAGCTTCCGTGGCGAGGACCTTTTCGACCACTTCGACACCGGCCTCGCGCAGGATGGCGTAACCCTTGCCGGAGACCCGCGGATCGGGATCACTGGCCGCACCCACGACACGCGCGATGCCGGCACTGACCAGCGCGTTGGCACAAGGCGGTGTGCGGCCGTGATGGGCGCAAGGCTCGAGCGTGACATAGGCGGTTGCGCCACGCGCGAGTTCGCCGGCCTCGGCAAGCGCCTCGGTCTCGGCGTGCGGCCGGCCGCCGACGGCGGTGACGCCGGTACCGACGATCATCGGCCCGGTCCCATCATCGCGCACGATCAGCGTGCCGACGGAAGGGTTGGTCGAGGTGCGTCCGGCGTTCTTGCGCGACAGCCGCAAGGCCGCGGCCATGAAACGGCGGTCAGGGGCCGCTTGTTCGGCCTCGCTGCGTTGCGGTGCTGCCATGCTCAGCCGGCGTCCTCTTCGCTCTTTTCTTCGTCCCCCTTCAGCTCGCCGAGCAGCTCGTGGAAATCCTTGGCCTCACGGAAATTGCGATAGACCGAGGCGAAACGCACATAGGCGACATCGTCGAGCGATTTCAGCGCATCCATGACCAGCCGGCCGACCTCACCCGAGGCCACTTCCGTTTCGCCGGAGCTTTCCAGTTGGCGCACGATCCCGGTCACCGCGCGATCGATGCGCTCGGGATCGACATTGCGCTTGCGCACCGCGATCTCGACCGAGCGCAACAGCTTGTCGCGGGCGAACGGCACTTTTCGTCCCGACTTCTTGACCACGACGAGGTCGCGCAACTGCACGCGCTCGAACGTCGTGAAACGGCCGCCGCAATCGGGGCAGACACGCCGCCGGCGGATCGCCGCGCCATCCTCGGCGGGGCGCGAATCCTTCACCTGCGTATCTTCGGACTGGCAATAGGGACAGCGCATGGAGAGCCTTGGGTTCGCGAATCTGGTGGGGTGAAAGGCTTAGAACCTTTCCGGTGCGGATTGAAGCAGTTCCGCTTTTCCACGGCCTGCCGTACCTCAGAGATAGCGAGGCGCGAGGAAGATTGCCAGCACGGCAAGCAGTTGCGCCGGCCAGCCCGCTATGGCGCCACGTCCTTGGTTGGAAAGCCGCAAGACGCGCCGAGATTGCGATAGGCCTTTGTAAAACCGTCCATCGGAATGCTGGCGACAGCCTGCTTGCCGAAAGCCACATCGAGCGAGGTAACCTGGCGCATGGCCCGCAGCAGCGCAAGACTGGTCTTGGCCTGGTTGTCGATCGTCCAGCTCGGACGGCCGTTGACGGCGTCATTGGAATAGACAGTCGTCGAAACCTTGACGCCGGGATCGCCGAAAGTCGCCGCGATCTTCTTGCCGGTTAGCAGGCTCTTGTTGTCGATGGTAATCAAGATTGCCGGATAAGCATCGGGCGGCAGCGCGTCGCCGGTCGAGATCGACAATGTCAGCGTGCCCGAATTGCCACTCGCATCGAAGAAGGCTGTGGAAGCCGCGCAGGTCTTGTGCGCGTCCTGGCCGGTGTCGAGCGTATCGACCATTGTCGTCCACCGGCCGAAAGTGCTGGTCGCAGGCATGTCCGCGGCGGGCTGCGTCTGCGCCAAAACGGGGCCGCAGGCGGCCAGCCAACCGAAGGCGCCGAGAGAAGCAAGACAGAAATTGCGCATCATCAATTCTCCGGTTCGATGCGTCACCCGATCAGGGGTGACGCGATGCCGGTGGATAAAAGATGACGCTTCGCGCCCGGTCAACCGAGATAAGGAATCAACCGAGATAGGGATAGAGGGGGAATCGATCGGTCAATGCGACGACCTTGGCCTTGACCGCCGCCTCGACCGCGGCATTGCCTTCGTCGGAATTGGCGACCTTGAGCCCATCCAGCACCTCGGCGATCAGCTTGCCGATCTCGCGGAACTCGGCCTGGCCGAAGCCGCGCGTGGTGCCGGCGGGCGTGCCGAGCCGCACGCCAGAGGTAACGAAGGGCTTCTCTGGATCGAAGGGGATGCCGTTCTTGTTGCAGGTGATGTTGGCGCGGCCAAGGGCCGCCTCGGCGCGCTTGCCGGTGGCGTTCTTGGGCCTGAGATCAACCAGCATCAGGTGGTTGTCGGTGCCGCCGGAGACGATGTCGAGGCCCGTTTCCTTGAGGCTGGAGGCAAGCGCCTTGGCGTTGGCGGCCACGCTTTCGGCATAGACCTTGAAGCTCGGCTTCAACGCTTCGCCGAAGGCCACCGCCTTGGCGGCGATGACATGCATCAGCGGTCCCCCCTGCAGGCCGGGGAACACCGCCGAGTTCATCTTCTTGGCGATATCCTCGTCATTGCACAGGATCATGCCGCCGCGCGGGCCGCGCAGCGATTTGTGCGTGGTGGTCGTCACCACATGGGCGTGCGGCAGGGGCGAGGGATGCACACCGCCGGCAACGAGGCCCGCAATGTGCGCCATGTCGACCATCAGATAGGCGCCGACGGCGTCGGCGATCTCGCGAAAACGCTTCCAGTCCCAGATGCGCGAATAGGCTGTGCCGCCGGCCAGGATCAGCTTCGGCTTGGTCTCGTGCGCGGTCTTTTCGATGGCGTCCATGTCAAGCAGATGGTCGTCCTTGCGCACGCCATAGGAGACGACCTTGAACCACTTGCCGCTCATGTTGACCGGCGAGCCATGGGTGAGATGTCCGCCGGAATTGAGGTCGAGGCCCATGAAAGTGTCGCCGGGCTGCAGCAGCGCCAGGAACACCGCCTGGTTCATCTGGCTGCCGGAATTCGGCTGGACGTTGGCGAAGTTACAACCGAACAGTTTTTTCGCACGCTCGATGGCCAGTTCCTCGGCCACGTCGACGAACTGGCAGCCGCCATAGTAGCGCTTGCCCGGATAGCCCTCGGCATATTTGTTGGTCATGATCGACCCCTGCGCCTCGAGCACGGCGCGCGAGACGATGTTTTCGGAGGCGATCAGTTCGATCTCGTGGCGCTGGCGACCGAGCTCGTTGCGGATGGCGCCGAAGATCTCCGGATCGGCATCTTCCAAAGTGGTTTCGAAGAAGGATTCGAATTTGTTGGACGCCGCCGCTGCTGTTGCCATGGCCTGAGTTCCCCTAGGGTTGGAAGGGCAAATTCGTGCACGCCGTCGTCCCGAACCACTCAACGGCCTTGGGCGACATGCATTGCGTTCGCCGGGCCATTAACACAGTTGTTTTGGGCTCGCCACGTTTGCAGCGCGAAATTTGCTGGCCGGTTTGCGCCAACGGATCGCGGCGGATCGCTATTTCCTGTCCCGCCGCTGCTTCAACAAGGCCTCGGTCAAGGTGATTTCAGAAAACAGCGCGCGCATCGTGTGATCGTTGATCTCCTGGCTGCGGAACATGGCGCGCAGCGCGGAGCGCTCGGCTTCGATGCCGGCCGCCCTGAGTTCCAGTTCCAGCCTGCCGGCCTCGCGAGCCTCGGCACGGGCCTCGTCGGCTTCGTCCGAAGCCGCGATGCGTCTACGATAACCTGCCACGATGCTGTCGGCGACGGCCAGCCGAGCCTGGACCGCCTCGCCCTCGCCCGCCTCGTTGGCGATGCTCTCGATCCTGGCGATCGCCGCATTGGCGGCGCCGACGCGCGCCCGGCGCTCTTCCGCCGCCGCCGGATCCTTGCCCGGCTCGACCAGCCCCCGCGCTATCCTGGGCAAGGCAAGGCTGGCGATCAGAAGCGAGCAGATGATGACGCCGGCGGCAAGGAAGATCACCACATCGCGTGCCGGAAAGGGAGAGCCGTCCTGCAAAGCGAGCGGCAATGACAGGATGCCCGCCAATGTGATGGCGCCGCGCACGCCGGCCACGGAGCCGGCAAGCCGGACGCGAAATCCGAACGGCTCGGACTCGCGTTTGCCGATGCGTGCCGCGATCGCCTGGGCGATGTCGCCGACCCAGATCCACAGGAAGCGCAGTCCGATCAGGCAGAGCGTCAGGATCAGCACCGTCGCCACCGGCTCGATCAGCCAATGACGGCTGGACAGTTCCGGTGGGACCTTGCGGATGACGTCGGGAAGCTGCAGGCCGAGCAGGATGAACAGAGCGCCGTTGAAGACGAAGGTGAGCGTCGCCCAAAGCGACAGGGTCTGCATGCGCGCCGACACGCCGAGGAAGCGGTACATGCCAGAAGCCCCGGTCAGCAGGCCGGCGGTGACCGCCGCCAGGATGCCCGAGGCGCCGACATGCTCGGCGCCGAGATAGGCGACGAAAGGCAGCAGGATCATGACGAGAACCTGCGCCTCGGCCGGCACGCCGCCGATGCGGTTGAGCAGTTGCAGCGCCTTGGCGGCGATGAACAGCGCCGCGACACCGGCCAGGATGCCGGCGGCGACGGCGTAGAGGAAGCTGAGCGAGGCTCCCGCGAAGGAGAAGCTGCCGGTCAATGCCGCCGCCACCGCAAAGCGGAACATGACCAGGCCCGACGCGTCGTTGAGCAGCGACTCGCCCTCCAATATGTGCATCAGCCGGGACGGAACCACATTCCTGTCGACGATCGCGGACACCGCCACGGCGTCGGTCGGCGACAGCACGGCAGCCAGCGCGAATGCGACGACGAGCGGAATGCTCGGCACCAGCCAATGCAAGGCATAGCCGAAGCCGACAATGGTGAAGAAGACCAGTCCGACGGCGAGATCGAGTATGGGTCCGCGCAAGGCGACGAGTTCGCGCTTGGGCGCCGCGAAGGCGTCGCCGAACAGGAGCGGCGGGATGAACACCAGCAGGAAAAGTTCCGGATCGATCTCCACATGCAGCCCCTTGGCAGGCCAAGCAAGGGCCGCGCCGATGGCAATCTGCAGCACCGGCAGCGGCACCCGAACCAGCCGGACGAGCGCGCCCGACAGCGCAACGAAGATGAGCACGACGAGAATGAAGATGGCGACGTCCATGGCACGATCCCGGCTGTTTGCCGACCATCGCCAATCGCCTGAGCTTCGTCCAGCCGGCCGAATGAGTGGATCTGACGGCGTCCGCAACAAAAAAGCCGCCCCTGAGAGCGGCTTTTTAGAAAAAAATATCAGCTCGTTACAGCGAAGACGTGATCTGCAGTTCGCTGTTGCCGTCGAGCGCATAGACGTCGTCGCGGAACTGGACGACGCCGGGTCCTGTCGACCAGGCCGAGAGATAGAGGAAATGCACCGGCACCGGGTTGGTGACCTGGATCGGCGTGTTCTGGCCGGTCTTGATGGCCGCCTCGAAATGCTGGCGATCCCAGCCGGGCGTGTCGCGCAGGATCCAGGTGACGAGATCGCGCACGTTCTGGACACGCACGCAGCCCGATGAATCGAAGCGCATCATCTTGCCGAACAGGCTCTGCTGCGGCGTGTCGTGCATGTAGACGCCGTCCGGGCTCGGGAAATTGATCTTGACCGACGCCATGGCGTTTTCCGAACCGGGATCCTGGCGGAAACGGTACTTGGCCGCATCGTCCGTCGACCAGTCCACATTCATCGGATCGACTTCGCTGCCATCGGGCGCGAACAGGCGGATATGGCTGTTCTTGAGATAATCGGGATCCTTCCGCATCAACGGAATGATGTCCTTGCGCACAATCGAGACCGGGGCGTTCCAGTACGGATTGACGATGATCTCGTTGATCTTGGAATTGACGATCGGCGTCTGGCGATCGATCTTGCCGACGATCGCGGTGTGGCGAAGCACGACGCGGTCGTTCTCGACCGCTTCGATCTGCGCCGCCGGAATGTCGACCAACACATAACGGCTGCCCAGCGTGCCGGCCTTTTCCTTCAGCCGCTGCAGATTGGTCTGCAACTGGCCGAGCCGGATCTGCGCCGAAACGTTCATCGCGGCGTAGGTGTATTTGCCCATCGAACCGTCAGCCGGCAGGCCGTGGCGCAACTGGAAGCGCTTGACCGCTGAATCGACATAAGAATCGAAAGCCGTCGAAATGCCGGCGCTCTGCGACAGGTCGCCCGCAACCATCAGGCGCTTGCGCAGCGGCACCACGTCCGGATCGTCGACGCCGAGTTGCAGCTTCTTGGTCGCGGGAACGTCCGTCCAACCGCCCTGCCCGACAATGTTCTGATACTGCGCGACCGCCTGCTCGGTGAAGGCCACAGTCTGGGGACTGAAGATGGGCAGCGTCGAGGCCACCTTGCCGCCTTCGCTGGCGCGGGCATCGAACTGATCGTCCCAGTTGCCGCGGGCCGAGGATTTCAGGATATCCCCGATCACATCCTGTGCATTCGCACGCCCAGCCACCACGGCAGCGGCGAGCGCGGAGGCTCCGGAAAGGAAAAAGCGGCGGCTGGTTCTCATGGACGTTCCAGACATTCTTGTAGCGGTTCGATCACTTGCTGCGTCGACCATCGCGCGATCTCGCCCGCACTCTAAAATCGGCAATCTTAACAATTAGCCAACCATGGTCCGTATCACATTGGCGACCAAGGCAAGGGGCGCGACACGGTTGCGGGTGGACGCATGGTCTTCACCACAGCATCACTGCCGCTCTCGGTTCCATTGGAATATGGCGGCAACGTGGCCTTGGCCCGTAATTTGCTTTGGCCGAACGCGCGAAAAGAAAAGACCGGTGCTTTTCGGCACCGGCCCTGACTGGAGGTCGCTGTTTCGGCCACGCTTCTGCGGCGGGGCTCCGTTTCCAGGATGCTCTTACATCCGGTAGGCAATCGTGTCGTTCCAGAAGCGGTCGAGGCGCTGCAAAGCGCGGTTCATCTGCTTGAACTCGTCGGTGTTGATGCCGCCGACCTGTTCGATCGAGCCGACATGGCGCTCATAGAGACCGGCAACCACGTCTGCCACTTCATTGCCTTTCGGCGTCAGCGAGACGCGGACCGAACGGCGGTCGATGCGCGAGCGCTGGTGGTTGATGAAGCCGAGATCGACCAGCTTCTTCAGATTGTAGGAGACGTTCGAGCCGAGATAATAGCCACGCGAGCGCAGTTCGCCGGCGGTCAGCTCGGAATTGCCGATGTTGAAGAGCAGCAGCGCCTGGATGGCGTTGATGTCGGAGCGGCCGTTGCGGTCGAATTCGTCCTTGATGACATCAAGCAGACGGCGGTGCAGGCGCTCGACCAGCTGCAGCGATTCCATGTACAGGGAACGGATAGCCTCGCGGCGATCGTCGGAAACGTTGGCGGTCTTCGCCGCCGGACGCGAATTGATCATTGTCTTTGCCTCTCGTTTGTCGCCTTGGTGATTTTTTGTTTTTCACCTTGATCGCGACACTATCGAATACTCATAAAATTCGACTTAAACGCTAGGGCTAACAAGAGCTTACCGGTAAGAGGTTTCGCAAGACGCTTAACGAACGGTCACCCGAGCAAGGATGATTAACCTAAAGATCTAGGCAATGATCGCCGCGCCGGATTCAGGCGGTCGCCAGGTCGTCAACGCGTACAAGGGCTTGCAGCATGTCGCGGCGAACAGGATTCGCCCGACCTGCCGCAGGCTCTGATTTTATGCATGTCGTTGTCCCGCAACCGAGGACACTTCGGGGCGACATGCATTAGTGCCGTGCCGGTCGTTTCTGCAGGTATATGACGACGCGAAAGACGATATAGAGCAGCGCCACGCAGGCATGCGAGACGATAATCAGCAGACGATGGCCGAAAAGCTCGGGAAAGCCGGCATACATGACCGTCTCCGTGACCGCGCAGATGAACCAGATCACCGGACCCCAGGACGCCAGCATCCACAACCCCGCCGCGGCGAAGGGAAAGAACACGGCGAGCATCACCGCCGCGACCTGCCAATGCACCGGCATAAGGTCGAACCGCCACAGCGAGCCCGGATAGAAGCCGATCAGCTTGATCCAGTAGAGGATGCCGAACAGCAGGCAGTAACCCGCGATGACGCGCTGGAACCAGGCGAAGATCACCTCGACCGTCGAGGGCTGCAGGATGACGCGTCTCGATGTCACTTCGCTCACAACTCGAGCTCCCGATCGCCGAGCGGGGCAAAATAGGCCTCGACATCCGCCTCGCTGACCGCATCGATCGCTGCCGGCCGCCATTGCGGCTTCGAGCCCTTGTCGATGATGGCGGCGCGGATGCCTTCGTAGAAATCGTGGCCGGCCAGCATCCGGTTCAGGATGCGGAACTCCATCCTCATGCAGTCGTCCATCGACAATGTCTGCCCGGCGCTGATCTGTCGCCAGGCGACGCGAAGGCTGGTCGGCGAGCGCGTGCGGATCGTTGCCAGCGTCCCGGTGGCGAATTCGTCATTGCCCGCGCGGTCCAGGCTGTCGATCAGATCCGGCAGCGACGGTTGGGCGAAATGGCGGGAGATCGCCTCCAGGATCGGCCTGTCGGTCTCCCGCTTGGCCGGAACAAAGAAACCGCGCAGCACCGATTCCGGATCGCCCGTCAGCGCCAGCCGATCGAGGAAGCTTGCCTGGTCTTCAGCCTTGATGGTGTGGGTGGCCAGCCCCGACCACAGCGCATCGCCATAACGAATGCGGTTCCCGGTCAGCGCCAGGTACATGCCGAAGGAACCGCCATGGTCGGGCAGCAGATGACTGGCGCCGACATCCGGGAAAAAGCCGATGCCGACCTCCGGCATGGCGAACTGGGCATTCTCGGTCATCACCCGGTGCGAACCGTGGAAGGAAATGCCGACCCCGCCGCCCATCACGATACCGTCGATGAGCGCCACATAGGGCTTCTTGAAACGCGCGATGTAGGCGTTGAGGCGATACTCGTCGGCGAAAAATTCGACCGGTGGGTTTCCAGCCCGGCCGGCTTCGTAGATGTGCAGGATGTCGCCCCCGGCCGAAAACGCCCTGCCCTCGGCCTTGACCATGACGACATCCACACCCTCGTCGCGCTCCCAAGACCGCAGGGCCTTGCCCAGCGCCTTGATCATGCGATGGGTGACGGCGTTGAGCGCCTGCGGCCGCGTCAGCGTGACGACCCCGGCCCTGCCCAACCTTTCGAAGCGAATTTCGTCGCCTCCACCAAAATCCATCGCCAGAGAATCCTTGTTCCCGCGCCTGCGGGACTGAAGTGCTAAAGGCGGCACATGGGTGCGTCAATGGCTGCAGCCTGGCCGCCTCGATCTTGGCGGCTAGCGGTCGCCGATGCTAGACATTGGTGGCCGGTACGACAGGCCGAGAGCAGGATAGTTAGCCATGCCGCAATTTTTGCGCTTTGCCTTTGTTCTGAGTTGCCTGCCGTTTTTGTGGGCGACCAATGTCCCCGCGGGGGCAGCCGACCTTGGCGACCTTTACCACTCGCAGACCATTGTCACCGGCCAGGGTGAAGAAAATCGTCAGCTCGGCTTCAGGACCTGCCTCGACAAGGTGCTCGTCCGTGTTTCGGGCGATCAGCGGCTGCTTGCCAGACGCGAAATGGACGCGCTGCACGACAAGGCCGGCAGCTTTGTCGACTCGTTCCGCTACCATGACCGGATGGAGGGCATTCCGATCCATGACGAGCAAGGGACGCATGACCGGCCGCATGATCTCACCTGCTTCTACAAACCTGACGTGATCGACAAGCTGCTGGCGTCGCTCGGCAGCAGGCCCTGGCTTGGCGAGCGACCGACACTCACCGTCTTCCTCACGACCGAACAAGGCGCGCGGCATTTCATGCTGAGCGCCGAGGAAGGACGTGGCGAGACGATGCGCGAATCCTTCGTCAATGCCACCGGTCCGATGCTGATGCATGTCGCGTTTCCGAAAGCCGCACAACTTGCCGACTTTGGTGAAGGAGCGCTACGCGCGACGGACATGGCAAGGCTGGATCGGGTGGCCAAACAGGCCGGAGGCGACCGAGCGCTCGCCGGCAGCATCGTATGGAGCGACGAGGAACTGGGCTGGATCGCCGATTGGCGACTGGCCGATCACGGCAAGACCTATCGTTGGCAGGTGCGCGGTGTCAGCTTCGACGAGGCGTTCCGCGTGGCAATCGGAGGCGCGGCACAGATCCTTTCGGGCAACGGGCAGCCCTGAACCAATAGGCGTGGTGGACAGCGCTACAGGCAGCTTTCGGCACTGGCACAAACGTGTCGCATTGGTCAGCACCAAGGGCTCGTGGTAAAAGCCACCGATCCGGAGTTTTGGCCATGAACAAATTCACCCCAGCAAAAGCTGCCGGCGCGCGCAGCGTCGACGATGTCACCGGCAGCCGCCGCCTGCGCCGCATGCGCAAGGCCGACTGGTCGCGCCGGCTCGTGCAGGAGAACAGGCTTTCGGTCGACGACCTGATCTGGCCGATCTTCGTCGTCGAGGGCAGGAATGTCCGAGAGCCGATTGCCGCCATGCCCGGCGTCTTCCGGCTTTCGGTCGACCTTGCCGTCAAGGAGGCCGAACGGGCGGCCAAGCTCGGCATCCCGGCCCTTGCCACCTTCCCCAACGTCGATCTCGGCCTGCGCGACCAGACGGGTTCCCACATCCTCGACCCGGAAAATATCATCAACCGCGCCACACGCGCCATCAAGGACGCGGTACCCGAGATCGGCATCATCACCGACGCCGCACTCGACCCGTTCACCAGCCATGGCCATGACGGCATCCTGCGCGACGGCATCATCGTCAATGACGAGACGGTCGAACAGGTCGCCGCGGCGGCCGTCATCCAGGCGGCGGCCGGCGCCGACATCATCGCGCCGTCCGACATGATGGACGGCCGCATCGGCGCCATCCGCGACGCGCTCGACGCCAACGGTTTCCAGGACGTGGCGATCATGTCCTACGCCACAAAATTCGCGTCGGCCTTCTACGGCCCCTATCGCGAGGCGGTCGGCACCGCCGGTCTGCTCAAGGGCGACAAGAAGACCTATTACATCGACCACGCCAATTCGGACGAGGCGGTGCGCGAGGCCGAACAGGACCTCGCCGAGGGCGCAGACATGCTGATGGTCAAGCCCGGCCTGCCCTATCTCGACATCATCCGCCGGCTGAAGGACGAATTCCAGATGCCGACCTTCGCCTACCAGGTCTCGGGCGAATATTCGATGATCAAGGCGGCTGATTCCAATGGCTGGATCGATGGTGAGAAGGCGATGCTGGAGTCGTTGCTCGCCTTCAAGCGCGCCGGCTGCGACGGCATCCTGACCTATTTCGCGCCCGAAGTGGCTGTGATGCTGAAGGGGTAGCCCGACTTCCCGGGCAAGGCACTTCAGTAGATGTCACCACTCTTTCAACTGGTCGGCGGTTCTATCGAAAACCCGCTGACAAAAACTGGCGGCTGCAGCTATGATGGAAGCATGGCCGGAAGCGGCCGGCAGCCCGCACCTCGGCCAAGAGGTATGGCGAACGCCTCCTGAGGATGCTTCCTGACCCGTTTCACCGTCGGGCGAAGGTGTCGGCATTGCGGGCACTGACGAAGGCTTCGCCGTGACCCGAGGAAACGGACATGCTTGCCTATCGCGACGCCAAGACGATGGCGAAAGCCATGCGGGAGGCGCTTGCCGCCCGCGACCTGACGATCAGCCACAGCGAGGCCCTTGAGATCGTCGCGCGCCAACCGACCGGCCAATGAGGCGGCGGCCGTAGCTTGGCGGCAATCGGAAATACCTTTTCCGGCTCGAAAAACCACTTGCAATTCAAAATCAGTTTGCTAGAAGAAACCACTTGCAAAAGACAACTGGTTCTCAAGGAGGAAGTTCTCATGTCCAAACTTCGCGTCAACGCTTTCAGCCTGTCGCTTGACGGCTATGGCGCCGGTCCCGATCAGAGCCTTGAAAATCCGCTCGGTGTCGGCGGACCGGCCCTGCACAAATGGGCTTTCAGCACCCGCACCTTCCGCAAGATGTTTGGCCAGGAAGGCGGCGAGACAGGCGTTGACGAAGACTTTGCGGCGCGCAGCTTCGAGAATGTCGGCGCCTGGATCCTCGGCCGCAACATGTTCGGGCCGATCCGGGGCGAGTGGCCTGACGACAGCTGGAAGGGCTGGTGGGGCGACAATCCGCCCTATCACGTCCCGACCTTCGTGCTGACGCATTACAAGCGCGATCCCATCGTGATGGAAGGCGGCACGACTTTTTATTTCGTAACCGACGGCATCCATTCGGCTCTCGAACAGGCCAAAGCCGCCGCGTCAGGCAAGGATGTGCGGGTCGGCGGCGGCATCTCCACCATCCGGCAGTATCTGCAGGAAAAGCTGATCGACGACATGCACGTGGCGATCTCGCCGGTGCTGCTTGGCAGAGGCGAGAACCTTTTTGCGGGCCTCGACATGCTGAATCTTGGCTACCAGTGCAGCGAACAGGTTGCGACGGCACTGGCCACGCACGTCGTCATCAAACGGGCGTAAGGTGGAGAAACCCTCGACGAAAGCCCATTTCTCCCCGTCACTATACGGGGAGAAAGACAAAACTCTCGCTCAATACTTCTCCGGCACGTAAAGCTCGCGCGGCAGCACCTGGCGCTCGTATTCCGGGTTGAAGACGCGCTCCGGCAGCGTGATCTCCTCGTGCGGCACCTCTTCATACGGCAGCTGCTTGAGCAGATGGTCGATGCAGTTCAGCCGCGCGCGCTTCTTGTCGTTACCCTCGACGATGAACCAGGGCGCCTCGGGAATGTTGGTGCGGGCGAAGGTCTCCTCCTTGGCCTTGGTGTAGTGTTCCCAGCGCACCCGCGACTGCAGGTCCATCGGCGACAGCTTCCACTGTTTCATCGGGTCGTGGATCCGCATCAGGAAGCGCATTTGCTGTTCCTCGTCGGTGATCGAGAACCAATATTTGACCACGGTGATGCCCGAGCGCACCAGCATGCGCTCGAACTCCGGCACGTCATGGAAGAACTCCTCGACCTGCTCGGGGCTGGCAAAACCCATTACCCGTTCGACGCCGGAGCGGTTGTACCAGGAGCGGTCGAGCAAAACGATCTCGCCGCCTGCCGGCAAATGCGGGACATAGCGCTGGAAATACCATTGCGACTTCTCGCGTTCGGTCGGAGCCGGAAGCGCCACGACGCGGCAGATACGCGGATTGAGCCGCTGTGTGATGCGCTTGATGACGCCGCCCTTGCCAGCGGAGTCGCGGCCCTCGAATATCACCACCAGTTTCTTCTTGTGGTAGGCGACCCAGGATTGCAGCTTGATCAATTCGGACTGGAGGCTGATCAGGTCGCGAAAATACTGCATGCGATCGATCGAAGGCGGATGCGAGTTCTTGTAGATCTTGGCGATCTCCATCGAGAGGGCCGGCTCCGACATTTCGAGCTCATAGTCCTCGTCGAGCGTGTCGGCGAGCTCGGCTTCAAGCCAGTCCTTGGCAGGGGAATTCTGTTTCAGCTCGGTCATATCAACTGCTCCGCTTGCAAGCCCTGTCGGTTACCACTGGGCGCTCCAAATTGCTGGCCGGCGGCCGGGAATGGAAACACCTGAGCCGACTTCAATATAGCCCGGCGGTGACGGTTTTATTGCAGCACAGGCGCAATTGCCGACGTTGCAAATTCCGCGATGTCTGATCGATCGACCGTCGTCGCATGGCGACAAGCCGGCCGAATTGTCCTACAAATGCGCGGTCGCCTTCCAGGCCTGCCTTGCCGGCACGCCTCTTCAACAAAATCGTGAGGATCTGACATGGAATACCGCACCCTTGGCCGTTCCGGCCTGAAGGTTTCGACACTGACGCTTGGCACCATGACATTCGGCGGCGCCGGGCCCTTCGCCGCGGTCGGCAACAGCGATCTCGCCGAAGCCAAGCGGATGATCGATATGTGCATCGATGCCGGCATCAACCTCATCGACACCGCCAATGTCTATTCCAACGGCCTCTCCGAAGAGATCATAGGCGAAGCTCTCGGCGGCAAGCGCAAGAACGATGTGCTGATCGCGTCCAAGGCGCGGATGCGGATCGGCAAGGGCCCGAACGACGAGGGCCTGTCGCGCCATCATCTGATCCGTGAATGCGAGAGCAGCCTGAAGCGCTTGAAGACCGATGTCATCGACATCTATTTCGTCCACCAATGGGACGGCCTCACTCCGCTCGAGGAGACCGTTGCCGCGCTCGACAGTTTGGTCAGCCAGGGCAAGGTGCGCTACATCGGCTGCTCCAACTATTCCGGCTGGCAGGTGATGAAGGCGCTTTCCATCAGCGACAGCCGTCACCAGCAACGCTTCGTCACCCAGCAGATCCACTATACGCTGGAAGCGCGCGAGGCCGAGTACGAGCTCTTGCCGATCTCGGTCGACCAAGGGCTGGGCGTTTTGGTCTGGAGCCCGCTCGCCGGCGGCCTGCTGTCGGGCAAATACCGCCGCGACAGCCCGACCGCTCGCCAGCTTGCCGGCTGGTCCGAGCCGCCGATCCGCGACGAGGACCGGCTGTGGCGGATTGTCGATGTGCTGGTCGAGATCGGCAAGGATCGTGGCGTCTCGGCGGCGCAGGTGGCGCTCGCCTGGCTGCTCGGACGCCCTGCCGTCTCCTCGCTGGTGATCGGTGCCCGCAATGACGTTCAGCTCAAGGACAACCTTGCGGCGGCGGCCCTGAAGCTCGGCACCGAAGAACGCCAGCGCCTCGACGCGGTCAGCCGGCCGGCTCTGCTCTACCCCTACTGGCACCAGCAACTGACAGCGAAGGATCGCTTCGGCCCAGCCGATCTGGTTCTCGACCGCAGCGATATCTGATCAGCGTCAGGCAGAGAGCAAGAGCTAGCCGCCGATAAACCGCCAGAGTTCGGGATCGGGTTCGATCTGGCCGCCGAGCACGAAATATTTGTAGAGGACGAGCAAGGAGATCGCATGCTCGTCCCGTTCATTGGAGAATTTGCGGCAATAGGCATTGGCTGCGGCGATGATGCGCTCCGCCGCGGCCGGGTGCCCTTCAAAATAGCGCACTTTTTCGCCGAGATCGGCAAAATCCGGGTCAAGCGGCGCATAGTGGATACCGGCCTCGAGCTGGCTCTCGCCGAACCATGTTTCGTAGGTCGGCGGCGGCATCAGACAGAGCGAGTTGGAATTCATGATCCATTTGAGGTTGGTCGCCACGTCATTGCCCTCCAGCGAGACGATGTAGCGATAGCGCAGGTGCTGGCTGATGCTGAGGAAAGGCTTGCTGTACTTAGCCGGTGCGCTGCGCTTGTGCGAACCGGCATCGCAGAACGGCAAGTCGCGCGCGACATCCAGGAACCGTGTCCTGATCGGGTTGTTGAGGTCGCCGCGCCAGACCACGGCAGGGCGCTTGTCGGCGAAGGCGACGGTATCGAGGGGCATGTGGAAGTGGCGGAATTTGTTGAACTTCATGACGACGGCATTGCCGTTGTCGGCGCGGATCGGCCGGTCCTTGACGAGGGTCGGCAGCTTGGGCACGCCGATGACATCACCGAACTTCAGGTCGATGAGCAATGATGGATCGAAATAGCGGGCAAATTCCTTCAGGTCGTAATAGTACATGCTCGGTTCAAACGGTATCTTGTCGATGCGCACAGCATCCGGGCCTGGTGTAAAAGCGTCCTGCAGCTTGTTGTAGTGATTCAGTCGCCGGCGCACGGCCTCGTCCGAGAGCCTGGCCTGCTGCAGGCGGCTGGCCAATCGCCGCCGGAAGATCGCCTGGGGCGCGATATCGCGCATGACGTTCCGCGCATAGTAGAAGACCTTTGCCGTCGTTCGTTGGAGGGTGGCCATGGACTCTTTTGATCAAAGATAAACGCGGTTGAACAAGTGAAGGTCGGGATGGTTCCCGCAGCATGATTGCCCTACCATCCAGCCACGCATTCCGATAGCGCCCGAATGCGGCTGGCGGCCTCGACCGAGCGCCGCAACTAGCCCGTTATGTAGCGCCACACCTCGGCATCCGGTTTGATCTGGCCCGACAGCACGAAGTATTTGTAGAGCACCAGCAGGGAGATCGTCTGCTCGGTCTGTTCGTCGTCGAATGTCCGGCAATAGGCGTTCGCAGCCGCGATGATGCGCTCCGCCTCCGCCGGATTCCGCTCGAAATAGGCGACGTGGTCCTCAAGGTTCGAGAAATCCGCCGCGAGCGGCACATAGTGGACGTTGGCTTCGAGCTGCCGCTCCGCAAACCATGTCTCATAGGTCGGCGGCGGCATCATGCAGAGCGACTTCGAATTCATGATCCATTTGAGATTGGTCGCCACGTCGTTGCCCTCGAGCGAGACGATGTAGCGATAGCGCTGGTGCTGGCTGATGCTGAGAAAAGGCCTGGCGTATTCGGGCGGTGCGTTCGGCTTGTGCGAACCGGCATCGCAGAACGGCAGGTCGCGCACAGCGTTCAGAAATCTTGTCCTGATCGGATTGTTGAGATCACCGCGCCAGACAACGGACGGCAGCTTGTCGGCGAACGACATCGCGTCAGCCGGCATCTGGAAATGACGAAACTTGTCGAGTTTCATGATGATCGCGTTCTTGTCGTCAGCACAGATTGGCCGGTCCTTGACGATCGAAGGCACCTTGGGGACATTCCTGACGTCGCCGAATTCCAGGTCGATGAGCAGGCCGGGATCGAAGTAGCGGGCGAACTCCTTCAGGTCGTAATAGTACATGGTCGGCGTGAAGGGCAGTTTGCCGATGCGCATGGCATCGGCGCTTGGCGCGAAACCATCCTGCAACTTGTTGTAGTAATTCAGCCTGCGGCGCGCCGCCTCACCGGAAAGCCTGGCCCTTTCGAGACGGCCAGCCAGCCGGGCACGAAACAACGCTTGCGGAGCGACATCGCGCGCGACGTTTCTCGCATAATAGAAAACTCTTGCTGCGGTCCGCGAAATTGTGGCCATCGGTCACTTGATCAAAACAAACGGGCGGTTCTCAATCCATGGCGCCCGCATGTCCTACATCATTGTGGCGCCGATCTGGCAAGCGCCCGCATCTCTTCGATGCCAGCAGCCACGCATTATCGCTTCGGCTGTTGTGTTTGACGGCTAATGCTCCTAGGCAGGCTCAGGGCCGCAAGGCAGTCACAAAAAGGAGCCGACATGGCGCGAGCACCAAACTACGATCAGGAACGCAAGGAGCGCGACCGCCAGAAAGCGGCCAAGAAGGCTGAAAAGCTGGCGGCCAAGGTTGCCGCGCGCGAACGTACGAAGCCTGAAACCGAGACTGAGACCGAAACGAAGGATTAACGGCATCCGGCCCGCTAATGCGGGCCGAGCCTCAAATCCAATTGTCAGCCCAAACCGCGAGCTAATATCAGGCTGGCGCCTTGTCGCTGATGAAGACATCCACTTCCCGCGCCGCGGCGATGAAAGCGCGCCTGGCATTCATCGCCGGCTTGTCGCCGGCGAGCGCGTCGTGACAGGCCTGCAGCGCCGCACGATGCTTGGGGCTGCGCTTGCCGGGCCAGTTGTTGAGGAGGTAATCGGAAGCCTCCCTTGCCGAACGCAAGAGCTGAGTGCTTCCCGCCGTGACGGATTTGACGGTCACAGGTGTTTCAAACCGGTTGTTTTCCATCGCCGCTCTTACGCCATCGGCTTCCTTGAAGCGAGGCCGAAAGTGCGCTTCACGTCAGACCCGTCTGTTTTTCCGGCCAGCGCGCCGCAGCGCATGGACCGCATTAAGCGGCGACGACGGCAAATCCCCTGGCGCGAAGGCCACGTCGGTCGTTGGCAAGCGACGTCACCAGCCGGTCACGGCTGCCGACGATGTGGGCCGACAGCAGCCGCGCGGCTTCATCAGCCTGACCGAGGCGTGTCGCGGCAAGAATGGCGCGATGTTCGACCCAGGCACGGCCAAGGGCCGTCTCGTCACGCACTTCCAGCCAGCGGGCGCGCGACAGACGCGTCATCGCGTCACGAACCGCCCGGAACAGGAATTCGTTGCCGGAGAGCCGCGCCAGCTCGATGTGAAAATCCATGCCGACACGATGCCACTCCTCGCGCGGCGTATTTTCGTCGCAGGAATCGAGCATCGCCTCGATGACATCGATGGCGCTCTTGTCGGCTTGCCCGCACGTCAGCCGCAATGCCGCGATCTCGACCGCCTCGCGATACACCGCAACCTGCTCGAGTTCGGCCAGGTTGATGGGCGAAACGGTCCAACCGCGCCCGTCCCTGCCGACCAGCCCCTCGGTCTCCAGCCGCAGCAGCGCCGCCCTGACAGGCGTGCGCGAGGCGCCGAATTGGCTTTCGATCCAGCGTTCGGTCAGCCGCTCTCCCGGCCCGATCTCGAGCGCCAGGATCATCTCGCGAAGCTGCCGTTCGACATTCTGCATCTGCGACATCGCGCGCCCTTTCCGAAGCCGCATTGACAGCGGCCGGCGTGAAGTTCATGACGGAGACCAATTTGGTATCCCAAAATGGTATCCGCAACAAGGGCTGATACCGGGCAGGCAGGGCATGACGCAGGAAGACACGCAGCAAAGCGGCTACAACATTCACTGGCGGCGCAATCTCGCGGTCTGTTTCGCGGGCTCGTTCAGCACGCTCATCGCCATGACCCTGCTGTTGCCATTCCTGCCGCTCTATGTCGAACAGCTCGGCGCACAGGGCCACGCGGCAATCGTGCAGTGGTCCGGCGTCGCTTATGGCGCCACCTTCTTCGCCGCGGCCACAGTAGCGCCGCTATGGGGGCGCCTGGGTGACCGCTACGGGCGCAAGGTGATGCTGGTGCGCGCCTCCTTCGGCATGGCGATCTGCATGTCGCTGACGGGCATGGTCGAGACGGTCTGGCAACTGGTTCTGCTGCGCCTGCTGATCGGCTTCGCGGGCGGCTATTCCTCCGGTTCAACCATACTGGTGGCCATGCAGACGCCGAAGGAGCGTTCCGGCTGGGCGCTTGGCGTGCTGTCGGCGGGCATTACGGCGGGCTCGCTGGTCGGTCCCCTGTTGGGCGGCGTGCTGCCGCCGGTGATCGGCATTCGCGCCACCTTCCTCTTGTCAGGTGGTGTGATCTTCCTCGCCTTCCTGGCAACGACCTTCCTCATCAAGGAGAGCCCGCGCCCGAAGCCAGCCAAACCGGTGTCGGCGGCAAAACCGAAAAGCGGCTGGTCGCAGATCCCGGACAAGCGCCCGGTCGTGGCCATGCTGACCACCGGCATGCTGCTCGCCTTCGCCACAATGTCGATCGAGCCGATCATCACCGTCTATGTGCAGCAGCTCATCGAGGACCAGAGCAGGGTGACGCTCGTCGCCGGCGTTGTGATGTCGGCCGCCGCGCTGGGCACCATCCTCTCGGCGTCTTGGCTCGGCAAGCTCGCGGACCGGATCGGGCACTGGAACGTTGTCGTGGGAGCACTGGCGGTTTCGGCGCTGCTGCTTATCCCGCAGGCTTTTGTCACCAATAGCTGGCAGCTTATCGGCCTGCGTTTCCTGATGGGCCTGGCGCTGGGCGGCCTCCTGCCCTGCATCACCAGTGTCATCAGGCACAACATCCCCGACGGCGTTGGCGGCAACGTGCTTGGCCTGGCGATCTCGGCGCAGTATGTCGGACAGGTCGCGGGGCCACTGGCCGGCGGTTTTGTGGGCGGCCATTTCGGCATGCCGGCGGTGTTTCTCGGCACGTCGGTGCTGATGGCGCTCGGGGCGGCCTACAACTGGATCGTCCAGTCGCGGCGGACGCGGCATATGGCGCTGGAAGCGCGCAAGCCCTGACGCTTGCTGAAGAAAGAAGGAGCACGCCGGCCATGAACCCCGATCCAAACGGCAGCCGCCTGCTCGTGCTTGCCGGCGGCCTCGTCGGCGCGGCGGGGGTGGCGCTTTCGGCGGCCGCCGCCCACCGCGGCGGCGCCTTTACCGGCACCGCCGCGTCGTTCCTGCTGATGCATGCGCCGGTCTTCCTCGCCATCGGCCTTATCGGCGCGAACCGCTGGCTGCGCATCGCCAGCCTCGTTCTGCTCGCCGGGCTGCTCCTCTTCGCGGGCGATCTTCTCGCCCGCGATTTCTGGGGCTCAAGGCTGTTTCCGATGTCGGCGCCGATCGGCGGCACCCTGCTCATTGCAGGCTGGCTGGCGATAGCGATCTCGGCCGTGGCACGTCCACGACCCTGAAATGATTGCTTGAGGTCAATCCCGGCGGCGTTCCGGGCGGACCCAAAGGGCACGGCCGCCAACAGCAGGTTTCACCCGCCGTCGCGCTTCCGGTCGCTCGGTGGCCGGTGCGATGCCCCAGTAGTTGCGGTAGATATCTTCGAACAGATGCTTGATGGGATGCATGACTCATCCTCCTTGTCTTTGAATCGATCCAATCGTCGGGCGCGAAAAAAGCCGGTTTGATCAGCTCCGCTTGCGCGCCACCAAGAAGCGAAGATCGCGAACCATGGGCCCGTCTCACCACGATGCCTGGCCTTGTTGGTGGCTGACCCGATATTCCAGTCGTTGCGGTAGATGTCGGCGAACAGGTAGTTGACGGGATGCATGGCGCTCCTCCTTTTTTGCTATTCAGCAGAACAAGCTGCCACTTGGATCGATTCAAATCTAGGATCGAAACCGGCGCAGGTCAAGCAAAATTTGAATCGATCCAACGAAAATACTAGATGCGGCGGAAGAACGTGCTACATGGATGTCAGGAGGCACGCGCAAATGGCGTCACTCACCGCAGGCAATCGACGACCCGTACGGCTGGCCGACATCGCCAAGGCCGCCGGTGTTTCGCACGGCACCGCGTCCAACGTATTCAGCCGCCCCGAGATCGTGCGCGAGGAAGTCCGCGAACGGGTTCGCGCCGCGGCCGAGGCAATGGGTTATGGCGGCCCCGATCCAAAGGGCAGGCTGCTGCGGGCCGGCAAGGTCAACGCCATCGGAGTGGCCACCGCCGAGCCCCTCTCCTATTTCTTCGACGATCCGTTTGCGCGCGTCATGATGGCGGGCATCTCGCAAGCTTGCGATGCGACCGGAGCCGGCATTTCCCTGGTCTCGGCCGCCAACAACGAGCAGCTTGCCTGGAACATCCAGAGCGCTCTGGTCGACGGCTTCATCGTCTTTTGCATCGAAGGTGGCTCGCGCCTGGTGGAGTTGGCACGTGAGCGCAAGCTGCCCTTCGTCGCGCTCGACCTCGACTCCGAGGACGGCTCGGTCGCCGCGATCGGAGTCGACAACATCGCCGGCGCCGGCATGGCGGCCCGCCATCTCACGGATCTCGGCCATCGCCGCTTCGCCGTCATGGCCCTCCCCTTCGCCGACAACAGGACGGGCCTTGTTTCGGCCGAACAGGTTCGGGCGGCAACGTATGCCGGGACGCGCGATCGCCTCACCGGCTATCTCCGGGAGCTTTCGCGGGTTGGCGTCGACATGTCCAAAGTGCCTGTCTACGAGACCGCCAACGACGTGGCGAGCACAAAGGCGGGGCTCGAGACCATCTTCGCTTCCGACACGCCGCCCACCGCCATTCTGGCCATGTCGGACAGAATAGCCCTGGTGGCGCTCGAATGGCTGAGCGCACGCGGGCTGAGCGTGCCTGACGACGTTTCCATCGTCGGCTTCGACGGTGTTCCGGAAGCAGCGGTGTCCGAGCCGCCATTGACCACGATCGCCCAGCCGATTGCCGAGATGGGCCGCCTTGCCGTCAGGGCGATCCTGGAGAGCGACGGGCCGGTCAGCCGGCATCAACTGCCGGTCGAACTGATCGTGCGAGCCTCGACGGCCTCGCCACGCGGCTGAACCGCACGGCCGAACCGCCTACCGATTGGCTCTTGCCATGGCAGTCCCCAAAGGCGCACGAACCGGCGCGGGAACCGTTTGGGCCGTGCGGGCCTTGCCCGAACCGCCGATGGTCGACAGCCATTCGAGATAGAAGGCGAGCGCGAACTGCATGGCGATGCCGGCCGATATCAGCAGGCTGTCATAGACGAGCCCGCCCGGATTGATCAGCTTCATCACCTGCGCGACCATGGCGATCACCGTGCCGGCGATGAAGACCGGCAGCGATCTTTTGCCCAGTATGGCCAGCGGATGGTCGGGGCTGGTGCGGAACAGGTCTGACACCGTCGGCAGGGCGACGACGAGGTAGCTGACCGCCAGGATGTGCAACAGCCGCGGCAACGACAGGAAGGTCTTGTCGAAGCCGCCGATCACCACCGGCAGGTTGAACCACGTTAACTGTCCCCAGAGCGGGCTATGCACCCACACCAGAGCCGCCAGCACATAGGTCGCGGCCGCGCCGACAAGCCAGCGGTTGACCGGAATGACACCGCCGCGCCTGACATGCAGCATGGCGGCAAGGCCGATGTTGAATAGGAACTGCCAGGACAACGGGTTGAGGAACCAGAAACCGGGCTCGGGGTAATTGGGCGGAGCGATCTCCCAAATTCCGGCAACCAGCCATAGCGTGCCGGACACGACAAGCGCCGCGGCGGGCCTGGAGCTGACGAACAGGACGAACGCCGGCGCCATCAAAAGCAGCGCTGCATAGACCGGCAGGATGTTGTTATAGCCGAGCTGATGGCCGAGCGTGACGATGCCGACCAGCACTTGCGGCGTGTTTTTCATCAAGGGCTCGATGTTGATGAGCGTCAGCAGTTCCGGCCGCCTGGCAAACACCGCCACGGCGCAGAACAGGGCCATCACCACCATCGTCGTGACGATGTGGGCGACGTAGAGCACGCCCGCCCGCCGCCACATTTTCAAGGTCGCCAGAAGCCGGCCACCCGGCCGGAACTTTGTGCCGTAGGCGAGTGCGACCGAAATGCCTGATATCAGCACGAACGCCTCGGCCGCGTCCGAAAAACCGAAATTCTTGTAGGTCAGGGTCTCGAAAGCCGTGCCCGGCACATGGTCGACGAAGATGGTGAGCAGTGCCAGCGCGCGCAGCACATCGATACGCGTGTCGCGTTCAAAGACACGCAAATCGCGATCTGGCGAAACAGGGGTAGTCATCGACAAAAGGCCTCAAAGCTGGTTGTTCATGTCCAGCAATGCGACCCCCGACGCACCGCTTCGATTCCTCCCACAGGGAGTGTATCGGCGCAGAAACGGGCCGGAATGAGCCTGGTTCAATCAACTTTCGCGGAGCATGAAAATATTGCGTTTTGAAGCCGGCAAATTGAGCGAAACCTCATATAATCAACGGGATGCGGTATGACTGGCGCCAGTGTCGAAAATGGCCCTCCGATGCTGGATCTAGCCTTTCCCTATCGCCTCCTCGGTGCCGGCAAAAGCGGCCGCGCGTGCCTGTTCCTGCTGCATGGATCGGGTGTCGACGAGACAAGCATGGTGCCGCTGGCGAGGCGCATCGCGCCCGACGCCCCCCTGATCGCGGTACGGGGCCGCATCCCGCAGGAGGACGGTTTTCGCTGGTTCGAGCGAATCACGCCGACGCGCTTCGGCCAGCAAAGCATCCGTGTCGAAACCGCCGCCTTCGCGGCATTCGCAAGCGAAGTCGCCGCGCGCCATGGGCTCGATCTCGCCCACGCGACATTCATTGGCTATTCGAACGGCGCCAATCTGGTTTCGAGCCTGATGCTGCTCCATCCCGGTATTGTCCGGAGCGCGGCGCTGCTGAGGCCAATGCCGGTGCTCGACAAGGTGCCTTCAACGGACCTCATGGGCACACGGACGCTGATCATTGCCGGGGCGGCGGACGAGACCTACGGGCCTTTCGCGTTGGCGCTGGTGACGCTGCTCAGCCGGCACGGTAGCGAGATCGACGCCCGGATCGTTCCATCAGGCCACGAAATCGGCGACCCGGACGCCGCGATCGTCGAGCGATGGCTGGCCGGAGCGGCACAGGGAGGCTGACCGCCTTTGCGACCGCTCGCTGCCCAATCAGCGTTCGGCCACCATTCGAACTTCTGCCCCGGCGATCAGCAGGGCGAGCCCGCTTTCAAACAGCGCCTCGTGTCCGCCGGCACGGTAGTGCACCAAGGCTTCATGCAAAAGCGGATGATCATGCGCCGCCGCATCCAGCGCTTCGCCACGCCCCGGACCTGACGGATTTTCGGCTTGCTCCTCCATGACACAGCCGACCGTGTAGCGGCCGACCGTCATCAGCAATTCCATGGCTGGAATCGCCGCCATGCCCTCGCCCGCCAGGAATTCCAGCAGCCGCTCGAAGTGCCCGAGCTCTTGCGGATCCGCTTCCGTGCCGGCGTGGACACGCGCGCCGTCGCGATAGGCAATCAGGGCGCTGCGAAAGCTGCGGGCATTCTTGCGCACGAAATCCTGCCAGGTCTCGCCGAGCCGTGGTGTTCGATGCCGATGGCCGCGCCGCAAGATCTCTTCGTTCATCGCGTCAAGCAAGGCGCGCTTGCTCCTGAAATGCCAGTAGAGTGCCGGCTGCTGCACCTTGAGCCGCTGCGCCAAAAGGCGGGTCGACAGCGCATCGATGCCAACCTCGTTGAGCAAGCCTAGCGCTTCGTCGACGATCATCGTCTTGTCCAGTTTCATGCGAATCCGTCTGGTCCTCCAGCTTGCGCCGTGAATTTATCAGTGATAAACCTTTCCTTATCAACGATAAATTCCTGAGTCCGATCGTGAAAAGAGCTTATCTCGTCGTCCTGATGGCGATGGCACTGGACGCCGTGGGCGTCGGGCTGATGATGCCGGTGCTGCCGGGCTTGCTGCGCACGGTCGGCCATGTCGACGATATCGGCTGGATTTTTGGCGCCTTCCTGTCGGCCTACGCCGCCATGCAGGTGCTTTTTTCGCCGCTGCTCGGCGCCCTGTCCGACCGCTACGGCCGTCGGCCGGTCTTGCTCGTCTCGCTCACGGGATCGATGGCGGACTATCTGTTCATGGCCTTCGCGCCAACACTGCCGCTGCTGTTCGTTGGCCGGCTGATCGCGGGCGTCACCGGCGCCAGCATGGCGATAGCTTCCGCCTACATGGCAGATATCAGCAGCCAGGATCGTCGTGCTCGGGGTTTTGGCCATCTCAACGCCGCCTTTGGCGTCGGCTTCATAGCCGGTCCGGCGCTCGGTGGCCTGCTTGGTGACGTTTGGCTACGCACGCCCTTCCTGGTTGCGGCAGCACTCAACGGGATCAACCTGGTACTGGCTTTCTTCCTGCTGCCGGAACCGAAGCGCGCGGGCGGCGCAAGCGAAATGCCGTCTTTCAACCCGCTGGCGCCGTTGCGTTGGGCGCTGACTTTCCCGGCCCTTTTGCCGCTGCTTGGTGCCTTCGCCGTTCTTGCCCTGGTCGGCGAAGTCGGCGGCACCATCTGGGTGCTCTATGTCCAAGGCAAATTCGCCTGGGACCTGTTCACCGTCGGCATCTCGTTGGCGCTGTTCGGGCTCTTCCATGCTGGAGCCCAGGGTTTTGTTGCCGGGCCGATCACCGAGCGCTGGGGCGAGAAAGCAGCGCTGATCATCGCCATCCTCGCCGACAGCACGGCCTATATATCGATAGCGCTGGCCTGGCAGGGCTGGATGGCCTTCGCCCTGCTGCCGCTGTTCTGTCTCGGCGGGATCGGAGCTCCGGCATTGCAGTCGCTGTTGACCTCACGCGTCGGCGCCGACCATCAGGGACGGCTGCAGGGCGTGCTCACCAGCATGACCAGCCTGGTCTCGGTGTTCGGGCCCTTCATCATCGCCATGCTCTATTTCCGCACGCGCACCGTCTTTCCCGGCACAGTCTGGATCGCGGGGGCGGCGCTTTATGTGCTGTGCCTGCCATTGCTCCTGCGAACCGGGTCATCTCCAGCCGTGCGGGAGGCCGCCGAATAGATATTTCTTGACGCTAGGCCGGAAGACGGCACTGTTCACCGCCGAAAACGGCCTCGGACTACCGTTTTCCACAGCGGCGACATATCACTGTCACAGGTTACCTATCGAGATGCTGTTACCGAGGGGAAGTCTGCATGGCCGACAAGAACAGCATCACTCTGCTCGACGACACTTCGACATTGCCGGCAATCGTAGCCGATCCGTCCGACATCGCCAGAATCGAAAGCACGATCGACGTCAGAGACCGTGCCGGCATTTCTGTCTATGGCGACCGTGCCCAGCAGGCAGTCAGCGACTATGCCGACAAGATATTGTCCCAGTTGCGCAACCGGGACCTCGGCGACACCGGCGATCTCCTGACCGACATCATCATGAAGGCCAAGAATCTCGATCCGGCCTCGCTCAAGGACCAGGGTTTCCTCAGCGGCCTGTTCTCCTCGTTCAAGGCGCGGCTCGAGCGCTTCAAGGAGAAATACGAGGACGTGGCGGGACAGATCGATCGCATCGGCCTCGAACTCGACCGTCACAAGGACACGCTGCGGCGCGACATTGCCGTGCTCGACGACCTCCATGAGCAGACCAAGGGCTCCATCCTCAAGCTCGATGCCTATGTGCAGGCCGGCAAGAAATTCGTCGATGACTACCGCGCCAACGAGTTGCCGAAGCTGAAGGCCGCGGCGGATACCGCTAGCGGCGACACTGGAGGCACGCTGGAGGCGCAAACCTATCAGGACGCCGTGCAGGCGCTCGACCGCCTGGAAAAGCGGATCTTCTACCTGGTGCAGGCGCGCCAGCTCGGCATCCAGCAATTGCCGCAGATCCGCATCGTCCAGTCGGGCGACGAGACGCTGATCGAGAATTTGCAAGCAACCTCGGCGCTGACCGTGCCGGCATGGAAGCAGAAGATGGTCATCCTGCTTGGGCTGACCAACCAGAAGTCGGCGCTCGAACTGCAAAAGACCGTGACCGACGCAACCAACGAGATGATCCGCCAAACGTCGAAAATGATGAAGGACCAGGCGATTTCGGTCGAGGAACAGGCGCAGCGCGGCATCGTCGACGTCGAGACACTGGCGCAGGCCAATCGCGATCTCATCGACACGGTACAAGGTGTGCTGAAAGTCCAGCAGGAGGGCCGCCAGAAGCGGGCCGACGCCGAAAAACAGATGGACCAGATGACGATCGACTTGAAGAAAGCGCTGACCCGGTCCTGATCGGAACCGCCATGCCTAAGACGCTGACGTCCGTTCTGCTGCTCGCCTTCGCGATGTTTTTGACGGCCTGCAATTCCAGCCAAGTCCAATTCTCGATCGTCTCCGGCTCCGAGAATACGGTGCTGGAGCCGATCGTCCAGGAATTCTGCGCCAAGCAAGGCGCGACCTGCACCATTTCCTATCAAGGCTCGCTCGACATCGGGCTCGGACTGCAAAAGCCTGGCGGCCTCGACAAGGATGCGGTTTGGCCGGCCTCCAGCGTCTGGGTCGACCTGTTCGACAGCGGCCGCAAGGTGCGCAACCTGACGTCGATCGCGCAGATGCCGGTCATTCTGGGCGTGCGCAAATCCAAGGCCACCGAACTCGGCTGGGTCGGCAAGCCGGTCTTCATGAAGGACATCCTGGCCGCGGTGAAGGACGGCAAGCTGAAATTCCTGATGACGTCGGCGACGCAGTCCAATTCGGGCGCCAGCGCCTATCTCGCCATGCTGTCCAGCGCGCTCGGCGGCAAGCAGGTGATCGAGCCGGGCGACCTCGACAATCCCGCCGTGCACGACACAGTAAGTGCCTTGCTGCAAGGCGTCGAGCGTTCGTCCGGTTCGTCGGGCTGGCTCGCCGATCTTTACGTCGACAGCGCCGGCAAGGGCACCGTCTACGACGCGATGTGGAACTACGAGGCGACGCTGAAGGAGACCAACGACAAACTCAAGCAGATGGGCAACGAGCCGCTCTATGCCATCTATCCGGCCGACGGCGTCGCTGTCGGCGACTCGCCGCTGGGTTTCATCGATCATGGACGCGGAGCCGATGTCGAAAAATTCTTCACCGACCTTCTCGCCTATCTGCAGTCGGACGCGGCACGCAAACGCATCGCCGATACCGGTCGGCGGCTGCCGCTCGGCGGCGCGGCCATCCAGGCCGCCGCCGAGCCGGATTGGAATTTTGATCCCGGCAAGCTGGTGACGTCGATCCGCATGCCGGAGCCGGCCGTGATCCGCAAGGCGCTCGACCTCTACCAGGAGGCCTTGCGCAAGCCTTCGCTGACGGCGCTGTGCTTCGATTTTTCCGGCTCGATGGAAGACCAGGGCGAGAAACAGTTGCAGGCCGCCGCCCAATTCCTGTTCACGCCGGAAAAGGCAAGCGAGGTGCTGGTGCAATGGACGCCGTCCGACCACATCTTCGTGCTGCCTTTCGACGCTGTCGTGCGCGACACATTCGAGGCGAAAGGCGACTCGGCGGGCCAGAGCGAGCTGCTGGCGGACGTTGCCCAGCAACGCGCCGGCGGCGGCACCGATATGTATGCCTGTGCCGACCAGGCCCTGCAGAAGATCGTTGCCACGGCGGATCTTTCGAAATACCTCCCGGCCATCGTCATCATGACCGATGGCCGCACCGATGGCGGCGCGGACCTGTTTCTCGCTCACTGGCGCAACGCCGCCGTGCGCGTGCCGGTCTTCGGCGTCACCTTCGGCGACGCCGACAAGAGCCAGCTCGACAGTCTCGCCAAGGCGACGTCGGCACGGGTCTTCGATGGCAGCGGCGATCTGGCCGGCGCCTTCCGCGCCGCGCGCGGCTACAATTAGAGCCTGCCGGGATGCGTGGCTTGTTCGGCAATGACTGGAACTGGATCGCGGCGGGCGGGATATCTGCGGTGTTGCTTGTCGGCTTGGGTTTTCTGACCCAGTTCCCGTTCCTGGTGTCGGCCATCATCGCGGCCCTCGTCTTTGCCGGACTGGTGTTCGTGCTGGCGCCGCGACAGCTTTTCGAAGGGCTCGACCTCAGCACCCTCAGCGGCAGCAAAGTGGCCTTCGCCCGCGAACTCCTGGCGCAAGCGCAGCCAGCCGCGGACCGGCTGTCGGCAACGGCCGGTTCGATCGCCGATAAGGACATGAAAGCCAAGGTGAAGAATCTGTCCGACATCGCCGCCGACGTGATTTCCAAAGTCGAGACGAAGCCGGAAACCGCGCCCTCGGTGCGGCGTTTCCTCACCTACTACGTGCCGCAGGCGGCGGAAGTGGCGGAAGGCTACGCGACGCTGGCGAACCGGCGTGCACCCAGCCAGGTCCGGCTCGCCAATGTCGGCGCCGTCATCACCAAGCTTCAGGACGCCTTCGTGCATTATGCCGACAGCCTGGCCGACAGCGAACTTGGCACGCTCGACGTCGACCTGCGACTCATTCAGGAGTCGTTGAAAGAGGATATCGGACGCTGATGGCCATTTCGCGCCGCGCTTTCGGACTGGGTCTGCTGGGTGCCGCCGCTGCCGGCACCGGCGGCTATTTGACGCTGAAGGATCGTCCCGAGTTCCGTGGCTATCTTGGCAACAAAGCGCATCTGTTCGGCTTCATCGGCGGCGAGAAGCAGGCATTCCTGGCCGATCCGGACGTCGTGCATGCGCTTGGCGGCTACGGGCTGGAACTCGATGCGCGTGTCGCCGGTTCCGTGGAGATGGTGCGCGAGCCGGCATTGCTCACCCAAAAACCGCAATTCCTGTGGCCCTCTTCCTCGATCATGGTCGACCTCGCGCGCAAGAGCGGTGTCTCGATCCGCAACGACCAGGTCGTGCTCAACTCCCCGATCGTCGTCTACACCTGGGGACCTGTAGTCGAAGGGCTGAAGAAGAGCGGGCTGGTCACGGTCGCCGCCAAGGGCGGCTACAACCAGCTCGATCTCAAGGCCTTGCTCGACGCCATTCTGGCCGGCAAGAACTGGGCCGATCTCGGCATTGACGAGCTTTATGGCCGCGCCCGCATCGTCTCCACCGATCCCAACCGCTCCAACTCCGGTTTCATGTTCGCCGGCCTGGTGCTCAGCCTGATGAGCGGCGACGTGGCGACCCAGGAACTGCTTGCCCAGCACGGCGACCAGGCCAAGGCGATCTTCCGCAGCATGGGGCTGAAGACGTCCTCGTCGGGAAAGCTGTTCGACCAATACATCGCCGGCGGTCTCGGTGCCGAGCCGATGGTGGTGGGTTATGAGAACCAACTGGTGGAATGGGCGCTCGCCGATCCCGCGCGCTGGCAAAGGGTGCAGGCCGGCATGGGCGCCAAGCCCGAGATTCTCTACCCCAGGCCAACCGTCTATTCGGCGCATCCGCTGATCGTCGTCGACCCCTCGGTCGACAGGCTGCTGGAAGCGCTGACCAGCCCAAAGCTGCAAGAGCTTGCCTGGTCGAAACACGGTTTTCGCGGGCCGCTCGGCACCGTCAGCGGCGGCGCCGATGCCGCGATCGCCGGCGTGCGGCCGGCGGAAATCGAGGCGGTGCTGCCGATGCCCTCTGCCGACGTGATGCTGGCGCTGCTGTCGCAGTTGGAAGGCTGATCTACCCTCTTCCCATCCTGTTCCAGGCGTCGAGGCCGGCGATCTTGTAGGCTTCCGCCAGCGTCGGATAGTTGAAGGTGTTGTTGACGAAGAAGTCGACCGTGCCGCCGAGATTGATCACCGCCTGGCCGATATGAATGAGTTCGGTGGCGCCCTCGCCGACAATGTGCGCGCCGAGCAGGCGCCGCGTCTCGATGGAGAACAACAGCTTCAGGAAGCCCGTGTCGACGCCCATGATGTGGCCGCGCGACGTCTCACGGAAGCGCGCGACGCCAACCTCATAGGCGCCGCCGCTTTGGCGTACCTGCTCCTCGGACTGGCCGACCGTCGAGATCTCCGGCACCGCATAGATGCCGTAGGGAAAGGTTTCCGGCGGCGCGGGCAGGGTCACGCCAAAGGCATGGCAGGCGGCCACCCTGCCCTGCTCCATGGAGGTCGAGGCGAGGCTTGGAAAACCGATGACGTCGCCGGCCGCGTAGATGTTCGGCACGCTGGTCTGGAAAGTCTGGGGATCGACCTTGATGCGGCCCCTGGAGTCGGCTTCGATGCCGACCACGTCGAGGCCGAGGCTGCCGACATTGCCGGTGCGGCCGGCGGCGTAGAGCACGACCTCGGAGCGGATGGTGCGGCCATCGGCCAGTTCCACTTCGGCGGCATCCGGCTTGGAGCGGATTTCCTTGACCGCGCTGCCCAGTCTTATCGTCATGCCGCGGTCGCGCATCTGGTGGATGAAATCGTCGACGATCTCCCGGTCGACGAAATCGAGGATGGAGTTGCGCGGCTCGACCAGCGTCACCGGTACGTCGAGCGCGGAAAAGATCGTGGCGTATTCGACACCGATGACGCCGGCGCCGATCACCGTCAGCGTGCGTGGCAGGCGGTCGAGTTCAAGCATTTCGTCGCTGTCGAAGACACGGGTCTTGTCGAAGGGCACGTCGGCCGGCCGATGCGGCCTGGTGCCCACGGCGATCAGTGCGTTGGCGAAACCGACTTCGCTGTAGTCGCCATTGTCCGATGTCAGGCTGACCTTGTTGGGGCCGAGAAATTTCACCGCCGCGCGCGCGCTTTTGACCGTGTTGCGCATGAACTGGTGCTGCAGCACCTCGACCTCGTGGTCGAGCGTCTTGTGCAGGCGCTCGATCAGGTCGCCGACCGAGATATCCTGCTTGACCCGATAGCCGCGTCCATAGAAGCCGCGCTCGCGCCAGCCCGAGAGGTTGAGCACCGTTTCGCGCAGCGTTTTGGAAGGAATGGTGCCGGTGTGCACCGAGACGCCGCCAAGGCGCCGGCCCCGGTCGACCACCAGCACCGATTTGCCGAGTTTGGCCGATTGCACGGCAGCGCGGCGGCCGGAAGGGCCGCTGCCGATGACCAGCATGTCGTAGTCCATATTGCCCCGTCCCCTCGGCGTCTTGTTGCGCCGCAGCAAGCTAACGCCATCCGTGCTGCAAATTCAACCGCTTCGGCCCCTCGGCCCGTCCTGTCCCGCCTGGCGCCGCGGCGAAACGGTCCGATCTTGATTCCGCCACGAGCCTTCACCATTTCTGGTGCGGTGGGCGCAGGCTAAGCAGGCCCCTGTTACGAGGAAATGACATGAACGCTCGCGTTCTCGACGGCGAAATCATCAACACCCGGCTCGACGATGTCAGGGCTTTTGAAGGCGTGCGCACAAGGCGCATCCTGGCTTTCGTGCTCGACTATCTGATCGTTGGCCTGCTGAGCATTCCGGTCGCCATCCTGGTGTTCTTCCTCGGGCTCTTGACCCTCGGCCTGGGCTGGATGCTGTTCGGCGTCCTGGTGCCGGCAGTCGCCATCCTCTACATCTGGAACACGTTGGGCAGCGCCGACCAGGCCACCACGGGCATGAAGATGATGGGCATCCGCCTCGACCGTCTCGACGGCACCCGCATCGACGGGCTGACCGCGGTCGTCCATTCCGTATTGTTCTGGGCCGGGAACGTCATCCTGTCGCCGCTGGTCCTGCTGGTGACCCTGTTCTCGGACCGCAAGCGCACGCTGCACGATCTTTTGCTCGGCACTGTCGTCAGCCGCACCGGCCGCTGAAACCGCCCTCAAGCACAGCCGCAGCCCTCTTGAGCGCAAATGTGAAGGTGTTGAGTTGCCCACACCTTCACAATCCTGTTGAATTTTTCGCCGCCGGAGCCAAAGGTAGAGCGATTCGAAGGAGTGTTTCCAAGTCTCGATGACGCAGCACCCGACCCAGTCGCCGCAGTTCTTCCTGACCGCGCCGTCGCCGTGCCCCTATCTCGACGGCCAGTTCGAGCGCAAGGTGTTCACGCATCTGGTCGGCGACAAGGCCTCGGAGATGAACGACCTGCTCACGCAAGGCGGCTTCCGGCGCTCGCAGAACATCGCCTACAGACCAGCCTGCGAGACCTGCCGCGCCTGTGTGTCGGTGCGTATCCTGGCACAGGAGTTCACCGCCAGCCGCAACATGAAGCGCGTGCTGCAGCACAATTCCGACCTCGTCGGCGCCATGCACAACGCCGAGCCCTCGACCGAACAATATTCACTGTTTCGCGGCTATCTCGATGCCCGCCACCGCCGCGGCGGCATGTCCGACATGACGGTGCTCGACTACGCCATGATGGTCGAGGATACCCATGTCGACACCAAGGTGATCGAATACCGGCGGCGCGGACCCGACACCTTCATCACCGGCAAAGGCCAAGGTGAACTCATAGCGGTGGCGCTCACCGACAAGATGGCCGACGGCTTGTCGATGGTTTATTCCTATTTCAATCCCGATTTCGAAAGCCGCTCGCTCGGCACGTTCATGATCCTCGACCATATCGCCCGTGCCAAGGCGATGGGGCTGCCCCATGTCTACCTGGGCTACTGGGTCAATGGTTCGCGCAAGATGAATTATAAGATGCGCTTCATGCCGCAGGAGCATCTCGGCCCAAAAGGCTGGGAGCGCTATACCAACGAAGCGGTCTGACGCTGAGTTTTCCCCCGATCCACGCTTAAACTGTTTCAAGGCAGGGGATGCTGGTCTTTCAGCCGCTCGGCTGGAGAGAGTGCGCGCTTGCGCCGACCGGCCGCCTGCAATTCAATTGCGAAAGTTCCTGCATGTCCTCTCACCATGATCACCAGAAGGGCCTTCTGATAACCGCCATCGGCGGACTGATACTGACCGTCGACATACCGTTGATCCGCCTTGCGGATGGCGGCGCGTGGACCATCCTTTTGCTGCGAACCGGAACCACCTTCATCGCCGCGATGATCATCTGGTCGGTCTGGCGCGCGCTGAGCCGGAATGTCCCGCCGCTTATCCCCGGCTGGTCCGGGCTGATCGTGGCGATATGCTATGGGCTGACCTCGATCACCTTCGTTACCGCGGTCTTCCACACCTCGACCGCCGACCTGGTGTTCATCCTGGCCTTCAACACCGTCTTCGCCGCACTCTTGTCCTGGATATTCCTACGGGAAAGGCCGGGAGCGGTGACGATCGCGGCCATGCTGGTCATGATCCTCGGCGTGCTGGTCATCGTCGGCGGTTCGGTTGGCAGCGGCAAGCTGTTCGGTGATTTCATGGCGCTGTGCTCGGCTTTCTTCATCGCGGTCGCGATCACCCTCTCGCGCGCCAGCGGCAAGGACATGGGATTCACCTCGCTGATCGGCGTCCTTCTGCCGCTTGGGCTGGCCGCTTTCATGGTGACGGGCGAAGGCTTTCACGTGAACGCGCCATGGTGGATCATTTTCAACGGCGCCGTCATCATGCCGATCTCGTTCTTCTGCCTCGCCGCCGGGCCGAAATACATTTCAGGACCGGAAGTGGCGATGTTCTACCTGCTCGAAACCGTGCTGGCGCCGATCTGGGTGTGGATGATCTTTGCCGAGACGCCGACCCGCAACAGCCTGATCGGCGGCGGCATCCTGATCGTCACGCTGGTCGCCCATTCGCTCTGGCAGTTGCATGATGGGCGCAAGCGGCGCGGCGACCTCGCGGTGCACCATCCGGCGTAGAGGTCGAGATCAGGCGCTGGCTTTCTTGACCACGCTGGGCTCGGGCAGGACCTCGATTTGTGGACCGGCTTCGATCTCATTCGGCGGCGCGATCTCGTCGGCCAGTTCCACCTCGCGCAGCCACTCGCGCCAGATCGCGACCAGCAGCGCCATCAGCACCGGGCCGATGAACAGGCCGAGAAAACCCATGGTCTTGACGCCGCCGATCAAACCGAAAAAGGTCGGCAGGAAGGGCAGTTTTATCGGGCCGCCGACGAGCTTGGGGCGCAACGTCTTGTCGACGACGAACAACTCGACCGTGCCCCAGATGAACAGCGCCAGGCCGGCCATCGGCGAGCCGCTGGCGGCGAGGTAGATCGAGACCAATGTGAAGGACAATGGCGCACCGCCTGGGATGAGCGCCATGACGCCGGTCAGCGCGCCGAGCGTCACCGGCGACGGCACACCGGCCAGCCAGTAGGCGATGCCCAGCACCAGTCCCTCGCCGATGGCGATTACCGTCATGCCGGTCACGGTCGAGGAAATGGTCGCCGGCACGACGCGCGAGATCCGTTCCCAGCGGGTGGGCAGGATGCGCTCGCCGAGGCGGTCGATCTGGCCGGCGAAATTCTCGCCGTCGCGATAGGCGAAAAACAGGGCGATCATCATGAACAGCAGCGTCAGAAAGAGGCTGAAAGCGCTGCCGCCGGCGGCGAGCGCACCGCGGTAGATGCTGCCTATATTGGCGCCGCTGACCAGCTGGATCAGTTCGCCGATGCCGCCGGGATGGCCGAGATTGGTCGTCCACTGCTCGTTCAGCCACTCACCCACCACAGGCAGGGTGGCGATCCAGTGCGGCGTCACCGCACCGTGGCGGTTGGTCTCTATCGCCCAGCCGACCCATTCGCGCACCTCGTTGATGGCGTAGGTGCCGGCAAGCGCGATCGGTATCACCAGGAAGGCCAGGATGAACAGGATGGCAAATGTGGCGGCGATGGTTCGGTTGCCGCCGACGCCGACCAGCAGCCGTCGGTAGAGCGGCCAGCTGGCGAAGGCGATAACGAGGGCGGCCAGCACCGGGAACAGGAAGCCGTGGAAAAAATAGACGCCGGCGGCAACGATCAGCACCAGCAGCCAGCGCGCCGCCGAGAGCGGCGGTATGACGGCCGAACGAAGCGGTGTGGACAGCCCGAAGAGGCGCTGCTGCCGTTCCGGCTTCTGGATCTTTGCTTCCTTCAAACGCCCTGTTCTCCCCGGCCCATCCGGTCAGTTATGCACCGATATAGTGCAGCAATCGTGACGATACTCCAAATGGTGATGGCGGAGCTGCCAATCTCCGCCTCGTGGGGAATCTCATGCAGGACAGAGGGGGGCGTGAACTTCTGATCTGATCTTAAGGACCGAGAATTGCGAGAGGTGTAGCCAGCCATTTGATGCGCTGGCGGGACAGCGCCTCCTCTGGCCAGCCGGCCATTTCCCCCACGAGGGACGAGATCGGCAGCTTCTAGCCGAACTTCCCAGTCCTTGGGAATCCCTTAGGCACCATCCGTCCCGCCGACGCCCGGGTGCCGATCCATTCAGCCAATTCCTCGCGCGACCGGGTGAAGGTACGGTCGGCCGAATCCTGCCAGGAGAGACCGGTTTCCAGCGTGAACGGCTTGAGGTCGAGCAGGCCGCCGTCCTTGTATTTCTGCAGCCGCACACCCTTGCCGCGACCCATCTCCGGAATTTCCGAGAGCGCGAACACCAGCATCTTGCGGTTCTCGCCAACGATGGCCAGGTGATCGCCGGTGACCGGCACGCAGCGCTTGGCCTCGTCCGGCGCCTTGACGTTCATCACCTGCTTGCCCTTGCGGGTGTTGGCGACCACCTCTTCCTCGGGAACGATGAAGCCGTTGGCGTCGAAAGAGGCGAGCAGCAGCTTGCGCTTGGGATCGTGGACGAAGGCGGTGACGATGTCCTGGTCATTGTCCATGTCGACGATGATGCGGATCGGCTCGCCATGGCCGCGGCCGCCCGGCAGCCGGTCGGCGCCGATCGTGTAGAACTTGCCGCCGGTCGTGAAGACCAGAACCTTGTCCGTCGTCTGGGCATGGAAGGCGAGCTTGAGGCTGTCGCCCTCCTTGAAGGTCAGCGTCGAAAAATCGGCCAGATGGCCCTTCATCGCCCGCAGCCAGCCTTTTTCCGAAACCACCACGGTGACCGGCTCGCGCTCGATCATGGCGTGCGCGATATCGGTCAGGTCGTGCTCGGGCGCGTCGGCGAACTGCGTGCGGCGCTTGCCGATCTCGGTCTCCGGACCGAACTTGTCGCGAACCTGAGTGACTTCCCACTTGATGGTCGACCACTGCTTGGCATCGGACGCCAGCAGTGCCTCGATCTGCTTCTTCTCCGCGGTCAGGCCGTCGAATTCCTTGCGGATCTCGAATTCTTCCAGCTTGCGCAAGGCGCGCAGCCGCATGTTGAGGATCGCTTCGGCCTGGGTGTCGGTGAGCGACCAGCGGGCCATCATGACCTGCTTGGGCTCATCCTCCTCGCGGATGATCCTGATCACCTCGTCGATGTTGAGATAGGCGATCAGGTAGCCGGCAAGGATTTCCAGCCGCCTCTCGATCTCGCCGAGGCGAAATTTCGAGCGACGGATGAGGACGTCGCGGCGGTGGTCCAGCCATTCCTGCAGCACGCCCTTCAGCGACAGCACGTTGGGCACCTTGCCGCGCGACAGCACATTCATGTTGAGCGGGAAACGGCTTTCGAGCTCGGTCAGCTTGAACAGCGATTCCATCAGGATGCCTGGGTCGACCGAACGGCTCTTCGGCACCAGCACGACGCGGATGTCCTCGGCGCTTTCGTCCCTGATATCCTCGAGCAGCGGCAGCTTGCGGGCCATCAACAGCTCGGCGATCTTCTCGATCAGCCGCGCCTTCTGCACCCCATAGGGGATTTCGGTAACGACAATGCTCCAGGTGCCCCTGCCCTGGTCTTCCTGGTTCCATTTCGACCGCACGCGAAACCCGCCGCGGCCGGTCTCATAGGCTTCGAGGATCGAGGCACGGCTGTCGACGATGATGCCGCCGGTCGGAAAATCCGGGCCCTGGACGAAATCCATCAGCTTCGCCACCGGCGCATCACGATGCTCGATCAGATGCAGCGCCGCGTCGCAGAGCTCGGCGGCATTGTGCGGCGGGATCGAGGTCGCCATGCCAACCGCGATGCCGGACGAGCCGTTGGCCAAGAGATTGGGGAAGGCACCGGGGAGCACGACCGGCTCCTCGTCTTCTTCATTGTAGGTCGGCCGATAGTCGACCGCGTCTTCGGTGATGCCGGCAAGCAGGTCGGTCGCCACGTCGGTCATACGCGCTTCGGTGTAGCGCATGGCGGCGGCGTTATCGCCGTCGATGTTGCCGAAATTGCCCTGGCCGTCGACCAAGGGGTAGCGCATCGAAAAATCCTGCGCCAGCCGCACCAGCGCATCATAGATCGACTGGTCGCCATGCGGGTGGAACTTGCCCATCACCTCGCCGACGATACGAGCGCATTTGGCGAACCCCTGGTCGGGGTTGAGGCGCAACAGGCGCATGGCGTGCATGATGCGGCGATGGACCGGCTTCAGTCCGTCGCGCACATCCGGGAGCGCCCGGTGCATGATGGTCGACAAAGCATAGGCGAGATAGCGCTCTTCCAGCGCCTTCTTCAGGTCGACCGGTTCGATATGATCGCCGCCGCCATTGTCAGGCGGCAAAAGCCTTTTTCCCATGGGCTGCACCTAGCCGAGCGGGTGATTCGCGGCAAGAGGCGCGCACCGGGCCAGTCGATTTGCGCGCAATTCTGCAACAGAAAACCGCAAGGTCGAGGTTGCCGGCCAACATCAATCTGTTACATGCCGCATCTATTGCGAAGCACGCTGGCGGCCCGACCTTCATGCCAAATTCACTGCATTCTCCAATAGCGTTCGGATCGGGTTTGCCTTTCAGCGCGATTTTCGACCATTGTGCCGGGACACGCCTTTTTCCCGTCCAGTTCGTCACGGAATGGTGATGGCGCAAAGAATTGAAAAATAATTTCAGGACACTCTCAGGGACCTTGCGATGACAATCAACCGCTCAACTCTCCGGAAATTCGCACTTTCGACCTTCTTGCTCACGCTGCCGCTGAATGCGGCCCTTGCCCAGGACGCGGCGGTCGCGGACCGGCTGAAGGCAGCACTCTCCGCCCAGGGCGTCGACATCTCTTGGACCGGCGTGACCGGCGACAAAACCAGCATGATACTGCAGGGCGTGTCGGTGAAACCGGCCGCGGAAAAGGAAGCGCTGACGATCGGCGACGTCAAGCTCGAGAACATCACCGAAGCCAATGGCGGCTATGATATCGGCACCGTGTCGACCTCGGCCTTCGAACACAGCAAGGACGGCGTCACCCTGGATCTCAGCCCCTTCGTCATCCACGACATGACGGTGCCGGCCGACGGCTCCACCAGCCCGCTTGGCTCGCTGATGATGTACAAATCCGCTGAACTCTCGAACATGACGGTCAAGGTCGCCGACAAGACCGCTTTTTCGATGGACGGGCTTGCCATCCAGATCACGCCGCCCGCCGACGGCAAGGCGATGGAATTCACCGCCAACACGGAGAAATTCACGGCCGATCTCTCGCTGGTCGAGGACCCCAAGTCCAAGGAGGTCATCAACGCGCTCGGCTACCAGAACATTTCGGGCAATCTTGAAATGGCCGGCACCTGGCAGCCGTCGGACGGCAAGATGGAGTTGTCGAAATACGACATCTCCGTCGAGAATGCCGGCACGCTCGGCATGACCTTCGACCTTGGCGGCTACACGATCGACTTCATCAAGTCGCTGCAGGAAATGCAGAAGAAGATGGCCGCACAGCCGGAAGGCGCCGACAATTCGGCGCAAGGCATGGCCATGCTCGGCCTGTTGCAGCAGCTTTCGTTCAACAGCGCATCGATCCGCTTCGACGACGATTCGCTGACCGGCAAGGTGCTGGACTATGTCGGCAAGCAGCAGGGCATGTCGGCCAAGGACATCGCCAACCAAGCCAAGGCAATCGTGCCGTTCGGCATGGCGCAGCTCAACAATCCCGAGCTGACGGCCCAGGTTACGGCGGCGGTCAGCAAATATCTCGACGATCCGAAGAGTCTCGAAATCTCGGCCGAGCCGCCGGCATCGGTGCCGTTCGCGCTGATCATGGCGGGCGCCATGTCCAACCCGCTCGACCTGCCGAAGACGCTCGGCGTCAGCGTCAAGGCGAACGAGGACTGATCGAATTAGCTGCCTTCTCCCCGTCACTATACGGGAGAAGGTGCCGGCAGGCGGATGAGGGGCAGCGCCGACGCTTGCGAATATGAATTCCAGTCTGAAACGATTGCCTGTCAGAAGGCCTCGGCTGCTACGATCGCTCGCAAATCGCCAGCCCGCGCTGCCCCTCATTGTCCTGCCGGACATTTCTCCCCGTATAGTGACGGGGAGAAATGGCAGTTGCACCGTCAGTCCTTCTTCACCGGCGCTACGCGCAGCGCCAAATCGCGAAGCTGCTGCGGCGAGGCTTCCGACGGCGCGTTCATCAACAGGTCGTAAGCCTGCTGGTTCATCGGGAACATGGTGATTTCGCGCAGGTTCTTGGCGCCGACCAGCAGCATGACGACGCGGTCGACGCCCGCAGCCATGCCGCCATGCGGCGGCGCGCCATACTGGAAGGCACGGTAGAGGCCGCCAAAGCGTTCCTCGACCGTGGCGCGGTCGAGCCCGACCGTCTCGAACGCCTTGACCATGGTTTCGGGCAAATGGTTGCGTATACCGCCGCTGGCGATCTCGAAACCGTTGCAGACCATGTCGTACTGGAAGGCCTTGATGCCGAGCAGATCCTCGCCGTTCAGCGCGTCGATGCCACCCTGCGGCATCGAGAACGGGTTGTGGGCGAAGTCGATCTTCTTCTCCTCCTCGTTCCATTCGAAGAACGGGAAGTCGACGATCCAGCACAGTTCGAAGCGTTCGCGGTCGACGAGGTTCAGCTCCTCGCCGGCACGGGTGCGCGCCGCGCCGGCGAACGACACGAACTTCTTCGGATCACCGGCGACAAAGAAAGCGGCGTCGCCGTCGGCAAGGCCGAGCTGCAGGCGGATCGCCTCGGTACGTTCCTCGCCGATGTTCTTGGCGAGCGGGCCGGCGCCTTCGAGCTTGTCGCCTTCCTTGCGCCAGAAGATGTAGCCCAGCCCCGGCTGGCCCTCGCCTTGCGCCCAGCTATTCATGCGGTCGCAAAAGGCGCGGCTGCCGCCGGTCTTTGCCGGAATGCCCCACACCTCGGCCTTCGGATCGTTGGCCAGGATGTTGGCGAACACCTTGAAGCCGGAATCGCGAAAATGGTCGGAGACGGCTTGCATCTCGATCGGGTTGCGCAAGTCCGGCTTGTCGGAGCCGTATTTGCGCATGGCGACATCATAGGGGATGCGCTGGAATTTCTGCGTCACCGGCTTGCCGTTGGCGAAGGTCTCGAAGACGCCGCGCATCACCGGTTCCATGGTCGACAGCACGTCGTCCTGCTCGACGAAACTCATTTCGAGGTCGAGCTGGTAGAATTCGCCGGGCAAGCGGTCGGCGCGCGGGTCCTCGTCACGGAAGCAGGGCGCGATCTGGAAATAGCGGTCGAAGCCCGACACCATGATCAGCTGCTTGTATTGCTGCGGCGCCTGCGGCAGCGCGTAGAAGGTGCCGGGATGGATGCGCGACGGCACCAGGAAGTCGCGCGCGCCTTCCGGCGACGAGGCGGTCAGGATCGGCGTCGAGAATTCGGTGAAGCCGACCTCGCCCATGCGCTTGCGCATCTCGGCGATGATCTTCGTGCGCGCCACGATGTTCTTGTGCAGTGTCTCGCGGCGCAGGTCGAGGAAGCGGTATTTCAGCCTGATGTCCTCGGGATAGTCCGGCTCGCCGAACACCGGCAGCGGCAATTCCTTGGCCGCCGACAACACCTCGATCTCGCGGGCGAAAATCTCGATCTCGCCGGTCGGCAAATTGGCGTTCGTGGTCTCGGGCAAACGCGCCTTGACCTCGCCATCGACGCGGATCACCCACTCGCCGCGCAAGGTCTCGGCGACCTTGAAGGCGGGCGAATCGGGATCGGCGACGATCTGGGTCAGGCCGTAGTGGTCGCGCAGGTCGATGAACAGCAGGCCGCCATGGTCGCGCACGCGATGCACCCAGCCCGACAGGCGAACGGAATTGCCGACGTCGCTCTTTCGCAACTGGGCACAGGTATGGCTGCGGTAACGGTGCATGGTCATTGGTAAAGTCCGGATGCTGGGGTGCGGGCTGAGGCCCGGCTCGAAATTGGCGCGAAAAGCGCATGAGAGGCCGGCTTTGTCAAGGCAAGCGGATGGTTTGGGCCATCGCCGGACCTTGAGCGGCATTGTCTGAAAAAGCGTTTCTTGTGAAGATGCCATTCGACGCAATCCGGAGACGCCCGATGCCAAAACGCACGCTCCCATCCGGCATTGGGCCACATAACCACCGCGAGCTGGAACTGATGCTCAGCGGCATGAAGCCGATGGCCTTGTTCGCAGCGGAACCGGGAATGGACGCCGAAGACATTGGCGACGCGCAATTCAAGCCCTTCGTCGATGAAGAGCGTATTCTCATATTCACCTATGTCGACCCTGCAACCTCCATCGAAGAGCGTCGCTACTGCCTGCCGACCGAGGAATGGCGCTGCAAGCTCAGCCTGCTGATCTCTCGAATGTGCCGGAGCGGAGAGGCCTTTAGCGTCTTCACGTCAAATGATCTGGCGAGACTGGAAGGCACACTTCTTGGCTATCCCAAAGAAAATATCGAAGCGTTTGTCACGTATGCGGCATCGATGAAAGCGCTGAACGTCGACGCAGATTGAATGACCGCCTCCCGGCGGAGACTCAATCCGACGGGGAATGTTCCTGGGCCAAGGCTGTCGCTTCGCCGCACCTGTTGTGAATTTCGGCCAGTTTCGCTCGGCCGAGTGACAAAAACGGCGATTCCGGCGGCCCAGCCGCGTCACGACGCCGATACCGGCGCTTGACGAAAGCCTTCCCGGCTGAAATCTAGGAAGACCCTACTCCTGCCAAAAGCGATTTGATGCACGTCATCACCACCCAGAAAGAACTCGAGACCGTTCTCGCCGCTTTCGAAAAGTCGGATTTCGTCACCGTCGACACCGAATTCATCCGTGAAACGACCTTCTGGCCTATCCTGTGCCTCATCCAGATGGCCGCTCCCGGCGTAACCGCGCTGATCGATCCGCTGTCGCCTGACATCGACCTGGCTCCCTTCTTCAGGCTCATGGCCAACGAAGCGGTGGTCAAAGTCTTCCATGCGGCACGCCAAGACATCGAAATCATCGTCCATCTCGGCGACCTCGTTCCGCACCCGGTGTTCGATACCCAGGTGGCGGCGATGGTCTGCGGCTTCGGCGACAGCGTTTCGTACGATCAGCTGGTACAGCGCATTACCGGGGCGCGCCTCGACAAGTCGTCGCGCTTCACCGACTGGCGCCATCGGCCGCTTTCCGACAAGCAACTCGACTATGCGCTGGCCGACGTCACCCATCTGATCGAGGTCTATCAGCACCTCAGCGCCGAGCTGGCGCGGGAAAACCGCGCCCACTGGCTGAATGAGGAGATGGATGTCCTGACCTCGCGCGAAACCTACGATCCGCACCCCGAGGATGCCTGGAAGCGGCTGAAGATGCGGCTTCGCAAGCCCCAGGAACTGGCGATCGTGCAGGCCGTGGCGGCATGGCGTGAACGCGAGGCGCGCGAGCGCGACGTGCCGCGCGGCCGTGTGCTCAAGGACGACGCGATCTACGAAATCGCGCAGCAAGGACCGCGCGATGCGCCAGCCCTTGCCAAGCTGCGCACCACGCCAAAAGGCTGGGAACGCTCCTCGACGGCGACGGCATTGCTCGGCGCGGTCAACACCGCGCTCGCCCTGCCCAAGGAGCAAATGCCGAAACTGCCGAAAAACTTCCAGCCGCCCGAGGGCTCGAATGCGGCCGCGGAACTGTTGAAGGTGCTGCTCAGGATCGTCGCCGAAAAACAGGGCGTCGCCTCGAAGGTGCTGGCCTCCAGCGATGACATCGATCGCATCGCCGCCGAGGGCGAGGATGCCGATGTGCCTGCGCTGCAAGGATGGCGGCGCGCCGTGTTCGGCGAAGACGCGCTGAAGCTGGTACGCGGCGAGATCGGCATCAAGTTCGACAATCGCAAGATCGCGGTGTTCGATCTATAAGCGCCGGCCTTTCCCCCTTCCCTTTTGGAGAGGTGATTGGCGCAGCTCATACGATCGCGAGCAAGTGCAGGGCCAACCAGATCCAGCCCAGCGCCAGCACCACCGCGCCCAGCACGAAGGAGCGGTTGCGCACCAGCAGCTTGTTGCTGGTCAGGTGAAACCAGGCGTGAAAATAGCGCGACGCGACAAAAATCCACATCAGTGCGAGGGTGATGTAATTGACGCCGTTGGTCATGTGCAGTGTCAGGCACAGCACGTAGAAAAGCACCGGCAGTTCGAATTGGTTGATCAAATTGTTCGCGACGGTGACAGTAGAGGCCGGCTCGGTCGAACGAACCTTGTACTGGCCGACCTTGGCTTCACCCGACTTGACAGCAACATAGCGGCGCCGGCCCATGACGATATAAACGATGTAGATCAGCAGCACGTGAGCCAGCACTGGCCAGAAGATCGTGGTCTGGTTCATGAAGCCGCCCCTGCCCTGCTCCGCTTCAACTCCGACGTCTTTGGCCCGCCAGCCAGAAAGCGGCAATGACGATGACCGGGACGGCGAGAAGCGCGAATTTGGTGACGATCAGCGCCGAGGCAAAGGACAGCGAGTCCGGATTGGCGTAGAGCAAATCGGACAGAAGGCGCGCCACGGCGATGTTCTGGGCGTAGTCGGCGAGCGTATAGGGCAGCACCAGGATCAGCGCGAAGACCGCCTGCATCTGCGCCGGCAGCACGCGGAAATTCTTCAGGTGCCGGCCAGTTGCCAGGATCAGGCTGACCAGCGTCAGCGACAACAGCGCCGGAAACAGAAGATCGAAGGTCAGGTAGTGCCAGACCAGGATGATCTCGCTGCCGCGCCGGCCAAGCGCCGTCAACCAGGCCATGCCTTCGTCGGGCGTGAATCCGAAATAACGCATGTCGAGCGAAGCCAGGCCCCCGCTCAGTCGACGAAAATAGAAGAACTCCATCCCCGTCATGGCGACAAAAACCGCCACCGAGAGGAAGCAGAGCGCCCCCACATGGCGCGACAAGCGCAGCACCATGGCGGTCAAGTTCGCCCAAAGCCCGGAAGAATCAGGCTCCGCCGGGATAGTTGGGGCTTTCGCGGGTAATCGTGACGTCATGGGCGTGGCTTTCACGAAGTCCGGCGTTGGATATGCGCACAAAGGTGGCGCGGTCGCGGAAATCGGCAAGGTCGCGGCCACCAACATAACCCATAGCGGCTTTCAGCCCGCCCGCAAGCTGGTGCAGCACGCCAGACACGGGTCCTTTATAGGGAACCTGCCCTTCAATGCCTTCCGGCACCAGTTTCAGCGTGTCGCGCACCTCGGCCTGGAAGTAGCGATCGGCGGAGCCCCGCGCCATGGCGCCGACCGAGCCCATGCCGCGATAGGCCTTGAAGGAGCGGCCCTGGTGCAGATAGACCTCGCCCGGGCTTTCGTCGGTTCCGGCAAGCAGCGAGCCGATCATGGCGGCGCTGGCGCCGGCGGCGAGTGCCTTGGCGAGATCGCCGGAATATTTGATGCCGCCGTCGGCGATCACCGAGGCGCCTGATTTGTGCGCTGTCTCGACCGCCGACATGATGGCCGAAAGCTGCGGAACGCCGACCCCGGCCACAATGCGGGTGGTGCAGATGGAGCCCGGACCAATGCCGACCTTGACGGCGTCGGCGCCGGCGTCGATCAGCGCCCGCGTGCCTTCCGCGGTGGCGACGTTGCCGGCCAAGATGCGCACGGAATTGGAAAGCTTCTTCGCCCGCGTCACCGCGTCCAGCACACGCTGCGAGTGGCCATGCGCTGTGTCGATCACCAAAAGATCGACGCCGGCCTCGATAAGACGCTCGGCGCGCTCGAAGCCGTCATCACCGACGCTGGTGGCGGCCGCGGCGCGCAGGCGCCCCTGCGCATCCTTGGTGGCGTGCGGGTTGAGTTGCGACTTCTCGATGTCCTTGACGGTGATCAGCCCGACGCAATTGCCCGTTTTGTCGACCACCACCAGCTTCTCGATGCGGTGCTGGTGCAGAAGCCGCTTGGCCTCGTCCTGGTCGACGTTCTCCTTGACCGTGATCAGGTTCTCACGGGTCATCAATTCGTAGACCTTTTGCGCCGGATCGGAAGCGAAGCGCACATCGCGGTTGGTCAGGATGCCGACCAGCCGGCCGGTCTTGTGGCCACCGGCGCCGCCATTCTCGACCACCGGAATGCCCGAGATCGAATAGGTGCGCATCAGCGACAATGCGTCGGCGAGCGTGGCGTCGGGTCCGATCGTGACCGGGTTGACCACCATGCCGGATTCGAATTTCTTGACCTGCCGCACCTGCTCGGCCTGTTCGGCGGGCGAGAAATTGCGATGGATGACGCCGATGCCGCCGGCCTGCGCCATGGCGATGGCAAGCCTTGCCTCGGTGACCGTGTCCATCGCCGCCGACAGGATCGGCACGTTGAGGTCGATGTCGCCGGCGATGCGAGTGCGGATGTCGGTCTGGCCGGGCATGACCTCGGAATGACCGGGCTGCAAAAGCACGTCGTCAAAGGTCAGCGCCAGTGCGCCGGTGGACGTTTCGATGATTTTTGCCATGGCCAGCCCTTTGAATGCGAAAAAGCGCTGGACCGGAATGGACAGCGCCGACTCGTTATTCCCTTTCAGGATTGGCGGTGGCTGGTAACACGTCGCGGGACGGATGAAAAGCCGATCGTTGCGTCGTTCCGCGTTCTAGTCGCCAGGCTTCCCCGCTAGAGCATCAAGCAATGGGTGACGCGGCGCTGCGAAAGGACTGACGACAGTGACCGCGCCCCATGTGAAGCCGTCTTGCAGATCTTCCGAGACCAGCAGCCGACAGCCAGCTTGCGAGGCCGTGGAGAAAATGACCGAGTCCCAAATGCTGAGTCGATGATCGGTAGCCAGATCAGCGGCCATCATCATCACGTCTTGCGTCGTCGCGGCAACGGAAAATGCGTCGCTCCAGCTCAGAAGGGCATCCCGTGCCTCCAGGGGCGGTCTTCCTGCTTTGCGGATCAAAACGTTGAAGAGTTCACCAAGAACCTGAACAGGAATAACCGCGTCATCTTGCCGGAGATCGCGCAGCAATTCGAGAACGATATCGCGCTTCTCCGCACCGTTCACCCCTTCCGCGCAAGCAAGGATATTCGTATCGAGCGCGATCTTCAACGCTCGTCCTCATAAAGCTCATCGCGCGTCCACTGCCCGGCATTCATGACAGGCTGGCGCTCAAGGCGCGACAACAACGCCGTGCGCGATCGGGCAGCCACACCCTTCTGATGATCCGCGGGCACGATCCGAGCGACCGGACGCCCGTGACTGGTCACCACGTAGCTTTGTCCTTCGCGAACGCCGCGCAGTAGGAGAGAAAACCTGCGATTGGCATCGGCCGCCGAAACAGCTTTTTCCACGGCAATGGCTCCATAGTAGTTATATTCACTACAATAATTATGTGTGTCGCTCCATGCAAGGTGTCCCTTGCCTGGCAGGGATCTCTGCCAGCATGGGGCATGCCAAAGCGAAAGGCCGCATCCTTGCAGTCGCACAAAAGTGACAGCAATTTAACACGACATCACCCTCTGCCCGTGATAACCGCCGTGCGTGCCGGCATGCCCCAGCCGACGATACAGAGAATCAGTCCGGACGCGTCTTGTGAACCGCACCATTCCGCTCATCCTGGCGGTCGCTCTCTTCATGGAAAACATGGATTCGACCGTCATCGCGACATCGCTGCCGGCGATCGCCATCGACATCCACACCAGCCCGATCGCGCTCAAACTGGCGCTGACGGCCTATCTGGTGTCGCTGGCGATCTTCATTCCAATCAGCGGCTGGATGGCCGACCGCTTCGGCGCCAAGACCATCTTTCGTGCCGCGATTGCAGTGTTCATTGCCGGTTCGGTGGCCTGCGCCCTCTCCGGTTCGCTGCCCGCCTTCGTGGTCGCGCGTTTCCTGCAAGGCATTGGCGGCGCCATGATGACCCCGGTCGGGCGCCTGGTTCTGGTACGCGCCACGCCCAAGAGCGAACTGGTCGCCGCCATGTCGTGGCTGACCGTCCCCGCACTGGTCGGCCCGCTGGTGGGTCCGCCGATCGGCGGCTTCATCACCACCTACTTCACCTGGCACTGGATCTTCCTGATCAACGTCCCGATCGGCCTGATCGGCATTTGGCTTGCCACCCGCTTCCTGCCCGAAACCGAGGCAACCGAGACGCCGCCGCTCGATTTCGTCGGCTTCGTGCTAAGCGGGCTGGCCGCTTCCGGCGTCGTCTTTGGCCTGTCGGTGGTCAGCCTGCCTTATCTGCCGCCGGCGACCGGCTTCATCACGATCGCCGTGGGACTGCTGTCGGGCGCGCTCTACCTCATGCATGCGCGCCGCGCCAAAAATCCGCTGCTGGCGCTCGAACTCTTCCGTAACCAGGTGTTCCGGTCGTCGGTGCTTGGCGGCTCGCTGTTTCGCATCGGCATCGGCGCCGTGCCGTTCCTTTTGCCGCTGATGTTCCAGATCGGTTTCGGGCTGACACCGTTCCAGTCCGGCATGATCACCTTTGTCTCGGCGATCGGCGCCATCGGTATGAAATTCGTCACCGCGCTGATCTTCCGCGTTGTCGGCTTTCGCCGCGTGCTGATCGTCGGCTCGCTGGTCGCTGCCGCATCGATCGCCATCTACGGCCTCTTCACCCCCGAAACACCTTACGCGCTGATGCTGGCTATATTGCTGGTCGGCGGCTTCATCCGCTCGATGTTCTTCACCGGCGTCAACGCGCTCTCCTATGCCGAGGTGTCGGCCGAGGATACCAGCAAGGCAACGCCGATCACGGCGGTGTTCCAGCAGCTCTCGATCGCGCTCGGCGTGGCGCTCGCCGGCGGCATTCTGGAAGTCTCGACCTCGATCCATGGCGGCCCGCTGACGCTGCGCGACTTCCATACCGCCTTCTTCATCGTGGCGGCGGTGTCGGCGGCGGCGTCGCTGTCGTTCATGCGGATGGCGCCCGACGCCGGTAACGCCGTCTCCGGCCATGGCCGGCTGACGACGCCGAAGACGCTGGAACCCGTCAGATCGCCGGGAGAGTGATAAGTCGCCGTAGAGCGATCAGCCGCGGCGTCCCCGGCCGTTCGCCATGGCTCCGGGCGCTCGAGTCCTTCGGAACGTCCACTGGACGTTCCGATCCGCCTGGCGGCGGACCGGCGGGGAGCTGGCCTTTCAGCCGTCGGCGTCCCCCGGCCCTTCGCTATGGCTCGGGGCGCTCGAGTCCTTCGGAACGTCCACTGGACGTTCCGATCCGCCTGGCGGCGGACCGGACTCTCGCCCCTTAAAATCCTTGGCCAACAGATAGAGCTCCACCGATTCATCGCGTGAGGCCGGCGGCTTGACGTGATGGACGGAGCGGAAATTCTTCTTGAGCATGGAGAGCAACTCATTTTCGGCGCCGCCCTGGAAGGTCTTGGCGAGGAAATGGCCGCCCGGCTTGAGGACCGAGAGCGCGAAATCGGCCGCCACCTCGCACAGATGCATGGTGCGGATATGGTCGGTCCGCTTGTGGCCGGTGGTCGGCGCCGCCATGTCGGACAGCACGACATCCGGATCCCCGCCCAGCGCCTCGGCCAGCCTTTGCGGCGCGTCGGCGTCCAGGAAATCCATCAGCAGCACCGGCGCACCGGGCACGGCGTCCATTTCGAGATAATCGATGCCGATGACATGCGGGTTTTCGGCCGTCGATTTCGTGCGCGCGGCCGCGACCTGGCACCAGCCGCCGGGGGCGGCACCCAGATCGATTACTTTCATGCCGGGCTTCAAGAGGTGGTGCTTGTCGTCGATCTCGATCAGCTTGTAGGCCGCGCGCGAGCGATAGCCGTCGGCCTTGGAGCGCTGGACATAGGGATCGTTGATGTGGCGCTGCAGCCAGCGGCGCGACGATTCCTTCAGGCCGCTTTTCTTTTTGATCCGCGTCTTCAGCACGCGAATGCTGGCGGATCCTGGCTTTTCTGGTTTCTTCGTCATTGCCTGATTTCTTGTTTGAGCATGATCATGATGCCCTGGCACGCCCGTCATTGCGCCAGACGCCGTCATCGGCCATCAGCTCACTCAATATTCCTTCGCGCAACCCCCGGTCGGCGACGCGCAGCCTCTCCGAGGGCCAGACGGCGCGGATTGCTTCGAGGATGGCACAACCGGCCAGCACGAGATCGGCGCGGTCGGCGCCGATGCAGGGGTTGGCGCAGCGCTGCTGGAAATCCCAGCCGACCAGTTTCTCCACCATGCGGTCGACGCTGTCGCGGTCCATCCACAGGCCATCGACCCGTCGGCGATCGTAGCGCTCGAGGTCGAGATGGACGCCGGCCAGCGTCGTCACCGTGCCCGAAGTGCCCAGCAGATGAAAATTCGGGCTGGCCTTGAGATGGCTCAACCGATCGCGGCCATCGAAAGCGGCCAGCCTGCCGGCGACGTCGTCGACCATGGCGGTGAATATCTCGCGCGTCACGGTGCGGCCGCCAAAGCGTTCCGCCAACGAGACAACGCCGACCGGCAGCGAGGTCCACGAGACGATGTGATTGGCCAGCCGCGGCGAACGGCGGCCGGAGAGATCGATCAGCGCGATCTCGGAAGACCCGCCGCCGATGTCGAACAGGACAACGCCCTGCGTGTCGCGCTCGACCAGCGAACCGCAGCCGGAAACCGCGAGGCGGGCTTCGGTCTGGCGGTCGATGATCTCGAGCTTCAGGCCAGCCTCGCGTTCGACACGATCGAGGAACTCCACGCCGTTTTCGGCTGTTCGGCAGGCTTCGGTGGCGATCAGCCTTGCCTTCCTGATCTTGCGGCTGCGCAATTTATCGCCGCAGACCTTCAGCGCCTCGACCGCGCGGTCCATCGCCGGCTGGCCGAGCCGGCCATTGGCGGTGAGCCCCTCGCCCAGCCTGACGATGCGCGAGAAGGCATCGATGACGCGAAACTGGCCGTGACGTGTGGGAACGGCGACCAGCAGCCGGCAATTGTTGGTGCCGAGGTCGAGCGCGGCGAAGACGGGAAGCTCGTGCACCGGGGGCCGGCGGTGGCCTTGCTCGGGACGCGGCATTGCAACGGCGGGCGAGATTGTGACAGCGGCAACAGGCTTCAAATCCACCGCCGCGACATGAGCCTTGCCTTGCACCGGCGATAGATTGTCCCCGGGGCGCGCCTCGTCGCGCGCAAAAACCTTGCGCCCACGCCTTCGCTTGCGCCGTTTCTTGGGCTTGCCCTTCTGGGTCGCGTCGCCAGCCTGCCTTTTCACGGAGCGAGGCTCCGTTGGGCGGCGTTGCTGCCAACCGGCTGTCCCCGGGCCTGATGGCCCCAGGGAAGCGCTGGACGCGCCCACCTCCGGCGCGCCTGCGCCGGTGTCGCGGTCTTCCACTGTCGTTCCTTCCGGCGCCGCGCGAACCGGTGACGGACGCAGCAGGCGCTTTGGCATGTTTCAAGTTGCCGCCAGACTAACAGTGCCGTGCCCGATCACCAAGAGCCGCACGCTGAATTTTGCCGACCGGGTGCGCGGGCTTGTTTTTGCACTGGCGTAATGCACCGGCAAGGCTGGGCTGGTAGCGCAACACCGTCGCGGCGCAAGGCAAACAAGAATGGCATCAGGCGCGACAAGGGTTCGCGGTTGAATAGCCGGCTTCAATGAGGCATTTCTGAAATGAATGGGGAATCCGGGGCGGACGGCCTCTCGACGGAAAGGAAGCGGATACGCAACGCATGGCAGTCGGGCAATGAACTGGAAACGCTATTTCTGGCCGGTCGTCGGCATCGGCGCGGTGATCTTCTCGCTGCTGCTGCTCTGGCATGAATTGCGCGGCATCTCGCTCGACGACGTCTGGGACGGGCTGGCGGCCATTCCAACTCGTGGCTGGATGCTGGCGGGCTTGAGCTCAGTCGTCGCCTATGCCGCGCTCGCCGGCTACGATCACATCGCGCTGCTGCATATTGGCAAAAAGGTGTCGTGGCTGTTCGTGACACTCTGCTCCTTCACCACCTACGCGCTGTCGCACAATATCGGCGGCTCGGTGTTCTCCGGCGCCGTCATTCGCTACCGTGCCTACGGCACAAGGGGGCTGACCGGCCAGGAAGTCGGCGTGCTGGTGGCGATCTGCTGGATAACCTTCGTGCTGTCGACGTTACTCGCCTCCGGCCTTGTGCTGGTGTTCGAGCCGCGGATCATCGACCGCTTTTCCGGCATTGCCCATCACGGCCTGTCGGAGGCGGCAGGCATTGCGATGCTGGTCCTCATCGCAGCCTATGTATTCGGCAGTTGGCTGCACCTGCGCCCGCTGAGGATCGCCGGGTTTCAGTTGCACTATCCGGCGCTGCCGATCGTCGCCAGGCAGTTGCTGATCGGCCCGATCGAGCTGCTCGCGGCCGCGGCGATCATCTTCTTCGCCCTGCCCGAGGTGCACAATCCCGGCTATTTCGTCGTGCTGGGCGTCTTCCTGGTCTCCTTCTCGGTCGCCCAGATCTCGCACGCGCCAGGCGGCCTCGGCGTGTTCGAGGTGGTGTTCCTGGCCGGGCTTTCCGAGATGGATCCGGTCGGCGTGGTGGCGGCGCTGCTGGTGTTCCGGCTGTTTTATCTCATCGTCCCGCTGTTTCTGGGCCTGGGCATCGTGCTGTTCTTCGAACGCTCACAGTTCAGCCGCAAGGAGAGCTGAGGCTTGGAGGTTCGCACGCCACGGGAAAAGCTGGTGTTCGGAACCGGTGATGAAACCTGGCAATTGAACCGCAAAGCAGACTTGACTATTTTCCACTGGCGGCTACAAGGCAGCGCTCAAGCGGCTCAGCCGTTCGGCCCGCGCGGTTTTCACTTTTACGGTGATTGTCACGCCTGCTGGGGAATAGGTTAACGGTAGACCCACGGACTCTGACTCCGTTAGTCCTGGTTCGAATCCAGGTTCCCCAGCCAACTATGCTTTTTGCAATAAAGACAATCGCTTAGCCGCTCCAGAATAATCCTAACCGGAACAGTTTTCCGGCGCATGAAACCGGAACGTGTTAACTCCCAGCCCTACTTCGCACCCCATGAACGTCGCCCTGGCTCGCTAGTTCCGCTTTTGCCGCTGGACGGTCATCCGCTCAAAAACCCCGTCTCTTAGAAGCAGGAGATGGACGAGTGCGGCAGCGATGTGAACTAGCGCCATCCCACAAAACGTCCAAAAGAGCGCGGTATGCAGGGCCAACAGGCGGGCTGTTCCCAGCTGCGGAATTTTCGGAGCGAACGGGATCGGGAGGTATCCAAAAAGCTTGGGCGCTGACATGAACGGCATGGGCTGGTGACAAAGCCAACCGGTGACGGTCAACGCAAGCAGAGTGGCATACAATCCGACGTGGACAGCCACCGCTGTTGTGCTCTGACGGCCCGGCACCGACGTCACCAACCTGAATACGATCCTGCATATGCACAGGGCGAAAATCGCAACGCCAAGGGATACATGTGTAGGCATCCATCGCATGGCGAATGCGCCGCGCTCATTCATCGGCCCTAAAGTGATGACGATTTGCGAGGCCAGGATTCCGACCGTCAGCCAATGCAAGAACCGCAGGGGCAATGCCCAAGCGGTAGGCCGTTGGGCATTGCTATTGCTGCTTGTGCTTCGCAAGCCAGTCTTTCATCTCCCCGATTTCCTTGGTTTGAGCGTCAATGACCTTTTGGGCCATCTTCTTCGTCCATGCGTTTTTCCCGTGAGCCAGTTCGGCCTTGGCCATGTCGATCGCGCCTTGGTGATGAGGAATCATTCCACAGACAAAGGCTACATCGATGTCCTTCGCCATCATGCCCATCATCATGTTGGTCTGCATTACATCCATGCCAGCCATCATATCTTTATGAGCCGCGTCCATTTGCTCCGACTGCATGCCACCGCCTTGGTGGCTCATGTCCATAGTGGCGCCCGCCATCTTACAAGCGTCAGGCAGCGCGGCCTCTTGTGCCGTCGCAGCGACGGTCAGACTCCCGAAAGCGAGGGTGGCTAGGGCAATACGTTTGAACCGCATTGGTGGTCTCCTATCAAGTCGTTGCGTGCAGAGCAGACAAAGAAGGTAGATCGCCCAAATCGCTCGTCAACTCCCGTGACATTGCCAAATGGGCGAGCACAAAGCAGCGATGTGTGAGGACCGCCAACGAGCAGCATCATAGGGAACAGACTCTTGAAGTTACCAGCGATTATCGGACTCGCCCGAATGATAATCGTTGTGTTCGCGCGTATCGCGGTTGTTGTCCCAATTAGGAATACCGGGATATTTCTCATCGAATGCCCCCGGATTCTTGGCTCGTTCCCGCCACATTGCAAAGTGCCCGAGGACCATCACCACAAGCTGGAACGTGAACCATATAGCGCCAATGGCGATGATGATCTCCACGATTATTTGCGCCTTCTTAACGTTGTTCGGCGGCAACAGCTTCGATAAAGTCGCCGTCGAGCGGCTGGAATTCGTGGTGAAACTGGCGAAGCGGTGTCGCCCATACCTTTCCGCTTTTCCAGTCCGCAACCCGGTAGAGGACAAACGGCGTGCCTGCGGGATAGCGATACAGGCCGGCCCGTATGATTACCTCCACGCGGAAAGCAAGCTTGCCCTCAAGCTCGTCGGCTTCGAAGCTTGTTGCCAGCCGAGCCTCAAGACTCTCTTGCGTGATGATCAGCGCGCCTCCTGTCGCGACAATATCGTGGTGCGCCGGCATGACGCCGGTTACGTGGTAAATTCTGTCGGTCTCCGGATCGATGAATGCCTTGCCGATCATTGCCCGTCACCCCCCTGCATGCCATGGCCTAAGGCATTACGCTTCGGTGCTGGGTGGTCAAGAGCGCGCAAGAAAAGCCCGCCCGGGTGAGCGGCGGGATCATCCTCTAAGATATTCCGAACGCGTAAGCCAAAAGGTCCAGAAAAGCCGCCAATAGCAGCAATGCAAAGCCCCAAACGAAGAGTTTTATCGCCCTAGTCCGATCGGTGCTTTCCTCCGGATCGGGTTGCTTCTCCCATTCGTTAAGATGCTGTTCGATCTCGCGGAAGCTATAGTCCACTGACGACGCGTTAAGATTATGGGTATCGACTATCAAATAGGGCTGAAGGCCGAGCGAGCGGCGAAAACTATCGTGTTCATTGTTTAAAAGCATTAATTGACGCAAATCTTCGGTGCGCGGATGATCCGCCATAGACTAAAGGTCTGGGATACCCCATGTCTCTGCATTGCTCGATAGAGCAATGATGAATAATTAACGCCACGCTTTCGGATGTTCTTGTCTAGCTGACCTTTAAGGTGTTTTGTGCGCCAACGAAAAAATGGCAATTGAACCATGTCGCGGAAATCGCGTAGCAACATAATCGAGCCGATAAAATTAAATAGAACACCTACAAACACAGCTATTTTCACTGCGAGAATCATTTGTCACTCCGAGCGCCTGCGCAAGTTAAGCTATCGCGCCCGTGTCCCAAAGGACAAACGAAAACGCCCGCCGGGATGAGCGGCGGGCTATTGGTCCGTGCTTCCCATGCGTGCACCCTATAGATAACGGCTCGGCAGCTATCGTAAGCCGATGCGGACGCCGCCATTTGCGCGCCAGTGGTGGCGCCAACCATTCGCGCCCGACACTTGGCGGTGGCCTCGCGAATCCGCGACGCACGAAGCCCAAATGCCGACCCGGCAGAAAGAAATAACATGACCCAACTCGTTTTCCGATTGGCTATCGATCCGCACATGGCCACCATGATTCTTGTGCTGCTCATGACGATGATGCGTCGAAAGAGAAAGGTGCGGTAGTAGGCCGCTACACTTAGAAAGCCCGCCGGGTGAGCGGCGGGCTTCTGGTCGGCGTCGAGGATCCGGCCGGTTAGGGTTCCAGCGTCACCACATCGTCGGCCGGATTACCGAAGATCCAGGTTCCCCAGCCAAACTGGATGTCCTACGGATGATTTCGCCCCGGCCGGCTCGCATGAGGCCGCCGCATCTGCCGATTCTGCAAGTCCACGAGGTGAGATTGTCGTTCGCAGGAAGCTGACGCGTGGGCGCGTGCTGCCATTCTTCGAGGGCCTGCCACGCTGCCTGGTCGGGATCGAAGCCTGCAGCTCATTGCATTGTTGGGCGAGAATTGACTGCACGTGGCCATGACGTGCGGCTGCTGTCGGCACAGTATGTTGAAGCCCATACTCCATGGTCGTGTAACTTCATCGTGACCCGATCTCCAGGGAGGAACAATCGGAATGAACTCCAAGTTGGGGGCCAGCCAATCAGTTTGAGGCAGACCACGACCAACCAATGGAGCATGTCATGAGATTTCCACGCTGCACGACCACCGCGGCCGCCGCTTTGATGTTCGCGGCCTTCCCTGCGCTCGCCCAGACGAACGGAACACCTGCACCAACCCCGGCGACCCAACAGCCCGGAGCTGGGCAACTGCCGGATGTGAGCGGACAGACGGGTGGGCCGACGCATGAAATGATTCGCCAGATGATTGAGCAAGCCGTCCAGGAGAGAATGCAACAGGATCGGAGCTTTAACGAAGGCAACAATCGGCAGGAGGAGGGTGACAACCGTCAAGAGGAAGCTTCCCGTCATCGAGACGGTTGGCAGCGGCACCGCAATGGCGGCCCGGCCGGTGAGCATGGAATGGTCGGAAATCATGGTCCTCGCATGATGCGCGGCACCGGGATGCGACTTGTACTGGCGCTTCTGGACACGGATGGTGACGGATCGCTGTCCGAGAACGAGGTCCAGGAGGCTGTCGGCAGAATCTTCTCTGCAATCGACCAGAACGGTGACGGGAAGATCGACATGGATGAAATCCAGTCCTTCTCGCATGGCTCTGGCGGTCGTGAAGAAATGCCGTGATTGGCTAGTGTCTTAGCTTGAAATCCGGCTAGTCAAAAAGCGGCTCGGAGTTTGGCGAACACCACAGGCGCCATGAGGCGCTTTGGGGAGAGGCAATACGGCCGCCGGCGCGTTCTCCCCCCGAGCACGCTGCCGGTTCCCAATCGTCCATCCAGTGACCTGAGGTCAAGTTGATCGGGGCATCCGGCCAGATGTCCTCACATGGATCCGTTCAAGGCGGTCATCCGTAAAGCAGTCTGATCGAGCGAGGCCGGGCCAGCCGTTAGGACTCGCAGACACAGTCGGGCCAGTCTGTCACCGACAAGCCGCCCCTCAAGAACTGCAGTCCGACTTTACCAGCAGCGCGCCATGTTTCGCCCAAAGTTGCTCACATTGTTTCGCCCTCAAGTTTGGCGCTCCCGCAACTCCATGAAAGATTATCGCAGAACGAACGTCGTAGCCCAATACCCACGCGTTGGCCAAAAAGTGAACTGCCTCTCCAAGACGGCGAAGTTCAAGGGCGGCTTCTTTCTTGTTCGCTGCGTCGAATACACCGAGGACCTGCACTTCATCATCGCGTGAGGCCAATATGGCGGCCATGGCCTCGTCACTCATCACCCCCACGACTGTTCACGCGGTTGCTGCTGAAGAAACCCACCGCTACCCAGTACGCTGATGCTCGATGCATGCCGGCAACGGTTTCTTCTTTCATCGTCGCTGGCTCTTGCCGAGAGCCAAATAGCGGCGGCCTTTGTCAGACCAATGAGGCACTCACCTGCAAACTCGGCCGGTTCGTCGCTCGTGGTGTCGAATACCGCCCATGTGTCGCACGGTTCCAGAACGGGTAAGAATTTCATATTAGTCTCCGCTAATTTTTCTCCCAACATTAGCGGAACCACTTTGTTCCTGGAGCTTCGATGCCGTGCTCACGCGTACCCGTCTCGACGGATGCCGGCAGCGAAGGGCCTCGCCGGCGAGCGGTCGCGTCCAGGGCCGTGACTCTCAAGCGTGGACAACCAGGAGGCGTAGAACCGTTGACGTCGCTTTGATCGGACTGGCCTCTGGAGATCGATGCGATGCCCTACCAGCAGGACATGCAAGCAGCGCCATCCAGCCGGGTCGTATACAGCTTGGTTAACAACCATCGGCCCTTAGCGATCTTACCATGCGAACGACAATGGGATCGTAGGGGAGCTTTTCGTCACGACTATAGGTGGCCGTAAACAATGCCGCGCGGCCGTCGCATACTTTGACGGCCCGGACATACAGTATCTGGCCGTCCTTCAGCCCAGAATAGCTGGCCCATTGCGGCGTCACTCGCTTATAGGTCAACCTCCAGCCGTCGTGCTCATTCACTGCCATGCGATGCTCTATCTCGGTGCGAAAACTCGCCTTACCGAGTTGCGCCCCCCATACTGCGAGAAACGCTTTGTTTTTGCCCTCGAAGGCTGCCCCTTGGTCGGAGCGCTGGGTAAGTACAAACCCCGGGGGGACATCGAACACGAAGCCGAGATGTTTGATCCCGAAGCCCTGCCATCCCTGAGCACCGAGCAGCGACGTGGGCACCATGGTGACAAGTAAACTCAGCAGAATATGGGGACCATATCTCATAGCCTGTTCCTATTGCTTCGGCGTCCCGCTCCCTGTCCGTGGCACGTCGTCTAGTAGGGTCGGCTCGACCGAGTCGTTCGTTCGGTGATCTGCTGGCAGCTTGCCGTTTGGGGTCATCTGGTTAACGGCGTCCGGCAGATCCCTGGTGATCCTCGCAATGAGCTCCTCGCGCGAGAGGCCAGTCTGCGTTGAAAGTGCCTCCAGCGTCTGCGCGTCAATAGCCTTTTCCACCTCATGAGGCTCGATCGGCTCGTTCGGCCCGGTGCCAACCCAGGAGTCCACCTTCGGGCCAGCACCTGCATTTTTAAAACGGTCGAGAATATCGCCAACCGCGGTGCCGGCAACGCCCCTGGACACCTGGTCCAGTATCCCCCCTTGCGGATTGTTTGCATCGCGCTCTCCCGCTCCACGGATCATCTCTGCGATCCTGTCGCGGTTTTGATAAGCCAAGACCCCCAGCATAGCGATCGCAAGTCTTCCAAGATTGGCCACTCGTTCCTCCTGTGGTCTCGAGCTTGGAGAAGCTCTCGGCCTGCCAAAAGTTCCGCATTGGCCACCAAACCTCAGGTGGATACCTCCGGACGTGCACATGAGGTGGGCAACGCGCCAGGAAGTCGATGCCTCACAAACCCGAATCTAGTATCCTACTTTGTCCATAAGCACCCGCAATTCAGGCTGAGGCGCGACCCAGAAAGTTCGAAAAGCTTCAAGGAACCCCAGCCAAGCATTTTTCGATGAAAATGGTCACTTAGCGAAAATCGGAACCGGAACACTTTTCTGGTGCATAAATCCGGCACATCGCTGTCGCCACGCTTCGCGAACAAATCCTGCAAGGCCGCCTGATGGTCACTGACACCGAGTTCATTGTCGAAGGCATCAAACAGGGCTGCGTGGTGCTTGCCGATGGCGAGTTCTTTATCGACAGGCTGGTGAAGTATGTCGGCAATGGGAGGATCCGCTGGCATGTCGAATTCCGTGGACATCGCATCGAGCTGACGACCGGTCAGTTCAAGAAGCAGCCTACCTTCCGACGGAAGATGCTCGAACAGGCCGGCGTGCTGCCGCCCCAGCGTCCCGGGGCCAACTTCAGGCGATGGGCTCTCGATCTGAGGAGGAACGCCATCGAGCTTCCCTGGCGGGAGAGACCGGTCGATGCCGGTTTCGCCGTAGACAGGCTTGTCGGTCATGAGGGCGACCGCTGGACGGTTGAATACCAAGGCAAGGCAATCAAGTTCACGACGACCAAACTGCGCAGGCAAACCAGCTTCCGCAAGAGGATGCTGCTGAAGGCCAAGGTGCTGCCGCCCCGGATGGACCCGGTTGCCTATCGGAAGTGGGTGGATTGGCTGATTCAAAACGCCACCGAGGCCGCACCGCGGGCCGGCGATGCCGTAATGACCGAGAAAAGTTGGCTTGACGACCTGCCGGAGTTAGGCGGCTGGCAAGACGAAGCGGCGCCCGAGGCAACCGACTAGAACGGCACGCTGCCGCTCTTCACATTCACCCCAAAACCATGGTGTTGCCATGGCTACGAATTTCGGAACACATTGATGGCGAAGAATCTGGCCAGGGCTTGGCTCGCGGCGAACCGAACTTGAATGAGACCCATGGATCGCTTCAATCTCGGCGCTTACCGCCGCCCGATCTCCACCCGCTCCACCGAGACCCAGCGCTGGTTCGATATCGCTCTGAACTGGTGCTACGGCTTCAACCATGAGGAAGGCATCAAGTGCTTTGAGATGGCGCTGGAGACCGATCCGGACTGCCCGATGGTTCATTGGGGCATCGCCTATGCAGCCGGGCCTTTCTACAATCTGACCTGGAAGGAGCATGGCGAGGCCGAGGCAAACAGCGCGACGAAGCGTTGCTTCGAGCATGTCCAGCTCGCGCGCGCCAGTGCGGCTGCAGCGAGCGAGGTCGAAAGACAATTGATCGAGGCGTTGGCCTGCCGCTTCCGGAAACCGCACCGGGTGACGCCACAGGAATTCGAGCAATGGAACGACGCCTATGCCGCCGCGATGCGGCGGGTCTATCAGAATTTTCCCGACGATCATGATGTGATGGCGCTTCTCGTCGAGGCGCTGATGATGCGCACGGTGCGGCGCCTGTGGAATCTCAAGACCGGTGAACCGGCGCCGAATTCCGACGTCGTCGAAGCGCTGGAGGTTTGCGAGCGGTCAATCCTGCTCGCAGACGAGGCCGGCACCGCCCAGCATCCGGCGATCGTCCACCTGCACATCCATCTGCTGGAAATGTCGACCCAGCCGGAGCGCGGCATGCGCTCGGCCGATCTGCTCGGCGAGATGTGCCCCGATGCCGGGCACATGAACCACATGCCGGGGCATATCTATGTGCTGTGCGGCGAGTATGAGAAGGCGAAGCTCGCCAGCGAAAAGGCGGTTCGGGCCAACGACCTTTATATCGCCTACGCCAATGAACCGACCTATTATCTCCTCGGCTGCTGCCACGATCTGCACCTGATGATGTTCACCTGCATGTTGTCGGGCCAGTACCAGCCGGCGCTGTGGGCCGCCGACAAGGTGCGCAGCCTGGTGACGCGTGACGTGGTCGCCATCCAGGATCGGCCCAAACTCACCCAGACCGTGGAAGGCTATCATGCGATGAAATCGCACGTGCTGGTGCGCTTCGGTCGCTGGCGGGAAATCATCGACGAGCCGGCAACCGAAGAGCCCGGCCTCTATGTGCTGACCGCGGCCATGCAGCATTATGCCAAGGGCGTGGCGCATGCGACGCTGAGGCAATTCACCGACGCCGAGCGCGAGCGTGAACGCTTCCACCAGCATCTCGAAGGCATTCCAGCCGAGCGGCGTTTTCTCAGCAACCCGGCCCGCGCCTCGCTTGCCGTCGGTGCCGCCTTGCTCGACGGCGAGCTTGCCTACCATCAGGGCCGGCACGAGCAGGCCTATGGCCATCTCAGGCAAGCGGTCGAGCTGGACGACAATCTGTCCTACACCGAGCCCTGGGCATGGATGCACCCGCCGCGCCATGCGCTGGCGGCGCTGCTTCTCGACCAGGGCCACGCGCAAGAGGCGGAGCAGGTCTATCGCGACGATCTCGGCCTGAGCGGCAATGTGCAGCGCTGCGCCCAGCACCCGGACAATGTCTGGGCGCTGCACGGGCTGGTGGAATGTTTGGGGCGCTGCGAGAGCCAAGAGCTGCCTGTACTGCAGGCAAAACTCGCTACGGCGCTGGCCAAGGCCGATGTGCCGATCAGCTCATCGTGCCTGTGCCGGACGGGCGTGCAATCGGCACTCAGCTGTTGTCCTTGATGCCCATCGCACCCTTCCCGGGCAGTTCAATCATGGAATGCTGAAGGGTACCGATTCAGCAACCGTTCCATCAATGGCCAAATCAACCCGATAGGTGCCCTCCGGCCATCCCGCCGTTGGTTTGGTGAGTTGTGAATCAGCCTGATTGTTGGCTCCTACGTCGAGGTCGACCTTGTCGATCGTATAGTTTTCCGGCGCGGCACCGTGGGAATCAACCGAAACCCAGGAGAATGTGATTTTCGAGGTTGGCGCGATATCCACAAGGTCAGCCGAGACGTAGATCACCGGTGTCTCGACAGGGAAGTTGCTCTGAGGCGTTCCCCCGTCCTTCGTCGCGGAAAGGACGATATTGGTGAAGCCCGCCGCCTGGACCGGCATACCGAAACTGAGCGCCGCCAAGGCGGCAATGGCTAGAACCAGAGCTGATTTCAAGACTTATTTCTCCTCGGGCTTGGGTGCTGGCCCCGCAAATCGGGGTCAAAGCGGGGTTGAGGACGGATGCCGTCAGCCCAGCCATTTGTCATAGTCGGCCACCAATAGATGCAACGGCGGTGTGTCTTCCTCGATATCGGCGAAACGGCCGATCGGCTCGCGGAAGACGTTGTCCGTGCGATCGTCATTGACGGTCGACACCTCGCCGATCAGGACATCCTTGCCCTCGGCCCAGAAGGCGTGCCAGACGCCGGGCAAGAGCGTGACGCTTTGGCCCGGATCAAGCTTCAACAGTCCGCCCGCCGGCAGCCTGTGGATGGTTCCGTCGACCGGCACCGATACTTCGGCCTTGGGGTCGATGCCGCCGTCGCGATCATGCATGAACAGTTCAAGCACCAGCTTGCCGCCGCCGCGGTTGATGATGTCCTCGGCCTTGATGTTGTGGCGGTGCATCGGCGACATCTGCTCCTTGCGCGAAATCATGATCTTCTCGGCATAGAGCATGCCCATGCCCTTCTTCATGTCCTCGTAGCGGCCGTTGCGAACGGTGAAAAGGAACAGGCCGAGATCGTCGAACTTGCCCTGGCCGTAGTCGGTGATGTCCCAGCCGAGCCGCGAGGTGAAGATGGCCGAGGAATCGACCTGGCGCGCCTTCATCTCTTCCGGCGACCAGTAGGCGAAGGGCGGCATGATATAGCCGAACGAGCGGATGAAAGCGTCGGCTTCGCGGATGATGTCGTTGATGGCGGAGCGTTTCATGATGATGACCCTCGTGTCGATTTTTCCGACAATCGCATAGCCGAACGCCGGTGCGGTGTCGATCCACCTTGCCTGATCGAGCCCTGCCTGTTCGAGCCTTTCGCGCGCCAGTCATGGCCAACAGATCGCGGCCCGCTGGCCGCGTGACATCGCTTGCTTTGAGGCTCATAACCCCTTGCGAATTGCACAGGGATAGCCGATGCCGACCATCCATGACCTCGATACGCCTTCGATCCTGATCGACGTCGCACGCGCCGAAGCCAACATTGCTCGTGCACAGGCTCATGCCGACAAGAACGGACTGAAGCTCAGGCCGCACATCAAGACGCACAAGCTGCCTTATTGGGCGAAGAAGCAAATGGCGGCAGGCGCCGTCGGCATCACGTGCCAGAAGATCGGCGAGGCCGAGGTAATGGCCGACGCCGGGCTGACCGATATATTTCTTCCCTACAACATCCTGGGGCGCGCCAAGCTCGAGCGGCTGAAGGCGCTGCATGGCCGCGTGACCCTGTCGGTCACGGCCGACAGCATGGACACGCTGGAAGGGCTCGCGGCAGCTTTCACCGATGCCGGCCATCCTCTGTCCGTGCTGGTCGAATGCGACACCGGCATGGGTCGCTGCGGCGTGCAGACAGCCAATGAAGCGGTGGCGCTGGCAAGGCTGATCGACAAGGCTGGTGGCCTCACCTTCGGCGGACTGATGACCTATCCGGCCGCCGGCCGCGCGGCTGAAGCCGAAGCCTGGCTTGCAGACGCCAAGCAGGCGCTGGCTGCCTCGGGGCTTGCCTGCGAGCGCATCTCCAGCGGCGGCACGCCTGATATGTGGCGCTCCGTCGACGCATCCGTCGTCACGGAGTATCGCCCGGGAACCTACATTTATCTCGATCGCTACCAGGTCGCCAAAGGCGCTGGCACGTTGGACGATTGCGCGCTGACGGTGCTTGCGACCGTGGTCAGCCATCCGACAGCGACGCGCGCCATTCTCGATAGCGGCAGCAAGGCCCTGTCCAGCGATACGCTAGGGCTAAAGGATTTTGGAGAGTTGATGGGCGTCCCCGGAGCGCGGGTGACGGGGCTGAGCGAGGAGCACGGCACGGTCACGCTTTCCGGCGACGGCAGGCTGCGCATTGGCGAACGCGTGCGCGTGGTGCCGGACCACTGCTGCGTCGTCACCAACCTGTTCAACGAGGTCAATCTGATAGACGGCGAGAAGGTTCTCGAAACGCTGCCAGTGGCGGCTCGCGGGCTGATGACATGAGGTTTAGACCGGACGCTCCGCCTGCCGCGCTGCCACCCGCCGCATGGCTATCACCCGGCGGCGGCGGATTTCGGTGCGCATTGCCATCAGGTGCAGCGCGAAGAACAGCACGGTAAACCCGCCAGCCATCACCAGCAGAGGCCAGAGCAGGCTCGGGTCGATGGTCGGGCCGCCGAGCCGGAACACCGAGGCAGGCTGGTGCAGCGTGTTCCACCAGTCGACCGAGAATTTGATGATCGGGATATTGATGAAGCCGACCAGCGTGATGATAGCGGCGGCCCAGGCGGCGCGGCTGGCATCATCCAGCGCACGGGTCAGCGCGATGATGCCGAGATACATCAGGAACAGCACGAAGACAGAAGTCAGGCGGGCGTCCCACACCCACCAGGTGCCCCACATCGGCTTGCCCCAGATCGAACCGGTGATCAGCGCCAGCGCGGTGAACACCGCTCCAATCGGTGCTGCCGATTTCAGCGCGACATCGGCCAGCGGATGGCGCCAGACCAGCGTGCCAAGCGCGGAGACCGCCATCAGCGTGTAGCACATCATGGCGAGCCAGGCGAAAGGCACGTGGATGTACATGATGCGAACGGTGATACCCTGCTGGAAATCCTCGGGCGCGGTGAAGCTCATATAGAGGCCAATCGCGAGGGTGAGCGCGGCGAGCGCCGCCAGCCACGGCACAAGCTTGTCTGCAAGCCCGACGAACCGCGTTGGATTGGCGAGATCGGTCAAGCCGCTCAGGCGTGAGGTGATGTCACTCATGCGACTTTACATAGACCGCCGATGCGTTTGGGGCAATCGAGCGGCGGTGTCGCAGCTCTGGTCTTGCCTCCTCCCGTTCGGGAGAAGGCGGAACCGTTAACGGCTCAGGCGGCCTCGCCCTGCACCGACCGGCTGAGGCGCCGGACTTCCTCGTCGTTGAGCAGGCCGCCGGCGCGCAGCAGGCTGGCGAAGCGGCCGTTGCGCAGCGACAGTTCGGCAAAGCCACCCATCTCGACCACCCTGCCCTTGTCCATGAACACGACCAGATCGGCGTCGCGGACGGTGGTCAGGCGGTGGGCGATGATGAAAGTGGTGCGGTCGCGGCGCAATTCGTCGATCGCTTCCTTGACGCGGTCCTCGGTCTCGACGTCGAGTGCGCTGGTCGCCTCGTCGAGCACCAGGATCGGGGCATCCTTCAGCACGGCACGGGCAATGGCGATGCGCTGGCGCTCGCCGCCCGAGAGCTGGCCGCCACGTTCGCCGACCACCGTGTCGTAGCCATTGCTCTTGGCTAGGATGAAATCCTGCGCCGCGGCCGCGGTGGCGGCGGCATGGATCTCGTCGTTGGTCGCATCGGCGCGGCCGACGCGGATGTTGTCCTCGATCGAGCGGTTCAAAAGCCCGGCGTCCTGGAACACGGTGGCGATCGAATGGCGCAGCGACTTGCGCGTCACCGTGCGGGTATCGATGCCGTCGATCAGGATACGGCCACTGGACGGCGAGAAGACGCGCTGCAGCAAGTTGATGAGCGTGGTCTTGCCCGCACCCGTCGGTCCGACGATGGCGACGGTCTGGCCGGCCTGCACCTCGAAGGACACGTCGCTGACGCCCTGCCCCGAATTGGCGAACTCGAAGCTGACATCCTCGAAACGAACATGGCCGGTGACGTTGGCAAGGTCGCGCAGACCATCCGGCTCGGCGGTATCGGCGGCCGAGTCCTCGAGCTTGTAGAAATCCTCGAGCTTGGCGCGAGCTTCCGAAATCTGGTTCGCGAAAGCCGACATCTGGTCGAGCCGTGAGATCAGCAGCGTGGCGAAGCCGGTGAAGGCGATGACGTCACCGATGCGCAGCTGGCCATGAGTGACCAGATAAGCGCCGATCAGAAGCACCACCATCATCGAGATCGTCGACGACAGCCGATTGAGCGCATTGGCGATAGCCCACCAGTCGAGCACCGGGTTCTGCGCGTCGAGCAGGTTCTTGACGTAGCCGCGCAGCGCCTCGGCTTCGTAACCGAGACGGTTGTAGCTCTGCAGCACGGCGACGTTGCTCACCGAGTCCGTCACATGCGCGAACACCTTGTGATAGTGGCGCTCGACCGCGGCCTGGCCTTCCTTGGTGCGCTTCATCACCAGGCGGCCGATGCCGACATAGAGCACGCCGAGCACGAGGAGAACCATCGACATGCGCACATCCATGCTGAGCGCCGTGGGAACCAGCAGAACGAGCGCGACAGCGGTCGACAAATGCTGGCGCATGAATTCGAGCCAGAGGCTGAACAGCGTCTCGACGGCGCGCAGCAGCGTGTGGAGGGCATTCGAGGTGCCACGCTGATGATGCCAGGCGAGCGGCATGGTGATGACGCGCTCGAACGACTGACAGAGCACTTCGCTGCGCCGGGCGTGCGCGAACCGGTCGGCGCCGCGCGCTACCAGGACGAAAGCCATGACATTGAAGGCGCCGAGGCCGGCCCACACGGCGAGCGTGGAGAAAACCGAACCGTGCGCGGAAATCGCGTCGATGACCCGGCCGAACATGATCGGCTCAAGGATCGCGATGGCTGCAAGAGCGACGTTGGCCGAACAGATCAGCGCGACGCGCTTCTTGTCGGCAGCCAGATACCCCAGCGCTCTCCAATAGATCTGCAGAAGTGACACTTCAGCTACTCCGCCAACGTTCTATTGTGCCCAATACCAATATTGTGCACCGCACCATTTCCTGACACGTAACGGTTGATGCGTCGCAAAACAATGCCCGTCTATCTCTTCCGTTCCCATTTAGCGAACAAAAGATGACGACGATACGAAATCTGGCGTGATCACCTAACAGTTTGAGATAAAAGGTGAAATGTCAGCCTTGCGGCAAAATCATGGCAGTGGTCGAGCTGTGCCACATTTTTAATCACGGCAGGCCGGCATGACTTCGCCCGGGCGGCTGGCCAACGTCGTCGGCACCCCGCGCGCAAGTAAACAATGCACGGCGTCGCGCGTCCCGGAGGACGCGCGATCTAATCACTAAATGGCTGATTTCATGCCGGTATCTTGACCACGACCTCGGTCTGGTCACCAGCTTTGGGTGCGAAGGACGTCGATTTTGTCTTCGAACCATTGACTTCGAGCGAGATCGTCTTGGCCTTTTTGTCGCGAATGACCTGGACCTTGATCTCGGCGCCCAGCATCTTGAGTGAAGCCTGGTAGCCATCCCAGTGGCTGGGCAGCTTCGGCCGGAATGTGATCTGCTTGCCGCGCCGTTCGATGCCCAGGATGCCTTCGACCGCCGCCCGGTAAAGCCAGCCCGCCGACCCGGTGTACCAGGTCCAGCCGCCGCGACCTCCCTTGTCGTCCCCGGCGTAGATATCGGCCGCCACCACGTAGGGCTCGACCCGGTAGTGCTCGGCCGAGGCCTCGTCGAACGCGTGGTTGACCGGATTCAGCATCGAGAAGCAGCGATAAGCTTCATCGGTCTGCCCCATCTCGGCCAGCGCAATGACGAACCACGTCGCCGCATGGGTATACTGGCCGCCATTCTCGCGCACGCCAGGCGGATAGCTCTTGATGTAGCCGGGGTCCTTCTGTGTCTTCGAGAAGGGTGGCGTGAACAGTTTGACGATCTTGAGACGGTCGTCGACGAGCAGCTTCGTCGCCTGCTGCATGGCCGTGGTCGACCGCGCCGGGTCGCCCTCGCCCGACAGCACGCTCCAGGACTGGGCGATGGAGTCGATCTTGCACTCCTGCGATGTACGCGAGCCCAAAGGCGTACCGTCATCGAAACTGCCGCGCCGGTACCATTCGCCGTCCCATGCCGTGCTTTCGAGTGCCCGCTTCAGCGCGTCGGCATGCTTTGCCCAGGCCTGTGCGCGCTTGGTGTCGCCCTCGGTCTTGGCGACCGCGGCGAAGTCGCCCAGCGTCTTCAACAGGAACCAACCCAGCCACACGCTCTCGCCCTTGCCGTGTTCGCCGACGCGGTTCATGCCGTCGTTCCAGTCGCCGCCAAGGATCAGCGGCAGGCCGGCTGGACTGCTGCGCTTGATGGCAAGGTCGAGCGCTCGCGCGCAGTGGTCGTAGAGCGACACCGTCTTCTTCGAGATTTCCGGGGTGAAGAAGGCGTCGTGCTCGCCTTCACCCAGCGCCTGTCCATCGAGGAAAGGCAGTTGCTCCTTCAGGATGGCGGCGTCGCCGGTCACCATGAGATAGCGGGACGTGGCGTGGGCGAGCCACACCACGTCGTCGGAGATCAGGGTACGCACGCCGGCGCCGGTCCGCGGCAGCCACCAATGCTGCACGTCGCCCTCCGGGAACTGCCGCCGCGCGGCGTTGAGGATCTGGTCGCGCGCCAGCGTCGGGTCGTGCGCCAGCAAGGCGAGCGTGTCCTGCAACTGGTCGCGGAAGCCGAAGGCGCCGCTTGCCTGGTAGAAGGCCGAGCGGGCGCGGATGCGGCAGGCAAGGCTCTGATAGGGCAGCCAGTGATTGACCATGGCATCGAGTGCCTTGTCCGGCGTCTCGACCTGGATGGTGTCGAGGAAGGCGCGCCATTCGCGCTCATTGTCGGCCAGGCGCTGGTCGAAGTCCTTGCCCCGGTGCGTCTGCACCAACGCGCTCGCCTGCGCCGCGGAATCGGCATCGCCGAGCAGCCAGATAAGTGTGACGTCGGCGCCGGCCGGAATCTCGACGTCGCGAGCGATCGCCGCGCAAGGATCATCTCCGGCCTCGACGCGACCCGACAGGGCCGAACCGCTCAGCACCGCCTGTGGCAGCTCGCTGGACCCGTGCCGGCCGAGGAATTCGGCCCGGTCTGACGTCACCGAGTGGACGCCGGTGTCGGCGGCGAGGAAGGCCACCCGCTCGCTGAAATCGAGCCCGTAGGGATTTTGCGCCAGCAACGCGCCGGTGGCTCCATCGCGGGACGGCACTATGGTTGCCGCGGTGCGCGACCGATGCCCGCCAAGCACCCATTCGGCGTAAGCATAGACACGCAGCCGAGCCGGTACCGGGCCGGAATTCTGGATGCGCAGCCGCGTGATCTTCACCGGATCGATGGGATCGACGACATTGGTCAGGTCCATCGACAACGGTCCGCGCTTCGAGCGGAAGGTCGAGAAGCCCTGGCCATGCCAGGCCTCGTAGGTCATCGAGGGATCGCGCACCACCGCTGCGAGCGGAGAGAACGCCTTGCCGCTGGCCTGGTCGTAAATATAGACGCCCTCGCCCGGCCGGTTGGACACCGGATCATTCGACCATGGCGTCAGCTGGTAATCGCGGCTGTTGCGGCTCCAGGTGAAGGCCGCTCCCTCGGCCGAGGTGTGGAAGCCGAACGACGCGTTGGAGACGACGTTGATCCAGGGTTGCGGCGTCGTGCGCCGGCCGGCCAGGCGCACCACATAGTGCCGCCCGTCGCCGTCGAAGCCACCGAAACCATTCCACAGGCTAAGGCCGGAGCCATCGGCGCTGACGTCGGCCACAGCCTGCGGGGCAAATGCATGCATCTGCGGTGCGAGCGCCGCGATTTCGCGCGAACCCGGCAATCCTGCCGGCTGCAGGCCATCGCGCGCCTGCAGCGCGGCCGCCTCGGCCCGTTCGATCTGGTCGAAGATGGTGCCGTTACGTGTATGCAGCACAACCCGGGCGACGGCGAGCAGCGTCTTGTAGGTGGTTTCCTCCATCAGGTCGCGGCGGACCGCGAAAATGTGCTGGCGGGGTCCGAGTTCCTTGCCGCGCAAGCGGCTGTTTTCGCACAGCGTCTCGACCGCGCGCTGCAGATCCTGGACATAGGAGGAAGCCTGCTCGTTGACGACAACGAAGTCGATCATCATGCCGCGGGTGCGCATATATTCCTGGAAGCGCAACGCCTGGGCAACGATCTCAAGATCGGCAACGTCGCCGATCCTGACCAGGAAGATCGGGTAATCGCCCGAAATACTGGTCGGCCACAGGCTCGACTGCTTGCCTAACCCGGAAGCGATGGACTCGGCCGGCAGCCGCAAAAACGGGTCGGGATAGATCAGATAGCGCGCCAGTTTCTGCACATTGGCCGCGTCGGTCAGACTGAGGCCCATATGGCGGGTCTGCACCTGGCTACGCGTCCAGGCAAGCATCGCCTGCCGGGCAAAGCTCTCCTGATGGTCTAGCCGGCTTATCGCCTCCTCCAGCTCGGCACGGTTTGCCCCGACGACGGTCCAGAAGGTCAGCGATACTTTCTTGTTGGCGGGCACGCGCACCTGACGACGCAGCGAGGCGATGGGATCGAGCGTGAAGCCGGAATGGCCGCCAAGCCTGGCGCCTGGATCGAAGGCGGCGGCATCGACGATGGTGCGGCCACGGCCGATGAAGGCGCGCCTGTCGGTCTCGGCCTCGGCGTCACGCGCCGGTCCCGACGGATCGGTGACGAAATGCACCAGCGTCACATCCGGTTCGCTGGTTTCACGCTTGCGGCGCGTGGCAAAGATCGCGCCGTTGTTGGCGGCGATTTCCGTTTCCACGAACATTTTCGAGAAGGCCGGATGCGCGTTGTCGGAAGCTTCCGAACCCAGGACCAGTTCTGCAAAAGACGTCACCTCGATGTGACGGTCGGATGTGCTCTCGTTGTAGAGCGTGATGCGACGGCCTTCGCCATTGCCCTCGGAGATGACGATGCACTCCACTTCGGAGCGCAGCGTGCCGACCAGCTTCACGAAGCTCGCCTTGTCATCGGAAAACAGGGCCTGCGTCTTTTCCTCGGCCGCGCGCCTGGGTTCCGAAGTCGCGGACCACCAGTCGCCAGTGGCGGCATCGCGCAGGAAGATGTAGGAGCCAAGCCGATCCTCGACCGGATCGGGCTGCCAGCGGGTGACGGAAAGATCGCCCCAGCGGCTGTAGCCGGAGCCGGTCGCGGTCACCATCACCGAATAGCGGCCATTCGACATCACATTGGTCGAACGCAGCGCTCGCGCGGGATCGAGCACGATGCGGGTGTCAGGACTCTCGGTCTCGGTCTCGTCCTTGGAGCGCTCGTCGGCCTCGGTGCGGACGGTGGCGGTCGGAATGTCGCGCGGCGCCCTCTCCTGCAGCAGCAATTCGGCCGATTCAATGACCGGATCGCTGTGGAAGCGATCGCGCAGGCGACCTTCGAAGATGGCGTCGGCGACGGCGGCGATCGACATGCCCGAATGGTGGGCATAGTAGTTCAGCACGACCGCGTGGTTGGTGCCTTCCGGTACGCGCTGCGGCGTGAAGTCGACCGCATCGTAATAGCCATGACGGCCAAGCGCGCCGATCTCGCGCAGCCGGGTCAGATTCTGCACCGCTTCGCGCGGGTTGAACTGCGCCGCCATGATGGTCGCGTAAGGCGCAATCACCGTGTTCTGGCCAAGGCCACGCTTCAGCCCAAGCCCCGGCACGCCGAAATTGGTGTACTGATAGGTCAGTTCCCGGTCGCGGGCGTTGTAGGCCGCTTCCGAAATGCCCCACGGCACATTCTTCTGCCGGCCATACTGCATCTGGCGCTTGATGATCAGCTTGCTCGTCTGGTTGAGGATCGAGCCTTGCGGCTCCTTCATCACCAGCGGCGGCATCAGATATTCGAACATCGAGCCGGACCACGACATCAGCGCGCCCTGGAAGCCGATCTCGACGATCGGGCGGCCAAGCCTGAACCAATGTTCGGTCGGCAGATCGCCCTTGGCGATGGCGAACAGGCTGGTCAGCCGCGCCTCGGAGGCGAGAAGGTCGTAGCAGCTTTCGTCGAGCTGATGTTCCTCGACCCGGTAGCCGATCGACAAAAGCTTGCGCTCCGGCCGCATCAGGAAGGCGAACTCCATCTCGAAGGCGAAACGACGGGTGCGCTCGCGCAAGGTGAGCAGCTTGGCACGCAGAGCCTCGACGGCGTTCTCGTCGCTGTGGGCGTCGTGGACGTGCGCCTCGCAGGTGGTTTCGAGCCGTGCCGTCCAGTCGACGATGACGTCGCTTTGCGGCGATGCGGCTTCGGTGTGAATGGCGGTGGCGAGCTTGCGGATTTCGCCGGCCAGCACCGCCAGGTTGATGGTGCGGATGGAGGCCATTTCCGGCTGTGCCTTGATCGTCTCAACCGCGCGACGCATGCCGTCGAGGCGATCGACAAGGCGTTGGCGCAACGGGCGCAACTGACGGCGGTCGTCGGGCAGTTCATCGAGGCTTTCGCTCAGGATGGTCACCGTATCGAGGATACCCTCGAAATCGCCCTGCAAGTGGACGGACGGGGCTTCCGCCCATTCGGCGCAGGCAGCCGCCACCGCCACCAGGTGGCCGGCGAGATTGCCGCTGTCGACAGCCGAGATGTAGAGCGGATAGAGCGGCTTGAGCGTCGTGGTGTCGTACCAGTTGAAGAGATGGCCACGATGGCGCGGCATACTCTCGATGGTGGTCATGGTGGCGTCGATGCGGGTGATGGCATCGGACAGGCTGATCCAGCCGAAATCGCGTGCCGAGACGACCGAGAGCAAGTAGACGCCGATATTGGTCGGCGAGGTGCGCGGCGCCACGACTGGCGCGGGGCTCTCCTGGAAATTGTCCGGCGGCAGATTGTGATGCTCTGCCGTCACGAAGCTCTCGAAATAATGCCAGGTACGGCGCGCCACGGTGCGCAGCGTGTGGATGTCGGCTTGCGATATGCGCAGCCGATCCTCGGTTTCAGCCGAGCGGCTGATCCAGCTGGCGATCGCCGGCGAGCCGATCCAGAACAAGGCAAAGAAAAAGGCGACGAAGGCACCGGTGGAATCGGCCAGCACCGGAATGGCTAGGCCGACAAAGCCGATGATCACGGCGCCGTACATCATGCCGTAATAGGAGCCGACATCGTTGTCGCCGGCCTTGTGCGCCTGCGAGGCGGTGCGCCATTCCAGGAGGTTCTGCCGGCTGACGAACAGCCGGTAGAGCGTGCGCACGATGGCATCGCCCATCATCCAGGCGTTATGTGCCATCAGCACGATCTTCAGCGCCACCATGGCGGTGCCGAAGGCGACGTCGCGCGCCAGCGCCGAGAAATGGCCACGCGGCGTCTGGTCGCCGCTCTTGGGCAGGATGGCGTTGACGACGTCGAAGGTCGGCGCCATGAACAGGCTCAGGATCAGCAAGGCCTGCCACTGCGCGGCCTGCGTGAAGGGCAGCAAGGTCCAGCCGGCGATCGCCGCCATCACCCAGAAGATCGGCGTCAGCGAGCGGCGCAGATTGTCGACCATCTTCCAGCGCGACAGGGCCGGAACGCCGGAGCGCGGGTTGAAGATGTATCCCAAAAGCTGCCAGTCGCCGCGCGCCCAGCGATGGTGGCGCGAGGCATCGACGGAGTAGCGGGTCGGGTAATCCTCGACCAGTTCGACGTCGGTGACCAGCGCGGCGCGCGCCAGCGCGCCTTCAAGCAGATCGTGGCTGAGAATGGTGTTTTCCTCGATGCGGCCCTGCAAGGCGGCCTCGAAGGCATCGACATGATAGAGACCCTTGCCGGTGAAGGACCCGTCGCTGAAGACGTCCTGATAGAGGTCCGAAACAGCGAAGACATAAGGATCAAGGCCGCGATTGGCCGAGAACACGCGCTGGAAGAACGAAGCTTCGTCGCCGCTGGTGAGCGAAGCGGTGATGCGCGGCTGCAGGATGGTATAGCCGGCGGTGACGACGCGCCTGGTGGCGTCGAAATGCGGACGGTTGAGCGGATGGCAAAGCTTGCCGACAAGGCTCGATACCGCATCGCGGGTGGTGCGGGTATCGGCGTCGAGCGTCATCACATGGACGACTTTTTCCGGCAGCGGCACTTCGAGCGGCAGGAAGGTGGTATCGCTGTCGCCGCGCAGCAAGAGATCGAGTTCGTGCAGTTTGCCGCGCTTGCGCTCCCAACCCATCCAGGACCCTTGAGCGGCATTGTAGAGCCGGCGGCGGTGCAGGATGTAGAAGCGCGGCGCGCCTTCGGAGGGATAGCGCGCATTGAGGCGGGCGATTTCGGCACGGGCGAAGTCTAAGATCTCGGTATCGGCCGCATCGATCTCGATCTTGCTGTCGGGCCAATCCGAAAGCAGCGCGAAATGGATCTCGTCCGCCAGATTGGCAAGGTAATGCACTTCGATGTTGCGGATGTTTTCCTCGACATCGTCACGCGAGCCGATCAGGGACGGCACGACCACCAGGGTGCGCGCCTCTGGCGGCACGCCGTGCCGGTAGTCATAGCCGATCAGGCGTGTCGGCTTGAGGAAGAGCGAGACCACGGTGTTGAAGAAAGCGAGCGCGCCTTCGCTGGCAGGCACGGCAAACAGAGCCAGCATCAGCACGATCGACGGCACCGACAGGCCGAGGTTGGAAAGGGCGTTGCCCGACAGGACGAGCAGCAGGACGGTCAGGGCGAAGACGGGCAGGACGATGCCAAGCCATCCGGTCTTGGCGAAGGTCCGCTTGACGATCTGGCTGATCGTGGGCCGATAACCGATCGTCTTTTCGAGTTCCAGCCGACGCGGGCCAACGAGATAGAAACCGACATCGGTGTGAACGGATGCTGCCTGGGCATCAACCCCTTCGCCGCTCTCGGGGGCGGTTTCACCCACAGCATGGCCGGCCAGTTCGATGGCTTTTTCGGCGACACGGTACTCCGACAGGTTCGAGCGGCGTGCCAGCTCCTCGATCGCGGTGCGGTATTGATCTCGGGAGAAGAAGTCGAGCGCGGCGAAATCCGTGCGCTCGCGCAGCACGGTATCGATGCGACTGACGCCTTCGAACCACACCGTCCAGTCGACGTCGTTGATGAGGCGCAGGCCGCGAACGATGTTGCCGGTGGTCACATTGCCGCTGGACAGCGTCTGGTGCTCGGAAATGATGATTTCCTCGGCATCCGAGCCGGTCTTTTCGAGTTCGCCTTCCAGCCACTCCAGCGCCTTGCCGGCATTCTGCGATCCGTCACGTAGGCGATAGAGCAGCTGAGTGGCGAAGGTGGTGTCCTGTGCATGCGCGCTGAAATTGGCAAGGATCGCCTGCCGGTCCGGATTGTCGTCGGTCGCCAGCACCTTATCGGCCACGTCGTTGGCGATCTGGCGCATCTGGCGGGTGCGGTTGACCCTGACCGCCAGGCGGCGGAGGTTTTCGATGAGCACGAAGCGCAAAAGGGACGGCAGTGCCCAGAGTTCGCCGATTTTCAGCGGCTCGACCGACTGAAAACCCTGGACGATGGACTTGAACATGGTCGCCGAGACGGAACTGTCGGAATGCGCGACATAGGTCCAGGCCAGAGCCAATGCGCGCGGCACGGTGCCGCCGTCGGGCAGTTTCAGCGTTGGCAATTGCCGGTAGAAGCGGCGCGGCAGGTCGCGTTTGACCTGGAAAATGGTTTCCTCGATCAGATAGTTGTTGTCGAGCAGCCACTGCGCGGCCGGCGTGATGGTTTCGCCCCTCCCCTGCGCGGCATTGGTCGACCGGTAGACTTCGAGGATCTTCTTGGCGCTGTCACGGATGCGGGCCTGGAAGTCGAACGGGATCAAGCCGAACAGATCCGTCAGATCGCCCTTGGCCAGGCTCTCGCCGAGCAGCCGGAGCCGTTCCTCCGGCAGGAATACCGATCGTATCGGCTCTTCCGTGATGGCCGGGAAGCTCGCGCTTGTCTTCTCGATCTGGGCTGGGTTCGTCTGAATATTCATTGAAAATTCCGTAAGCGGGCACTCAGCGGCGTCACCGCCACGGCAATGGCCCTAAAACCGGTTCAAATGCAATCGGCTGCATCAACCCCTATGCCGAAAGTTTGTTTCCGCACCACGACGGAGCGTCATCTTTCGACCAACTCAAAGACGAGCGCCCCTCGCTCCCGTCGGGACCGATCGACGGAGAGGATTCGGGCTTTTTCGTGATGCCATCGTCAGTGTACGCTATATTTCGCCGGCATCACGATCATGTTTGGAAACAGGCGGTAACCGTTGGCGGCAAACCCGTCAGGCGGCCCTGATTATGCGGACCACGAAAAGGGTCGCATCCGGGGCGGGCTCAACCCGCAAGATAGGCACATCCGGCCCGAGCAGCAGGGTGTCGAGCGGCTCGAGGCGGATAGGCGTGGCGCCGGCGAAAATGGCATGGCCTCTGTGGCAAAGGATGAGGGTGGAACAGGCCTCGGTCGAGATTTCCACAGGCGCCGAAACCGGCAAGCGTTCGACTTGATGCAACATGCGGCCGCGGCGGGTCATGACGTTGAGATCGGTAATCGGGCCGGCGATCAGCGCGGCACTTGTCGGCTGGTCGGCTGGAAAGGAAAACGGCTGGGAAGCCGCCGTCATCCGCTCGGGCGGACGGCCGGCGACGTCAAGCACGATCCCCTCGCCTTCCAGAACCGACAGGGTGCGGTCGATGCCGGCAAAGCTGGAGAACGGCCCGCTCGTCTCAACCCGGGCCATCGAGACGCGCCATTCGAAATCGTCGAGCCCAGCGCCATCCGGCGAGACGGCGATCTCGGTCGTCGTGCCGCCGCCGTTCTTCCACGGCATGACGCGGTAGTCGGCGGCACGAAGAACGCGCATGGCTTAGCCCAAAATGCCAGGCAGGTTGAGCTGGTGCTCCTTGGCGCATTCGATCGCGATGTCATAGCCGGCATCGGCGTGGCGCATGACGCCGGTCGCCGGATCGTTCCACAACACCCGTTCCAGGCGCCTTGCAGCATCCGGCGTGCCGTCGGCGACGATAACCATGCCGGCATGCTGCGAGAAACCCATGCCGACGCCGCCACCATGATGCAGCGACACCCAGGTGGCGCCCGAAGCTGTGTTGAGCAACGCGTTGAGCAGCGGCCAATCGGACACGGCGTCCGAACCGTCCTTCATCGCTTCCGTCTCGCGGTTTGGCGAGGCGACCGAACCGGAATCGAGGTGATCGCGGCCGATGACGACGGGCGCTTTCAGTTCGCCCTTGGCCACCATCTCGTTGAAGGCGAGACCCAGCCTGTGTCGGTCGCCGAGGCCCACCCAGCAGATGCGCGCCGGCAACCCCTGAAAGGAAATCCGCTCGCGGGCCATGTCCAGCCAATTGTGCAGATGGGTGTTGCCGGGGGTGAGCTCGCGGACCTTGGCGTCGGTTTTGTAGATGTCCTCTGGATCACCGGAGAGTGCTGCCCAGCGGAACGGGCCGATTCCGCGGCAAAAGAGGGGACGGATATAGGCCGGCACGAAACCGGGGAAGGCAAAGGCGTTTTCAAACCCTTCATCCTTGGCGACCTGGCGAATATTGTTGCCATAGTCGAGCGTCGGCACGCCGGCGTTCCAGAACGCCACCATCGCCTCGACATGTTCGCGCATGGAGGCGCGAGCCGCCTTCTCGACCGCCCTGGGGTCGCTGACACGCTTTTCGCGCCACTCGGCCATCGTCCAGCCCTTCGGCAGATAGCCGTTGATAGGGTCGTGGGCCGAGGTCTGGTCGGTGACCATGTCGGGGCGGATGCCGCGACGGAACATTTCGGGTACGATCTCGGCAGCGTTGCCGAGCAGGCCGACGGACTTCGCCTCGCCGGCCTTGGTCCAGCGCTCGATCATTTCCATGGCTTCGTCGAGCGTCTCGGCTCTCTCGTCGACATAGCGGGTGCGCAGGCGGAAATCGATCGAGTCGGGATTGCATTCGATCGCCAGGCAGCAGGCGCCGGCCATGACGGCGGCCAACGGCTGCGCGCCGCCCATGCCGCCGAGGCCGCCGGTCAATATCCATTTTCCCCTGAGATTGCCGCCATAATGCTGGCGGCCGGCCTCGACGAAGGTCTCGTAGGTGCCCTGCACGATGCCTTGCGTGCCGATGTAGATCCAGGAGCCGGCCGTCATCTGGCCGTACATCATCAGGCCCTTTTTATCGAGCTCGTTGAATTTCTCCCAGGTCGCCCAGTGCGGCACCAGATTGGAGTTGGCGATGAGCACGCGTGGCGCGTCCGGGTGGGTGCGAAACACGCCGACCGGCTTGCCCGACTGCACCAGCAGCGTCTCGTCCTCGCCAAGCATCTTCAGCGAAGCAACGATCTGGTCGAAATCGTTCCAGGTCCGCGCCGCCCGGCCGATGCCGCCGTAGACGACCAGTTCGTTGGGGTTTTCGGCAACGTCCGGGTCCAGGTTGTTCATCAGCATGCGCAGCGGCGCTTCGGTGGTCCAATACCTGGCACTGAGCTTGTCGCCGCGCGGGGCGCGCACTTCGCGTATGTTGTGACGGGGATTGTTCATCATTGTCCCTTTCGGACGAGGCGGCGCGTCAGTGCCCGGCCCAGTCAATGGCGGTTTGAAGAATTCGCGTCAGCGTGGCGCGGATCGGAGCGGCGAACGCGGCGTCGTAGGGCACCGGCCAATTGTCCGGCGTGCCCTTCCCCTCGGGCTCGCGCATATAGCCTCGATTGGAGAGCTCCATCTGCAGCGCGTGCACGCCCTGTAGCGGCTGGCCGAAATGGCGCGTTATCCACCCACCCTTGAAGCGTCCGTTGACGACAAAAGTCTCGCCGGTTTCGGCCATGATCTGGTTGACCATCGCCTGCAACGTCGGATCGGCGCTCTTGCCGTCATTCGTGCCGAGATTGAACACCGGCAGCGTGCCTTCGAACAGGCGTGGCAGCACCGAGCGGATCGAATGGCAGTCATAGAGGACAATCTTGCCATGCAAGGTGCGCAACCTGTCGATCTCGGCCTGCAAGGCGGCGTGATAGGGTGCAAAGAACTTCAGCCGGCGCTCGTCGATCTCCGATGGCCCCGGCTCTTCGCCGTCGCGGTAGAGCGGGTCGCCGTCAAAGGTTTCGGTCGGGCACAAGCCGGTGGTTGCCTGGCCGGGATAGAGCGAGGCGCCGGATGGATCGCGGTTGACGTCGATGACGGTGCGCGAGATCGCGGTGTGCACGACAGTGGCGCCGAGACCGGCGGCGAAATCATAGAGATTGTCGATCCACCAGTCGCAATCACGACGGCCGAGCCAAGGCGAGACCAGCCGGTTTTCGAGGCCGGCGAGGTCGATACCGGTGTGCGGGATCGACACCAGCAGCGGCGCCGTGCCGCGTGTGACCGTGAGCCAAGGGGTGGCCGTCATCACGCCGCTCCGGCAATCGAGGGCAGTGCCACCGCGCTCGCGGCTTTCACAACCGCACCGCTGCGCACCATGGCGATCGCCTTTTCCATGTCGGGGTGGAAGTGCCGGTCGTTATCGAGATGCGGCACCTCGGCGCGAACCAGCTTGCGAACGGCTTCCAGCGCTGCGCTCGACGCCAGCGGCTGATGGAAATCGCAGCCTTGGGCGGCGGCCAGCAACTCGATGCCGATCACCGCGGTTGCGTTCTCGACCATGCCGATCAGGCGGCGTGCGCCATGCGCGGCCATCGAGACGTGGTCTTCCTGGTTGGCCGAGGTCGGGATGGAATCGACGCTGGCCGGATAGGCCTTCTGCTTGTTTTCCGAGACAAGCGCGGCCGCCGTAACCTGCGGGATCATGAAGCCGGAGTTCAGACCGGGCTTGGGCGTCAGGAAAGCGGGCATGCCTGACAGCGCGGGATCGACCAGCATGGCGATGCGGCGTTCCGACAGCGAGCCGATCTCGCAGACGGCCAGCGCGATCATGTCGGCGGCGAAAGCCACCGGCTCGGCGTGGAAATTGCCGCCGGACAGAGCAGTATCGTCTTCTGCGAAGATCAGTGGGTTGTCGGTGACGCCATTGGCCTCGGTTTCGAGCGTATCGGCGGCCTTGCGCAGGACATCGAGTGCGGCGCCCATCACTTGCGGCTGGCAACGCAGGCAATAGGGATCCTGCACACGCTCGTCGCCGACCCGGTGCGACTCGCGGATGGCGCTGCCGGCCATCAAATCGCGCAGCGCGTCAGCGGTCTCGATCTGGCCACGGTGCTTTCTCAACAGATGAATGCGCGGGTCGAACGGCGCGTCGGAACCCCTGGCCGCGTCGGTCGAAAGCGCGCCGGCGACAAGCGCCGACTGGTAGAGCACCTCGGCATCGAACAAAGCGGCCAGTGCATAGGCCGTCGAAAACTGCGTGCCGTTGAGCAGCGCAAGGCCCTCCTTGGCACCCAATGTCACGGGCTCCAGCCCGTGCGAGACGAAGGCAACCTTGGCCGGGAAACGGCCATGCGGAGTAAAGCATTCGCCGACGCCGATCATCACCGCCGTCATATGCGACAGCGGGGCAAGGTCGCCGGAGGCGCCGACGGAACCTTGCGCCGGCACGACCGGGATGACGTCGTTGGCCAGCATCGCTTCAAGCAGCTCGATGGTCTGCGAGCGCACACCGGAGGCGCCCTGCGCGAGGCTCGCAAGTTTCAGCGCCATCATCAGCCGGGCAACGGCAACGGGCATCGGCTCGCCCACGCCCGCGGCATGCGAAAGCACGATGTTGCGCTGCAGCGTCTCGAGATCGTCGGCGGGGATGCGCACGCTGGCCAGCTTGCCGAAACCAGTGTTGATGCCATAGACCGGCTCACCCTTGGCAACGATGCGCGCGACAGCTTCGGCACTCGCCTTGATTTTCGGACGGCAGGCATCGTCCAGTTTCGGCACGGCGCCACGGTATATGGCGCGCCAGTCGGCCAGCGTCGCATTGCCGGGCTTCAGGGTCAGTTCGGTCATTGTCCTCTCCAGATGCGGGCATGCAGCGGGTTGAAGCCCATGCGGTAGACGAGTTCGGCGGGGCGCTCGATGTCCCAGATCGCCAAATCGGCGGATTTGCCTGATACCAGCGTGCCGGTCTCGCCGAGCAGCCCCAGCGCACGCGCGGCTTCGCGGGTGACGCCAGCAAGACATTCGTCGACCGTCATGCCGAACAGGGTGGCCGCCATGTTCATGGTCAGAAGCAGCGAGGTCAGCGGCGAGGTGCCGGGATTGTTGTCGGTGGCAACAGCCATTCTGACGCCATGCTGGCGAAACAGGCCGATCGGTGGCTTCTTGGTCTCGCGGATGAAGTAGTAGGCGCCGGGCAGGATCGTCGCCACGGTCCCCGCCTTGGCCATTGCCACCGCGCCTGCCTCGTCGGTATATTCGAGATGGTCGGCCGACAACGCGCCATAGCGGGCGGCAAGTTCAGCGCCATGCAGATTGGACAGCTGGTCGGCGTGAAGTTTTACGGGCAAGCCAGCCGCCTGGGCGACATCAAAAACGCGCGCCATCTGCTCCGGCGAAAAGGCGATGCCTTCACAGAACCCATCGACGGCATCGGCCAAGCCTTCCTCGACGACGCCGGGAAGGATCGTTTTGGCGACGAGATCGATGAAGGCATCCTTGTCGCCCTTGGCTTCGGGCGGCGGCGCGTGGGCTGCGAGACATGTGGTGCGAACCGTCACCGGGCGTTCATTGCCCAGCTGTCGCGCGGCGCGCAGCGATTTCTTCTCGTTTTCGAGATCGAGGCCATAGCCCGACTTTACTTCCACTGTGGTTACGCCCTCGGCAATCAGCGCATCGAGGCGCGGCAGCGTCTGGGCAACCAGGTCGCCCTCGCTGGCAGCACGCAGGGATTTGACCGACGAGACGATGCCGCCGCCGGCCCTGGCGACTTCCTCATAAGTGGCGCCGGCCAGCCGCATCTCGAATTCGTTGGCGCGGTTGCCAGCATGGATCAGATGGGTGTGGCAGTCGATCAGGCCGGGCGTAATCCAGCGGCCCTCGCAATCGATGATCTCGCCTTGGGCAAAAGCCGAGGGCATCTCGGATTGCGGACCGGCATAGATAATGCGGCCGTCGCGCGCGGCGAGCGCACCATGCTCGACGATACCCAATCCGGCAGAATTTTCAGCCATGGTCGCCAAACGCGCATTGCGCCACAGGCGAAGCCCCCCTGCGTGGTTTTTGCTGCTCTCTACGGCCATCATCTTTTCCGTTTCAATCGGTGGCGATTATGTATATACATATTGAAACGCACTGCAAGTGCCATCATCACATACGAGACCGGAAAGCGGAGAGAAAAGTGACCGATATCTTTGCGGAACAGGCGCTTCTTCCTAACGGCTGGCACGACAATGTGCGGATCACTTTTGCCAATGGGCGCATTACGGCCGTGGAGCCTGAAGCCGCCGCCTTGCCCGGTGATGAACGCCATTCCATTCTGCTGCCAGGCATGCCCAACCTGCACAGCCACGCCTTCCAGCGCGGCATGGCCGGCCTTGCCGAGTTGCGAGGCCCCTCCGCCGACAGTTTCTGGAGCTGGCGCGAGGTGATGTACCGCTTCGCGCTGTCGATGACTCCCGACCAGGTCGAGGCGGTGGCGGCGCAGCTCTATGTCGAAATGCTGGAGGCCGGTTTTTCCCGCGTCGGCGAATTTCATTATCTGCACCATGATCGGGATGGACAACCCTATGCCAACCCAGCCGAGATGGCCGAGCGCATCGCTGCCGCGGCTGGCGAAACGGGTATCGGCCTGACGCTGCTGCCGGTGTTTTACGCCCACTCCTCTTTCGGCGGCGCAGCTCCGAATGAGGGCCAGCGCCGATTCATCAACGATGTGAATCGGTTCGCCCGGCTTGTGGAGAAAAGCCGTGAATCGGTTCGCGCGCTGAATCAAGCTGTCGTCGGCGTCGCGCCGCACAGTCTGCGCGCCGCGACGCCTGAAGAGCTGATCGAAGTCACCGCCATGGCGCCAAACGGACCGATCCACATCCACATCGCCGAACAGGTCAGGGAAGTCGAGGACTGCCTTGCCTGGTCCGGCGCGCGTCCGGTCGAATTTCTGCTTGGGGCTGCCGCTGTCGACCAGCGTTGGTGCCTGATTCACGCCACCCATATGACGGATGCCGAGACCATCGGCATGGCGAAGACCGGCGCCATTGCCGGCCTTTGCCCGATCACGGAGGCCAATCTCGGCGACGGCACCTTTGCCGCGCCATTGTTCAGGGAGCATGGCGGCCGCTTCGGCATCGGCTCCGATTCCAATGTGCTGATCGGCCTGCCCGACGAATTGCGCCAGCTCGAATATTCGCAGCGCCTCGCGCACCGCGCCCGCAATGTGCTTGCGGTAGCCGGCGGCTCAACAGGCCGCGCCCTGTTCGACGCAGCGCTTGACGGCGGTGGCGTCGCCCTTGGTGCCGGCGCCTCGCAAATCGCGACTGGGGCATCCGCCGATCTCGTCTCGCTCGACGTCGGTAATCCCTCGCTGGCTGGCAAGACCGGCGACGCGATCCTCGATGCCTGGATCTTTGCCAATGGCAGCAAGGTCGATTGCGTCTGGGTGCATGGCAAGAAACAGGTCAGCGCTGGCAGACACGCCAAGCGCGGGGCTATCGCCGCACGGTTTCGCAGCGTGATGACTGCGCTTTCCGAGGGTTAACGCAGATGAGCATGGCTGAACGGACGGACATAGACGACAGCGAGACCGTCTCGCTGCATCAGCGCATCCTGTCCGATATCCGCGAAAAGATCCTGTCCGGCACCTGGGCGCCCGGCCACCGTATCCCGTTCGAACATGAGCTGACCGCCGAATACAAATGCTCACGCATGACGGTGAACAAGGCTCTGTCGCAGTTGGCCAAGGCAGGTCTGATTGAACGCCGCCGCCGGTCGGGCAGTTTTGTCCGCCAGCCGCAATCGCAGGCAGCGGTGCTGGAGCTTCACGACATCAGGATCGAGGTCGAGGCGCTCGGCCTGCCCTATCGCTACGAACGGCTGGAACGCCTGAGGCGGCGCAGCAACGTGGAGGACAGGGCGTTGCTCGGATTGTCCGCAGCGGGTTCGGTGCTGGCGGTCGAAGGCCTTCATTTTGCCGGCGAACGGCCATTCGCACTCGAGCAACGTCTGATCAATCTTTCGGCGGTCGCGGAAGCCGGGGACGAAGAGTTTCTGGAAATCGCGGCGGGTCCATGGCTGATCGGCCGCGTGCCGTGGAGCGAGGCCGAACATCGGATACGCGCCATGGCCGCCGATGAGACTATCGCCGACGTGCTCGATATCGATCCTGGCGCGCCTTGCCTGGTCGTGGAGCGCCGCACCTGGAGCGCGGAGCACCCGGTTACACACGTGCGCTTCATCTATCCGGCGGAAAGCCACACGCTGGTGGCAAGGTTCACGCCGTCGCAAGGGTAAGCCGATCTCCCGCTTGGGGAAGATCGGCACCTACAGCCGCTTTACAGCGCAGCCGTGATAATAATCTCGACCAGATATTCGGGGCCGGCGAGCTTCGCCTCGCCGGTGGCGCGAGCGGGTGTGTGGCCCTGCGGCACCCATTTGTCCCATTCGGAATTCATCTCGGCGAAGGTGCCCATGTCGGCCAGCCAGATGATCGCCTGGACGATCTTGGTCTTGTCGGTGCCGGCCTTGGCCAGCAATTCGTCGATGGTCGCGAGGATGTCGCGGGTCTGCGCGGCGACGTTGCCGCCGGGCTCGCCGACCTGGCCGGCCAGATAGACGGTGTTGCCGTGTATGACGATCTGGCTCATGCGCGGGCCAACATCGATGCGACGAATGCTCATTGCGAGGTTCCTTCGTTTGAGGGTTGCGCCTGTTTAGAGTCGGCGTGGGCTTCGGGCAAGGCCGCCGGCGCCAAATCTCCTTGGACCAGCGCGGAAGAAACTCACGGCAAGTTGAGCCGCCGGGTCGCAAATCCACCGGATTGGCCTGTTGACTAATGTAATAACATCACATATCCAACGGCCACTATCGCGGCCAGGCTCGACTTCCCAACGGAACGATATGACCCAGACCTGCCTAACCTTCCGTGACCTGACGCTGGGCTACAACAGCCATCCCGCGATCCATCACCTCGATGGCACGATCCGCAAGGGTTCGCTGACGGCCGTGGTCGGGGCCAATGGCTCCGGAAAATCGACGCTGATGAAGGGTATTGTCGGCGTGCTGAAGCCAATGGCCGGCGAGGTCATCCGCGCGTCGGGCGTGCGGGCAGCTTATCTGCCGCAGCAGTCGGAACTCGATCGCTCCTTTCCCGCCCGCGTTGTCGATCTGGTCTCGCTTGGCCTGTGGCCGAAGCGCGGCATGCTCGGCCGTTATACCAGGGAAGATCGCGAAGCCGTCAGCCAAGCATTGATGGCCGTCGGTCTCGGCGGCTTCGAGAAGCGGCCGATCGACACGCTGTCGGGCGGCCAGCTGCAGCGCACGCTGTTTGCCCGCGTGCTGTTGCAGGATGCCGACCTGATCCTGCTCGACGAGCCCTTCAACGCGGTCGACGCCAAGACGGTCGGTGACCTCATTGCCCTGATCAAGCGCTGGCATGGCGAAGAGCGCACCATCATGGTGGTGGTCCATGATCTGGACCTGGTGCGCCAGAATTTTCCCGAAACACTGCTGCTTGCCCGCCAGCCGGTTGCCTGGGGCGATACCCGGGAGACGCTGAAGCCTGAGAACCTGCTGCGCGCGCGCCGCTTCCACGAAGCCTGGGAAGAGAACGCCCCCTGGTGCGAGCCTGACGAGCACGCTCATGGCCATGATCATGATCATCACCATGGCGCCGGACCGAGGGCCGCCTGATGGACGCGCTCTACAGTCTCTTCATTGCTCCCTTCGCCGATTTCGGCTTCATGCAGCGGGCGCTGTTCGGCTCGCTGATGCTGTCGCTCGGCGCCTGCCCCATCGGCGTCTTCCTGATGCTGCGGCGCATGAGCCTGTCGGGTGACGCCATGGCGCATGCCATCCTGCCAGGGGCGGCCGCCGGCTTCCTGTTCTATGGCCTTGAAATCCTGCCTATGACCATTGGCGGCCTGATCGCCGGCGTCATCGTCGCGCTCGGCGCTGGCGCTGTCTCGCGCTTCACCATCCAGCGCGAGGACGCCTCGATGGCCGCCTTCTATCTGATTTCGCTCGCCATCGGCGTGCTGATGGTGTCGATCCGCGGCTCCAGCGTCGATCTCATGCATGTGCTGTTCGGCACGGTGCTGGCGCTCAACAACGAGGCATTGATGCTGATTGCCGGCATCGTCGCGGTGACGTTGGCCAGCCTGGCCATCTTCTGGCGGGCGCTGGTCGCCGAATGCCTCGACCCGCTGTTCCTGCGTTCGGTCAGCCGCATGGGCAGCCCGGTGCATTTCATCTTCCTCGGCCTCGTCGTGCTCAATCTCGTCGGCGGCTTCCAGGCACTCGGCACTTTGCTATCCGTCGGATTGATGATGCTGCCGGCGGCAGCCGCGCGATTCTGGACCGCACGCGTCGAGCCGATGTGCGTGCTGGCGGTGCTGATCGGCTTTGCCTCCTGCATTGCCGGATTGCTCTTGTCCTATCATGCGTCGTTGCCCTCCGGCCCGGCCATCATCCTGTCGGCCGGTGTCGTTTATTTCGCCTCGATCCTGTTTGGCACGCGCGGCATCCTGCGCGGTCGCATCATCCATCACCGTCACAGAACGGCCTGATCCGCCTCACCCCTAGAAGGAACCCCGCTTATGCTGAAAACGATCCACGCCGCCCTGACATTGAGCGTTATAACATTAACCGCCTTTGGCGCATCATCGGCCTTGGCGGCGCCGCTGAAAGTGGTCGCCAGCTTTACGGTCATTGCCGACTTGGCCAAAAACGTCGGCGGCGACCGCGTCGCGATCACCACGATCGTCGGGCCGGACGGCGACGCTCATGTCTATGAGCCAAGCCCTGCCGACGCGGTCGCCATGGCCAAGGCCGACATCGTGCTGGTCAACGGCCTGCATTTCGAAGGTTTCCTGCAGCGGCTGGTCGATGCCAGCGCCACCAAGGCCTCGATCGTCACGCTGACCAAGGGTGTGACGCCGATCGACTTCAAGCCTGAATTTGCCGACGCCGACGCGGCCGAAGGCGCCGGCACCGGCGGCGGCAAGACGGTCACCGACCCGCACGCCTTCCAGTCGATCGCCAATGCCAGGATCTATGTGAAGAATATCGCCGAAGCTTTCTGTGCGGCCGACAGCGACGGCTGCGTCAGCTACCAGACCAATGCCGCCGCCTACACCAAGAAGCTCGACGCGCTGGAAGGCGAAGTGAAGGCGGCGATCCAGTCGATCCCCGAGGCAAAGCGCGTCGTCATCACCTCGCATGACGCCTTCGGCTATTTCGAGCACGAATACGGCCTGACTTTCCTCGCCCCGCAAGGTATCTCGACCGATTCCGAGCCGTCGGCCGCCGATGTCGCCAAGTTGGTCGAGCAGGTCAAGCAGGACAAGGCCGCGGCCATCTTCGTCGAGAACATCACCAACACTCGCCTGATCGAGCAGATTGCCAGCGAGACCGGCATCAAGGTCGGCGGCACGCTTTACTCGGACGCGCTGTCGCAGCCCGACGGCCCCGGCTCGACCTATATCGACATGATGCACAACAACATCCGCCAGATCAAAGGCGCCATTCTCGGCAGCTGAGTTTGATCTGCGGCCAGCCGGGCCGTATCGGCCCGGTTGGATTTTCTGGCGCGCGATGCCTATTTGGCAGAGAATTCCTTCGATGCGGATTGCCGCCCCCCTCCCGGAGTGGCAAGACTGCCGTCAAAGAGATCGCGAGGATACGAGCCATGGAATACCGCCAGATCAGCGAAGACTATTCGGTCTCGGGCCAGATCCAGCCCGAGGACGTTGCCGCCATCAAGGAAGCTGGCTTCAAGAGCGTGATCTGCAACCGGCCTGATGATGAGCAGCCGGGACAGCCTTCGGCGGACACGCTCAAGGCCGCGGTCGAGGCCGCTGGCCTCGCCTTTCGCTACATTCCGGTGATCAGCGGCCAGATCACGCGAGAGAATGTCGACGACCAGGCCGAGGCACTCGACGAGCTCGACGGCCCGGTGTTCGCCTATTGCCGCTCCGGCGCCCGCTGTACCAATCTGTACGGGCTGATCCAGCAGTCGAAGGGTTAAATCGGCAGCGCGCCGGTCTCCTTCAGCGTCTCCAGCACGATCGCCGTCTTCACATGCTGCACGGATTCGTGCGGCAGGAGCACGCCGTTGACGAATTCCGACAGTGATTTGAGGTCTGGCGTTACGACCTTCAGGATGTAATCCATCTCGCCGGTCAGTGCGTGAGCCTCCTGCACCTCGGGCAGCCGTGCCACCAATTCGCCGAAGCGGCGCGCATTGTCGCGATTGTGGGTGGCCAGTGTCACCGAGATGACGTTGACCAGCGAGAAACCGAGCTTGTCGCGGTCGAGCACCGCTCGATAGCCCTTGATGTAGCCGTCCTCCTCCAACCGTTGGCGGCGGCGCGAGCATTGCGAGGCAGAGAGGTTCACCCGCTCGGAGAGATCGTTGTTGGTGAGCCGCGCGTCGCCTTGCAAAAGCGCCATTATCTTGCGGTCGAACTGGTCAATGCGCGCGTCATCCATGACTTTTGCCTTCATCATGCACGGTTCGCGCATGACATCACCATTTCAAGCGTTTGAATGCAAGCACCGTGCGTGGGCTCCGCGCTATTATGGTTTCGAACGGCTTTTCAGGCCGAGCAGCTTCCGGAGGATATCATGGGTCCTTTCCCGCACGACGCCCCGCCCGCCACGATCAGCAAAGACAACCCCGCCGGCACCGACGGTTTCGAGTTCGTCGAATTCGCGCATCCGGAGCCGCAGAAGCTGGCCGAGCTGTTCGCCCGCATGGGTTATGTCGCGGTAGCCAGGCATCGCACCAAGGACATCACCGTCTGGCGCCAGGGCGACATCAACTATGTCGTCAATGCCGAGCCCGGCTCGCATGCGATGAAATTCGCCGACAAGCACGGCCCCTGTGCTGCCTCGATGGCCTGGCGGATGGTCGATGCCAAGCACGCTTTCGAGCATGCCGTCTCGAAGGGCGCCACGCCTTACGAAGGCGACGACAAGGCGCTCGACGTGCCTGCTATCGTCGGCATCGGCGGCTCGCTGCTCTATTTCATCGACAGCTATGGCAAGAAGGGCTCGGCCTACGACGCCGAATTCGAGTGGCTCGGCGAACGCGACCCCAAGCCGCAAGGCGTCGGCTTCTATTTCCTCGACCACCTGACCCACAACGTCTATCGCGGCCAGATGGACAAATGGTGGGATTTCTACCGCAATTTGTTCGGTTTCAAGCAGATCCATTTCTTCGACATCGACGGCAAGATCACCGGCCTGGTCAGCCGGGCGATCACCTCGCCCTGCGGCAAGATCCGCATTCCGCTCAATGAGTCCAAGGATGAAACCAGCCAGATCGCCGAATATCTGAAGAAGTACAATGGCGAAGGCATCCAGCACATCGCGGTGGGAACCGACGAGATCTACGCCGCCACCGACAAGCTCGCGGAGAACGGGCTGAAATTCATGCCCGGCCCGCCCGAGACCTACTATGACATGTCGTATGACCGCGTGAACGGCCATGACGAGCCGATCGAGCGGATGAAGAAGCATGGCATCCTGATCGACGGCGAAGGTGTGGTCGACGGCGGCATGACCAAGATTCTTTTGCAGATCTTTTCGAAGACCGTGATCGGGCCGATCTTCTTCGAGTTCATCCAGCGCAAGGGCGACGAAGGCTTTGGCGAAGGCAATTTCCGCGCGCTGTTCGAATCGATCGAGCAGGACCAGATCAAGCGCGGTGTGATCAAGGTTCAGGCGGCAGAGTAATTTCTCCGGCTCCGCTTGCGGCTCGACTAATTATGACCTAAATTTTGGTCATAAGAGGTCGAGCCCATGAATGTTTCCATTGCAGAAGCCAAGGCAAAACTGTCGGAACTGATCAGCCGTGCGGAAGCTGGCGAAGAGATCGTGCTTACACGTCACGGCAAGATCGCGGCTCGGCTGGTGCCACCGCTCGGCGAAAATCTCCTGCCCCGTATTGGCGCCTTAAAGGGCAAGATTTGGATAGCGGACGATTTTGACGAACTCGGTCCCGAATGGGACGAATACGTCAAATGACTGCCGGCTCCTTTCTTGCCGATACGCAAATTATCCTTTGGTCTATTAAGGACGACCCTCGACTCGGCGAGGAGCACCGGGCTGTCCTTGCATCGGACGCGACTGTTTACGCCAGCGCGGCAAGCGTTTGGGAAATCGCGATCAAGCGATCGATCGGCAAACTCGACATTCCGGACGACCTGCCGGCGTTACTCCCGAGAATGCAATTCCAGCCGCTGACCATCACGTTTCAGCATGCGCATGTTGTCGGCCGCCTTCCCCGCCACCATGGCGATCCGTTCGACCGGCTGCTGATCGCCCAAGCGCAGGTCGAGAATCTCACCATCCTGACAGCGGACAAGCAATTTGCTCTCTATGACGTCGCGCTGGCATGACGTTTCATAATCCCAGCCGTTCGACCTCCGCTGTTCTCAACTTAACGTCATAATCGAGCAGGAACTCGTCGAGCTGCGGCGGCGCTACGGAGGTACCCGCGAGCATGGCATGCACCTGGCCCCGATGGTGGATGTCGTGCAGGAAGACGTGCGCCAGGATATCGCCGGTCTTTTCCGGGATCATGCCGTCCTCGCGCCGGTCGGTGACGACGCTGCGATCGAGATCGGCCTTCGACAGGCCATCGCAGAAGGCGATCAGCCGCCGGTCGGCCGCAAGCTGAGCCAGGTAAAGCTCCGGCGCGGCATCGAAAGGCACGAAGTCATCGTAGGCAGCCGCACCGAGGCCGCCGTCTTCGAGAAAATCGAGATAGAGATGATCGACCGCGAGGACATGGTTGAGCGTTGCCTTGATCGACGGGAAAAAGTTGGTGCGCTCGGCCTCGAATTCACCGGGCTTCAGCGCAAGCACGGCGCGATAGAGCCGGTCGTTCGACCAGAGATTGTTCTTCGCCATGCGACGCAGATGATCCAGCAGGTCCATCACTCAAACCTCTCATTGTGCCTACCGCTGGTATTTCTCGACCTTCTGCTCGATGGCGCCGAAGATCGAATGCCCTGATCTGTCCTTCATCTCGATGCGCACGGTGTCGCCGAAGCGCAGGAAAGGTGTCTTGGGCTCGCCTGACACAATGGTCTCGATCATGCGCAGTTCGGCGATGCAGGAATAACCGGCTCCGCCCGCAGAGACCGGCTTGCCCGGGCCGCCGTCGAGTTTGTTGGACACCGTACCCGAGCCGATGATGGTGCCTGACACCAGCGGCCTTGTGCGAGCGGCGTGAGCAATCAGGGCCGGAAAATCGAAGGTCATGTCGACACCGGCATCGGCGCGGCCGAACGGCTTGCCGTTGATGTCGGCAAGCAGCGGCAGATTGACCTTGCCGCCGTCCCAGGCATCGCCCAGCTCATCCGGCGTCACCGCGACCGGAGAGAAGGCGGAGGACGGTTTCGACTGGAAGAAGCCGAATCCCTTGGCCAGTTCCGGCCCGGTCAGCGCGCGCAGCGTGACATCGTTGACCAGCGTGATCAGGCGGATCGCGGCGCGCGCCTCATCGTGGCTGGTGCCCATCGGCACATCGTCGACGATGACGGCTATCTCGGCTTCCATGTCGATGCCGAAGGCCTCGTCCGCTAGACGGATCGGATCGCGCGGGGCAACGAAGGAATCCGAGCCACCCTGGTAGATCAGCGGGTCGGTCCAGAAGCTTGCCGGCATCTCGACGCCGCGCGCCTTCCGCACCAGTTCGACATGGTTCACATAGGCCGAGCCGTCGGCCCATTGATAGGCGCGCGGCAGCGGCGAATGCGCGTCATGCTCGTGAAAACGGGCCGCCGGCATCGCATTGTTCTCCAGCGATTCCGCTATGGTCGCGAGATGCGGCGAGATCCTGCGCCAGTCGTCGAGTGCGGCCTGCAGCGTGCGCGCCAGGAACGAGGCGTCCGTGTATTGCGTCAGGTCGCGCGAAACGACGACGAGTTTTCCGTCGCGTGTTCCGTCCTTCAGCGTGGCAAGCTTCATGCGGTTCCCTCTCCTGATGCGGCCTTGGCGCCGCTTAACTCCACAACAAGGCCGTCGCGAGCGATCGTCAAGTCGCCAGCCCATGTTTTCCTGACAGCGGCTATCCAGTCGACCTCGCCGATCTCGGTATCGTCGGCTGGAATGAGGTGATTGAGCACCAATCTTGTGACGCCGGCATCGCTGGCGATACGGCCTGCCTCCTCGGCAAAGCTGTGACTGGCGAGCAGATGTTCCCTGAGCCGCGCGCCATTGCCGGTTCTGGCAACCAGCCGCTCGATGCCTTCTTCCAGCATGGCTTCATGGACGAGGATAGCAGCGCCATCGGCAAAATCGGCCAGCGGCGGAAAGAAAGCAGTATCGGCCGAGAACACCACGCTGTTTCCCCCATGCTCGAAGCGCAAGGCGAAGCAATCGGTCACCGGCGGATGGTCGACGCGCAGCGCCGTCACCTTCAGTCCGCGCTGCTCGACCACATGCCCTTGGCCGAATTCGTCGACAGAAACCAACTCGCGAATATCGGGGCGGCCCTCGTCGGCGATGCGGATCTCGATGTCGAATTCCATCGCCTGACAAAAGCGCCGCCAGTAGTGGCCAAGCCCAGGCGGGCCGAACACGGTGACCGGCGTAGCCAATCCGGCCGTCCAGGCGGTGTGGATCAGCGGCCCGAGTTCCAGCACATGGTCGGAATGCAGATGCGTGATGAAGATCAGGTCGAGCGCCTTCAGGCTGACACCGGCATCGACCAGACCGCGCGTCACGCCGAGCCCGCAATCGACGACGATGGCTCGCCCACCGATCTCGAGCAGCGACGAACTCGGCCAAGGCCCGCCCGGCCGCAGTGCCGGACCGCCTCTCGACCCGAGCAGCACCAACCGGTCTGGCATTGGCTTGCCGCTCAAGACCAGTCGCCCTCGGGCGTGCCATTGAACCGCTTCTTCAGGTCGGCCCAGCAATCGATGTAGTTGTCCTGCCGGGTTTCGAGTTCGGCGCCGTAGCGGGTCAGCATCTGCGGAAAGCGGGTCTCGAACATGAAGGCCATGGTGTTGTCGAGCTTGACCGGTTTCAGGTCCGCGCGCGAGGCTTTTTCGAAGCCAGGCGCATCCGGGCCATGGGCCAGCATCAGATTGTGCAGGCTGATGCCGCCGGGGACAAAACCTTCCTCCTTGGCGTCGTACTGGCCATGGATCAGGCCCATGAACTCGCTCATGATGTTGCGATGGTACCAGGGCGGCCGGAACGTATCTTCCGCCACCAGCCAGCGCGGCGGGAAGATGACGAAATCGATGTTGGCGGTGCCTTCCTCGCCGCTCGGCGCCGTCAGCACGGTGAAGATCGACGGATCTGGGTGATCGAACAGCAGCGCACCGACCGGCGAAAAGGTCGCCAGATCATATTTATAGGGCGCGTAGTTGCCATGCCAGGCAACGACGTCAAGCGGCGAATGGCCGATCTCGGTGACGTGAAAATTGCCGCACCATTTCACGATCAGCCGGCACGGCGTCTCCTTCTCCTCGAACCAGGCGCAAGGCGTCTTGAAGTCGCGCGGGTTGGCCAGGCAATTGGCGCCGATCGGGCCGCGGTCAGGCAGCGTCAGCTTGGCGCCGTAATTCTCGCAGACATAGCCGCGCACTTCGGCGTCGACCAGTTCGACCTTGAAGACGAGGCCGCGCGGCAGCACGGCGATTTCACCGGGCCGAAGCTCGATGACGCCCATCTCGGTGATGAAGCGCAAGCTGCCCACCTGCGGCACGATCAGCAGCTCGCCGTCGGCATTGAAGAAATGATCGTCGGTCATCGAGCGGTTGGCGACATAGACATGGGCAGCCATGCCGGTCTGGCCAAGCACGTCGCCGGCGGTGGTGATGGTGCGCATACCCTTGATGAAGTCGGTCGGCTCTTTCGGCATCGGCACCGGATTCCAGCGGTACTGGCCAAGCGCCAGCTCGTGGTCGCCGACATTGGGGGCGCTCTTCCACAGGGGATAACTCGCCGCCTTGAACCTGCCCGTGTGCTTGACGCTCGGCCGGATGCGATAGAGCCAGGAGCGCTCATTGGTGCCGCGCGGCGCGGTGAAGGGCGAGCCTGAAAGCTGCTCGGCATAGAGGCCGTAGGCCGGCCGCTGCGGCGAGTTTCGTCCCTGCGGCAGCGAGCCGGGCAAGGTTTCGGTTTCGAAGTCGTTGCCGAAACCCGGCATATAGGAAAAGGCCATTGCTTCCTCCCGGATTGACCAAATTGGTTTCATTTGTAACCATTGAAAATGTAACTATCAATCTTCCGTTTTTCCCGGATGCGGACAATGGACATTCTCGAACTCGAAAGCTTTCTGCCCTACCGGCTCTACCGCCTTGCAGATGCGGTCAGCCGCGAATTCTCGAAGGTCTATAAGGACCGCCATGGCCTGACCCGGCCCGAATGGCGCACGTTGTCGGGATTGGGACAGCGCGGCACGATGACCGCGACGGAACTTGGCGAGCAGTCGGCCATGCACAAGACCAAGGTCTCGCGCGCCGTGGCCGAGTTAGAACGGCGGCGCTGGCTGGTACGAACACCTGACGAGAACGACCGCCGCGTCGAGCACTTGACGCTTACCAAAGTCGGGCTTGCAGCCTATCGCGAGATGGTGCCGCTGGCGCAGAGTTTCGAGCGGGAACTGCTGGCGAAACTTGGCGTGGACGAACGTGCGGCGATTGTGCGTGGGGTGGCGGCGCTGGAGAAGGCGTTGGAAGAAAAGTAGCGCTGAAAGAATGGGGATAGGCTGGCGGGACAGCGTCCCCTCTGTCCGGCAGGACAGAGGGGGCGCCTCGCGCAGACCGGATGGCGCTATGCGCGCGGTTACCAGTCCATCACCACCTTGCCGGAACTGCCGCTGCGCATCGCATCGAAGCCGGCCTGGAAATCGTCGATGCCGATGCGGTGCGTGATGAGCGCCGAGACGTCGAGCGGGCCCTGCACCAGGGCGATCATCTTGTACCAGGTCTCGAACATCTCGCGGCCGTAGATGCCCTTCAAGTGCAGCATCTTGAAGATGACCTTGTTCCAGTCGATCTCGAAACCAGTCGGGGCGATGCCGAGGATGGCGATCTTGCCGCCATTGTTCATGGTGTCGATCATGTCGCGGAAGGCGGGCGCGGCGCCCGACATCTCCAACCCGACATCGAAACCTTCCGTCATGCCGAGTGCCGGCATGACGTCGCGCAGCTTCTCCTGCGAAGCGTCGACGACATGCTGGACGCCGAGTTTTTTGGCCAGCGCCAGGCGCACCGGGTTGATGTCAGTGATGACAACCTTGCGTGCGCCGACGCACTGCGCCACCAGCGCGCCCATGATGCCGATCGGTCCGGCGCCGGTGACCAGCACATCCTCGCCGACCAGATCGAAGGACAACGCCGTGTGGACCGCATTGCCCAGGGGATCGAAGATCGCGGCAATCTCGTCCGGCACGTCGTCGGGGATCGGCACCACATTGTGCTGGGGAATGGCCAGGTACTCGCCGAAGGCGCCGGGACGGTTGACGCCGACGCCGAGCGTGTTACGGCACAGATGCCCCCTGCCCGCGCGGCAGTTGCGGCAATGGCCGCAGACGATGTGTCCCTCGCCCGACACCCGCTGGCCGACCTTGTATTCGGTGACCGCGGCACCAAAGTCGGCGACCGTGCCGACGAATTCGTGGCCGGTAACCATCGGCACAGGAACCGTCTTTTGCGCCCACTGGTCCCAGTTGTAGATGTGGACGTCGGTGCCGCAGATTGCGGTCTTCTTGATCTTGATCAGCACATCGTTCGGGCCGATCTCCGGCACCGGAACCTCTTCCATCCAGATGCCCGGTTCGGCCTTGGCCTTCACCAGTGCCTTCATCATGTTCGACATTCTCTTGTCCCTTGAATCTCTTGATCCGGAATCGCTTTTCGCTACCGGCCCTTCAGGAAATCACGCCCAATTCCCTGCCGACCGCTCCGAACGCTTCCACGGCCCGGTCGATGTCGGCGCTGGAGTGCGCCGCCGACATCTGGGTGCGGATGCGGGCCTGGCCCTTCGGCACCACAGGGAATGAGAATCCAATGACGTAGATACCACGCTTCAGCATGCGCGCCGCCATCTCCTGCGCCAATGTGGCATCGCCCAGCATCACCGGGATAATCGGATGGTCGGCCCCGGCCAGCGTGAAGCCAAGCTTGCCCATCTGGGACCTGAACCGCGCCGCATTGGCATATAGGCGCTCGCGCAATCCGTCGCCATTGCGGATCAGCTCGAACACCTTGATCGAGGCGCCGGCGATCGCCGGCATCAGCGTGTTGGAGAAGAGATAAGGCCGCGAGCGCTGGCGCAGCCAGTCGACCACCTGCTTCTTGCCCGAGGTGTAGCCGCCCGAAGCGCCGCCGAGCGCCTTGCCGAGCGTGCCGGTGATGATGTCAACCCTGCCCTCGACACCGCAATGCTCGGCCGAACCGCGCCCATTTTCGCCGACGAAGCCGACCGCATGGCTGTCATCCACCATGACCATGGCGTCGTATTTCTCGGCCAGATCGCAGACGCCTGAGAGATTGGCGATGATGCCGTCCATGGAAAACACACCGTCGGTGGCGATCAGCCGGAAGCGGCAATCCTTGGCTTCCTTCAATCGCGCCTCGAGATCGGCCATGTCGTTGTTGGCGTAGCGGAAGCGTTTGGCCTTCGACAGCCGGACGCCGTCGATGATCGAGGCGTGGTTCAGCGCATCCGAGATGATTGCGTCTTCCTCGCCAAGCAGCGTCTCGAACAGGCCGCCATTGGCGTCGAAGCAGGAGCCGTAGAGGATGGTGTCTTCCAAACCGAGGAAAGAGGAGATCGTCGTCTCGAGCTGCTTGTGTTCTTCCTGCGTCCCGCAGATGAAGCGTACCGAGGCCATGCCGTAGCCGTAGCGGTCGAGCGCCTGCGTGGCCGCCGCGCGCAGCTCCGCGCTGTCGGCAAGGCCGAGATAGTTGTTGGCGCAGAAGTTCAGCACTTTCTCGCCGCCGACCTCGATCTCAGCCGACTGCATCGAGGAAATCACCCGCTCGGACTTGTAGAGCCCGGCGGATCTCAACCCGGCAAGCTCGCTGTCGATATGGGAGAGAAATGCTGCGGTCATGATCGGGCCCCGTTTGACTTCGGCAGACTGTCGTCCCGCCCGCACAAAAAATCCATCGCAAAAGCGACCGGATCAGGTGGCCGGGCAGCATCAGCTGGGACGTTCCGACATTGCCCAGGTGGCCACCCGGAAATGCATGGGCCGACGAATGCTCAAATGCGGGCCGGCCGCGAAAGAACCCGATAACCATTTCGTGATCTTTCCGCCTCTCGTCCGCGCCGACCGGTTGTCGATTTCCAGTCCTGTTAACGTTTGCAGTTCAATGGTGCTCGCATAAATCCGTTGGCGAGAGGACCGCCCCCGAACATGTCTCAGCAGCCGGTGCAAACCGTTTCAGGCAAGCTCATACTGCTGATCAAGGCTGGCTACTGGCTGGCGCTGCTGATCATTGCCGCCATGGTCGCGGCCTCCTTCGTCCTGCTGCAGCAGACGATGGCCACGCAGCAGCACAACAACACCTTGCTCGACATCGTCGGTACGCAGAAGACGCTGTCGCAGCGCATCGTCTTCCTGGCCAACGCAACGGGCGCCGCCTCGCGCGACAAGCAGCCGGCGCTGGTCAGCGCGCTGAAGCAGGCCACGGCGGAGTTCGAGACGAACTACGATCTGCTGCTCAAGCAGACGGGCGCGGATCCGCAATCGCCGGCCAAGCTCGATGCGAAGTCGATCCAGAGCGTGCTTTTCGCCAAGCCCTTTCATCTGGACTATTTCTCGGTTGGCCTGATCGCCAATGGCGACCGGCTGGTCTCCGCACTGGAATCGCAGCTCAATCTTGGCGACAATGGCGGCTACAAGGGCGGCGCCGAACGCGTCAATCTCGATGCCTCGGTCGCCAATGCCACGCTGTCGGGCTATGCCGCGCTCGGCCAGCGCATCAGCGCCGATGCCGACGAGCGCTCCGAAAAGCTGCTCTCCCTCCACCGCACGCTGTTCTACGCCACACTCGGCGTCATCCTGCTGGTGGCGCTGTTCATCTTCAGGCCGATGTCCAACGCGATCCTGCGCAAGACGCGTGAGTTGGTAGACGCGCGCAATTCGATGGCCTTCATCGCTGTGCATGACGGCCTGACCGGCCTGCACAACCGCACCTTCCTCACCGACCATTTCGAGACGCTGATCAAGGGCGCGCATCGCCGGCGCGAGCGCCTGGCCGTAGTCCAGCTCGACCTCGATCGCTTCAAGCAGATCAACGATACGCTGGGCCACGCCGCCGGCGACTATGTCCTGGTCGTGACGGCACAGCGCATGCGCGATTCCTGCCGCGCCTCGGATCTGTGCGCGCGGCTCGGCGGCGACGAATTCGTGATGATCCTCAACGGGGCCGGCAGCACCGAGGACATCAACATGCTGGCACGGCGCATCCTGGTGCACATCAACGAGCCGATCGTGTTCCAGGGCACCACCATTCTCCCGGGCGCCAGCGGCGGCATCGCGGTCTATCCGATCGATGCCGACAACGCGCAGGACCTGCTCGTCCATGCCGATCTGGCGCTCTACTCCGCCAAGAAAATGGGTGGCGGCAACTTCTCGTTCTTTTCCGAGGAACTGCGCCGCGAACTCGACTACCGCAAGCAGCTCGAACATGACATCAAGGTCGCCATTTCCGAAAAGGCGTTCCAGGTCTATTTCCAGCCGCAGGTCTCGCTGACCGACGGCACCATCAGCGGCATCGAAGCGCTCGTGCGCTGGAATCATCCCGAGCGCGGCATGATCTCGCCGGGCGAATTCATCCCGGTCGCCGAGAAATGCGGCTTCATGCCGGAGATCGGCCGCATCGTGATCAGCAAGGCGATCAACGAGGCCGCCGAGTGGAACCGTGCCGGGATTGCCTTCGGCCGGCTTGCGGTCAATGTCTCGGGTACCGAGTTGCGCGAGCATGATTTCGATGCGTTTTTGTTCGATACGCTGGAGAAAGCCGGACTGCCGCCGCAGAAACTGTCGCTGGAAATCGTCGAATCCGTCATTCTGGACGACGAGAAGACTGGCATCGCGGCGAAGCTGCGTCATATCAGAGCGGCCGGCGTGCATCTGGAACTCGATGATTTCGGCACCGGCTATGCTTCGCTCAGCCACGTCAATCCCAACGAGATCGACAGGCTCAAGATCGACCGTCGCTTCGTGCAAAACATCCACGAGAATGGCGACAACTCCAAGATCGTGCGCGCCATCACTGAACTTGCCCGGGGGCTGGGCATCTCCATCGTCGCCGAGGGTGCCGAAACCGAGGCCGAGCTCGACTCGCTGATGGCGATCGGCTGCGACCAGGTACAGGGCTATTCCATCGCCTTCCCGATGCCGCATGACAAGGCGCTCGAATGGCTGACCGCCCGCATGCCGAAGAAAGCCAGGCTGACGGTATTGCAGGGAAGCCTGGCGTAACCCGGCCAGCCTTGACAAGCAGCCGCGGAAATGGCGGCCTGTCCTGATCGCGAGGGGATAGCGGCCCCATGACATTCTTTCGGCTTGCCCTGGCAGCCATGTTGATGTCGGCGTTGCCTGCCCATGGCGCGGATCGCACCATCTATCTCACCTTCGACGACGGTCCGCTGAACGGTACAAGCAACATCCTCGACGTCTTGGAGGCCGCGCAGGTTCCGGCAACGCTGTTCATGGTCGGTATGCATGCCGAGGCCAGTGCGTCCAACAGGCCGGCATTCCTAGCTCTCTACGTTTTTCCGCAACGCCGCAAGCACCTGCGCAAATTCCGCCAGACGCTCGTCGGACAGTCCTTTGCGAAGCCGCTTGTCGAAGACGAGTGCCGCTTGCCGCAACGTCTCGAACAGCGCTTCTCCCGTCTCCGTCAATTCGACCAGGTGAACCCGGCGGTTAACGGGATCGCGCCGCCGCGTCAGCAGGCCCTGCGCTTCCATCGCGTTGAGATGATGGGTCAGCGTCGCGCCCTGGATGCCTATCATGCCGGCGAGTTCGCGCTGATTGGCAAGCTCGCTCGACTTGACAGACAGCAGCGTGAGCCAGACCGGCAATGTGCCGCCTGCTTCAACCAAGGCAGCGTCGAAGGCCTGGGCGACAAGCTTGGCGGTTCGGCCGAGATTCATGCCGACCGGCGGGCGGTCAAATGGTGTCATGATCTGACAGTAGAGCAAGCAGTGGGAATGTGAAACTTGGCTTCATGGTTGACATCTAACCGTTAGATATCTAATTTTGCCTTATTGATGGCATCGCAGCATGGTTGCGGCGCGTAGGCGGTGGGCGAATGAGAGGAATGCGGTCATGCAATATGTTTATATCGCCGTCATCGGCCTGCACGTCATGGCCGGCGTCTTCTGGGCCGGCACGACCATCGCGGTTGGCCGCGATCCGGACATCCGGGCAGAGCGGTTCTTCCGGCCGCAAATGGGCGCGGCCGGTTTGGCTTTCCTGACCGGTTTGCTGCTCTGGTATTTCTTTCATGAGGGTGCTTTTGGCTCGATGGAAAAGATACTGGCGCTCGGCATTTTGACGGCGCTGATCGCCGCCGGCGTGCAAGGCGCGCTTGTGGGCTCCGCCAGCAGGCAGCTTGCCGGCGCCGATGCCGCGACCCAAACGGCGCTGCGCGCGAAAATGACCAGGGGCGAACGCATAGCCGGCGGGCTGCTGGTCATCACCGTGCTCTGCATGGCGACCGCCAAGATGTTTTAGAATCGCACGGCCGGTGAAAGCCGATCATGCGCGGCGCGCAACGGACCAGAGCGGCAGGTGGCTCTCCTTGCAAAGGTCGTTGCGCGCCACCCGATCGTGATCAAATCCTGATCCCGAACCTGATCCCGTCATAGATGGCGGCGTGGATGTTGCGCGAGGCAACCGCGTCGCCGATGCGCAAGAGCACGAAGCCGCCATCCGCGTTGCGCTTGGGAAAAATGTCGCCGCCGTTGGCCAGACGCTCATAGTCAACCGCACCACCGTTCTTCGACAGCGGTTTCAGCGAAAGATACAGATCGTCGAGCGGCGCCGTGCCGTGCTCGACCACCACCTGGTCGACCCTGCGCTCTCCGCGCCAGCCATCGGCGAAATCCGAAGCGAGTTCCGCGATCAGTTGATTGCCCTCGCGCCGCACCGAGCGCAGGCGGGTATTGATGGTGACGGTGACGCCCTTTTCCTGGAAGGCCCTGACATAGGGTACGTGATTCATGCCGCCCATTTCGGGGGCGAAGAAGCGTTCCGGCGAAACCAGTTCCAGCTTCGAGCCGCTGTTGGCAATCAGTTCGGCCGCGCCCATGCCCTGATGGCCGCCATTGTCGTCGTAGAGCAGCACATTTTCGGCCGGCTTGACGCTGCCGGCCACGATGTCCCAGCTCGAGGTGACGAGATTGTCGCCGGAGGCCAGCGGCGGGTTCTGCGGCAGGCCACCGGTGGCGATCACCACGACGTCGGGCGCCAGCGCCAGAACATCGTCCTGTTCCGCCCAGGTGTCATAGCGGATCTCGACGCCGAGCCGGTCGAGTTCGGCCAGCCGCCAGTCGATGATGCCGATCAATTCCTTGCGGCGCGGGTTCTGGGTCGCCAGACGCACCTGGCCGCCAGCTTGTGATGATGCCTCGAGGATGGTGACTTGATGACCGCGCTCGGCTGCGACGCGCGCCGCCTCCAGCCCACCAGCGCCGGCGCCGACGACCACCACTTTCCGCTTGGGCCCTTCCGTCTTGACAATGACGTGCGGGATATCCGCCTCGCGGCCGGTCGCCGCATTGTGAACGCATAGCGCCTCGCCGCCTTCATAGATGCGGTCGAGACAATAGGTAGCGCCGACACAGGGACGTATCTCGTGCTCGCGGCCCTCCATCACCTTCTTGATGATGTGCGGATCCGCGATATGGGCGCGTGTCATGCCGACCATGTCGAGCTTGCCGGTGGCGATCGCATGGCGCGCGGTGGCGACATCGGAAATGCGCGCCGCGTGGAAGGTCGGGAATTTCGTCGCCGCCCTCACCTCGCCGGCGAAATCGAGATGCGGCGAAGACCGCATGCCGGTCACCGGAATGACCTTGGTGAGCGCCGCGTCGGTCTCGATCGAGCCCCGGATGATGTTGAGGAAATCGAGCTTGCCGGAGCCGGCCAGCCGCCTGGCGATCTCGACGCCCTCCTCCTTCGACAGGCCTTTGTCGAAATCCTCGTCGGCGACCATGCGGATGCCGACGACGAATTTCTCGCCGACCGCCGCCCGCACCGCATCGAGCACCATGTTGGTGAAGCGCAGGCGGTTGTCGAGCGAACCGCCATACTCGTCATCGCGATGATTGGTGGCAGGCGACCAGAAGCCGTCCATCAGATGGCCGTAGGATTCGAACTCGATGCCGTCGAGCCCGGCCGCTTGGCAGCGCTGGGCGGCCGACGCATAGTCGGCGACGATGCGCTCGATGTCCCAGTCCTCGATGGTCTTGGGGAAAGCGCGATGCGCCGGCTCGCGCACCGGCGAAGCCGAGAGCACCGGCAGCCAGTCGGCCTTGTTCCAACCCGTGCGGCGGCCAAGATGGGTGATCTGGATCATCACCTTGCAGTCATGCTCATGGCAGGCATCGGTGAGTTCGGCCAACCACGGCACGATGCGGTCGTCATAGACGTGCAGATTGCCGAAGGCAGCCGGGCTGTCGCGCGAAACGATCGCCGAGCCGGCGGTCATGGTCAGCGCCATGCCGCCCTTGGCCTTTTCGGCATGGTAGAGCCGGTAGCGCTCCTTCGGCATGCCGTCCTCCGAGTAAGCCGGCTCGTGGCTGGTCGACATCACCCGGTTCTTCAGCGTCAAATGCTTGAGCTGGTAGGGTTGGAGAAGCGGGTCGTTGCTGGTCATCGTCTTCCTGCCGTTTTAATTTGTGCTAATGAGCGGCAAATCCAAGGGAAACCGCATATGATCGATACCAAAAATCTCACCCAGCTCGGCACGCACGTCGAGACGCCACAGAGCCCCGAAGCCGCGGTCCTGGAAACCGTGCCGTTTTCGCGCGGCGACGGGCCGCCGGCGATCGTGCGCTTTACCTGCCCGGAATTCACCTCGCTCTGCCCGGTGACCGGACAGCCGGATTTCGCCCACATCGTCATCGACTACGCACCCGATGCCGCCCTGGTGGAATCGAAGTCGCTCAAGCTGTTCATGACCTCGTTTCGCAACCATGGCGCCTTCCATGAAGACTGCACGGTGATGATCGGACGCCGCATCGTGGCCGCGACCAAGCCGCTCTGGTTGCGCATAGGCGGCTATTGGTATCCGCGCGGCGGCATTCCGATCGATGTGTTCTGGCAGACCGGCGCTCCGCCCGAAGGCGCCTGGCTGCCGGATACCGGCGTCACCCCCTATCGCGGGCGCGGCTAGTTCGGCCATCATTCGCACTGGTACTGGCTGAGCGCCCATTCGCCGGTCACCGACAAAAGGTCCGCTATCTTCCATTCGCCATCGACCTTCTTGAACTTCCATTCGAGGCGGTGCGGGTTACCGGCGACGACGAAGGCGACGATCACCTTGGCCTGGTCGCCATTGATCGCTTCGAGCGTCTTCAGGCTCTTGTCGATCTCGGCCTTGTCGTAGTCCGCATTGTCGAGCGCCATGTTGGGGTCCAGGCACTCGCCCTGCCCGGATTTGCGCAAGGCATCGCTCTTGTCGAGCACGGCTTTCGCCGGATCGATGAAATGGCCGCGCTGAGCAGGATCGACCTCCAGGCCGACCTGATCGTAGAACGGCCGCACCACCGCGGTCGGCGACCCCGGCTGGATTGGAGCGGCAGGCTCGCTCGGCGGCGATGCGACCGGTGGCGTCGGCGGCTCCGCGGCGCCGCCAGGCGGGGTTGCCGGCGGCGTCACGCTGTCGTCGGGCGCGGTCCCGGCCGGAGCTTTTGCCGGCGGCGCGTCCAACAGCCCCTGAGCGGCTGCGCCGTTCAAGCCCGCCGCCAGCAGGCACATGGCCGAGAACAAAAGAAGCGTGCGACCGGCCATCGCATCACTCCGGATCTTGGCCCGCCATGCATTCGAGCTGGCTCAGCGTCCAGTCGCTGGTCTTCGATGCAATGTCCGATATCTTCCACTTGCCGTCGACCTTCTTCAGCGACCAGTGCATTTCGCGCTGCGAATCGTCTCCGTCCGGAAAAAGGCTGAAACTCGCCACCACCTGCGCCGTGTCGCCCTCCACCGTCTCGGACAGCTTCAGTGTCTTGGAAAGGGCCTTCTGGTCGAAATCCTGCGCGTCGAGGCCGGGATCGAAGTCGATACAGGCGACCTGGTCCGGATTCTTCTTGGTCGCCTGGTCGTTGAGGTCGAACAGTTTCGTCACCGGCTCGGTGAAGCGATCGCGGTATTGCGCGTCGGCCTCGAACTTGACCTGCGGGACATAGAAGAACTTCACGGCGTCGGACGCCGGGCCGGCCAATGCCGCGGCTGGTGCGGCAATCGACAGGATGGCAGCGAGCAGCAGTTTCATGGATTCCCCGAATGTTTGACTGCGGAAGGCAATCAATACCACGCATCGTGCATATCGGCTTTTTTGCGGCTCATGAAGCCTCCTCCGGGCGGCGCGTCTGCTTGCATAGATCAAATCCAACGATCCTTAGTTTCCGAAAGTGGCGATCGGCGCGTTGAGTTGGGAGCGCTCAGGCTTGACACCGAGCCCTGGGATCTGCGGGACGCGTATATGCCCGTTCTCGATCACGATCGGGTTTGCGGGATCAGTATGCCCTTCGATGTACTCCTGCGCGATCCAGGCTCCCTCAAAACGTCTCGGCTCGACGGTAGCGGCGAGGTGGACGCATGCCGCGGCGATGACGTCTCCGCCCCAGGCATCGTCGCAGCTGTGCGGAAGAGATCGTATCGCACACAGGTCGCGGACCGTGGCCATCTTGGTCAGACCACCAAGACGGGTGACCTTCAATCCGAATCCGTCGGCGATACCTGACGAAACTGCCCGAAGCACGGCATTCAAATCCTCGGTACTCTCATCGAGATAGATCGGATGCGTAACGCGCCCTTTGAGACCAGCGACTTCCTCCATGGTGTTGCAAGGCTGTTCGAACACGAACGGGATTGCCTGGCAAAGCCGATCGATGTGCAGCGCCGCGGCAGCGGTCAGGCCGCGATTGGCGTCGACGGCTATGCGGGCCCTGAAGCCAACCGCCTCCCATACTTTGTGCACAGTGGCGACGTCTTGTTCGAGATCCCGCCCGCCGATCTTGATCTGAAGCCGTGGATATCCGGCATTGACCTTGTCGGCGGCAATACGCGCGGTCTCGTCCGGAGCACCGACGGTCGTCGAGTAGTATGACGGCACGCGATCGGTGAGCGCACCACCGAGAAGTGTTGAAACAGGGACGCCCAGCCGCTGGCCGGCGAGGTCGAGGAGAGCTATGTCCAAGGCCGCTTTGGCATAGTTGTGACCGTTCAGCCGTTCGTCCATTCGTTTGGCGAGGCGGCGCATGGACGCTGTGTCCTCGCCGATGAGTCCCGGCGCTATTTCAGCAATTGCCGCTCTCGCGCCCAGAGCATGCTGGGGTTGATAAACAGGGCCGATCGGGCAAGTCTCACCCCAGCCTGACAGTCCATCCTCGGTGGTGACTTCAACCAGCGTGCTGTCCAAATTCTGCACGGTGTCGCTGGCCATCCGGTAGGCACCGCCTTTAACAGGCAGAAGCATCTGATAGACTTTGATTGACCTGATACGCATTCAGACATCAGCCCCGTTCATGCCTTGCCTGGCATGGCGCCTTTCGCGATGGTCAAAGACCAAGCGCCACCTTGCGCCCGTCATGAATGGCAAATGCCGCCTGTCTGGAGGCGGTACAGTCGCCGATGGAGGTATGCGCAATTCCGCGCCTTTCGAGCTCGATGGACAGGCTGTCCTGCGCCATGCTGGTGGCGGCGAATACCAAAGCGTCGGCCTCGACCTGCTGCTCGGTCCGGTCGAGCAGCGAAGCGATCCTGGCCACCCTGCCGTCCCAATGAACGACGGCGCTCTCGGTCACAAACCGCACCTTCAGCTTGGCGAGTGCCCGTCGCAGCGGCGCATCGACGGCCATTCGCTGAAGCTCTTTGCCGACCAGGGCGTCCGGTGTCACAAGCGTTACGTTGTGACCATCCTCGGCGAGTTTCCAGGCGGTGCCGCAGCCCTTCCAATTGCCGCCGTCGTCCAGCAAGAGAACATTTTTTCCCGGCCTCGCCTCGCGCGCCATCACCGCTTCGGCCGAGAGCACCGGACCGCCGCCCGGAATGCTCTCCCAGTGCGGCAAGGCCCGCTGGAAAGCGCCGTCCGGTGGCATCGAGCCGGTCGCCACGATGACGTGATCGGCGCCTTCGCGCTCGACATCGTCGGCCTCGACATACTGCCCGTAGCGGATATCGACCTGGAGCTGGCCGAGCTGGCGCTCATACCAGTCGATCAGGTCCAGAATCTGGGCACGGCGCGGCTGCAGCCCGGCAAGACGGAACTGCCCCCCAAGGCGGTCGGATGCCTCGGCCAGCGTGACGCGATGGCCGCGCTCGGCCGCGGCGCGCGCCGCTTCGAGACCGGCCGGGCCGCCACCGACGACCAGTACGCGCTTCGGCTGGCCGGCCGGAGCAAAGCGGTCGCCGCCCCACTCCCATTCCCGCCCCGCGGAAGGATTGATGACGCAGCTGATCCAGTAGTCACGGCTGCGCCGGCCCCAGCACATCTGGTTGCAGGACAGGCAGCCGCGAATGTCCTGCGGCCGGCCGGCGGCAGCCTTTGCAGCCAGATGCGGATCGGCGATCTGCCCACGCACGATGGAAACGAGATCGGCACGGCCTTCGCTCAGCACGCTCTCGGCGTTCTCGGGCGTGCGGATATGGCTCTCGGCGGTGATCAGCGCGTGACGCACGGTGGATTTGAGCACGGACGCCAGGTCGGCACCGAGCTTCTCCGGGTAAACAAAGGTCGGCATGATCTTGTAGAAATCGAAGTAGGAACCCGTTCCGCAAGTGACATAGTCCATCAAGGCATCGCGGTCGTGGAGGTCGATGATCTCGGCCAGCGCTTCGCGCTTCAGCGCCACTTCGACTTCGGGCTCATCATTGATCGCGAGACCGATGATAAAATCATCGCCGCATTCCCGGCGAATCCTGATCATCACCTCACGGCTCATGCGGGTGCGGTTTTCGAGGCTGCCGCCCCATCGGTCGTCCCGGCGGTTCGACCAAGGTGTCCAGAACTGGTCCAGCATCGAATGGTACGCCGCCCAGACCTCGACGCCGTCGAAGCCGGCCTGGTGGCAACGGCGCGCGGCCTGGACGAAGCCGTCGATCGTTTCTTCGATCTCGGCTTCGGACATCCGATGCGAGCCGTCGGAATCGTGGTAGCTCGGCAGGCCGGAAGGCGACCAACCGGGGTGAAACGAGTTGTCCGCGTCCGCGTGCTGACCGACATGGTAGAGCTGCTGGATGGCGACGGCGCCGTTGCCGCGGATCGCCTCCGTCACCTTGCGGAAATACGGGATGACGCGGTCATCGGACGGGCTGAAATTGCCACGGGTAAGCACGGCGGCCTGATGCACGGGCATCGGCTCGACCACGATCATGCCGGCCCCGCCGATGGCGCGTTCGGCGTAGTAGCCGACATGGCGTTCGGTCGGCAGCCCGTTCTCGGCCATGTTCGCCGTATGGGCTCCAAACACGATCCTGTTGCGCAATGTTTTGCCACGCAAGGTGGCCGGCTCGAACAAACGTTTGAAGACCCGGCCGGACATGCAAATTCTTCCCCATCGGCGGCATTGCGCCGGCGCAAGGGAGCGCCGGCGCTGTGTGGCAGAACTTCTGGCGTCAGGCGTCCAGCCAGACGTTCTGGAGGTCCATCTCGAAGGTCTGGTGGACGCCGTAGTTCTTCACCTTCTTGTTCGTGTGGCTGTAGAGCTTCTGCCAGAACGGCTGGATGATGACGCCGGAGTCCTGCAGGATCTGCTCGACATCCTTCATCACCTCCTTGCGCTTGGCGACATCGATCAGCGAGAGCGCCTGCTTGAGCTTGGCGTCGAAGTCGGGATTGGAATAGGCCGATTCGTTCCACGCCTCGCCGGTGCGATAACCCAGCGCCAGCACCTGGACACCGAGCGGGCGCATGTACCAGATGGTCATCGAATAGGGATATTTCGTCCAGTCGTTCCAGAAGGTCGAGCCCGGCAGCACCGTGCGCTTGACCTTGATGCCGGCGTCACGCAGCTGGCCGGCGATCGCGTCGCCGGTGTTCTTCTGCCAGTCGTCCTCGATGGTGATCAGCTCGTGCTCGAAGTCGGCCTGACCGGCGTCCGCCATCAGCTTCTTGGCGCCGGCGGCGTCGCGCTCCTTCTTGGGCAGGGCATAGTATTCGGGATGGATCGGGCTGACATGGTGGTTCTCGCCGACCGTGCCGCGGCCGTTATAGCCGAGCTGCAGCACCGCGTTGTTGTCGACCGCCATCTGCAGCGCATTGCGAACGCGCTGATCGTCGTATGGCTTGTGCGTGATGTTGGTGCGGGCAACCAGCGTGGTGGCGGTCGCGACCTCAGACTTCTGCAGCCCCATCTTGTCGAGAATGTCGATGAAGTCGGCGGGCGACTCGAAATTGAGGTCGATTTCACCGGAATCGAACGCGTTCACCGTGGCGTTGAAATCGGTGCCGTAGTCGATGAATTCGATACCGTCGAGTGGCGCCTCGCCGCCCCACCATTTGCCGTTCTCGCGGCGCTTGACCACCGCCTTCTGGCCGACGTCGTAAGAGACCAACTCAAACGCTCCCGTGCCGATCGGCTTCTTGATCGGGTCGGCGCCATCGGCGTCGAAATTGCGGTGCACGATGAGCGCCGGATAATCGGTGAAATTGGGAATGAGCGAAATATCGGGCTCGCTGAGCTTCAGCTTGACCGTGTTGTCGTCGACCTTGGTGATGGCGCCGTCCCTGGCCTTGCCGGTCTTGGCATCGATCAGCGCACCGACGCGGGCCGCCATCGAGTTGCCGGCGACGCCCTTCTCGCACCAGCGCGTCACATTGTGCACCACGTCATCGGCGCTGAAGGCATCGCCATTGTTCCAGGCGACGCCCTTGCGCACATGCAGCGTGTATTCGGTGGCGTCGTCGTTGATGTCCCAGCTTTCGAGCAGCACCGGCTCGAAGGTGAATTGCCTGGTGTAGCGCACCAGCGGCTCCAGCCAGCAACGCGAGATATTGGCCAGTTCCACCCAATCGTAAGTGCGCGGATCCTTCTGCGCTTTCACCGCCATCGAGACGTGCAGCGTCCCGCCCTTCTTCGGTTCCTCGGCCACAGCTTGCGTCGGCGCGGCGAGGCCGATCATGCCATAGGCAAATGCCGTCGACGCACCAAGCGCGCTAGCCAGCGCCAGGAACTCGCGCCGGTCCATGCGACCCGCCTTCGCTTCCGCCGCCATCGCTTCGATAGCGGGCGGCACACGATCGCCGTTGCTTCTGAAAATCGTCATGTCATTCTCCCCTTGTTGTTCCCGTGAGGTCTTTGCCTGCTTTTTCAACTAACGCTGTCAGGCAGTTTTTCCTCGCGCCGCGCGATCAAATCCTTGAGACCGTCGGCAATGCCCTCGTCGAGTTTCGGCTCCTCATAGTCGGCAAGCATGTTGCGCGCCTTCTCGCGGCCGCGCGTGTCGTGGTCCTTCGCCCCTTCCGCCTTCCATTGTTCGTAGGAGTTGAAGTCCATGATGCTCGGCATGAAGAAAGCCTTCTCGAAATGCTCGAGCGTGTGCTGGGTGCCGAGGAAATGGCCCTGCGGCCCGACCTCGCGGATCGCTGCCATCGCTTCCTTGAAATCGTCGAAAGGCAGGCCGCCGGCATATTTGTACCAGCCGACAAGCTGTTCGCAGTCGGTGGCGAATTTCGAGTAACCGCAAGTGAGACCCGCTTCCAGCCATCCGGCCGAATGCCAGATGTAGTTGGCGCCGGCGAGGATGGCTGCATGCATCAGCATGTTCGCCTCATAGCCAGCCTGGGCATCGTTGAGCTTCGAGCCGACATGAAAGCCCGATGTGCGCCACGGCAGTTTGTATTTCCGCGCCAGCGCACCCATCAGATACATCATCTGGGCGGCCTCCGGCGTGCCGCCCATGGGAGCGCCGGTCTTCATGTCGACCGTGACCATGAACTGGCCGTAGATCTGGGGCGAACCGGGACGGATGAGCTGGGTCAGGGCCACGCCCGCGAGCGCCTCGGCATTGACCTGCGCCACCGCGCCGACGGCCGACGCCGCGGTCGAGGCGCCGCAGAGCGCGAACGGCGCCAGGATCAGCGGCTGATTGTGGCTTGCATAGACCCGCATCGCATCGATCATGGTGGCGTCCCAGACCAGCGGCGAATTGCAGTTGGTGATCGCCACCAGCACCGGGTTTTCGCGGACGAACTCCTCGCCGAAGACGATTGCAGCCATCGCCATCGTGTCCTCGGCGCGCTCCTTGGACGTCACGATGCCCATGAACGGCTTGTCGGAATGTTTCAGCGTCGAATGGATGATGTGCAGATGCCGCTTCGGCACGGCGATTTCCATCGGCTCGCAGATGACCGAACTCGAGGAATGCAGCGCCGGCGCCATGTAGGCGAGCTTGTGGAAATTGTTGAGGTCGGCAAGCGTCCCGTAGCGCCTGTTGTTGTCGAGGTCGCGTATGTAGGGCGCGCCATACATCGGCACGAAGATCGAGTTCTTGCCGCCAACGCGGACCGTGCGCTCGGGATTGCGCGCATGGAGCGTGAATTCGGATGGAACTTTCGAGACGAGCTCCATCAGCAGCGCGCGGTCGATACGCACGCGCGTCTCCCTGACATCGGCGCCAGCCGCCTTCCAGAGCTCGATGGCTCCGTCGTCGCGGAATTCGCAGCCCACTTCTTCGAGGATTTTGAGCGACTCCTCGTGGATCAGTTCCACCGCCTCATCGGGAACGATCTCATAGACCGGAATCTGGCGCACCAGGGTCGGGAACGAGGCAATCGGCGCGCTCCTCATCGCCTTGCGCCCGAGGCGGCCACCACCACGGCGATGGGTTTGCTCGGTCAATTCAGCGGCCGGTGCGTTCATGGAGCCTCCATCCCTTCGATCCCGGTCAACTTAGCGAGGTGAAATTCGACTGTGACGCTGGAAAATCCTGATCTCTTGTATAAGCTGAGCTTATGCGAAGCCTGCGCCACCTCCTGCCCTCCGCCGGCAGCCTGATCGTCTTCGAAGCAGCCGGTCGGCTGTCGAGTTTCACCGCCGCCGGGCGCGAGCTCGGCATGACTCAGGCCGCCGTCTCCTATGCCGTGCGCGGGTTGGAAGAACAGCTTGGCGCCACGCTGTTCCAGCGCCGCCATCGCCAGGTCAGCCTGACGGAGGCCGGCGAGCGTTTCCATGCCGACGTCTCGCTCGGCCTTTCCCACATCCGCAAGTCGGCGGAGGACCTGCGCCTGCAGGCGACTGGCGGCCATGTGACGCTCGCCGCCTCGACGGCCTTCGGCTCGTTCTGGATGATGCCGCGCCTGCAGCGGTTCCGCGATGAATTGCCGGGCATCGATCTGCGCATCCAGACCGGCGACCGAGATCTCGACATCATCGCGGAAGGCATTCCGCTTGCCGTGCGCGGAGGCGTGCCACGCGACTGGCCGGACTACCACTCGCTAGCGCTCTCCGACGAAGAGATCTTTCCGGTCGCGGGTCCCAGTTATCTGACGAAATTCGGCCGGCCCGAGACCGTCGAGCAACTGGCGACACACCGCCTCATTCATCTGGAAGAGCCCTATCGCGAGGCCCCGAACTGGGACGAATGGTTCCAATCGGCCGGAGCCAGTCTCCGCAATGCGGAGCGTGGCTTGCGCATCAATGACTATGCGATTGTGATCCAGGCGGTCATGGAGGGGCAAGGCATCGCGCTCGGCTGGCGCCACCTTGTCGAGCGGCTGCTGTCGACCGGGCTGCTGGTGCCGGTGACGGACCACATCATGAAGACGGGCACCGCGTTCTACGTCATCTGGCCGAAGAACCGCGAGCTCAGCGACAATGCGCGCAAGGTCAGGGATTGGCTTCTGGCGCAGGCGTAAAGTGGCCTCGCGCGCGCCCACCGAATCCGTGTAAGATCAGAGCATGCCCATCCGCCAGCTTTCCGAAACGATGATCAACCAGATCGCCGCCGGCGAAGTCATCGAGCGTCCGGCGAGCGTGGTCAAGGAACTGGTCGAGAATGCGCTCGATGCCGGGGCCAGCAAGGTAGAAGTCGTCACATCGGGCGGCGGGCTGAACCTGATCCGCGTCACCGATGACGGCTTCGGCATTCCTGAACGGGAACTGGCGCTGGCCATTGCACGCCACTGCACCTCCAAGCTCACCGAGGATATCAACGACATTCGTTCGCTCGGCTTTCGCGGCGAAGCGCTGCCATCGATCGGCTCGGTGTCGCGGCTGTCGATCCGCTCGCGCACGGCCTCTAGCGACAGCGCCGCAGAGATCGGCATCGAGGGCGGCCGCGTCCTGCCAATCAAGCCGGCGGCGGCCAATCGCGGCACCACGGTCGAGGTGCGCGACCTGTTCTTCGCCACGCCGGCACGGCTGAAATTCATGAAGGGCGAACGCGCCGAAAGCTCGGCCATCAGCGACATCGTCAAGCGCATCGCCATCGCCTTTCCCACGGTGCGTTTCACGCTGGCCGGTTCCGACCGCACGACGCTGGAACTGCCGGCGACCGACGATAGCGCGGACGGCAGCCTGCGCCGGGTCGCGCAGGTGATGGGCGCCGACTTTCCCGACAATTCCATTGCCATCGACGCGATGCGCGAAGGCGTGCACCTGACCGGCCATGTGTCGATCCCCTCCTTCACCCGCGCCAACGCATTGCAGCAATATGCCTATGTCAACGGCCGCCCGGTGCGCGACAAGCTGATCGCCGGAGCGATCCGCGGCGCCTTCGCCGACGTCCTGCCGCGCGACCGCCATGCGGTGACGGTACTGTTTCTTTCGCTCGATCCGGCCATCGTCGACGTCAACGTCCACCCGGCCAAAGCCGATGTCCGCTTCCGCGATCCGGGCCTCGTGCGCGGGTTGATCGTCGGCGCGATCCGGCAGGCGTTGGCCGATGCCGGCATCCGCTCGGCCACCACCGGTGCCGCCGGCATGATGGCAGCGTTTCGGCCGGGCAGCCCGTCCTATGCGCATCCCGGCCCGGCCAATGGCCATCGCAGCTACGACGCGGCCTATCGCGCTTCAGGCGCCGCCGGCTTCGATCCCGCGCGCTCGCCGCAGCGGCCGCTCGACATGCAATTCGACAGCCCGGGCTTTGAACACACCGGCGCAAGACAGGGCGGATTTGGCGAAAATGAGCAAGCCGCGTTCGATGCCGGCCCGCTCGCCAGCGCCGATGCGCGCGCCGGGCAAAGCGAGGCGGCGGAGACGCTGCTCGGCGCGGTGCTGGGGGCCGCGCGCGCGCAGGTGCATGAGAACTATATCGTCGCCCAGACCAGGGATTCGCTCATCATCGTGGACCAGCACGCGGCCCATGAGCGGCTGGTTTACGAGGCGCTGAAGAACGCGCTGCACGCGCGGCCGGTGCCGTCACAGATGCTGCTTCTGCCCGAGATTATCGACCTGCCGGAGGAGGACGCCGAGCGGCTGGCCGTGCATTCCGAAACGCTCGCCCGCTTCGGCCTCGGCATCGAGCGTTTCGGACCGGGTGCGGTCGCCGTGCGCGAGACGCCGTCGATGCTCGGCGAGACCAACGTCCAGCAATTGGTCCGCGACCTTGCCGACGAGATTGCCGACAACGATACGGTCGAGACGCTCAAGGAACGGCTGGACAAGATCGCCGCCACCATGGCCTGCCATGGCTCGGTGCGCTCCGGGCGGCTGCTCAAGGCCGAAGAGATGAACGCCCTGCTGCGCCAGATGGAGGCGACGCCGGGTTCCGGTACCTGCAACCATGGCCGCCCGACCTATATCGAGCTCAAGCTGGCCGACATCGAGCGGCTGTTCGGGCGGCGGTGAACCGGCTGCGCGGCCAGCCCTCATTTCCTCCGCTGATATTTCCTTGTCCGTGAATTGAAGACGTAATCGACCGCGGTTCCAGCGCCACCGCCTCGAAAATTCACGGAAATGACGTCCTTGCCTCGCTCCACCCATTTCTCGACGTTCATATAGATGGTCGTCATCAGCATGCCGGCACTGCACGCGTCGTCATCGGCGAAGGTAATTTCCTGGACAACCTTGCGGCTGCTCTTTTTGATGACACGCATTTTTCATGCAAAGGCCGGCGCTGGTATTCGTGTAAATTCCCGAAAACCTGTCGGTGGCTGTCTGCGCCCAGAAGGAAATCTCGACCGTGCCATCGATCTTCGCCTCGCCAGTGTCATCCAGGCTCGCTATTTTCTTGAGGGTGACGGGATATCTATCAGTGCCCTTGCTCCAGCTTCCGGTCATAGCGTTTCCATTGAGGTCGAGGGAGAATGGCAGCTTGTGGCATCGACAGCGGGTCTCGGCCCCTGCACAATTATCCGATAGAATTCCTTGTCGTCTGAAATCTCGCAAAGCACGAACTTGGTGCCGCTGACCGTGCCATACAGCGCAATCGGGCTCTGCTTCGCGTCGTAGAAGTAGCTTCCATCGACCTTTGGCGCGCTGCCTAAGCTATCATATGTCTGTATGGAGAAATGGATGGGAGACGGCCCGAGGAAACCCTCGTAGTTTTCCACGTGGTACCAACCCGCGACGGCTTTCGCGTTAAGCAGCAACAAGCAAACGACCGTTGAGATAAAACGTCTTCCCATCCCGACCTCGCAGCGCCCGCGACGACCATCCGCCAAGACCGAGTGACAGTTGCCTTGCCTTGCGGCAGCCGTCAACTGGTGATGAAATCGGTGGTTCCCGACACGAGTCAGGGAAAGATCGCAAGCTTTTGAATCAGCGTTTCAAATTCACCACGATGACACCGCCGAGCGCCAGCGCGCCGCCGAGGATGCCGAGCAGCGTCGGCACCTCGCCCAGCCAGAAGAAGCCGATCAGGGCCGACATCGGCGAGACCAGATAGAGGAAGTTCGAGGCACGCGCCGCCGGCAGGCGCGACAGCGCGGTTGCCCACGCCGCATAGGCAATCAGGCTCGGCACGATGCCGAGATAGATGACGGCGCCGAGGCCGGCAGTGTTGGCGACAGCGGCCTGCTGCAGAGCGGTGGGCAGGAAGGGCGCCAGGCAGAGCGCGCCGAGCACCATGTTGGACGCCGCGATCGTCAGCGGATGATGACGGGCAAACAGCGGCTTCTGGACGATGGTGTTGACGGCCGAGCAGAGGGCCGAGCCAAGTACCAGCAGCGCGCCGGCATTGAAATGAAGGCCATGCCCGTCGGCGACGGCGATGATGCCGATGCCGGCGAAGGAGATGACCGTGCCGATCCAGGCCAGGCCGGAGAAGCGCTCGCCGAGCAGCGCCATTGCCATGATGGCCGTAAAGATGGGACTGACATTGATGATGAAGCCCGCCGCTCCGGCCGAGACCGTCAGTTCGCCGAAATTGAGCATCGCCGTGTAGAGCGCGACGAAAATGGCGCCGCCAAAGGCGAAGCGCCAGAGATCGCCAATCCTGGGCAGAGCCGGACGCCTGACGGCAAGGAAGATCGCCGCCGGCACGGCGGCGATGGCAAAGCGTAGGGCGCCAAGCTCCAGCGGCTGAAAGGCGGCGAGCCCGGCCCGGATCGCCGGGAAGGCGGAGGCCCAGCCGATCACCGTCAGCGCCACGGCAATGGCGGCCGTGGTGTCCATCCGCTGTGTCGAATTCAACGTGCCTGTCGTCGTGCTCATCCCAGTGCCTCGGATTCTTCAGGTCTCGGGAGCAGGAAACGCCTTTCCAGGTCAATTGACAAACGACCAAATCGAGGGTCACCTGTGAGCATGGATCACAGCTCGAACAGTATGCTGCCCTTGGAGACGTTGCGCGCTTTCGACGCGGCGGCGCGCACGGGGAGCTTCTCGGCCGCCGCCGAAAAACTCAACCTCACACATGGCGCGGTCAGCCGGCAGGTCGCCAAACTCGAGGACTGGCTTGGCCTGAAGGTTTTCGAGCGCGGCGCGCGCGGCGTGACGCTGACCAACGAAGGCAATCGCCTGCATCTCAGGACCACCGAAGCCTTCGCGCTGATCTCGGTCAATTCCGACCGGTGGGTGGAGCCGCGCGGCACCGCGGTGGTGCGCCTGACCTCCATTCCTTCGGTGAGCGGCCTGTGGCTGATGCCGCGCATGGCGGCGCTGGAGAACGATCCCACCCGCCTGCGCATCGTGCTCGATGTCGACAACCGCCAGGCCGATCTCGCCGACGAAGGCATCGATCTGTCGGTGCGCTGCGGTCGCGGCCGCATCCCGGGCCGTGTCTCGGTGCAACTGTTCGAAGAATATCTCTTCCCGATCGCCTCGCCGGGCCTCGCACGGGAGATCGGCAGCGGCGATCCAGCCCGGCTGCTCAAATTCCCGCTGATCAACGATTCCGACGCTTCGGGCTGGCGCGCCTGGTTGGCCGCGCAGGACATGGACTACCGGCCGCGCCCGCAAGACCGTCGTTTCGAGGATTACAATCTGGTGCTCGATGCAGCGGCTCATGGCCTCGGCATCGCGCTGGCGCGGCCGCCGCTCACCGAGCACCAGATACAGTCCGGCCGCCTCGTCGCCGTTGACGATCGCACCGTGCTCAATCCCGTTTCCTACTGGCTGGATCGTCCGGTGGGCCGGCCGCGCGCGGCCGCCGCGGATCTCGCCAGGCGCATTGCCGAACAGGCCGGGCTTGCTTCGGCAAGGCTGGAAGCTTTCCTGCAGGATGAGGATTAGGCTCTGACGCATCTCGGAGAATACGTGACGGCCGCTGCTGGAAATCGCGTGATACTCGCTTAACGGAACAGCAAAAGCACGATCGTGGTGGTTGCGGCCGAGACGATGGCCGCCACGATCGATATCGTCCACAGCGACGACGGAACTGGCTCGGATCGGGGAGCATGGCCCGCTGGACGGATGGAGGCGCCGCGCGGTTGCGGCGCGTTGGCATTGGCCGCGACCAGCACCGCGGCCGAAGCGACGGCCGGCGAGAATGTGGATAGGGCCGGCGGCGCGGCGAGTTTGGGGGTGCTGTCGTTGGCCGTTATCCGCGGCGGAGCGAAGTCGCGCGAAGCCTGATCGGTGTCCGTCCCTGCCCCACCCGTCGAGGCCCGTGCCAATGCATGGTGGGTGGCGGCGTCAGGTTCCATGACGGCCCGGTAGGCATCCTCGATCTCGGGGGAGGACAGGCGTTGTGAGGTTTGACCGGCCGGCCGCGGTAGCGAGCCTTGCAGCGCCTGGGCAGCGAACTGCGCCGATTGCACCATCGCGGGCGCCGCCGGCTGGACGAGCGCCTTGACCAGAGCCGCGGTCGCGGGATCGGCCCTGGGCGAAGGCACCGGCCCGGGAATGAGCGCTTCTTTCAGCAAAGACGTCATACTGGCATTGGCGATGTTCATGGCGCTTCCTGACAACCATTGTGCCATACCGCAATATTATATGAGCATTGCGCCAAGCTTGACCTTGCCCACGATTTATGGCGATTGAATCCCGATGAACTCAAGTACCGTTGCATGATGAACCGTTTCGAAGGCCCGGGCGGCAAGGAAGCCCGCATCCGCTATCTCGATGGCGATTTCCAGGTCACCAGCCCGGGCTCGTTCGTGCGCTGCGCGGTGACGGGCGAAAACATCCCGTTGGACGAGCTGAAATACTGGAGCGTCGCCAGGCAGGAGCCTTACGTGAACGCCATCGCATCGCTGCGCCGCGAAATCGAGGTGCATCCGGAGTTGCGCAAACGGAGTTAGAGCGGCTCAGCGTTTGATAGAATCTGACCCGCTCTCCTTCATTGTTTTACGCAATTCCGGACTGAAGACCGCCACGCACTTTTTCCTGAAGTAGCTTCATCTCCTCAGCTTGCGCTGCCGCCAGGCATCGAGCGTTTCCTCGATGATGCGTTCGGGCACGTGATCAAGCTCGAACACCGTGTCGATTTCCAGCACGTCAAGACGGTCGAGAAAGTCCTGCGGGGCGCCGTGACGCAGCCGGGCGGCGTCCTTGGCGGTGGTGATCAGGCCAAGGCCTTCGGCGCGTGCCGTCGCGGCCAGTTCGGCAAGCTCGTCCTCGGCGTAGAAGTGATGGTCCGGAAAGGGCCTGGACAGGACCACTTCGCCGCCGGCGTCACGCACCGTGTCGAAGAACTTTTCGGGATGACCGATGCCGGCAAAGGCCAGGAACCGCTTTCCGGCAAGCCCGGCCGTGCTGCTCGGCTCCGTGTGGGCCTCGAAGATCGGCCGGCCGGCACGCGCGGCTCGGCGGACCACGGCATCGGCGGCCGTGCCCTCGCCCATCTTCAGCAGCCCGCTGGTGAAGACCAGCTGGTCGACGATCTTGGCCCTGAGCGGACCGGCCGGGATGACGCGGCCATTGCCGATCCCATAGCGGGCATCGACCACGACCAGTGCATAATCGATGTGGATGCGCGCGCTCTGGAAGCCGTCGTCCATAATCAGGAAATCGCAACCGTGTTTTTCCAGCAGCAGCCGGGCGCCAGCGGCACGGTTCGGCGTCACCGCCACCGGGGCATGTTCGGCCAGCAGCAGCGGTTCGTCGCCGACATGCCTGGCGCTGTCATGGCTGACATCGACGACATGCGGCTCGGCGAAGGAACCGCCATGGCCGCGCGACAGGAACCCGGGCTTCAGATGCATGCGCTTGGCCTGTTGGGCGAGCGCGATCGCCACCGGCGTCTTGCCGGTGCCGCCGACGGTGAAATTGCCGATACACAGAACCGGCGCCTGGATCTTCTCGCGCCGGGCCCGCCGCATGCCGCGACCGGCAACCAGCGCGTAGACAGCCGACAGCGGCGACAGCGCCAGGACCTTCCAGTCCGGCTCTTCCCACCAGAATGGCGGTGCTTCGGAGGCCATTCTAACGCCCGTTGGCGCCCTTCAGGCGCGCCTTGACCACCAGCGGCTGGATATAGGGTTCGAGCGATTTGAGCGTGCGTGCCAGTGCGCCGCGCATCTCTTCGACAGTCGCGATCCCCGCCGCCATCATCTCGTGGCGCGCCACTTCGTTGGTCAGGAGGAAATTGACGGCGCCGGCCAGCATGTCGCGGTCGCGCACCAGCTTGGCGCCGCCGCTGTCGAGCAGGCGCTGATAGGCCTCGCGAAAATTCTGCACGTTGCGCCCGGCGAGAACGGCGGTGTCGAGCATGGCCGGCTCAAGCGGATTCTGGCCGCCTTCGGAGGTCAGCGAGCGGCCGACGAAAGCGATTTCGGTCAACCGGAGATACAAGCCCATTTCGCCGATCGTATCGCCAAGCAAGATATCGGTATCGGCCCCGATACGGTCGCCCTTGCTGCGCCGCGCGACTTTAAGGCCCATGCCGGAAATCTGCGCGGCAAGGGCTTCGGCCCGATCGGGATGGCGCGGAACGACGATCGTCAAAAGGCCGTGGTGACGCCTGTGCAGCGTCGCGTGAACTTCCGCGGCGACCACTTCCTCGCCATCATGGGTCGAGATCGCCGCCCAGGTCGGCCGATCGCCGATCTGCCGCTGCAATGTGCCAAGCGCTCGCAAGTCGACCGGCGGCGGGTTGGTGTCGACCTTGAGATTGCCCGACACCGTGACCGGCCGGGCGCCGAGCGCCCGAAAACGCTCGCCGTCGACGTCGGACTGGGCAACGACATGGGCCAGATTCTCGAACAGGGCCTCGGCGATGTTGGCCCGCTTCTTCCAAGACATGAAGGAGCGATCGGAGAGCCGGCCATTGACCAGCACCTGCGGCACGTGGCGGGCACCAAGTTCGAGGATAGTCATCGGCCATATCTCGGATTCGGCGATGATCGCCAGATCGGGTTTCCAGTGATCGAGGAAGCGGCTGACCGCCGGCTTCAGATCGAGTGGCACATATTGGTGAATGATGCGGTCGCCGAGCCGCTCGTCGACGACCTGGGCCGAGGTGACCGTACCGGTCGTCAGCACGATGTTGACGCCATAGTCGAGGATGCTTTCGACAAGCGGCACGACGGCCAAGGTCTCGCCGACGCTCGCGGCATGGATCCAAATCACCGGGCCCTCGGGGCGCGGCCGTCCGGCGACGCCGTAGCGCTCGCGCCGGCGATTGCGGTCTTCCTTGCCGCGCGAGGTGCGCCAGGCGACGTAAGGCCCGACCAACGGATAGGCGGCCGCGCCGGCAAAACGGTATGCCGACAACATGGTGCGGGCCCAGCGGCCGCTCACCGCGGGCCATCCACGAGGCGGTAGGCCTCGGCGGTCGCGGCATTGAGGGCGGTGGTGATTTCCTGGCGCTTGCGTTCCATTTCGGCGTCATCGGCATCCGCCGCCACAAAGATCGGCGTGCCGATGGTCACGGCGGAGCGGCCGAAGGGCAGGTTGATGGTGGTCTTGTCCCAGCTCTTTTCCAGCACCTTGCGGCGGCTGGTGGCGATGGCGACGGGCAGCAGCGGCCGGCCGGAGAGGCGAGCCAGGAGAACGATACCGAGCCCTGCATCGCGCGGGGTACCGTGGGGAATGTCTGCGATCATGGCGACGTTCTTGCCTGATGTGAGCGACTTTTTGAGGGCGATGAGCGCCTTGGCCCCGCCCTTGTCGAGATGCCTGGCATTGTCGCGCCCGCCCGAACCGCGCACCGCCTCGATGCCGAATTTCTCCAGCATCAGGGCGTTGAGCTCGGCATCGGCGCTACGCGACACCATGGCAACCAGCGGCTTGCGCTTGGGGTAATAGGCCGGCGTCAAAAGATGCTGGCCATGCCACAGAGCAATGATCCCCGGCTCGAACTCGGCATAGGCGCCGCCCGAAAAGCGCGCCGATCCGGCGACCAGGGGGCTGGTCGCGCGAACCAGCCGCACGAACTGCGCGAGCAGGCTGGCAATGGCGTTCTTGACGAATCGCGACTGCGCGAGCGGTTCGCGAATCCTGCGCCAGAAGGCCTTGGTCGTGCGGCTGCGGCCCCTGCCCGTGGGCGCGGCCTCGCCGGCTGGCTCTTTCGCCAGATCATGCTCCATCGAAGTCAACCGGTGGCCTTGCTATCGGGATCCAGCAGACGGTGCAGATGAACGACGAAATAACGCATATGAGCATTGTCCACGCTGGCCTGCGCCTTGGCCTTCCACGCCGTGTGCGCGGATTGATAGTCCGGATAGACGCCGACGATGTCGAGCGCATCGAGATCGCGGAACTCGGTGCCGCCAAGTTTCTTCAGTTCGCCGCCGAACACCAGATGCAAAAGCTGTTTCTTTCCGTCTTCCGCGGCCATGTCGGTCCTTCACATATCGTGAGTTTGTGACAGGTCTAGACCAAAGCCGCCGACTTTGGAACCTTCGAAAACGCTTTCAGCCATCCAGCCCGGCAATGACGTCGACCAGCACGGCCAGCAGTTCGCCGCTGCCGGCCGCGAGCGCACCGTGGCGGGTCACCTCGCCGGCATAGGACGGCGCGTGGCCATGCGGGTCGAGCAGTTGGCCACCTGCCTCGCGCAGGATGAGGTCGGCGGCGGCGATGTCCCAGTCATGCGCGTTCGGCTTGACGAAGGTGCCGTCGAGCGTGCCGTTGGCGATCATCGCCAGGCGGTAGGCAAGCGAAGGGCTGTAGGGCGCCCGTTGCAGCCGCTTCTGCCAGCCGGCCGGCATCAGGTCGATCAACTGCTTCAGGCCGGAAATCTCGGGCTTGTCGCCTGGCTTGCGCACCGCAATGCGCTTGCCGTTGCGGAATGCGCCCTGGCCTGGCAGCGCGGAATAGGTTTCGTCCATCGCCGGGCATTCGAGCACGCCGGCGAGCGTGCGGCCATTCTCGACGACGGCGACGCTGACGCACCAGGCGCGCTGGCCTTCAAGGAAGCCGCGCGTACCGTCGATCGGGTCGACAACGAAGGTGCGGCGCGCCGAAAGCCGCGCCGGGTCGTCGGCCGTCTCTTCCGACAGCCAGCCATAATCCGGCCGTGCCGCAAGCAACGTCTGGCGCAGATACGCATCGGCGGCATGATCGGCTTCGCTGACCGGCGAGGTGCCGCCCTTCATCCAGACCTGCGGATTGTTGCCGAAGTAGCGCATGGCGATGAGACCCGCCTCGCGGGCGGCGTCGCGCAGCAGCGGCAGGTCCAGATCGGCACCGGCGGTGGTCAGCTCATGCTCCGGCAAGGGTCATGCCTTCGATCAGGAGCGTCGGGGCGGCGGTGCCGAAATTGCGATCAAGGTCATTCGCGGGCATCATGTTGAGGAACATCGTCTTCAGGTTCGAGGCGATGGTGACTTCGGCGACCGGATAGGCAAGCGCCCCATTTTCGATCCAGAAGCCGGAGGCGCCGCGGCTGTATTCGCCGGTGAGCATGTCTACGCCCTGGCCAAACACTTCGGTGACGTAGAAGCCGCTCTTGAGCGAGCCGATCAGATCTTCCGGCGACCTTTCGCCTGGCTCGATGGCAAGATTGGTGGAAGACGGCGAGACGGAGGAGCCGCCGCGCGCGCCGCGCCCGTTGGTGACGAGGCCGAGCTCCCGGGCCGCCGATGTCGACAGGAACCAGTGATTGAGGACGCCCTTTTCGATCATCAGGAGCTTCTCGCCCTCGACGCCTTCGCCATCGAACGGGCGCGAGGCCTGGCCACGGCGCCGCAGCGGCTCGTCAGTAACGGTGATGGCGGACGCGGCCACCTGCTTGCCCATCATGTCGCGCAGGAACGAGGTTTTTCGCGCGACGGAAGCGCCGTTGATGGCACCGGCGATATGGCCGGCAATGCCGCGCGCGACGCGCGGGTCGAACACCACGTCGACCGATCCGGTCGCCGCCTTGCGCGCGCCAAGGCGACGCACGGCCCGTTCGCCGGCCCGGCGGCCGATATCCTCGGCCGCGTCGAGATCGGCAAAATGCTGGCGCGAGGAGAATTCGTAGTCGCGTTCCATGCCGGTGCCCTCGCCGGCGATCACGCTGGCCGAGCGCGAAAAGCGCGAGGCGACATACTGGCCGAGAAAACCGTGCGAGGTGGCCAGAACCAGCCCGCCCAGCCCGGCGCTGGCATTGCTGCCGGCCGAATTGGTTACGCCGTTGACGGCGAGAGCCGCCGCCTCGGCCGCAAGGGCCGCCTCCTTCAACTGGTCCGCCGACACTTCGGTTGCATCGAACAGGTCCAGATCGCGCGTCTGTCTGGCGAGCAGCGCGGGGTCGGCAAGACCCTGGTAGGGATCCTCGGGGGACACTTTGGCCATGGCGACGGCGCGCTCGGCAAGGGCCTTCGGGTCGGACGCTGCGGTGGCCGATACACTGGCCACACGCTGGCCGACGAACACCCGCAGCGAAACGTCGTCGCCCTCGGACGCCTCTGTGTTTTCGACCTTGCCAAGCCGCACCGAAACAGCGGTCGAGCGGCCACGCACCGCGACGGCGTCCGCGGCATCGGCGCCAGCGCGTTTGGCGGCCTCGACCAGGGCCGCGACACGGTCCGTCAATTTCGCGGCGTCGAGCTTGTCGGTCATGCACTTGATCCTGTTTTCTTCAGCCTGTCCGGAAGGCAGGTGCTGCCGCACCATCTATTGTTCCACTGCCGCTTGTGCAATGGCAGAAGGGCAATCAGGATGTTGCGACCAAATCGCCATCGAAGCGCCCGCAAAGAGCGGACGTCGCGGTTTTTGCCTATCTGGAGCCTTCGCCATGACGCCTTTCCATCTTGCCTTTCCAGTCCGTGATCTCGATGAAACCCGAACTTTCTATGGCGAGGTGCTGGGCTGTGCGATCGGCCGCTCGTCGGCGACCTGGGTCGATTTCGACCTCTACGGCCACCAGATGTCGGCGCATTTGCGGCCGCAGGCCGCGCGAGCTGCAAGCGACGGCAAGGTCGACGGCATTTTGGTGCCGATCCCGCATTTCGGCGCTGTGCTCTTGATGGACGACTGGCAGCGCCTGGCGACGCGGCTGGAAGCGCGCGACGACATAGACTGGCTGGAGCGGCCGATGGTCCGCTTCAAGGGCGAGCCCGGCGAACAAGCGACATTGTTTATCCGGGATCCCTCGGGCAATGCTTTGGAATTCAAGGGCTTTCGCTCGCTGGAGCAGGTATTCGCGCATTGAGATCAAAGGGGCGGCAGCCCGTCTTCAAGATGCCGCGACCGGAGTCCAGATCACGTCCTCGATCTTCTGCGCGCCGGTCGCCAGCATCACCAGCCGATCGAAGCCGAGCGCGATGCCGCTGGCCTGCGGCATGATGGCCAACGCGGCGAGGAAGTCCTCGTCCAGCGGGTAGCGCTCACCATAAACGCGCTCTTTCTCGTCCATCTCGATGACGAAGCGCCGGCGCTGCTCGGCCGCGTCGGTCAGTTCGCCAAAGCCGTTGGCGAGCTCGACGCCGCAGCAATAGAGCTCGAAGCGTTCGGCGACGCGCGGATCCCTCGGGCTCGGCCGCGCCAGTGCCGCCTCGGCGACCGGGTACTCGCAAAGAATGGTCGCGCGGCCGAGGCCGAGATTGGGTTCGATCTTTTCCACCATCACGCGGCTGAACAAATCGGCCCAGCTGTCGTCAGGCGCGGTGCGCAGACCGGCCTGGATCAGAGCGGCATGCAGCGCGTCCCGGTCCGTGCCGCCATCGGGCGCGACCGTGGCCAGCAGATCGATCCCGGCGTGGCGGCTGAAGGCGTCCGCCACGGTCAGCCGCTCCGGTTCGGAAAACGGATCGCAGTCGCGGCCCCTGAAAGAGAAGTGCGTGGCCCCTGCCCGTGTCGCGGCCAGCGCCAGCAGATCGGCGCAGTCGCGCATCAGGCTTTCATAGGTCTCGCCCACCCGATACCATTCGAGCATGGTGAATTCGGGATGATGCAAGGGACCGCGCTCGCGGTTGCGGTAGACGGCCCCCAGGCTGAAAATGCGCTGCTCCCCCGCCGCAAGCAGTTTCTTGCAGGCGAATTCCGGCGAGGTGTGGAGATAAAGCGGCGAGCGGGCGCCATCCGGCCCGACCGCTTCGGTGGCGAAGGCCGCCAGATGCGCCTCGTTGCCGGGCGAGACCTGCAGCGCCGCCGTCTCCACCTCAATGAAGTCGTTGCGGGCGAACCAGTCGCGCAAGGCAGCCGTCATCCCGCTGCGCAGCATCAGGCGCGGACGGCGGTCGGCATGGACATGCGGCGTCCACCAGGGCGACGCGGCGGTCATCAGCGCGCTTCGGTTCGCCGAGGGGGCTGGCGGTTCGCGCCAAGATGCGCTAGGCCCCCATCCAGCGCCGCGCAAGCCGGCAAACGCCAGTCAACTCTCGCAGGATTTAAAACCGTGGTGAAAGTCATCGCCAGTTCGCTCCGCAAAGGCAATGTCGTCGACAAGGACGGCAAGCTTTATGTGATCCTCTTCGCCGAAAACATCCACCCCGGCAAGGGCACGCCCGTGACGCAGCTCGATATGCGCCGCATCGGCGACGGGGTGAAGGTGTCGGAGCGCTACCGCACCACCGAACAGGTGGAGCGCGCCTATGTCGAGGAGCGCGAGCACACCTTCCTTTACGCCGATGGCGAAGGCTATCACTTCATGAACCCGGAAACCTACGACCAGGTGGCGGTGTCTGAAGCCGTGGTCGGCGACGCGGCGCCCTATCTGAAGGAGGGCATGCCGGTGCAGGTGTCACAGTTCAACGGCATCGCGATCGCCCTGGTGCTGCCGCAGCGCGCCACCTTCGAAGTGGTCGAGACCGAGCCGACGACCAAGGGCCAGACGGCATCGTCTTCCTACAAGCCGGCCGTGCTTTCCAATGGCGTGCGCACCACCGTGCCGCCGCACATCGCGCCCGGCACCCGCGTCGTGGTGATGACGGCGGACGGGTCCTATGTGGAGCGGGCGAAGGACTGAGCGAAGCGGAGGCATTGTTGCCGCCTCGGCATGATGCCCCGCCGACACGGCACAAAGTAGCCTCGCAGTCTCGCTGACCGCGATCACGACCTGGCTGGTGTTCTTGTCCTTTTTGCCTCGACCTTGGCGGAACGCCGTTCAATTGCGACCTCCACCTCCCGCTTCAGCCGATCCTTGATTTCAACCGTCTCGCTCATCAGGGCCTCGATCTTCAGGAAATCGAGGACGCGGTATTTCGACACCGCCGGGCGGACCAGTATGTCGGGCTGGCACTGTTTCAGCTTGTTGGCGATGATCGACTGCATCATCAATTGCGTGGCGCCGAACATCAGGTCGACGGAGGTCGGCTGCTTGCGGTCGGCCTCTTCCGGCGCGCCAACCACGTCGACGCCGATGATGATATCGGCATCCTTCTCGATCAGGTCGAAGGGCACGGGGTTGTAGATGCCGCCGTCGATCAGCAGCCTGCCGTCGCGCGTCACTGGACGGAAGACGGCAGGAATGGCGGCTGAGGCCGCAAGGGCGGAATGCAGGTCGCCATCGTCAAACACAGCGAGCTTGTGGCCGAAATAGTCGGTTGCCGTCACCTTCAGCGGGATTTTCAATCCGGCGAAGGTTTCGGGAATCGCCTCGGGCAGAAACGCCTTCAGGATGCGCTCGACATTGAACTGGCTGACGCGGATGCCATTTTGCATGGCTTCCGCGATCGTGCCCGGCCGCGCCCGCCACATGCGGCTCGCCACCTCGGCGCGGCGGCCGAGGATCGAGCGGGCATAGTCGTGGATATCCTTGCCGGTCATACCCGAGGCCATGCCGGCACCCATGATGGCGCCGATCGACGAGCCGGCTATCGCCACCGGCTTGATGCCGAGCTCGTCCAGCGCCTCGATGACATGGATATGCGCCAGACCGCGCGCGCCGCCACCGCCGAACGCTATGCCGAAAGTGGGGCTCATCCCTTGCCGGCTCCCGCCAGCGGCGGCCCGACCACCATGACGGTCGGCTCGGTCGTCAGCAGCTTCTTCGCCGCCGCCTTGACCTGATCGATCGTCACCGCGTTGATATAGCCGGCCCGGCGCTGCATGTAGTCGATGCCGAGATCGTCAATCTGCAGCTCGACAAGCGTGGCGGCGATGGAACTCGACGAATCCAGATTGCTGATCGCATAGGCGCCGATCAGATATTTCTTGGTCGCCGCCAGTTCGGCCTCAGTCGGGCCATCCTCGGCCAGGCGCTTGGCGACGTCGCGCACGATAGCGAGCGTCTCGGCCGCGCGATCGGAGCGCGTCCCAGTGGTGACGATCAGCGCATTGGCATGGTCCTGGTTGACCAGAGAGGAATTGACGCTGTAGGCGAGCCCGCGCTTTTCGCGGACCTCCTGGAACAGGCGCGAGGTGAAAGTTCCACCGCCGAGGATCTCATTCATCAGCACCGCCGGGAAGAAATCCGTCGCCTTGCGCTTCACGCCCGGCCAGGCGAGCTGCAGCGATGTCTGCGGCAGGTCGTAATTGACCTCGATATGCTGCGCCAGCTTGGGCTCGATATCGGCTACAGGAGCGAGCGCCTGGTCCCGCGGCAAGTCGCCGAACACCATGTCGAGCTTCTTCTTCAGGGTCTCGGGGTCGATGGCCCCGACCACGGCGACATGCAGGCCGCCGCGCGCGAACACCGCCTTGTGCAGGGCCTCGAGATCGGCCTGCGTGACGGCGGCGATGCTCTGCCTGGTGCCCTGGTCGGAACGCGAATAAGGGTGGTCGCCATAGACGGCGCGCGCCCACCGGTTCTGCGCCACCGTGTCGGGATCGTTCTCGTTGGCGATGATGCCGGACAGGACCTGCGCGCGGATGCGGTCGATCGGCGCCTGGTCGAAGCGCGGCTCATTGACCGCCAGACGCAACAGGTCGAAGGCTTCGTCGCGCTGTTCGGCCAGCATGCGCATGGAACCGTAGATGCCATCGCGGGTCTCGTCGAAGCTCATTTCCGCCCCGGCATCGTCGAGCTTGATCTGGAAGGCTTCCGAGTCGAGCGGGCCGGCACCCTCGTCGAACAGGCCGGTCATCAGGTTGGCGAGACCTTCCTTCCCCACCGGATCTTGCGTCGAGCCGCCGCCGAAGACGAAGCGGACGGCGACCACCGGCACGGAATAGTCCTCGACCAGCCAGGCCGTGACGCCTTTCGAGGAGGTAACGGACTGGATCTCCATGGCGCGGGCGGCAAGTGCCGGCAGAACCAGGAAGAGGACGGAGAGGAAGAAGGTTGCGAGGGCGTGGAGGGCCTTCCCTTCTCGCGCGAGGGGAGAAGGGGGAGCCTGGCGGGGCGACGTCAACGCGCCGCTAAACTGGTTCGTCATCATCAATTCCCCGCCTGTTGCTGCGGCAAGAGATAGCCGGTCGTCGAGCGGGCCAATACCAGATAGCGCGCGGCAACGGCCTTGACCTCGTCGGTGGTGACCTTGCGGATGCGGTCCGGCCATTGCTGCACGTCCTGGACGTTGCCGCCGGTGGCAAGCGTCGAGCCATAGATGTTGGCCATGGAATCCTGCTTGTCGCGAGCAAAGATCATCGACCTGACATAGCGGTCCTTGGCTTTTTCGAGCTCGTCCGGGGTGACGCCGTCGCTGGCGATGCGTGCCACTTCCGCATCGACCGCGGCTTCGACGTCGGCCAGCTTGGCGTCACCGCGCGGCGCGCCGTAGACAGTGAAATTGGTGTCGTCGAGCATGGTGCCCTGGAAGTACGCACCGGCGCCGGAAGCAATGCCCTGCTTGACGACAAGGGCTTGGTAAAGCCGGCTGCGGTTGCCGCCGCCGAGAATCTCGGCCAGCAGGTCGAGCGCCTCGGCCTCGCCCGGCTTGGCGGTATGGTAGGATGGCACCACCCATTGCGTCGAGAAACTCGGCACGCTGACGCGAGCATCGGAAAGCGTGACCGTGCGCCTGGTGTTCTGCTCCGGCTCGACCGGGCGAACGCGCGGCGGCAGGTCCGGCCCGCGCGCCACCTTGCCATAGGTCTTCTCGGCCAGCGCCTTCACCGTGTCCGGTTCGACATCGCCGGTCACGATCAGCACGACGTTGTTGGGCCGGTAGTATTTGTTGTAGAACGCCACCGCGTCGGTGCGGTTCAGCTGCTCCATCTCCTGCATCCAGCCGATGACTGGGATGCGATAGGGCTGGTTCTGCCATAGCGTGGCATCGACCTCTTCGTCGAGCACGGCCTGCGGATTGTTGTCGATGCGCGAGCGGCGCTCCTCCAGGATGACATCGCGCTCGGTCTTGATGACGTCATCGGTGAGGATGAGGTTGCGCATGCGGTCGGCTTCGAAGCTCATCATCAGCTCGAGCGCCGACGGTGCCACCGTCTCATGGAATGCGGTGTAGTCGTAGGAGGTGAAGGCGTTGTTGGAGCCGCCAATGTCGGAGACGGCGCGGTCGAACTCGCCGGCCGCGTGGTGGGCCGTGGCCTTGAACATCAGATGCTCGAAGAAATGGGCGATGCCGGATTTGCCCGGCGGCTCGTCGGCGCTGCCGATCTTGTACCAGACCATGTGGGTGACGATCGGCGCGCGGTGATCGGGAATGACGACCACTTCCATGCCGTTGTCGAGCAGGAAGTCCGTGACCTTGAACTCGGCCGGCACTGTGCTTGGCAATACGGGGCCGTCCGCCAGGACGGGGGCGGTCATGAACAATGCCAGCGACGTCGCCAGCAGCGTGGCCCGAAGCCATTCAGTCCTTGATGTCATCGATGGCTCCGGTTTCATGCAGCGACGATAGGCAAGGCGCTGGCGACAAGCAAAGTGAATTGTTGGTCATGTTGCCGGCAAAGGCGGCGGCAAAGAGGCCACGGCTGAAAGCAGGCCTCTCAGGCAGCTTCGATGAAGCGGATCACGGTCTCGCCATAGTTGCGCTCATCAAGCACGGAAAAGCCCGGGCCTGGCTCGAAGGGAACCACCGCCGTCTCCTCGACCACACAGAGTGCGCCTGGCCGCAGCCAGCCGCCGGCCTGGGCCGACCGCAGGGCTAGCTCGCCAAGGCCCTTGCCATAGGGCGGATCGGCAAAGACCAGGCCGAACGGCGCCAGCGTGCCCGCCTCGCCAAGGCCGGTTGCGTCGCGGCGGAAGATCTTGGTGCGTCCGGTCAGGCCGAAGGCTTCGACATTGTCGCGGATCAGACCACGGCCCTCGGCCGATTCCTCGATGAAGACGCCATAGGATGCCCCGCGCGACAGGGCTTCCAGGCCAAGCGCGCCGGTGCCAGCGAACAGGTCGAGCACGCGCGCGCCGTCCAGTTGCCCGGCAAAGCGATGCGCCAGAACGTTGAAGACGGCCTCGCGGGTGCGATCGGTCGTCGGGCGGATGGCGCTGCTGCGGGGCGTCGCCAGCGGACGCCCGCGAAACTCACCGCCGACGATTCTCATCTTGTCCGGGGGCCCTTGGGGCCGCCGCGCGGCCGCTCGCCGCCACCGGCGCCTCCTGGACGCTCGCCACGCGGCTTGCCGAACGGTTTCGCGCCACCTGGCTTGCCGGCGGGCTTGCCATAAGACGGCTTGAACGAGGCCTTGCGTGCCTTGTTCTCGGCCGTCTTGGCCGCATCGGCCTCCGCCCTGCCCTTGCCGATCGGCCGGGCTCCCGGCGCCATCCAGACATTGGCCTTGCGCTGGCCGGGCGGCTCGATCGGCCGTTGCTCGCGCTCGGGTTTCTTGCCGCCGCCGCGAGGCTTGTCACCGAATCCACCGCGCGGCTTGTCGCCAAAACTTCCACGCGGCTTATCGCCAAAGCCACCGCGCTCCGGTCGCGGACCGCGATCGCCGAAGCTCTTTTCTGGTCTCTCACCCCTGTCGGGGCTCGTCGACAGTTTGCCGAGCGCCTCGTCGCGGCTGCCTTCCCGGCGTTTGCGGTTCTTGATCAGCCCGCCCTCGCCGATCGGCCGGCGCTCGCCATCTCGCGTAAACTTCGGCCGTTCGGGCTCGACCTCACGCACTTCGGTGCGCCGCACCGGCTGGTTGGAAAACGGTTTTGTTATCTCGGCCTCGAAATTGGCGCCGGATTCCTCGACCAGGCGCTCGCCGAGCTGGTCGCGCAGCACCCGGCCCTTGATCTCCAGAACATGGCCCTCGGCGAGGTCCTCGAGCTGGAACGGACCGTAGGAGATGCGGATCAGCCGCGTGACGTCGAGGCCGAGCGCGCCGAGGATGTTCTTGACCTCACGGTTCTTGCCCTCGCGCAGACCGATCGTCAGCCAGGCGTTGGAGCCCTGCTCGCGATCCAAGCTGGCTTCGATGGCGCCGTAGAAGACGCCGTCGACGGCAATGCCCTCGCGCAGGCCGGCGAGCGCGCTTTCCTCGACCTTGCCATGAACGCGCACGCGGTAGCGGCGCAACCAGCCAGTGGCCGGCAGTTCGAGTACGCGCGACAGGCCGCCATCATTGGTCAGCAGCAGCAGGCCTTCGGTGTTGATATCGAGGCGGCCGATGGTCATCAGCCGCGGCAGTTCGGCCGGCAGCACGTCGAAGACGGTCTTGCGGCCTTCCGGATCGCGGTTGGTGGTGACGACGCCGGCCGGCTTGTGGAACAGGAACAGGCGCGTGCGTTCGATCGGCGGGATTTCCATGCCATCGAGATGGATGATGTCATTGGGCATGACGTTGAACGCCGGCGAAGCCAGCACCTTGCCATTGACCTTGACGCGGCCGGCGGCGATCAACTCCTCGGCGTCGCGGCGCGAGGCGAGCCCGGCGCGTGCCAGCCGCTTGGCGATGCGCTCGCCGGCTTCTTCCGTTGCTTCGGCAGGCCGCGAGCGCGGCTTGAAGCCCCCGCCAGACGCGCCTTGCGGCCGATCACCGAAATCACGCTTGGGTCTGTCGCCGCCAAAGTCACGCTTTGGACGGTCAGCGAAATCCCGCTTCGGACGATCTCCGAAATCACGCTTGGGACGGTCGAAGCGCTTTTCACCGCCCTCCGCCGATGCAGAAACCGGACGGTCGCCACGCGGCGCGTAGGGCTTGCGTGGTCCCTCGCGCTTCTCATAAGGCTTGCGTTCGCCTTCGGCTGCCATCGGGCGGTCGCCGCGCGGCGCGTAGGGCTTGCGTGGTCCCTCCCGCTTTTCATAAGGCTTGCGTTCGCCTTCGGCTGCCATCGGGCGGTCGCCGCGCGGCGCGTAGGGCTTGCGCGTGCCTTCGCGCTTTTCATAAGGCTTGCCTTCGGGGCGCGGTCCCTTGCTGAATGGCCTGTCGCCGCCCTTGAAGTCCCGCTTCGGCCGGTCGCCGTCGGCGGCCATCGGCCGATCGCCACGTGGCGCATAAGGTTTTTTTGCAGCAAAAGACGGCTTCCCGCCCTTGCCGGCACCGCGGCCAGGTGCAGCTGCCGATTTCGGGCCACTCCTGCCCGGGCCGGCTTTGCGCGGAGATTTCTTGTCGTTGTCGTCCATGTGGCCTTTGTCCGTTTGCGCTGCTACAGCGTGGCGCATCCGTTCGGCGCGCAACGAACGCTGTAGCACTTTTGATTTGGCGCAGATCATTTCCGAAAATCGAGTCCGATTTTTCGGGTTGATGCGCTCCATAACAGGATCACCGCCGGGTGGCGAGGATATAATGGGAAGACAAACCCCTTGAAGAGGCCGGATTTCATGGCCCTGGCGCTAAAAGAGGCCGAAGCGGCAGCCTTGCGTGGCGAAGTGCCGGTCGGCGCGGTCATCGCCAATGGCGGCGCGGTTATTGCCAGTGCCGGCAACCGCACGCGCGAGCTTGCGGACCCGACGGCCCATGCCGAGATGCTGGTGATCCGTGAAGCCTGCGGCAAACTCTCGAGCGAGCGGCTCACCGGCCACGATCTCTATGTCACGCTGGAGCCCTGCGCCATGTGCGCCGGGGCAATCTCCTTCGCCAGGCTGCGCCGTCTCTATTTTGGTGCGGCCGACGAAAAGGGCGGCGCCGTCGTCAACGGCGTGCGCTTCTTCGCCTCTCCGACCTGCCACCACACGCCCGACATCTATCCGGGCATGGCCGAGACCGAAGCAGGCCTGCTGCTGAAGGATTTTTTCAGGGGACGTCGAGACTGAGCGAAGGCCGCCGCAAGACCTGCGCGACTTGTTCTTACTGCAACCAGTCGAACCAGCCGCCCTTCTTGCCCTCGGCCTTTGCCTTGAGAGCGCGTTCTTTCTTGTACTCGTCTTCGCCGAGTTCGTTCTGCGGCGCGGCATCGGAGGCGACACGGTAGGCCAATGGCGGCTCGCTGAGGTATTTACGCGTGTTCGGATCGCCCTGCTTGCTCTCGGCAAGGCGGCGCTGGATCTCGGCGGCGCGGCCCTTGTCGGAATCGGCGGGTTTCCACGCCGGCGGGTGGCTGGATCCTGATTCCTCCATCGCCCTTTTCACCGAAGCCGGATCCGTCTGCACGTCATCGACGATCTCCGACTGGTAGGCCGGATCATTCTGGTGTGCGGTGGCGTCGGCGCGCAGGCGCGCGCGGCGCTGCTCGGGCGATTCGGGCCAACCGGCGTTTGCCGTCTGAATGCTTTCCTGCGGGGCAGGCAGCGCTTCCTTCTGGCCAGGTGCCGGCTTCACCAGGGTGGGACGCGGCTTGTAGTCGATCGGGTCCTTGCGCTTCGGCGCGAAGGAAACGGCGCCTGTAAGATCGCCGGCCAGCTGCTCGGCGGCGGTCTTGTCGGTGCCGTAGGTCGGAGAGCCCATGCAGCCGGACAAAGCGAGGCCCGATGCGACAAGCGGCGCCAGCAGCGCAAGGCGCGCGTTATATCTTTCGGTCATGCCAAAAAGTCCCACTCTAGACAACCTCTCGATCGCACCGGCCTTGTGTCCGGTCCCCATCGTGCAAGCACTTGCGACGGAAATCCGGCGACAATTTGTCTTCCGGAGTTTCGCGTGTTTACCTCAACCACTCGTTAAGGGCAACGCACGGGCGGGTTTGCACCCGCGCGGCGTGGCATTTGTGCACTTCTTTGGGCGACAGGCACTAGAGCCTTCCCAGCGCTTTCAATTCGTGCAGCACCGCGGCATCCCGTGCCGAAACATCCGGGAACTCGGGATCCTGCCCGACATCGGCGGTGTAGCGCCAGGAACGCGCGCATTTGACCAGGCCGCGATCCTCCGCTTTCTCGACGACCACGGCAACGCCCTTGACATCGTCGAGGGCGAAGGCGGTTCGCGGCGCCTCGCCATGGGCAATGACGAGATCGCTGGTGATGGCCATTTCAGCCATGTCGACGTCCGATATCGCCGCCTCGAGCGCCGCGTCGTTGATCGTGACCACGGGGACCGCCTCCAGCGAGGAGCCGATCACCTTCTGGGCACGCGCAATCTCGAGCGCGCCGGTGACGACGCGGCGCACCTGCCTGACCTTGCGCCATTTCTCCGCCAGCGCCTCGTTCCTCCAACCCGCAGGGATTTGCGGGAACTGGTCGAGATGCACCGACACCCCATCGGGATGACGCTCCAGCCACGCCTCCTCCATGGTGAAGGGCAGCATCGGCGCCAGCCATTTCACCAGGCAGTCGAAGAGATGGCGCACCACCTGGACCGAGGCCTTGCGCTTCACGCTCGACGGGCCGTCGCAGTAGAGCGCGTCCTTGCGGATATCGAAATAGAAGGCCGACAGCTCGACCACCATGAAATCGAGCAGTGCGCGCGTGATGCGCTTGAACTCGAAGGCGTCGTAGCCCTGGCGTACCACCTCGTCGAGTTCGGCCAGCCGGTGCAGCATCAGCCGCTCAAGCTCCGGCATCGTCTCCAGGGGAACGACCTCACCATCGTCATGGGCGAGCGTGCCCAGCATCCAGCGTATGGTGTTGCGCAGCTTGCGATAGGCGTCGATGTTGGTCTGCAGCACGTTCTTGCCGAGGCGCTGGTCTTCCCAATAGTCGGTCGTCACCACCCAGAGCCGCAGGATATCGGCGCCGGACTGCTTGATCACATCCTGCGGCACGACCGTGTTGCCGAGCGATTTCGACATCTTGCGCCCATCCTCGTCCATGGTGAAGCCATGCGTGACGACGGTGTCATACGGCGCCCTGCCCCTGGTGCCGCAACTTTCGAGCAGCGAGGAGTGGAACCAGCCGCGATGCTGGTCGGAGCCTTCGAGATAGACGTCGGCCGGCCACTTCAAGTCGGGCCGGTCTTCCAGAGTGAAGACATGTGTCGAACCCGAATCGAACCAGACGTCGAGAATGTCCATCACCTGCTTCCATTTGGAGGCATCGTGATTGCCGAGGAAGCGCTCCTTGGCGCCGGGCGCGAACCAGGCGTCGGCGCCTTCCGCCTCGAAGGCGTCCATGATACGGCGGTTGACGGCCTCGTCCTTCAGCACATTGCCATCCTCGTCGGCGAAGACGGCGATCGGCACGCCCCAGGCGCGCTGGCGCGACAGCACCCAGTCCGGGCGCTCCTCGATCATGGCGCGAATGCGGTTCTGGCCGGCGGCCGGGACAAAGCGCGTCTCGTCGATGGCCTTCAGCGCGCGGCCCCGCAGCGTGGTGCCGTCGCCGAGGTCCTTGTCCATGTAGACGAACCATTGCGGCGTGTTGCGGAAGATGACCGGCTTCTTCGAACGCCATGAATGCGGGTAGCTGTGCTTCAGCCGGCCGCGCGCGAACAGCGCATTGCGCTTGATCAGCTCATCGATGACCGCCTGGTTGGCGTTGCCCTTCTTGCCATTGTCGTCGATCACGCGCGCGGCTCCGCCTTCGCGGTCAGGGCCGAGGCCCGGCGCGTCCTTGGTGAAGAAGCCGGCATCGTCGACGGTGAACGGGATTTCGGTGTCGATGCCACGTTGGCGCAGCGCGGGCGCGGCGTCCATCCAGGCATCAAAGTCCTCCCGGCCATGGCCGGGAGCGGTGTGCACGAAGCCGGTGCCGGCATCGTCGGTGACATGGTCGCCGGCAATCATCGCAACCGGGAATTCATAGCCGCCACCGAGGCCCTTGAAGGGATGCGAAAGCACAAGATTTCCAAGCTGCTCGGCGCTGATGCCGTGAAGACGCTTCAAGGTGACCTTGGCCTTGGCCTGGCTTTCCTCTGCCAGCGCATCGGCAAAGATCAGCTTCTCGCCTGGCTGCGGGCCAAACGCATTCTCGGCCGCCGTCACCTCGTAGAGGCCGTAGGCGACACGCGGCGAATAGCTAACGGCGCGATTGCCCGGGATGGTCCACGGCGTCGTCGTCCAGATGACGACATGAGCATCCAGCAGGTCAAGCGACCGACCGCTCAGGTCCGGATCGAGCTCCGCCGGCTGCCCGTCCACCACACTGGCGACGACGAGATTGGCCACCGGAAACTTCGCCCAGATCGTGTCTGACTCGTAGTCCTGGTACTCGATCTCTGCCTCGGCGAGCGCAGTCCGCTCGACGACGCTCCACATCACCGGCTTGGAACCACGGTAGAGCTGGCCGGACATGGCGAACTTCAACAATTCACCGGCGATGCGCGACTCGGCGTGGAGGGCCATGGTCGTATAAGGGTTCTTGAAGTCGCCGATGACACCGAGACGCTGGAACTCTCCACCCTGCACCGAGATCCAGTGCGCGGCGAATTCACGGCATTCCTGGCGGAATTCGTTGACCGGCACCTCGTCCTTGTTCTTGCCCTTGGCGCGGTATTGTTCCTCGATCTTCCATTCGATCGGCAGGCCGTGACAGTCCCAGCCGGGCACATAGTTCGAGTCATAACCGCGCATCTGGAATGAGCGGGTGATGACGTCCTTGAGGATCTTGTTCAGCGCGTGGCCGATATGGATGTTGCCGTTGGCGTAGGGCGGGCCGTCATGCAGCACGTATTTTGTACGCCCCGCCGCGCTCTCGCGCAGCTTGCGGTAGAGGTCCATGTCCTGCCAGCGCTTGACCAGCACCGGCTCCTTCTCGGGCAGGCCGGCGCGCATCGGAAACTCCGTCTGCGGCAGATAAAGGGTCTTCGAATAGTCGATCGTCGATTGGGTTTCGTCGGTCATTGGTCTGCCATGTGCATGCCGGGCCACGTGGCTTGCGGCGTGAAACTCTATTTTACACGCATGCCGTTCCCAAAAAGGGGCCCACTCGGGGCGACATGCTTTGATGATCTGGAAAAGCGCGAGAGGCCGCGCGCAATATTCCCGGCGGCTCCTACAGCCTTCAGGCTGCTGGGAACACCGGGCTGGTAATTCGTATCGTCGGCGCGTGAAGGCGCAAAAAGCTCGTCATTGCTGGGCTTTTAGCGGAGAAGAGCGCAGGAATAAAGCGTCTCGTTCGATTCGCTTACATCTTGAAGTCGAAGCGGTAGGTGGTCGACACGCCGACCATGAACTGGTTGCGGTCGCCACGCTCCCTGACCAGGCTGGAATCGGCGGCCGGACCCTCCAGGCGCGAATATTCGCCAAACAGGCTGGCAGTCATCGGATCGGTCACCTTCCAGGTCACCGCGCCACCGAGGCCGACGGATTTCAGGCCGCCGCCGGGATTGTACTGGCTCAGACCCGAGGCCACGGCTTCCTGCGCGTTGACACCGTAATAGGCATCGAAATAGTTCGCCGAGGCGAACGACACGCGCGGACCACCTGAAATCCTGACGGTTGGCGTCACATCGTAGAATGCATCGGCGGCGATGTCAGCGACAAAGCCGTTATGGGCTCGGATGCCATGCCGCAATTCGGCACGCGCGCGCATCCAGTCCGTCGGATAGAATTCGAAGAAGCCGCCGACCTCGCCGCCCCAGCGGACCGGGTCGAGCCCCCTGAGCTCGTCGGCATCGCCGTCGTCGCGCGAGAACAGGAACTTGCCGGTCAGGCCTGCACGGACGCCGCCGTCGTCGACAAGCGCCAGCGAAATATTGTCGTTGCGTGAGGTGAAGCGAGCAGCAGGGCCGGCCTTGCCCAGCGAAACGATGGGCTGGGCGCTCAGCATGTATTTCTTGCCGCCTTCGAAATTGGGCGCCACCAGGCCGGTCGCGCCGACCGTCAGATACCAGTCGCCGGACAGCCAGCCGAAAGCGCCATCACCGGCTTCGGCCGCGCCTGACATGGCGAGCACGACAGTAGCCACGGCTACAGAAATCTTCCCGACCTGACTCATGGTCACTCCACTAACACGATACAGCTGCCCTGCGGCGACAGCTTTGACGAGGCTTTGGTAAAATTTGATTTAAGGGCGAGACATCCAGCGCGCATTGCCTGCACCATCGCGCCCGCCATCGGCTGGACGCGGGTCGGCGCCGAGGGTAACCTCCCTGCATGCTGGCGGTCCTCTATGGAGGTGGCGACATGACCTTGCACGGCGATACTCTGAAGAACGCGATCGGCCGGACGCGTGACAAATGGGGATGGTTCGTCGGTCTGGGCGTGGTGCTGCTGATCCTCGGCGGTGTAGCCTTCGGCAATCTGTTCATCGCCACGGTGGCTTCCGTCTACGTTGTCGGATGGCTGATGCTGGTGGCCGGCATCATCGAGATCATGCATGCTTTCGGGGTCAAGACCTGGGGCCGCTTCTTCTACTGGCTGCTCAGCGGACTGCTTTATGCGGTCGCAGGGTTCTTCGCTTTCGACAATCCGCTGCTCGCCTCGGCGGTGCTGACCTTCCTGCTGGCCATCGCGCTCGTAGCTTCCGGCGCGCTGCGGGCCTGGGTCGGCTACAGCCACCGTCCGGAGCGCGGCTGGGGCTGGATTGTCGCGGCGGGCGTCATCAGCGTGCTCGCGGGCCTGATCATCGCCATGGGCTGGCCGGTCAACAGCCTGTGGGTGCTCGGACTGTTCCTGGCGATCGACCTGATCTTCCAGGGCTGGACCTTCATCGCCGTCGGTCTTGCGTTGAAGAAATAGGAACTCGTTTCCCCTTTCGGGATCATGCTTCAGAACGCCACCGCGGCGTCCAGGCCGGAGAGCGGCTTGACGCCGCCAAGCAGCGCGCGGGCCTCGACTTCATCGCGCTTCATCTGCACGACCAGTGCGTCGAGCCCGTCGAACTTGATCTCGCTGCGCAGGAAGCCGAAGAACGACACCTCGCAAGTCTCGCCATAGAGATCGCCGGAAAAGTCGAAGACGAAGGTTTCCAGGAGCGGCGCGCCATTGTCGTCGACCGTCGGGCGGCGGCCAAAGCTGGCGACGCCGTCGTGCAGCGTACCGTCCGCGCGACGGAAGCGGACGGCGTAGATCCCTTCCTTGAGCGTGGCTTCCGCCGGAAGCCTCATATTGGCTGTGGGAAAGCCGAGCGTTCGCCCGAGCTGCTGGCCGCCGACAACCTCGCTTTCCACCGTAAAGCGATAGCCAAGCAGACCGGCGGCCTCGGCCACCTCGCCCTTGCAAAGCAAGGCACGGATGCGGCTCGACGAAACCACCTCGGCGCCTTCGTCGCGAAAGGCGTCGACGAGGGTAACACCGAAGCCGTGGCGCTCGCCGGCAGCCATCAGATAAGCCGGCCCGCCCTGGCGGTCCTTGCCGAAATGGAAATCGAAACCGGTCACGGCGTGGGTAATGCCCAGCGCCCTCTCCAGCACATCGGTGACGAAGGCTTCCGCCGACAGCGAGGCGAAGTCGCGCGTGAACGGCTGTTCGACGAGCGCGGCAAAGCCCAGCAGCGACAGGAGGTGCGCCTTCATCGGCGGCGGCGTCAGCACGAAAAGCGGCAGATCAGGCCTGAAAACCGTTCGCGGGTGCGGTTCAAAGGTCAGCACCAGGGCCGGTACGCCACGCCGCACGGCCTCCGCCAATGCCCGTTCGAGCACGGATTGATGGCCGCGGTGGACGCCATCGAAATTGCCGATCGCGACCACGCCCCCTCGCAGATCGGCGGGCAGCGGCGCGGTTGTCGTAAGATGCTGGAACGCGACCATTGCCACCTACTGCAGTCTTGCGATCACGGCCACCGGACGATAGCCGTGCCGCTCCAGGAAGAGCCCGAGCTTTGCCGGATCCGGCCGGGATGGATCGCCATAGTCGCGGGCATGAATGCCGCCAGAGACATAGAGGACGTCGAAACCATTGTCGGCAGCGCCCTTGACGTCGGTCATCATGCCGTCGCCGATTGCCAGTATTCGCGAACGCTCAACCGACCGGCCGAGGATCTCGGCCACCTCCTTCATCGCGACCTCGTAAATCGGCGCATAGGGTTTTCCGGCGATCAGCGTGCGACCGCCGAGCTGCGCGTAGTCGCGCGCGAGCGCGCCGGCGCACCAGATGATCCGTTCGCCGCGTTCCACCATGATATCGGGATTGGCGCAGATGAACGGCAGGTTCCTGGCGCGCAACCGGCGCAGCAGTTCCGTATAGTCGTCAGGTTTTTCGACCTCGTCGTCGAACAGTCCGGTGCACACCACACCGGTGGCCTCGAACTCCTCGACGAGTTCGACATCGAGGCCGTCATAAAGGGTCAGATCGCGGTCGGCGCCGATGTGGAAGACCTTGCGCGGGCCCTCCGCGATCAGATCACGGGTCACGTCGCCCGAGGTCACCACACGGTCATAGGCTGATGGCGGAACGCCGATCACGCTCATCTGCGCCACGACATCGGCGCTGCGGCGCGGCGAATTGGTGATCAGAACGACAGGAGTGCCGTCCGCCCTTGCCGCTGCCAGCGCAGCCGCGGCAGCCGGAAAATGCCATTCGCCATTGTGCACCACCCCCCAGACATCGCAAAGAATTGCCGAATAGGCTTTCGAGACGTCTTCGAGCGAGCCGACGATTTCAGGCGAATCCGCCATGCCGTTTCCTTCAGTATGATCGTTGCGGTTACAGCGGCCGACGGTTCCCCGCGGCCGGTTCGAATTATCCGAACCGGCCCATGCTGTCACCAGCTTTCGCCTTGATCGGCGCGAATTGCGGCGCAAGCCGCGGCCTTGATTGGTTAGCGGTTGGTGAAGCGCCGACCAAGCAATAGAGCGGTTTCCCAAACCCGTCCTTCAGCGTTTTGTGGAAAGCTGGCGCCGGCCGAGAATCCGTCGGCGGGGGCCGCTGCAAGCATGTTTGAAATCTGGCGTCAGTTCCGCCGCGACAGGCGCGGCAACTATGCTCTCATGACGGCTGTGGCGATGGTGCCGCTGATGGGCGGCCTGGCGATCGCGGTCGATTTCACGGAAATGAACCGTGAAAAGCAGATGGTGATGAACGCGCTCGACGCCGCCAACTTCGCCACGGCCCGCCGGCTGACGGAAGGCGCCACCGACGATCAGCTGAGAGCCTACGCGCTCGACTTTTTCAACGCCAATTTGAACGACATCGATCCCGCCAGCGCGACGCTCAACGTCACCTTGCCGAGCAACACCAGTGGCGGCGGCCTGCTGACCATGACCGCCCAACTTAATTACAAACCCTATTTCTACCCCGCCTTCGCCCAGTTCGTCGGCAAATCGGCGACCGATGCCAACCAGAGGCTCAGCTTCAACGTCACCTCGCAAGTCCGGCTGAAGAACACGCTGGAGGTTGCCCTGGTGCTCGACAATTCCGGATCGATGGTCACGCCCGGCACCGGCTCAGGACAAAAGCGCATCGATCTGCTCAAAACAGCGGCCAAGCAACTGGTCGACACGCTTGCCCAGCAGGCCGCGATGATCAAGCAGGTCGACAGGCCGGTGCAATTCGGCCTCGTGCCCTTTGCCGCCTCCGTCAATGTCGGCCCCGGCAACGGCAACGCCTCGTGGATGGACACCGAGGGTCTGTCGCCGGTATCGAACGAGAATTTCGACTGGTCGACGCTGAACGGCGCCAACAAATACGCCCAGCAGACCAACGGCATCTGGTACAAGCGCGGCACCGGCTGGGGAACCGAGGAAGGCCAGATGCTGACCCGGTTTTCGCTTTATCGCGACATGAAGGTCGTCACCAACCACGAGCGTGTCGTCAATAGCAAGCGCGTGGTCTGCGACGCATACAATTCGAACAACACCTGCAAAAGCAGCCACAACGAATATGACTATGTCGATTCCTACGGTCCGTTCGCCAGTTGGCAAGGCTGCGTCGAGGCACGGCCCTACCCTTACAATATCAACGACGCCACGCCGTCCGGTGGCTCGGCCAACACCGGCGTCGGGGTCGGCGATCCGGCAACGATGTTCGTGCCGATGTTCGCGCCCGACGAACCCGGCAATCACTGGAGACTCACCCAGGACCCCGACGAGGCCGCACCGGTAACTTATGGTGCCATCAACAGCTGGTGGAACGACGATCCATCAAGCAGCAGCGGCCAATCGCGGCTGCGCAACATGGCCAAATATTTCCAGCCGCGGCCGATCGATGCGCCGGCACTGCCTGCCGGCAACGGGCCGAATTACAGCTGCACCACCAACCCGATCACGCCGCTGACCGATGTCAGCGTCGCCGACGGGCTCACCTCGATCAAGGCGGCGATCGACCTGATGCAGCCGAATGGCGGCACCAATGTTCCCGAGGGCATGGCCTGGGGCTGGCGGGTGGTCTCGAGCGGAGAGCCGTTCACGCAAGGGCGCCCGGAAACCGAAAGAGGCAACGACAAGGTGGTGATCGTGCTGACCGACGGCGCCAACACCTATTATACGCCATCCTCGCTGGGCTATTCCGACCCCGCCAATTCGAAATCGACCTACGCCTCCTTCGGCTACCTCAACCCCGGCTACAACGGCACCTCGGTCGGACGCCTGTTCATGGGCACATCGAGCGCCATCGGTCAGTTCGACTATTCGAACGGCAACTACACCAATGCCCTCAACGAGCAGATGGCCACGCTCTGCAACAACGCCAAGGCAGCCAACATCATGGTGATGACGGTGGCGCTCGACCTGTCGACGACCAAGGCCAGCGACAAGCTGGCGATCGATGCGCTGAGGTCCTGCTCGTCGAATTCACGCTTCCGCAAGGATGCGACGGATCCGAGCAAACCGGCGAAGCTGTTCTGGAATGCGACCGGCGCCAGCCTGGCAAACGATTTCAAGGAAATCGGCAACGAGCTGTCGAACCTGCGTGTGGTCGGCTAACCCGAGTTCCTTCCCCTGGCGCAACGCCCGGCGCCGTCAAGCCCTTGCGGGCGCCTGCCGTGACAGGCACAGATTGGCCGCTCGCATGGTCTCTCATCCATCGCGGCAGGCTGGGGAACGAACAATGCCCGATACCGCCAACCATCTCGCCTTCGCGCTGGTCTGCCTCGGCATGGTGCTGACGCCGGGTCCGAACATGATCTATCTGATCTCGCGCTCACTGTCGCAAGGGCCGAAGGCCGGACTGATCTCGCTTGGCGGGGTTGCGGTCGGATTCCTGTTCTACGTGCTGTCGGCCGCGTTCGGCATCACGGCGCTGCTGATCGCGGTGCCTTATGCCTATGATATGCTGCGCTTTGCCGGCGTACTCTACCTCTTGTGGCTGGCCTGGCAGGCCGTGAAACCGGGCGGACGCTCGCCATTCCAGGTGCGCGACCTGCCGAAGGACCGGCCGCGCAAGCTGTTCGCCATGGGATTGATGACCAATCTGCTCAATCCCAAGGTGGCCGTTCTCTATCTGTCGCTGCTGCCGCAGTTCATCAGCCCTGGCAAGGGCCATGTCCTGTCGCAGCTTCTGGTGCTGGGCGCGACGCAGATATCGATCAGCCTCAGCGTCAACGCCGTCATCGCGCTGACGGCCGGCTCGATCGCCACCTTCCTCGCCGGACGCCCGCTGTGGCTGGTCATTCAGCGCTGGATGATGGGAACCGTGCTGACGGCGCTGGCGCTGAAGATGGCGACCGACGCGCAGCGCTGAAGCTCACATCGGCCGGCGCGGCGGCCGGATCTGGGCTGGCTCGACCACCTTGCGGTAGAGATGCCAGGTCGCGTGGCCGAGGATCGGCATGACGACGGCCAGACCGGCAAACAGCGGGATCGAGCCGATCACCAGCAGCACCGCGACGATGAGGCCCCATAGCGCCATCTGCAGCGGATTTGCCATGACCGCGCGCGCCGAGGTCTCTATCGCCGAAACGGCGCCGACATCCCGATCGAGCAAAAGCGGGAAGGCAATGACCGTGGTCGCCAGCACGACCACCGCGAAGACCAGGCCGGCCGCGTTGCCGAGAAGGATCAGCCTCCAGCCCTTGCTGGTCGTCAGCACATCGCGCAGGAAGGCCCCGACCGAAGCCGGCGGCTCGCCGCCGAAAAGGCTGGTGTAGATCGACTGCGCCGTGAACAGCCACAACAGGAACAGCGCGAACAGCATGATTCCGATAACCGCTATCGAGGGCAGCGCCGATGAAAGGCGAACATCGAGCGCATGCCGCCAGTTGGTGTTCATGCCGAGCTCGCGCCGGCGGCTGATCTCATACAGTCCGATCGCCGCGAACGGCCCGACCAGGGCAAAGCCCGACATCAAGGGATAGACGAGCTGGATGGCATTGGAGCCGGACGTCCACTGCGTCAGGATCAGACCGGCGACCGGATAGATCAGGCACAGAAACACGTAATGCGAGGGCTTGGCCCAGAAGTCCTCGGCGCCAAGCCTGAGCGCGTCCCAGAGGTCCGCCGTGGAAATTCGGCGGACCGCTGGTTGCACATGCATCCCGTACGCGTCCGCCATGACATGAAAGCCGGCCATAACCTTCCTCCGTTTTTCTCGGGGGGCGGTCACCGCCTAGGGTGGCTGCCCGTAGCTGCCACTTGAAGAACGCTCGCATGATAGCCGATCTTCCCGGGATTGTCGCCGCGTCTCATAAGGTTTGCTGAGCGGTCATCGTCTGGCGAACCACTGAGTTCATTTTAGAATCCATGCATTTTAGCTATTGCTTAAATTACTCGTAGAGACCCACAGCGTATCACCTGAGCTTTACAAACGTTGGCGAGGGGCGATGTTCACATTGAAGGGCTTCTGGTCTTGTGAACGCGGCAATTTCGCCATGGCGACCGCCGTAGCCTTGCTGCCGATAATGGCTGTCGTCGCCGGCACCCTCGACCTGACGGGCACGAGCGATGACGCCGCGCAACTGCAGAACTCGCTGGACGCGGCTGGCCTTGCCGTCGGCACCAAATACCTGCCCAGCATGAGCGCGAACGATGTCCAGGGGCTTGGGCTGACATTCTTCGCAGCCAATTTGAGCATTGCCGACCAGCAGGAATATTCAGACAGCGTTTCCGCCTTTTCGGCCACCGCCAGCGGCGATCCGAGCGCCTATTACATCTCGCTCTCGTCCGGCATCAACCGTCCGAGCTTCATCAACGGCGCTGCCCCCTGGCCAGCTCACCGGTCGGCGACGGTCAAGATGCACCCGGGCGCCCAGGCCTGCGTGCTGGCGCTCGATCCGCATGCGTCGGCGGCGGTGAGCCTGCAAGGCTCGACCGATGTCGCCATGAGCAACTGCGTGATCGCGGCAAACTCGGACGCGTCCGATGCCGTCAGCAGGGGCGGTTCCGCGCAGGTCTCGGCGGGCTGCGTATCGGCCGTCGGTGGCACTTCCGGGCTTTCTCCGCCCGCTGCCAATCTCACCTGCGGCACGCCGCTCGAACATCAATATGCGTCCTTCGATCCCCTGGCCGACATCGTCCCTCCCCCCTACACACTTTGCCTGCCGGTGCCGAACGGCAAAACCTACACGCTGTCGCCCAGCACCTATTGCGACAAGACATTGTCAGGAAACATCACCTTCAACCCGGGCGTCTACATCTTGCGCGGCGTCACCCTGAAGCCGGGCGGGAATGGCAGCCTGAGCGGCCAGGGCGTAACCATATTCCTCACGGAAGGGGCACAGATCATCATAAACGCCAATGAAAAGGTGAACCTTTCCCCGCCCACCAGCGGGCCTTACGCCGGCATCACCATCTTCCAGAGCCGCGGGAACATTTCGGCCTTGACCCTGAATGGCGGCGCAAATTCCGTGATCAGCGGATTCGTCTATGCGCCTGACGCGGCCGTTTCGTTTGCCGGCAATTCGGACATGAGCGGTCAGGGGGACTGCCTGAGGCTTGTTGGCTTGACCGTGCAGATGACAGGCAACTCTTCCATCAAGACCGACTGCACGGCGGTGTTCGGAAATCGAGAGATGTACTCCAGCCGCCTCATCACGCTTGTGAACTAGGGGCCGCTTCGATCGAGATTTTTAACCGCCTGCCCGGCAAAAGCCATGATCGCGACCGAGTCAGGCACGCATGACCACTTCAAAAATCGATTGCGACCAGATCGCGAACTTGAACAGGCGCAGCTGGCTCAAGGCGGCTGGGCTCAAGGCGGCTGGCCTGGCGGCCTTGCTTGGGCTTGCCGCCTGCAGCACCGTCTCGCTGCCGACAGGGCAAGGCGCCGGGGTTTCCTCCTCGGCAACCGGCACGCTGGCAAGCCTGCGTGCCACGGCCGGGCGCGACCCGCTGACCCCGGACGCGCAGTTGGAGCAAGCAGCATTGCAGCAGGCCGGCTACATGGCGCAGCGTGAAAACATGAGCCACACCACCGGCTGGGGCAAGGATTTCGCCTCGCGCATGAGGGACAATGGCGTACACGGTGCAGCGGCCGAGAACATCGCGGCCGGCCGCTTCGACCAACAGAAGCTGTTCGATATCTGGATGCATTCGCAGGGACACCGGCGCAACATACTCGATCCGGACTTCAGCCGCTTCGGACTTGCCTATGTCCGTGACGGCCGCGACCCCAACCTGCGCTACTGGTCGCTGGTGCTCGGCAGGTAGCAAAGACATCGCCGGCATCGGACATCCGCTGACGAGCAGCCGCTACATCAGTCCATATGAGCGGCAGGCGCGCCGCCGGCCGGCGCTGTTTTCGGCTTGCGCAGCAGGAAGACGAACGGGATGGCGGCCAGCGTCATGATCATCAGGATTTTGAAGTCGTTGACGTAGGAGATCATCATCGCCTGCAGATTGACCATGCGGTCGACCTGCGACAGTGCCGTCGGGTCGCCGCCGGCCGCCGCCGGCGAGACCGCCCAGAGATTGGGATTGAACGGGTTGATGAAGGTTGAAAGCTCGGCGTGGTTGATCTGCGTGTTGCGCACCAGCAGCACGGTCACGACCGACACGCCGATCGACGAGCCAAGATTTCGCACCAGGCTGAACAGCGAGGTTGCATCGGTGCGGTAGCGGGCGTCGAGCGTGGCGAAGGCAACCGTCGACAGCGGCACGAACACCATTCCCATGCCCAGGCCCTGGATCACACCGGAACTGAGGATCAGCCAGTTATCCATCTGCGGGGTGAAGCTTGCCATGGTGTAGAGCGACTGCGCGGTCAGGAGGAAACCGATGACGACGAGAATCCTGGCATCGACCTTGCCCATGATGCGCCCGACGACGAGCATCGAAATCATGGTGCCGACACCGCGCGGCCCGATGACGATGCCGATGGTGACCGTCGGATAGCCGAAGATGGTCGACAGCATCGGCGGCAGCAGCGACATCGAGGCCAGGATCAGCACGCCCATGACGAAGATGAACGCCAGCCCGGTGACGAAATTGCGATCGAGGAAAATCTTCGGATCGATGAAAGGATGTTCCGATGTCATCGTGTGGATGATGAACACCCAGAAGCCGGTGAGCGAAAGACCGAGCTCGATCCAGATCTCGACCGAGGAAAACCAGTCGACCTCGCCACCGCGATCGAGCATCAGCTGCAGGGCGCCGACGCCGAGCGATATCATGGCAAAGCCGAAGAAATCGAAGCTGCGCACCCGCCGGGCGACCGCCGGCAGATAGGCCGCCATGCCAAGAAAGGCGACGATGCCGACCGGCAGGTTGATGAAGAACACCCAGCGCCAGTTGAAATTCTCGGTCAGCCAGCCGCCGAGCGTGGGGCCGAGGATCGGTCCCAGCATGATGCCGGCGCCCCATATGGCCATCGCCTGACCATGGCGCTCCTTGGGGTTGATGTCGAGCAGGAAGGTCTGCGACAGCGGCACGATCGCGGCGCCGAACACACCTTGCATCAGCCGGAAAAGCACGATGGTTTCCAGGCTCCACGCCAGGCCGCACAACATCGAGAAGATGGTGAAGCCGACCACCGCCGTCAGGAACAGCTCCTTGCGGCCGAAACGGTCGGCGAGCCAGCCGGTGACAGGCGTCATGATGGCGGCGGCGACGATGTAGGAGGTCAGCACCCAGTTGATGTTGTCGGGCGAGGCGCCGAGATCGCCGGTCATGGTCGGCAGCGCGACGTTGGCGATGGTGGTGTCGAGCGCCTGCATGACCGTCGCCAGCATGAGCGCGACCGTGATCAGGCCACGATGCGGCACTTCTTTGAATGGTTCGGACGTGCTCATGGCGCAGAACTTCCAGAAGGTAACAGAAACGTGTACAACGGGTTTCCGGGCGGCAAAGCCTTCCGTTGAGAGACCTTCGTCGCGGTGGGACGCGATTATCGATGTGGGGGTTACATCGACTGAAAGTCTCTGATGAGCGGATGCCTGCCGCCCGGAAACCTGAGGACCGACAGGTCCGTGTCGAAGATTTCAGATTTTGGACGGCTGCCACGCGGCTCGGCCCAAACGCTGATCCTCCCACCCCTCCCGTCAGACCAATCCTTCAACTCGCATTCACCTCCCCGCGGGCTTCTGCCTACTTCGCGGGCTCGCCGGCCGTAGCGCGACCGAAGATCGACGGCCAGCCACGCGCGACGCCCGTATCGACCGTAACCGAGGCGCTCATGCCGGTGCGCAGCGCCATCTTGGCGTCGGGGTCGGTCAGTTCCAGGCGCACCGGGATGCGCTGGGTGACCTTGACCCAGTTGCCGGTGGCGTTCTGGGCGGGCAGCAGCGAGAAGTCCGCGCCGGTGCCGGCACCGATAGCCCTGACCGTCGCCTTGAAGGTCCTGCCCGGATAGGTATCGACCACGATCTCCGCCTTCTGGCCCGGCTTCATGTTGGTCAGTTGGGTTTCCTTGAAATTGGCGTCGACCCAGGTGTCGCCGGTCTCGACCAGCGCGAACAACGGTGTGCCGGAGCCGACATACTGGCCGACCTTGAAGGACGCGGCTTGATAGACGACACCATCGGCAGGCGCCTTCACGGTGGTCTGCTCCAGATCATAGGCAGCCTTGTCGCGCGCCGCGAGCGCCGACATCACCGTCGGATGCTTGTCGGTTTCGATGTCGGGGTTGCCGCCGAGTGCCGCCTTGGCGCTGATGATGCCTTGCTCGGCAACAGCCAGTTGCTGCCTGGCTTTGTCGAGATCGTTCTTGGCCTGATCCAGCGATGACTTGGCGTTGATGCCCTTCTGGGCAAGATCGGCGGCGCGATCGAATTGCGACTGCGCATAGTCGACCTCGCTGGCAGCGGACTTCTGCTGCGACTGCGCCTGGCTATAGGCCGCGCGCAACTGCTCGACATTGAGGCGCGCGGTAGCGACCGCGGCGTCCGCCTGGGCGAGCGCGATCCGGTAGGGCTCGGGGTCGATGGCGAACAGGAGATCGCCCTGCTTGACCGTCTGGTTGTCCGATATGGCGACCTGGACGATACGACCGGCCGTGTCAGAGGCGATCGACACCTTGGCCTGCTGCAGATTGGCGTTTTCCGTTTCCTGGTAGCGGCCGCCCGTCACCCAGACATAGCCGCCGCCGATGATCAATGCCGCCGGCAAGGCGAACATCAAGAAGAAGCGGCCGATGCGGCGCTTCTTCTTCGGCGCCGGCGCGGGTTGCACGGGAGGAGCGACCGCGACCGGGGCTGATGCCGGCTTGACCGGCGCTTCCATCTCCACCTTGGGAGCGTTTTCTTCTACCTTGGCTACTGCGTTCATGCTGCCGCACCTTCCGCACTCTTGATCTTTTCAAGCGACGAAGCTTCGCTGTCCGTCAGATTTTGTACGATTACATCCAGCGCCCGGATCAGGACGCGCCGGTCTTCCGTCGAAACGCCGCTGAGCGATTCCTCATAGACCTCGCCAGCAAGGCTCTTGACGTCCGCATAGGCCGCATTCGCCTTCTCGGTCGGGAAGATCATGCGCACACGCCGGTCGGTCGCGTCGGAGCGACGTTCGATCCAGCCGCCCTCCTCCATCCGGTCGACCAGGCGTGAAACGCTGATCGGCTCGATTTCGAGCAGTTCGGCGAGCCGCGCCTGTGCAACGCCCGCCTCCTTGGCAACGCGGACCAGAAGCCGCCATTGCGCCGAAGATAGGCCGAGCCCGCTGGCGCGCGCCTCGAAGCGCTTGCGCATCAGGCGTTGCACGTCGTGGATCAAAAATCCCAATCTATCGATGCCATCTGAAACCATGAGCGATACATATAATAAGCGTGCTTACTATTCAAGATGCCACTTCGGTATGAAAGCCGGCAAATGCGTATGGCGGACCTGCAACTCGATCCTGGTTAGCGCCGGGTGAACGCCGCACCCGTCCGCACCAACGCCTGAAAGGCATGGATGCCTTTGTCAAAGGCGGTTTCGGACAACCATGGTAACGACGAAGAACGCGCCGAGCGAGCTGGTGATGATGCCGATCGGCAGTTCCTGCGGCGGCAGCAAGGTCCGGGCCAGAAGATCGCTTGCCAGAAGGAGCACAGCCCCGAACAGCGCGCTGCTTGCGATCAGGCGCAGATGCAAGGGACCGGCCAGCGGCCGCGACAGATGCGGGATCATCAGTCCGACAAAGCCGATGACGCCGGCAACCGAGACGAGGATTGCCGTCGAGAAGGCGGCCACGAGGAATGTCGACCTGCGCATGCGCGCCACCGGCACGCCAAGACTTTCGGCAGCGCTTTCACCAGCCAGGAAGGCGTCCAGCCTGCGATGATTCCATAGCCCGTAGGCCGCGATGGTGCCGGCGCCGACCGCGGCCAGCCATACATTGTCCCAGCGCGCCAGCCCGAGCCCGCCCATGGTCCAGAACAGCACTGAATGGGCCGCACGCTGGTCGCCGGCAAAGACCAGATAATTGGTCAGGGCCGTGAACATGAAAGAGACGGCAAGGCCGGCGAGGATCAGCCGTTCCGGCCCTTGCCCCCTCACCCGCGCGACCAGCAAAAGCACGATGGAGGCGGCGAGTATGCCGCCGGTGAACGCAGCCACCGGCAAGGTCCAGATGCCGAAGCTGTCGCCAAAGATGGTGATGACGGAAACCGCGCCGGCAGCGGCTCCCGACGACAGTCCGAACAGGAAGGGGTCGGCAAGATCGTTGCGGGTCACCGTCTGCAAAAGCGCGCCGACGATACCGAGCCCGCCGCCGACACAGATCGCCAGGATCGTGCGCGGCAGCCGCAGGTCGACGACGATCTTGCCGACCGGGCCCGATATCTCAGGCTCGTCCAGCCCGACGGCACGGCCAAGTGCCGCGACGACATCGGTCAGAGGTATCAGCGTCGAGCCATAAGCGATCGACAGCAGCGCGAGAGCGACGAGCGCCACCGCACCCGCCGTCATGACCAGCGCGAAGGTCTTGTGTCCGGAAAGCGCGCCGGGTTTGTGCTCTCGGGCAGGATCCATCAGAACGCTTCCGGATGCATCGCCCTGGCGATCTTGCCGATGGCTTCGATGTTGGCCGGTCCTGGCGTCAGCTCGGCATAACGAAGTGCGACGAAGCACTCGTTCCTGACCGCGTCCGTCTCTTTCATCGCCGGGTGCGCCTTGAGGAACTCGAGCAATTTCCTGTAGCCGCCACCGTCCTGATAATCGAGCAGGATGAGGAATTGCGGATTGCGTGCCGCCACCGTCTCCCAATCCGTGTTGCCCCAACTCGTATCCATGTCGGCCATGACGTTGTCGCCGCCGGCTGCCGATATCATGGCGTTGGGGATGGCGAACTTTCCCGCGGTAAACGGTTTGTCCTCGCCGGAATCGTACAGGAACACCCGTGTTCCCTTGACGCTGCCGACCTTGGCGGTGATGTCGGCGAGTTGCGCTTTCCAGCCGGAGACGAGCGTCTTCGCTTCTGCCTCCTTACCGAAGATCTTGCCCAGCTTTTCGACGTCGCCATAGAGCAGGTCCATGGAGGCGGCCGGGCGGCTCTTGTCAAGATGGACGCAGCTTTCGGTCAGCACCAGCGTCTTGATGCCGTGCGGCGCGAGCGTGTCGGGGGTCACGTCACCGCCGGGCTTCATGCCGTAGTACCAGCCGGCGAAGAAGAAGTCGGGCTCGACGGCGACGAGATTCTCCAGCGTCGGATATTTCGGCGCCAGTTCGGGAATTGACCCCTGTTCGGCCTTGAATTCGGGGCCGACCTTGTACCATCCGGTGATACCCGTCAGGCCGACGATCGAGGGCTGCAGCTTAAGCGCGAAGGCCATCTCGGCCATGTTGAGATCATGGATGACGGCCCGCTTCGGCGGCGCGTCGAAGGTCAGTGGCTTGCCGCAGCTGTCGACCGTCACGGGGAAGGCAAAGGCCGTCGAGGCCAGCAGCGAGAAGACGAGGGACAAGGCAAGGCGTTTCACGGATTGCTCCTTGGTTGAGCTGTGTCGGATGGAGGGCAGGTTTGATCAGGACGGTGGTGCGGCGCGGTTCGGATGATCGAACACCGTCAGCTCGCGGTCTTCGGTGGGATGGCGCAGGCGAAACACGTCGACGCCGAAAATCTCGCGGATCAGCTGCTGCGTCAGCGCCTCGTGCGGCGGCGCCAGTGCCAGCAGCCGGGCCTCGTTCATCACCGCGACCCTGGTCGCGAACGGTGCCACCAGCGTCAGGTCGTGCAGCACCGCGATCACGGTCATGCCGAAGCCGGCCACCAGGTCGAGCAGTTCCGCGCGAGCGCGCGGGTCGAGGTGGTTGGTCGGCTCGTCGAGGAACAGGATTTTAGGCTGCTGCGCGATGGCGCGTGCAAGCTGGGCACGCTGGCGTTCACCACCAGACAGCGAACCAATCGTGCGGCCAAGCAGCGGCAGGAGACCGGTCCGGCGCAGCGCCTCCACGACAATGTCGCGTTCCTCGCCGCGGCGCCTCAGGCCGGCGTGCGGGACGCGGCCAAGCTCGACATAGTCGATCACCGCGAGCCGTGGATCCGGCTGATCGGTCTGGCCCACGACGGCGATATGCAGGGCTCGCTCGGCGGGCGAAATCCTGTCCAGGCGCCGCCCGCCGAGCTTCACCTCTCCGAAGCTCGGCCGAAGCATGCCGGACAGCATGCGCAGCAGCGTGGTCTTGCCGGCGCCGTTGGGGCCGATGATGGCAAGACGGTCGCCTGATGCCACCGAAAGGCTGACCGCATGGACCAGGTGCCGGCCATTCGCCATCGCACCCAGGCCGCGGGTCTCGAGAAGCGGCGTCGTCATCGACTGCCATCCGCCAGCGTGCCGGGTCCAGGGATGCGGGCCAGCGTCTTGCCGGCCAGGCGCGGAGGACGTTGTCCGGAATTGCACCAGCCGTCGGCAAGCGAAGCGTAGAGCCTGGCAAATCGCACCAGATCGGCAACGTCGGCCTGCGCGTCGATCGACCCGAAGAGATAGGCTGCCTTGCCTAACGCCTGGAAAGCCACCGCCAAGGGGCGCGCGCAACCCGCCATGCAAGCCACGCCCTCGACCGCGAAACCATGCGCCACGCCAGGCTCGTGATGAGCCGAGAGGCGGGAGCGCAATTCGGCGCACAAATCTTCGCCCGACCTGACGCCGGTCCCCCTCTCGCGGCAAAGGGTGCACACGATGATCTGGTGTTTAGGCTCGGGGTGTATACGATCGATTGCGCCGTCCAACGTCCCGTCACTTTCAAAACTGGCGACGGAAGGATGTTGGCCGATCGGCCGACAAGACCGATGTCCACGTTTCCTCCCGGCACACCCCGTCCGGTCAACTCAGTGATGGCAGGTCTCCTGGCTCACGGGTCTGCGCGCAATCCTGCCTTCCCAGCCTTGCCGGCCAGTGGCATTCCGGATCTTGCTCGCCGTTTACAGTTGCGGGGGCAGCCGCGGCCTCGACCCAAAATCGGTCTCACCGCGTTCCCTTTTCACCCCTCGCCTTTCGGCTTGGGGACCATCACGAGTCGCAGCCTAGGCCGCGCGCGGCGGCGAGGCAAGGCGGCAGTCTCTGTTCTGTTATAACAATACAGACATATGGTCAATCGCTGTCGCGCGCGACCAGTTCCAGCGGCCAGACCTCCCTTATGGTCTGCGGCCCCGTGGGCCCGGCGAAAGCGGGCAGCGAGGCGAGCAGGATTTCGCCGAGCCGCCGTCCCATCGGCTCCAATGCCGGGCGGAAAGCGGTCAGCGCCGGGGAGAAATAGCGGCAGAGCGGCGTATCGACGATGACCATCACCGCGATGCCCTGACCGGGCATGATCCCCATCTCGGCAAGCGCCTTGCAGCCGCCGAGCGCCATCGCGTCATTGTTGAAGATGATCGCTGTCGGCGGATCCTTCGAGCGCATGATTTGCGGCGTCACCGCGTAGCCGCCGGCTTCGTTGATGAAGCCGTCGGCTATCAGCTCGGGATCGATGTCGATGCCGTGCCGCCGCAGCGCCTTGCGATAGCCATCAAGAAACAGATAGCCGAAGTTGAGGTCGAGCGACGGCCGGATGGCTGCGATGCGGCGGTGGCCGCGTGCAACAAGGCGGTCGACTGCGTCGGCGCCCGCCTTCTCGAAATCGAGGTCGAGCGAGGGATAGGTCTCGTCACCGGACTGGCTTCGGCCGAGCGTCGCAAAGGGAAAGCCGACCCTGCTGAGATAGTCGATGCGATCGTCCTCACGCCGGGTCCAGGCCAGCAGCACGGCATCGGCGCGGCGTGTCTCGACGACCCGTCGCAGGCGCTCCTGCTGATAATCGGCGGGCGCGCCCATGACGATGATCAGGTCGAGCCCGTGCTCGGCCAGCGCCGCTTGCAGCCCGCTCAGGAAAGGAATGAAAAACGGCTCGCCATATTGCTGATCGCCCGGGTGGGGCTGCAGCATGAACGCGACGGCATGGGTGGTGCCCCGGCGCAGGTTCCTGCCCGACTGGTTGGGTGAATAGTTGAGTAGGCGGGCCGCATCGAGCACGCGCTGCCGCGTCTCGGCATTGACATCGGCGCGCCCATTGAGCGCGCGCGACACCGTGCCGATCGAAATATTCAAATGACGCGCAAGATCGTGAATGCTGGATGCCAAGACCAATCCCCTTCCGTTCCCGCTAACATTAGCGGACCTCGCGGCCAAGGCCACTCAGACGAACGGCCCACAAATCCGGTTGACATTCTACGCCTTCGGGTGTGTCATCGTAAACGTTTACGGAAAGGCCGTGAATGCCAACCGGGAGGGGTTGGCGGAGGAGCGCCGGATGCTGCACGTCGTCCTGGTCGGGTGCGGAGCCATGAGCAAAACGTGGCTCGAGGCCGCCCGTCAGTCCCCTGAAATCAGGATTGCCGGTCTCGTCGACCTCGACGCCGACAGGGCACGCCAGCGAGCCCGCGAATACGACCTTGCCGGGGCCGCGATCGGCACCGATCTCGACGTCATTCTGGATCAGACCAAAGCCGATGCGGTGTTCGACGTGGTCGTTCCGGCCGCCCGCCGCGAGGTGGCCAATTCGGCCTTTGCCCATCACTGTCACCTGCTGACGGAAAAGCCCCTCGCCGACAGTCCGGCCAACGCCCGCGCCATCGTCGACGCCGCGCGGCGCGCCGGCCGCGTCCACGCCGTCGTTCAGAACCGCCGTTATGTCGCCAATGTCCGGCGCATCCGCCGCTTTCTGGATTCAGGCGCCATCGGCGCGCCGACCAGCATCCACGCGGATTTTTTCGTCGCGCCGCACTTTGGCGGTTTCCGCGAAGAGATGCGTCACGTGCTGTTGCTCGACATGGCGATCCACACCTTCGATGCCGCTCGCTACATGGTCAATGGCGAACCGGCCGATGTCTATTGCCAGGAATGGGAGCCGGCCAATTCCTGGTATCGGCAAGGGTCGTCGGCAAGCGCCACTTTCGGGCTCGGCCGAAACAGGATGTTCACCTATCGGGGCAGCTGGTGCGCCGACGGCTTTCGCACCAGTTGGGAGGGCAGCTGGCGTATCGTCGGTGAGCGCGGCAGCCTGATCTGGGACGGCCATGACGAGGTGAAGGCGGAAGTCGTGCTGCCGGAGCGCGAAGGCCTGATCGACAAGGTCGGGCTGGTGACGGTGCCTCCCCTCGATCCGTCCGACCGTATCGGCGGGCATCTCGGCGTCATTGCCGACTTCGTGCAAGCCGTGGAAACCGGCACCGAGCCGGAGACACGGGGCTCGGACAACATCAAGAGCCTGGCCATGGTCTTCGCGGCGATCGAGAGCGCCGAGACCGGTCGTCGCGTGAACATCGCATCGCAGGAAGGATGACCATGCCGAACCCGCTTCTCGACATCAGGATCGGCACCATGGTGCGGGCCAATCTCGAAGACCCGGCCGCCTATATCAGGCAAATCCTGCCGCTCGGCTTCGAGAGCATCCAGCCCTTTTTCTGGCAGACGCTCGGCGGCAAGGATCTGCCGCGGCTCGCCGGAGAGATTGAAGAGGCGATCGGCGGTGCCGACGTGACCGTCAGTTCGATCGGCGTGTTCGGCAATCCGCTCGAGAGCGGCGACACCGACCGCGGCGTGCTCGAGGCCTGGAAAACGGTGATCGACAACGCCCATCTGTTCGGCACCACGCTGGTCAGCGGCTTCACCGGCCGCATCCGCGGGAAACCGCTGACCGACAGCCTGCCGCGCTATCGCGAGGTCTGGGGCGAACTGGCCAGACGCGCCGCCGACAAGGGCGTGCGCATCGCCTTCGAGAATTGCGCCATGGACGGCAATTGGGCCGGCGGGGACTGGAACATCGCCCACAATCCGGATGCCTGGGAGCTGATGTTCAACGAATTGCCCAACGACAATCTCGGTCTCGAATGGGAGCCCTGCCACCAACTCGTCTACCTGATCGATCCGATGCCGCAGATCCGCAAATGGGCGCATCGCATCTTTCATGTCCACGGCAAGGACGCCACGGTGCGCTGGGACGTCATCCGCGAGAACGGCGTGTTCGGCCGCCTGCCTTTCGTGCAGATGCGCACGCCCGGCTTCGGCGACAGCGACTGGACCCGGGTGATCAGTGAACTGAGGCTGGCCGGGTACAAGGGCGCCATCGACATCGAAGGCTGGCACGACCCGGTCTATCGCGGCGACCTCGAGATCACGGGGCAGGCACGCGCCCTGGAGTATCTCAAACTATGCCGGGGAGGTGCGAGCTACCTGCCAAATCCGGCGTGAGGATCGGTCGGCGGGAGGAGCCGGCCGCAAGTGGCATCGCCAAAGCAATCGTTCAAAGGCCCCTCGGCTGACGAGGAAAACAATGGGAGGAACGTGCATGAGCATCGCGATCAGGACGACAATTCTGCGCACGACCGTCGTGGCGGCGGCCACGGCGCTTACCGCCGCAATCTTCACCTTGCCGGCGCAGGCGCTCGACGCCCAATGGTGCAAGGACGTCCACATCCGCTTCTTCGTCGGCGGCGCCGAGGGCGACGCCTTCGGCACCATCGTCTACAATGGCGCCAAGCAGGCGGCGGCCGATCTCGGCCCCAAGGTCGACTACATCTTCTCCCAGTGGGACGCGGAGAAGATGGTGCAGCAATTGCGCGAAGCGGTCGCGGTCAAGCCCCAGGGCATCGCCATGATGGGCCATCCGGGCGACGCCGCGATCATGCCGCTCGCCGACGAGGCGCATAAGGAGGGCATCAAGATGATGTACCAGAACGTCCCGGTGCCGAAGGTGACGGCGGCGTTCGGTGGCGGCTATATCGGCGCGCAGCAGGAACAGCAGGGCCGCGCACTTGGCGCCGAAGCGTTCAAGCTCGGTAAGCTGAAGGCCGGCGACAAGGCGATCATGATCGGCCCGTTCGAGAACGAGAGCCGCGGCGCACGCGAGCGCGGCACGGTGGCGGCCTTGAAGGAGGCGGGCGTCGAAGTCATCCAGCTGTCGTCGCCGCCGAGCGGCGAATGGGCTTCCGACCCCAATCTGGCGATACCGGTGCTTACGGCAGCGCTGCTCAACAATCCTGATGTCAAGGCCGTCGGCTATCCCGGCGGACAGATGCTCGGCAATGTCGCCACCTACATGCAGGCAGCTGGCAGAAAGCCTGGCGACATCTTCAACTTCGGCTTCGACACCAGCCCGCAGATCGTCGAGGGCTTCAAGGGCGGCTGGGTACAATTGACGGCCGACCAGCAGCCATTCCTGCAGGGCTATCTGCCGATCCTCAGCCTGTGCCAGCAGGTGGTGCTGGGTCTGGCCCCTATGAATGTCGACACCGGCGCCGGTTTCGTCACGCCCGAAAATTACGAGATCGTCGCAGAACTCGCCAAGCAGGCGCTGCGCTGACCTCCCAAGCCGCCGGCCGGGATCAGGCCCCGGCCGGCGGGGCCGCTGGCGAGAAGGCTGGCGCCAGACAATCAAGCGAGGATGCGATGGCCGAACGTCTCATAGAACTGCGCGATATCGCTAAGTCCTACGGCCATGTCTACGCACTTGGCGGGGTCAATCTCAGCGTCGATCGCGGCGAGGTGGTCGGCCTCATCGGCGACAACGGCGCCGGCAAGTCGACGCTGATCAAGATCCTCTCCGGTGTGGTCAAGCCGACCAGCGGCGAGATTCTCATCCGCGGCAAGCCGGTGACCGGATGGAATGCGGCACGTTCGCGCGAGGCCGGCATCGAAACGGTGTTCCAGGACCGGGCACTGGCCGTGCAGCAGACGATCGTCCGCAACATCTTCATGGGCCGCGAACTCACCGGCCCTTTCGGCTGGCTGAAGGTCGGCAAGGAAATCGAGGAAGCGAGCCGGCTGATGCGCGAGATCGGCTTCACCTCGAAAGTGTTCACGCCGCATTCGATCGTCGGCCAGCTTTCGGGCGGTGAACGCCAGGGCGTGGCGATCGCGCGCGCCATCTACAAGCAGGCGGAACTGATCGTCCTCGACGAGCCGACGACGGCGCTGTCTCTGACCGAGACCGCCAAGGTCTTCCATTTCGTGCGCCAGGTGCGGGCGAGCGGCCGCTCGATCCTGTTCATCGGCCATAACATCCATCATGTCTTCGACATCGCCGATCGCTTCGTGGTGCTGGATCGCGGCAAGGTCGCGCTCACCGCCGATCGCAGCGAGGTCAAGTCGGCCGAAGACCTCATCAACTTCATGGAAGACGTCGCGCATCCGGGCGGGTTGGCCGGGCTGCAAGACACCGGCGACGCGGAGCAGAGAGCACGATGAGCAAGACCATGGAGCCCGATCTGCACGAGCCGTCGGCCGGCATTTCCCGCCAAGGCAGTTCCCAGAACGAGTGGAAGCACCCGTCCGATCACTGGATGCGCGGCTTCATCCTTGACAACCGCGCGTCGCTTGGCACGCTCGGCGTGTTCGTCGTCATGATGGCGGTCTTCGTGATCGCCAACCCGACGGTCTTCACAACCTGGTATCTCTACAGCGCCGTGCTCACCACGCTTCCCGTGGCGCTGTTCGTGGTCGTGCCGCTGGTCTTCGTCGTCACCTGCGGCGAGATCGACCTGTCGTTTCCGGCGACGATGGGTTTTGCCTCCTGGGTCTTCGCGCTGGTGGTGCAGGCGGGCTACGATCCGTTCCTCGGCATTGCGGCGGCGCTGGTCACCGGCACGCTGCTCGGCTTCCTCGTCGGGTCGCTGGTGGTCTATGGCGGGCTGTCGTCGCTGATCGCCACGCTCGGCATGAATTTCCTGCTGCGCGGCCTGATCCAGATCATCAATGAGGGCAGATCGACTTCGCTGACCAGCCTTGCCGACAGCTGGGCCTACAGGATCTTCTCCAGTCAGGTCCTGGGCATTCCGGTGCAGATCTTCTGGGCCATCGCCTTCGTCGTCCTTTCGGCGATGCTATATAACCGCCACCGCTTCGGCGCGCAGGTGAAGGTTGTCGGTGACAATCCCGACAGTGCCCAGCAGATGGGCATCGACGTCAAGCGCGTGCGGGTGAAAGTGTTCGTCTTCGTCAGCATCGGGGCCGCGATCGCCGGCACGTTTTCGGTAATGATCAACTTCACCTGGTGGCCAACCGCCGGCGACGGTTATCTCTTGCCGGTGCTGGCCTCGGTGTTCGTCGGCGGCACGCCGACCTGGGGTGGCATCGGCACAGTGGCCGGCGGCGCGATCGGCGCCGTCACGGTGTCGTTCATCCAAACCGGCGTCGTGGCGGCTGGGCTCAGCGGCTTCTACGTCCAGTTCTTCAACGGGCTGATCATCATCCTTTCGCTGCTTGGCCACAAATGGAATCAGGCGCGCTACCGCTGAACCAGTCGGCCGTTCAACGGCGATTTGCCGGTCATCCGAGCCAACGATAGACGACGGGCCGCGCGGACGACACCGCGCGGGCCCGATCGCCTATTTGCGCGATGCGCAATTTCGATCAAGCTGGCCGGGCAACGAGGCGCCAGAGTGAGGACGCCACATGCGAGGAACACATGAACCCGACCGAGAAGGCGCTATGGTTTGTCGAAAGCCACCTGCCGGAGGCTGTTACGCTCGACGACGTTGCCCAAAGCAGCGGCGTGTCGCGCTTTCATGTGACGCGCGCCTTCGGCGCCGCCACCGGCCGCTCCGTCATGGGTTATATGCGCTCGCGCCGGCTGACCGAGGCGGCACGGAGGCTCGCCGGCGGGGCGCCCGACATCCTGTGCGTCGCGCTCGACGCCGGCTACCACTCGCATGAGGCATTCACCCGGGCCTTCCGCGACCAGTTCGGCACCACGCCGGAACTGGTGCGCGCGCAAGGTTCGACTGAGACCCTCGACCTCGTGGAGCCCATCCTGATGGACAATTCGCTTTTGACCACACTTGAACCACCGCGCTTCGAGACCAGCCGGCCATTCCTCATCGCCGGACTGGGCGAGCGCTACAGTTGTGAGTCCAGCGCCGGCATTCCAATGCAATGGCAGCGCTTCGCTCCCCATATCGGCCACATCCCCGGGCAAGTGGCCGGCGTTTTCTACGGCGTCTGCCTCAATGGCGACGATGCCGGCAATTTCGATTATGTCGTCGGCGTCGAGGTGCGCGACTTCGCCGATCTGCCGAAGGAGTTCCAACGGGTGCGGGTGCCGGCGCAGAGATACGCCGTTTTCACGCATCGCGAACACATCTCGACCATCCGGCGAACGATCAATACGATCTGGAACAGCTGGCTGCCGGCATCCGGCCATGAGGTTGCCGATGCGCCGGAATTCGAGCGCTACGGGCCTGAATTCGATGCCCACACCGGCAATGGCGGGCTGGAGATCTGGGTGCCCGTCAAGGCATGACGCGCTGCTACAGCTCCAGTTCCCAGTTCTGGCCGACCAGATCCTTGCCGAAGGAATGGTGAGGCTCTTCCTCGATCAGCCTGAAACCGGCCGTCTGGTAGATGTGCCGGGCGGCGGTCAGAATGTCGTTGGTCCATAGGGTCAGCGTCCTGTACCCTCTGGCGCGGGCAAAGCCGATGCATTCCTCGACCAGGCGCTTGCCGATGCCGAGGCCCCGCGCCGAAGGTTCGACATAGAGCAGCCTGAGCTTGGCCACCTGATCCGACTTGCGCACGACGAAGACCGAGCCGACGACCTCGCCTTCGCGCTCGGCGATCCAGCCGCGCTCCCATTTCGGATCGTAGGATTTTACGAACGCCGCGAGGATTTCGGCGACCAGCGCCTCATAGGTTTCGTCCCAGCCATAATCCTGCGCGTAGAGCATGCCTTGCCGGCGGATGATCCAGCCAATGTCGCCGACCTGCGGCGGCCGCAGCAGATAAGGGATTTTGGGCTCGGCATCGTCATCCAGCAGACGCTGCACCGTGCGCATGGACTTGACCAGACGCTCCTGTTCCGACGCAGGCAGACGATCGAGCAGCGCCGCGACCTGGTCGTGCGAACCCTGGTTCAGCGGCGCGAAGGCGTTCCTGCCCGCCGGCGTCAGCGCGATCGACGATTGCCGAGCGTCCGAAGCCAGCGTGGCCCTGGAGATGAGGTGAAGGCGCTCGAACTTCTTCAGCAAACGGCTGACATAGCCGGCGTCGAGACCGAGATCGCGCCCGAGATCGGTCGCGGTCAGTCCGTCACGATGCGCCAGTTCGTAGAGCACGCGTGCCTCGGTCAGCGAGAAGGCGCTCTTCAGCAGCCCTTCATCGAGCAGTCCGATCTGGCGGGTGTAGAAGCGGTTGAACGCCCGCACCGCATCGATCAGGCCCTTGTTGGGCGCAGCCTTGTCTGGCTGATGGCGGATTGTCATTCGAGTCATCTCCTGCTGGCACAGGATCGATCATTTACTTGACGGAGTCAACTATCAACGAAGGCGCCCGAGATGCTTACATCATCGGCAACACCGGCCAGCGGTCGACGATCCTGCCACCGGAAAGCACCGCGATCGGTCCGAAGTGCTGCAGCACGGCCTCGCTCTGCGTGGGCCGCAGGAACGCATAGTCACCGGGCCTGACGACGGCCTGGGCGGGCAGACCCATGAATTGCTGGTTGGAAGACAGGCCAAGCAGGCCGTTTGTCGTCATGCGTTCGGGAAACACCGGTTCGGCCATCCACTTGCCGCCATAGAGATAGCAGCCCTTGCGCGGAAACCGGCCCAGCGCCTGCAGCAGGCGCGAGACCGCCGGCGGGCCAGGCAGCATCGGCTCGACCACTTTCAGGATTGGCGTCGCGATGAAGGCCGCCGGCTGGAAGCCCTCAAGGCCGGGCGTGTCGAAATCGACGGGCAGCACGAAGGCCGAGCCCATCGACACTTCATTGGCAATGCCGCCATGATGAAGCAGCGCGGTCTTGCTGCCGCCAATGTTCAGGACATGGCGCTGGTCGGCGCCGAGGCGCGCGACGAAAGCGGCGGCCTGTTCGGAGGCTTGCGCCAACGCCTTGGCCGGTCCACCGAACAGGCCGGGTATGTGCGGCGCATGCGCCTCATAGGCCATGACGCCTTCGCAGCGCAGCCCTTTGTGGGTAGGCAGCGCATTCAGCGCCCGCGACAGGGCCGCCGGTTCGGCAAAGCCGCCGCGATGCAGTCCGACATCGATTTCGAAAGCGATGCGCAATTCGGCGCCGAGTTCGTCGGCGAGCGCGCCATATTCCGCCAGTCTCTCCTGTGTATCGATCAGCCAGCAGACCCGCGACCAAGCCACGTCGCCTCTGCAAAGCACCGCCCTGGCCGCGCCAACCGGCATCGGTTTGCCGTACAGCAGATCCGCATCCGGGAACGCCTTCAGCACCGCCTCGGTGATCGGCGGATGGAAGGTCATGAGGCGGTGGGTTCCAAGCGCCTTGCCGATATGGGAGAGCAGCGGCAGGCAAGCGAGCGACTTGTCGACCAAACGGACGGCAAGACTGGGGTCAAGCCGCTTCTTCACCAGGGCAATGTTGCCATCCAGCCGATCGAGGTCGAGCAGCAGGCAGGGTTGGAAAATGCCCGCCTCTCTCAGCGCATCCGAAAGCGTGGCGAAATACGCCTTCATGGCTGGATGCCGAAAGAACTGGGTTCGATGCCGAACAGGTCGGCCATATAGGGTGAGACGAAGCGGTTTTGCGGATCGATGTCGCGGCGCACCGCCATCGCATCGTCCCAGCGCGGATAGAGCTTTTTCAGGTCGGCCGCTTTCAGGCTGTGCATCTTGCCCCAGTGCGGCCTGCCGCCATATCCGCGGAAGATCGGCTCGGCCGCGCGCATGAACGGCAACGGATCGTTCGCCGCGTCATGGTGAATGGCGATGGAACAGGTGAGCCTTTTGTGGAAAGGCGAGAGCCAGAATTCGTCCGATGCCACCGACCGCACTTCCATCGGAAAATAAACTTCCGGAAAATGCTTCTCGGTCAGTTCGATGATCTCGGCCAGCGCCTTCGGCCCCTCCTCGAACGGAAGGTGATATTCCATTTCGTTGAACCTGGTCTGCCGGTCGCTGGCATAGACGTTGAGCCAGTCCTGCACGTAATCCTCGGCCGGCACCTTGGCGACCGCGCCCAGGATCAGCCTGCGGCGCAGCGACGGCAGCCAGGCAAGCCCGGTGCGCAGGCGGCGCAGCGTGCGCAGCGAGCCCTCGTCATCGTCGGTGGGGCGCGGGGTGGTCGCCTCGGTGCTGAAGTCGCTGGCGATGAACTGCGCGTAGCCTGAAAATGGGATGTAGTAGAATTCGGCCGACCGGTGCTCGCTCATCATCTTTTCGAAATCGCGCAGCATGTCGGCTATCGGCAGCACCCATTTGCGGCGCCGCAGCCGGTAGGTCGCGATGTTGTTCAACGTCACTTCGCTAAGCACACCGAAGGCGCCAAGCGCAACGCCGACCGCATGGATCGTTTCCTGATCCCCTTCCCGCTTGAAGTCGCGGACCTTGCCAAGCCCGTCGACGATCTGCACCGTTTCCAGCTGTGTGTGATAGGCGCCCAGCGTGGGCCCCGAGCCATGGGTGGCCGTGCCCAACGCGCCGCCTATCGCCTGGCGGTCGATGTCGCCCATATTGGGCAGGCCCTGGCCGATGCCTTGCAGCATGTGCATGAGCGGACCAAGCCGCGTCCCCGCCCGCACGCACGCCTGATGTTTTTTCGCGTCATGCGCGACCAGCCCTTCCAGCTTCTCCAGCGACAGGATGGTGCCTTGGGACTTCACCAATGGCGTGAAGGAGTGACCGGCGCCGACGACGCGGACCGGGCCGGGTGCGGTGCGAATGAGATCGCCGAGTTCGCCGGCATCGGCCGGACTGGCAAGCAGCCGCGGCTCGGCGGTGACAAAGCCGGACCAGTTGCTCCAGCTGTTCGACATGGGGCTCACGCAATCGCGCGGCGACGCCGCGCCGCCAGGACAAACAGGCCGAGCAACGCCACGCTGGCGACAGCACTTGCGGCGGCGAACTCGGGAACCGGGCGAAACTCCTTGCCGTCGATGAGCAGCGACGCCGCGACCGGTCCGATCGCCAGGCCGAAAAGCTGGGCGGCCGGCACCAGCAGCACGGCGGTGCGGGTCTCGTCGGCGGTGATCGCCAGCCGGATCTGGTAGGGCACGATGAACAGCAGGATAAAACCCATGATCAGGGCGACGACCCAGAACATCGTGAGGCCGGGCCCGCTGGCAAGCACGAGCGAGGCGACAAGCGCGGCGAGGCCGATCGCCGCGATGGCAAGGCGATAGTCGATGCGCGCCTCGAACACGGTCGCCGTCATCGCGCCCAGCACCTGCGCCGCGAGGCTGGCCGAGACGATCAGCCCGACGGTGCGGTCATCGATGCCGAATTGGGCGCCAAGCGGCTCCAGAAAGGCCCATACGGCGCCGAAGAACATGAAGTAGCAGAAGACCGACAACAGCGCGGTGATCGAGGGAACCGTCAGCACATTGGCGAGGTTTTCGTCCTTCGGCAGATCGGCATAATCGGCAGGGACAGCAAAGGCGACCACCAGCGACGCGACGCAGACGACGGCAAGAACGAGGAAGCCGCCAGCCGACCCGGCGGCTGGAATGACATAGAGCGCCAGCACCAGGGCAAGTGCGCATTGCGCCAGGGTCTGCATGGTGACGAAATAGCCGCCGATGCGTTCGGCGCGCCGCGAACGGGCAATCAGTTCGGTGGCGACCGCGACAAGGCCGCCTTCGGCAAGGCCGGCCAGCGCGCGGGCCGCCATCAGCGTGTGGGCGCCGGCGGCATAGGCGGTCCACACATTGGCCAGCGCCAAGAGCTGCAGGAGGACGGCACTTTTCCACCGCATGTTGTGGGCGGAAAGCAGCATCGCGACGATCGCCGAACCGATGGCGATGGCGATCATCTCGGCGGTGGCGACCAGCGCCAGTTCGTCGCCGCTGACATGGCCCTCGGTATAGAGGGCGCCGAGCAGGACGGGCTGCAGACCGAGAATGAGCAGGCCGACCGACCCGATCCACAGGGCCGAGGCGAGCTGCCCGCCGCTGGGATTGCCGACCAGCCAGTCGCCTTCGCCCTGAAGATCAGCGCTTGTCGAAGCCATAGGCGCCTCCCAACGTCCTTGCCGCACAGCAAAAAAGCTGACAGTCTGTCAGCATTCCAGAAACTGATACTTGATCATATTTCTTGTCAACCGGAATTTGGGAACTCGTGCGAAAGATCGGTGCATGACGCAAGCAAGTCGAACGATCACCGAGCCCAGGCGCAGGCCCAAGCAGGAGCGCAGCCGCGAGCGCATCGACGCCATCCTGTCGACCACCATGCGGCTGATCGGCGAGAAAGGCATCGACGCCGTCACCATGAAGGAGGTCGGCATGCTGGCGGGCGGGCCGATCGCCACCGTCTACCACTACTTCCCCAACAAGTCGGCGATCCTGGCGATGCTCTATGAGCGGTTCTCGGAGGTCAGCCGGTCGCGATTGACGGCGATCGTCGCCGATGTCCGCGAAGCCAAGGACGTCATCGCCGCGTCCGACCGGCTGCTTGACGACTACCTCAGCCGGGTCGCCGGCGATCCGGCCATCCAGGATCTGCAGAACGCCATCCAGGCCGACAAGGCGCTCAAGAACCTCGACATCGCCGAAACCCGGCATCAGGCCAAGATGTTCTGCGACCACGTCATCGCCTTGCTCGAGCCGGAAAAGCACGAGCAATTCGAACGCATGGTTCTGCTGATCTTCCAGCTCGCCGGCGGCGTTGTGCGCCTGGCGCTTGCGCAAGGCGAAGTGGAAAGCCGCCGGACCATCGAGGATTACCGATCGATCATCCACACCCAGTTGCGGCTGTTTCTTTAGCGACCGGCAACCGGGGACCTATCTCGCCCGGCGGATGAGGCCTTCGAAACCATCGGCCAGGTCGGAAGCGCCGGCCGCGAACATCTTCACCAGGTTCTGCGGGCGGCCGGGCGTCTTGTTGGCATCGAGGAGAACAGCCCTGCCCTCATGCATGACGAAATCGAATTTCCCATAGTCGAAGCCGAGTTCACGCCGCCGTTCGCGCAGTTCGTCGGGAACAGCGGCGGGCTCGCGCCGGATCGTTTCCGATGCCTTGACCAGGCTGTTTGGCGAGACGTAGCGGGTGCAGCGCTCGCGCTCTCCGCAAAACACCCAGAAGCGCACCGCAAAGCCGTCAGGTTCTTTTTCCGGGATGAACTTTTCCACGACCAGATCATCGCGATCGAGGACGCCATCGGGAACGTCGTCCCGGGATTGGTAGACCTCGTAGGACGGCATGGCTGGCACGTGCGCAAAGGATGCCGGTTGGCCGGCACGCCTCGACCGCCGATTGAGCCGTGTCTCCGGAATGCCCTGGTTGTTGAGATTGCTTTTGACGATGACCGGGCCCAGCCAGCCGTCGCCCTCGGCCAGAAGCGCTCCGCTTACCCGCCGTTTCGATATGTCGGCGGCCCCGACATTGAGGCATAAGGGAAAACGCCGCGCATAGTCGAGATAATCTGCCGGCGTCGTTGTCGCATCGACGTGCAGAACCGCGACATCGGCGCTGGATTGTACGGAGAGGCCAGGCTGAATCCGGACCGAATGGCCCCGCCTCTTCAGGTCCTCCAGAATATCGAAAAGCATGTAACGGCTATTCCGGCGCAGCAGAAGGCCGCCGCGACCGAGGAACCGGTCATGCTCATGCGTTATGACAATGATGCGCGCCACCAGCTAACCCCTTGGCTTCCATCCCCACTTCCATTAAGCGGCTCTAATCAATCAATGCCAGACTTTCCTGGGCTCCAACGGGTCTGCATGACGAATCATTGGGATAGTTATCATCGGCACTGGAAGCTCCTGGACGCCCCGCTCCGGCCGACGCCGGAAACCGTCGGCATATTCGAGCGCGAACTCGATCTCGGAAATGCCGATGTCCTTCTGCTTGGGGTGACACCTGAACTGGCGGTTCTAGGCAGATCGATGCTGGCGATCGATCAATCGGCTGCCATGATTTCCGGCGTATGGGCCGGCGACAACATCTCGCGAAGGGCGATGGCCGGCAACTGGCTTGACCTCCCGGTCGAGCGGGAATGTTTCGACGCGGTCATCGGCGACGGCTGCCTGTCGGCGGTCGACACCAAGGCCGCGCGCGGTTCGCTGTTCGGTGAAATCGCAAGGGTGCTAAAGCCTGGCCGGCGTGCGGCGATCCGCGTGTTCGCTCGGCCGGAAACCGCGGATGACCTGCGCGGCATCGAAGCTCTGGTCCTGGCCGGCGGAATCGAGAATTTCCACGCGCTCAAATGGCGGATAGCCATGGCGTGCACGACCGGCGACTGCGACAGCAGCGTCGATGTGCAAGCAATCCGTGCGGCATTCGACAAGCTGTTTCCGAATCGGGAGGCCCTTGCCGCATGCACCGGATGGAGCATGGCATCCATCAACACGATCGACGTCTATGCGGGCTCCGAAACGAAGTACAGCTTCGCGACGCTGGCCATGCTGGAGGATGAGGCGCGCGGTTGGTTCGACCAGGTGCGCGTCGTGCCAAGCGGCAGTTATCCCCTGGCGGAACGTTGTCCGCTCCTGGTGCTCGGTTCGGCCAAGCTTCGATAAGTCATCGCCATCCTACCAAGAGGCGCTCCGCGCGCCTTGACTCTGGCAGGTCGGCGGCCTATTTCAGCGCCACGTTAGCACTCGCCTTTGGTGAGTGCTAACTATGTGTCCGGCGCCGCCGGACGGAGGAACTGTTTCTCACCGTTCTCATCGAGGAAGAAAAAATGGCAAAGTCGAAGTTCCGCCCGCTTCATGACCGCGTGGTCGTTCGCCGGGTCGAATCCGAATCCAAGACCGCTGGCGGGATCATCATCCCGGATACGGCGAAGGAAAAGCCGCAGGAAGGCGAGATCATCGCCGTCGGCTCCGGCGCTCGTGACGAAGCTGGCAAGCTGGTCCCGCTGGACGTCAAGGCCGGCGACCGCATCCTGTTCGGCAAGTGGTCGGGCACCGAAGTCAAGCTCAATGGCGAAGACCTTCTGATCATGAAGGAATCCGACATCATGGGCATCATCGGCTGATTATCGGCCTCACCCTCAACTTGAATTTTTCGGGCTCTATCCGAGCCCCTGCCAGGAGCTAAAACATGGCTGCCAAAGACGTAAAATTCTCTCGCGATGCCCGTGAGCGCATGCTGCGCGGCGTCAACATCCTCGCCGACGCGGTGAAGGTCACGCTCGGTCCCAAGGGCCGCAACGTCGTCATCGACAAGTCGTTCGGCGCCCCGCGCATCACCAAGGACGGCGTCACCGTCGCCAAGGAAATCGAGCTTGAAGATAAGTTCGAGAACATGGGCGCGCAGATGGTCCGCGAAGTTGCTTCGAAGACCAACGACATCGCCGGCGACGGCACCACGACCGCGACCGTTTTGGCGCAGTCGATCGTCCAGGAAGGCCACAAGTCGGTTGCGGCCGGCATGAACCCGATGGACCTGAAGCGCGGCATCGATCTGGCCGTCACCGAAGTGGTCGCTGCTCTCGGCAAGGCCGCCAAGAAGATCAAGACCTCCGAGGAAGTTGCCCAGGTCGGCACGATCTCGGCCAATGGCGACGAGTCGGTCGGCAAGATGATCGCGGAAGCGATGCAGAAGGTCGGCAACGAAGGCGTCATCACGGTTGAGGAAGCCAAGACCGCCGAGACCGAACTCGAAGTCGTCGAAGGCATGCAGTTCGACCGCGGCTATCTCTCGCCCTACTTCGTGACCAACGCCGACAAGATGGTTGCCGAGCTGGAGGACGTCTACATCCTCCTGCACGAGAAGAAGCTCTCCAACCTGCAGGCGATGCTGCCGGTCCTCGAAGCCGTCGTGCAGACCTCGAAGCCGCTGCTCATCATCTCGGAAGACGTCGAAGGCGAGGCGCTCGCCACGCTGGTCGTCAACAAGCTGCGTGGTGGCCTGAAGATCGCCGCCGTCAAGGCGCCGGGCTTCGGTGATCGCCGCAAGGCCATGCTGGAAGACATCGCCATCCTGACCGGTGGCCAGGTCATTTCGGAAGACCTCGGCATCAAGCTCGAGAATGTCGGCCTCAACATGCTCGGCCGCGCCAAGAAGGTGTCGATCTCCAAGGAGAACACCACCATCGTCGACGGCGCCGGCAAGAAAGCCGAGATCCAGGGCCGCGTCGCCCAGATCAAGCAGCAGATCGAGGAGACCACCTCGGACTACGACAAGGAGAAGCTGCAGGAACGTCTGGCGAAGCTCGCCGGCGGCGTTGCGGTGATCCGCGTCGGCGGTGCGACGGAAGTCGAAGTCAAGGAAAAGAAGGACCGCGTCGATGACGCCCTCAACGCGACCCGCGCGGCCGTGGAAGAAGGCATCGTTGCTGGCGGTGGCGTCGCCCTGCTGCGCGCTTCGGCCAACATCAAGGTGACCGGCGTCAACGCCGACCAGGCCGCCGGCATCAACATCGTGCGTCGTGCGCTGCAGGCTCCGGCCCGCCAGATCGCGGCCAACGCTGGTGCGGAAGCCTCGATCGTTGCCGGCAAGATCCTTGAGAACAAGGGCGCGACCTTCGGCTACAACGCCCAGACCGGCGAATATGGCGACATGATCGTCATGGGTATCGTCGATCCGGTCAAGGTCGTGCGCACGGCCCTCCAGGACGCGGCCTCGGTCGCCGGCCTGCTCGTCACCACCGAAGCCATGATCGCCGAAGCTCCGAAGAAGGATTCGGCTGGCGGCGGCATGCCTGGCGGCATGGGCGGCGGCGGCATGGGCGGCATGGGCGGCATGGACTTCTAAGAAGTCCATAAAGCACGCCCATGAATCCAAGTTGCTCAAGCCCGCAAGCGGGCTTGAGTGGCGGCATGGACTTCTAAGAAGTCCATAAAGCAAGCCCATGAATCCAAGTTGCTCAAGCCCGCAAGCGGGCTTGAGTGGCGGCATGGACTTCTAAGAAGTCCATAAAGCACGCCCATGAATCCAAGTTGCTCAAGCCCGCAAGCGGGCTTGAGT